>NZ_JAVKGR010000001.1:0-569673 GCF_031470965.1 Nesterenkonia aerolata | reverse complement strand
ACAAGGGCGCGAGCCCCTTGACTCACGACACCTCCACACTCAACCGCGAATGGCCGCATAAGGAGCGTTTCGGGGTCGAGCTCATCTGTCGCACATTGGCTGCGACAGAGGGTGGGTTCATTACCTCACGGGGCTACCGGGCCGCTAAGGCCCGGGTCCGCTCGGCCCGGGGGTTGAAGGACGATCTGATGATCCCTGAGATACAGCGGATCCACGCGGCGAACTACGGGGTCTATGGGGTGCGGAAGATGTGGCATGCCCTGCGCCGTGAAGGCTGGGATATCGGCCGGGACCAGACCGCCCGGCTGATGCGCATCGCCGGAGTCAGTGGGGCACTGCGGGGCCGGAAGCCGGTGACCACGGTGGGAGCACGGACCCCTGATCATCGGCCTGACCTGGTCGAACGCAACTTCAAAGTCCCTGCTCCGGGGCTACTTTGGGTCGCGGACATCACCTACGTGCCCACCATTGCCGGGTTCGTCTACACCGCTTTCGTCATCGACGCCTACAGCCGACGGATCGTTGGCTGGGCAACCCGTGCAACGATGACTACCGAGGCGCTGTCCTTAGAAGCGTTGGAACACGCCCTGGTCACCGCCAGAAGGCAGGAGGGCGCCCAGCTGGTCCATCACAGCGACCGCGGGGGTCAGTACGTTGCTGTGGCCTACACTGAGAAACTCGCTGATCACGGGATCCGCCCCTCGGTCGGGACTGTGGGAGATTCCTACGACAACGCCCTGGCAGAGACGGTCAACGGGTTGTACAAGACCGAGCTGATCTACTCCCAGCCCTCATGGAGCTCCCTGACCGAGGTCGAGTTCGCCACGATGAACTGGGCCCACTGGTGGAACACCGCCCGGCTGCATGAGCACCTCGGATACCGCACCCCAGCAGAAGTCGAAGCCCACTACTATGAACCCCAGCAGGAACAGATTCCTGCACCAGAACAGCGGAACAAGACCCAGGACGGTTCATCAACGGCATCAGCGGCAGTGAGTTGGAATCGGCGGCTACAAGTCGCGCGACCTGATTTGCTGGGTACCAGTTGAGTGACCGAATGATTCGAATCCGAGTGATGCCTTTGGTTGTGGGGGTGAATCTCTACTCTTAGGGTCACTTCAGCAGTGCCAGGTTGAACCCGTTGGCATGGATGATGTTCAGGTCATAGGGCATCTTCTCGAGGATAACTAGCTCTGAGTTCTGCGGCTGGGTGTGAGTGTGCCCAGCCACTAGTCACGCAATTTCGGATGAAGTTGCTCGGCTTGCTTTCCATGAGCTCCGAACCTGTAACGCACGTGTCTGACTGGTGAGTGCGTTCGCAGTGCGATTGAAGATATGCTGTTGAGCTACTTAGAGTCAGTGATAATGGATGGCTCGATGAACTGGTGCTCTGGATAGTCTCCACCAGTCAGGTAGTTCAGACAAATATTCCCGATAGATTCTCCAAATTTTCGTGCTCTAATATCAAGAATAATATCGCTTTTAACGAGTCTTGATTCCACTTCGCTGGTAGTTAAAACTATACTCCTGTGGCCGTCTTTACTGAGAAGTGCGTCGAAGCCGTCTTGCGAGCGGGTGACCAGGGCTAGAAGGGGGCCACCAAAGATAATCACGTCATATCGCGTCTCGGCTCCAGACCATTCGGCTAGCATTGCTGGCGTCGGCCACTGGTCGGGTTTGGCTGAGACGGTCCAATAATTTGCTAACAGTTGCTTCCTTTGCCACCAATCATGGTACTCAGATAGTAATTGATGCGACCATGAATAATCATATGCAGCTTCGAAAGCCAAGAATATCGGATGTTCAATTAATCGTTCTTTATGAAGTCGATCAAGTGCAGATCTCAACATGGTTCGGTAGTCGAGTTCAACGACTGCTGCGACTCTGCTGGAGGATATACCCTGGATGCGTCCTGCTGTGAACAGCGGTACATGAGACTCGAGGTTGGCGCTGAGCGGGGCGTCAGAGATCCTCGCATCAATCACGATCACCGCTGCGAAGTCATCCCACGAGCTAGCATCAGTCTGACTTTCCGCATCCGCGATAACGGTGAGGTCAAGATGCCCGCGGCCAAGCTCATCCGCCAGTGCCATCGTGAAGGGCATGTAGAACTCTTGGGCCATGACCCGGCGGGGAATGTACAGGCCAACAGTTCGACTCGTCCGATTTCGAAGCTCTTGTGCGGCTCGATTGGGTGTGTAGCCGATCGCTTTGGCGACCTCCCTGACGCGTGCACGGGTTGTCGGAGAAACGCGCCCAGTCTCTCGGAGCGCATCGGATGCAGTAGTCATCGATACGCCGAGATGACGCGCCAGATCACGCAACGTCGGAGATTTGCCGGGCATTTCTACAGCCTAGCTGTCTCGGGGGAGATAGGTTCGCAGCGTCCGTTGCTACGGCGACAGGCGGTTCATGTGAGGTGATGCATGCCTTCGATCTTTCAGCCGCCGTGCCCAGTCACCTGTGACCTTGCATCAACGACAGCTTGGATAGCCTTGTCCTGATCTGCCGTGAGGTCGTGCACGGGATACTCGTCGAAGGCCCAAGAGTAGGGGTCAGGTGTTCGCGCAGTAAAGCCCGCGAGTGACTCGATGACTGCGAGGCCGCAGAAGGGAACATACATAGGTGAGTAACCGCCTTCGTGTGAGAACACGATCTTTCCATCGCAGGTTTCGTTTGCGAGAGCAATCAGGCGTTCTGTGATTTCGGCATAGCCTCCAGCCGACACACACATACGTCCGAGAGGGTCGGCCGAGGAGGCATCGAATCCACAGCTGACGATGATCACGTCAGGCTGGAATGACTCGACGGCAGGTGCCACGCACCTGTCCAGTGCTGCTTTGTAGGCGCCGTTTCCGCATCCTGCAGGCAGCGGAACGTTGATGTTCGTATAGTCGCTGTCGCTTGATCCGACTTCATCGACCATGCCGGAGTCAAGGGGGAAAAGGCGATCCTGGTGCAGGGAGATCGTCAGAACATTCGGATCATCCCAGTAGATCGACTGTGCTCCATTTCCATGGTGAACGTCAATGTCCACTATGGCGAATCTCTGTGCGAGTCGCAGTCGCCGGGCTTCCTCGATAGCGATCGCAACGTTCGAGAAGATGCAGAACCCCCGACCTGTGTCACGTTCGGCGTGGTGACCGGGAGGTCGGACTAGCGCATACGCATTGTCTACACGGTCCTGGAGAACGGCGGTCAGTGCGGCAGTGGTTGCTCCTGCGGCCATTTGTGCGATCTCGAAAGAACCCCTTCCAAAGGGAGAGGAGCCGTCGCCTGCGTCACCACCCGATTGGCAGCTTTGCTGCTCAATACTGTCCACGTGTCGGCGGGTATGGACGGAGAGGAGCATATCCCTGGTCGCTGGTGAGAAGTCCAGATCTATGAGGCTTTCTCCAGCACCGCTGACTTCGACCAGACTGTGCATGCGTGCTTTTGATGCTGCACTCTCGAAGTGCTCGAGTGGTTGGAGCAAACCGCCAGATGGGAGGAACCCTGCGTGGGTTGAAGTGTCATGCCAAGCGAATCGCTCGTGCCAGATGTAACCGGTTCGACGTGTCGCAGTTCCCGGATGAGAGGTCATTACCGTACAGGTCCTTTCGTCGTTTTCAGTTCATTGAAGAGGCTGTCGACCCGCACCTGCTCTGCCCCGCTGTTCGGTGTGAGGTACGCGAGGCTGACCATGACGGTGACGTTTACGGCCAACCCCACAACACCGGAGGTGAGGCCGCCGAGCCATGGGACAGACAGAGGGTAGATGAGCTGAACTGCGGCCGCCGTGCAGAACCCTGACAACATGCCCAGCGATGCGCCGAGGGCGGTCGCTCTGCGCCAGAAGATCCCCAGGAACAGCGCGGGGGCCAGCTGGCACACGCCTTGATACGACACTTGAGCAAGCACAATGAGTCCGCTGTCGGCGGCCGCTGTGAGCATGGCGCCAGCTGATGAAGCGATCGTGACGGCACCGACTGCCAACCGACCGATGTTCGCATTATTGACTTTCTTACCTTGGATCGGTCCGATCACGTCATTCGCGACTGTGGCTCCGATTGCTTGCAGATTTGCGCCGACGTTGCCCATTGAGGCGCCGAGCACACAGATTGCTGCGAGCCCCAGAAGGAATGGTCCGCCGACAGATGTCACAAGGAACCACACTGTGTCTGGGGCCGCCTGGACCTCCGGCACAGATGATGCCAGGAGTGCCATCACGTTGAGCGCCGTTGCGAAGACCAAGAGTGTGGGCATCGCCTGCATAGCTGTCTTGCGAATGGTGCGAACGCCGTTCTGAGTGAAGAGACGGACGAATATGTCAGGCCAGCACCAGCCGCCGAGTGCTCCAGTCAGTACGAGGGAGAAGAGATACAACGGTCCAAGGTCGCTGCCAGGGCCAGGCAGGTACAGCATCTCAGGGTCGATCTGAGCGAATCCGTGTCCGTTGGCGATCAGCCAGAAGATGATGCCGAAGATGATGATGGTGCCGATGAGGTAGGCGAAGATGCCCTGAACCAGGTCTGAAATCATGACTCCACGCATGCCGAAGCGTACAGTCCAGATTTGGCGAATGGTCAAGAGGACGACACCGAGGAGGACAGCAACGACGGGTCCGATCGAACCGTCCGAGGAGAATGAGAATATAAGGGCCAAAGATTGCATTCCCAGGACGACCCACGGAACTGACGCGATGATCCCGATGACGGCAGCGATGACCTGAACATTCTGAGAACCGTAGCGCAGGCGAATGAGATCGGCCTGTGTGCGGAGGTCGTATCGCTTTCCCCACAGGTAGACGGGCCTCGCAAGCAGGTACATGATGATGCTTGCCAGAACGCTGTACTGGACGAGGTAGAAGCCGACGACTCCGCTTCCTGCGGTGAGCCCGGCGAACGAGATGAAGACAGTTCCGGGTAACCATGTATTGATGAAGGCTGTGGTCCCGAACAATGAGTTGAAGGAACGTCCTCCTGTGGCATAGTCAGAGAAATCGTCGTCCTTCTTGGCGAAGACTTCCATGACGACGATCACGAGGATCATGAAGGCAAGGATCATGCCGAAGACAATCCACATCGTGGTCACTCCTCTCCCGCTGGAATGACGACATTGAGGATGTAGATGATCACCGTGACCACAACGGTGCTTCCGATCATGTAGCCGAGCGACCACCCAAGGTGGCCGTTCCCGAACAGCCAATGCAGGGGCGGGAGCAAGATGACGGCTCCGGCCGTGGCGATGAGGGAAGTCGCCAGTCGGGACGATGACTTTCGGTGGGTCATGCGCCTCTACCTTTCGGTGCAAGTGATCAATTTGGGTGCACTGCCGTAACGTTCCGGCACACCTTGAGTGTGAGGCATGCCACACTGTGCTGTCAACGGAATCAGTTGTGAGAACGACTATCCGGTGTGCAGTCAGCGGGATATTGATGCCTTGGACTATCTATTCGCTTGTGAAGCGGCAGCTTGGCGATGTGCGTCCGAGGTGCATCGACTGCGATGAGTTCGGCCAGCATTCGGTGATCCTGTTGGTAAGTGATATCGGTCGGTCGACGCTCCGAGGGAAAACTCATAGTTTCGGCGTCGAGTACCGTTTAATCAGGTCTCACGGTGTTTGATGAGGAGGTACGGATGTCACAGGGGTCCTCGCCGGTCCAAGGTAGGGCGCAGGCCGTCGTCCAGGAGCTGCGCACCGGGCTGTGGCACTTCCGCAAGGGCGGAATCACCCAGGTGCGGACGTGGCGTCGACGTCGGCGGATCGCCGGAAGCAGGCCGGACGCTCAGGCTGCTGAGACACCGGCACAGGCGGGCAGCACGCGCAAGCAGGTCAGTTTTGACCCGGCAGTCCTGCCCGAGCGGGCACCGCGCTTCCCGGATATCCGGGTCGCCGTCATCCTCGACGACTTCTCCATGATGGCCTGGCGCTACGAGTTCGAGACGCTCGCCGTCACCCCTCTCCACTGGCGCGAAGAGCTCAGTGAGCATCCTGTTGACCTTCTCCTCGTCGAGTCCGCATGGCACGGCAACAAAGACGCCTGGCAGTACCAGCTCACCGGCTCGAAAGCCCCCAGCCTGGCCCTGCAGGAGCTCGTCGCCCACTGCCGCGAGCAGAACATCCCCACGGTCTTCTGGAATAAGGAGGACCCGCCGCACTTCGAGGACTTCCTCGACACCGCCCGGCTCTTCGACCACGTCTTCACCACAGACGTCACCCTGCTCACCCAGTACCGAGAGGCCCTCGGCCATGACCGCGTCGGCGTGCTGCCCTTCGCCGCGCAGTCGGCCATCCACAACCCGGTCCGTCCGCAGCACGGGTTCCACAGCCGGGATGTCGCCTTCGCGGGCATGTATTTCGCGCATAAGTTCCCGGAGCGCCGGGAGCAGATGGACGTCCTGCTCGGCGGCGCCGCTGATGTCTCACCCCGGATGTCCAAGGGCTTGGAGATCTTTTCCCGCTTCCTCGGCGACGACGAGCGGTACCAGTTCCCCGGAGACCTCGGAGACCGCGTGGTGGGCTCGCTGTCCTACCCGCAGATGCTTACCGCCTATAAGGCCTACCGGGCGTTCCTCAACGTCAACTCCGTGGTGACCAGCCCCTCGATGTGCGCCCGCCGCATCTTCGAGATCACCGCTTCCGGTACCCCCGTCATGTCCGCGCCCTCCCAGGCGATCGGCGAGTTCTTTCCCGATGATGAGGTGCCCACCGTCTCCACCCGGGAGGAGGCCGCCGACGTCGTCCGTGCCGTGGTCCGTTCCTCCGAGCTGCGGGACCGTATGGCCCACCGCGCCCAGCGCCGCATCTGGCGTGGCCACACCTACACCCACCGTGCGGGCACGGTTCTGCAGGCTGCTGGCCTTGACCACCAGGGCGACGTCACCACGCTGCCCACGGTTTCGGCGCTCTCGGTGACGAACCGCCCTCACCAGATCGAGCATCTGATCACCCAGGTGGGCCGCCAGGAACATGTGCAGCGCCAGCTGGTGCTCGTCACCCACGGATTCGAGCTGCCCGATGCCGCCCGTGCGTATGCCCGCGAGCAGGGCATCGAGGATCTGATCACCTTCGCTGCACCGGGGGACTGGTCCCTGGGCGCGTGCCTGAACGCGGCGGTCGAGCGTGCTGACGGTCAGGTGTGTTCGAAGATTGACGACGACGATCTCTACGGACCCTGGTACTTACATGATCTGCTGCAGGCACGGATGTACTCTGCCGCCGACGTCGTCGGTAAGCACGCCCACTACATGTACCTGCGCAGCACTGATGCGACGCTGCTGCGTTTCCCCTGGATGGAGCACCGCTACACCGACCGCGTCATGGGCCCCACCATCACCGCTGGCCGAGAGGTGTTCCGCGCTCACCCGTTCCAAGAGATCTCCCGCGGCGAGGACACCGGCTTCCTGGAATCGGTGGTCAGCGCGGGAGGCACCGTCAATTCGGCGGACAGGTTCCAGTTCACCCAGTGGCGCGGTTCCACCGGCCATGCCTGGGCAATGGATGACCGGCAGATCCTGGCCACGGCCGATCTCGCCTGGTATGGCCGCAATGATCAGCACGTCGCAGCGTGAGCACGTGGTGGCATCCCAACCCTCAACGTCAGCTTGATGTGCCCCAGGGCAGAGCTGATTTGCTGTGTTAGCCTGACGCCGTTCTGGCCTGGGCGGTGCTGTCCAGGAAAGGATCTTCAGAATCCGCTTTCACTGAGACCTTGTTGTCTACCCCGGAAGTGCTAGCTCATGACACCTCAGCGCCCTGTGATGGAGACCGTCTGCGTTGTCGGACTCGGCTACATCGGCCTCCCTTCTGCTACCGTGATCGCCCAGTCCGGTTCCACAGTGACCGGTGTGGACGTCAACCCCGCCGCTGTCGACGCCATCAACCAGGGCAGGGTCCCGTTCGTGGAGGAAGGGCTGGAGACTGCCGTCGCCGGCGTCGTTGCCCAAGGCCGGCTCAAGGCCCAGACGGACGTGCCGCACGCGCAGGCTTATATCGTCGCCGTCCCTACTCCGTTCACTGAGGGACACCGAGCGGACCTGAGCTACATCGAGGCCGCCGCGCGGAACATCGCCCCGCAGCTGACGGGTGGAGAGCTGGTCATCCTCGAGTCGACGTCCCCTCCCGGAGCCACTGAGCGCATGGCCGAGGTGATCTTCGAAGAGCGTGATGACCTCACCCAGCAGGAGGGCCGCCCCAACACTGTCCACTTCGCCCACTGCCCGGAGCGCGTGCTGCCCGGGCGCATCATGGTCGAGATGGTGGAGAATGACCGGATCATCGGAGGTATCACGCCGAAGGGGGCGGAGCTGGCGCGGGATCTGTACGCCCAGTTCTGCCGGGCGGAGCTGCTGCTCACCGACGCCCGCACCGCGGAGATGGCAAAGCTGACGGAGAACGCGTTCCGTGACGTCAACATCGCCTTCGCCAATGAGCTTTCGCTGATCGCAGACCACTTGAAGATCGACGTGTGGGAGCTCATCGAGCTGGCCAACCACCACCCCCGGGTCGACATCCTGCAGCCGGGTCCAGGCGTGGGTGGGCACTGCATCGCCGTGGACCCGTGGTTCATCGTCTCCGCAGATCAGAAGAACTCGAAGCTGATCTCCATGGCCCGGCAGGTCAATGATTCCAAACCGGAGCGGGTGATCGAGAAGGTCATAGCCCGAGCTGAGCGTCTGCGGGAGCCGGTGGTCGCCGCTCTGGGCATCGCGTTCAAGGCCAACATCGACGACCTCCGCGAATCCCCGTCCAGGAACATCGTGGGCGACTTGGCAGCGCGACTGGATACCGGACGTGTCCTGGTGGTCGAGCCCAATATCGACGAACTGCCGGGCGAGCTGGCTGAGCGGGAGAACGTCGAGCTTGCGGAGCTGGACGGCGCCGTCGAGCAGGCCGACATCGTCCTGCTGCTGGTGGACCACGATCAGTTCAAGACCTTCGACCGCGATCGGCTCCAGGAGAAGATCGTCATCGACACCAAGGGCCTCTGGCGCTGATATCTGCCCTGACTGAGACCGCCGCTGGATGATAAGTACGAGCCACGTATGATCTTCCCCCGACGGAACATTCCGGGGGAGCCCGACACGCAGCGAGCGACGGGCCCCGAACCCGTGACTCACCCGGCACCTGAGGCCGAGGCCCAGACCACGGACGAGCCACGAGATTAACAACGCCTTGTCCTTCGTGAAGCTGCTCAGCGTGCAGCGGCCGGTGGACACCACGATCAAGCCGTACTGCTGTTCCGGTAGGCCATCGATGCCGCTGCGCATACGGCAGACGGCGGGAGGCCTGGACTGCCAGCAGTGCCGGGTCATCCACTGCGTGCTGCCACACCGCCTGGGAGAGCAGCCCAAGATCGCGCAGCAGAGCGCGGAAAGACGGCGACCGCGCCATAGCACTCCCTCCGCTGGTCCTGACTCGGCGGCATCTCCACCCGACGGCATCGCATGGATACCCGAAGTTCCCGATCCTGCGGCACAGAGTACAACTGCTGTCCTGGCTGCCCCAAGCCCCCGTTCAGGGAGAGGTTGAAGGTCTCAGCGGCCCTCAGCCCCGGGAGAAGAGCCCCGGTCAGCGGTCTCAGCCCCGGCATCGGCGTCGTCATCGGGGCTGACCGTGGAGATCGCACCGGTCTCAGGATCCCACCCATCGGCTCAGGTGCCGGTCTCGAAGTCATAACCCACCGGATTGCCGTCCTCATCAGTGCGCTGATACCACTCGGTGTACTCCGCCGCCGTGGAATCGATGATCTTCCCAGCACCCTCACCCGGACGTGAGGGGATGACCTGCAGCTGCCAGTCATCGCCGTACCGGTCCACCCCGTCCAGCACCGCATTCGACAGCGCCTGCTGAGCGTACTGAGTGCGCATCGACTGCGGGTCAGTGCCCAGCTCGCGCACAAAACCGACCATCAGCACCAGCAGCACCAGCGCGAACGGCAGCGCGGTGACGATCACCAGATTCTGCAACCCTTGCAACGCGGTCTCACCACCGATGAGCAGCATGATCGTCGCCACCCCGGCCATCACCAGGCCCCAGAAGATGACGGTGAACTTGCGCGGATTCTGATCCCCCTGATTGGAGAGGATGCCCATGACCACCGAAGCCGAATCCGCCGAGGTGATGAAGAAGATCGCCAACACCCCCATCACCACGAACGGCAGCCACTGCACATACGGCAGCTGCTCGATGATCGTGAACAGCACCTCCGGCGGAGCCATCTCATCACTGAACCCGGGCAGACCCTCCCGGTACATGAAGATCGAGGTCCCGCCCATGATCCCGTAGGCGACGAACAGCAACGAGGACGGGATCAGCGTGACCCCCAGCAGGAACTGACGCAGCGTACGGCCCCGCGAAATACGTGCGATGAACAGCCCCACGAACGGAGACCAGGAGATCCACCAGGCCCAGTAGAACACCGTCCACGTCGATTGGAAGTCCAGCGTCTCTCCGCCCCAGGAGGCCGAACGGCCCATCAGCTCGAACAGCGAGCCCAGATACTCCATCAGTGCGGAGGGCAGCAGATTCAGCAGGAACAGGGTCGGACCCAGGAAGAACACCAGGGAGACGATCCCGATGGTCAGCACGATATTGATGCTGGAGAGATACCGGATCCCGCGGGAGACGCCCGAAACCGCTGAGATGATGAACCCGCAGGTTAGCACCGCGATGATGCCCACAGTGATCACCTCAGTGACCTCGACGTCGGTCACCACCGTCACACCCTGACCGATCTGCAGCGCAGCGATCCCCAGCGCCGCGGCGGTGCCGAAGAGGGTCGCCACGATGGCGAACATGTCCACCAGCTTGCCGGCCAGGCCCTCAGAATGCCGCTTGCCGAACAGGGTCTCGAAGATCGAGGACATCAAGAACACCCGGCCACGCCGGTAGGCCGCATAGGCCACCGCACCACCAACCAGCGCATACATCGCCCAGGCATGGAAGCCCCAGTGGTAATACGTCTGAGCCATCGACATATGGATGGCCTCCACCGTCTCCGCCTCGACGGTGTTCGGCGGGGGAGTGTGGAAATAGGTCAGCGGTTCCGAGGGGCCGAAGAACAGCACCCCGATGCCGATCCCGGCGGCGAAGAGCATCGCCACCCACGCGAAGTTCGAATACTCCGGCTTCTCGTCATCCCGGCCCAGCCGGATCCGTCCGTACGGGGAGAGCGCCACCACCAGCACGAAGGTCAGCACCACCATCGCCAGCACATTGAACAGCCAGCCGGCGTGCTCCATCGTCCAATCGAAGGCCGAGCTCGTCAGCGCGTCCACCGACTCCAGACTCACCGCACCCCAGATGATGAACGCGATCGTCAGCGCCCCACCGAGTACGAAGACGAACGTGTCCAACCGGTAGCGGCGGCGCTGCTCATCGATGCTGATTCCCGGCACCAGCGCCGGGTGGATGTCATGCGGATAGTCCTTGCGCGGCCGGCGGTACGGGCTGATCCGCTCCAGCGCGGCGCCTGCCCGGCGCACCCCGGACCGGCGCGTCGACGCCCGGCCGTTCTCCGTACTCGGTGCTCCCCGCTGCGGTTCCTGCGGCGGCTGCTCGCCCGTCATCCCAGAATTCCCCTCCATGTGCTGTACCTGATGGCTCTGACCTGCGGTGATTCTCCGCGCCGGACGGCATGGGCACATCCGGGGCGGTGAGGCACATCATAGGGCACATCCGGCCAGAGGGGCGCAGGGCATCGACCTGGCAGCCCCGCGGGAGCGTGGGTCAGCCCTCGCGGATCTCGTGTACTCCGGAGAGGAAATCGTGCAGGATCGGGCCGTTGGTGGTGGAGCCGAAGTCCCCGTCCTCGACGAAGATCGCCACCGCCAGATCCCCCTGGAAGGCGATCACCCAGGTGTGGGCATACATGTCATCACCCGAGCCGACCTCCGCGGTGCCCGTCTTCGCGTAGACGTGCTCACCGGGGATCGACTCCATCCCATCCAGCGTGCCGACGTCGACGGTGCCCTCCAGCAGCTCGGTCAGCGCGTCGGCTTCCTCCTCGCTGAGACCGGATCCGCCGCCGTCTTCGTCGTCGCCGTCGTTGCTGTCTTCGCTCGCGCCGTCCGGGACCACCAGATGCGGCTGCACCGTCTGCCCGGAGGCTACCGAGGCCATCACCGTGGCCATGCCCAGCGGGGAGGCCTGCACCACCCCTTGGCCCAGCATGTCCGCAGCCAGCAGGTTCGCCTCAGAATCGGCAGGAACCGAGCCCATCTGCACCGGCAGCCCGAAGTCCTCATTATCCGCCAGGCCCAGATCAGCGGCCGCCTGATTCAACTGCTCGGCATCCACATCGGTGGAATTATTCGCGAACACCGTATTGCAGGAATCCGCCACCGCCGTGTGGAAGGGGATCGACCCGACGCTGCTGCTCGGATACCCCGGCACGTTGTTGAACTGCTGACCGTGGACCACTGTGGAGGACGGGCACTCCACCGTCGAGTCCGGGGTCAGCCCCTCCCGCAGCATCGTCAGCGCCGTGACCACCTTGAACGTGGACCCCGGGGCATAGAGGTGCTGCAGACCGGACCCCACATACCCCTGACCCGCCGCGGCCAGCAGCGCACCGTCGGAAGGACGCAGTGCGACGATCGAGGACTCCTGACCGACGTCGGCGACCACCTGCTGGGCCAGCCGCTGGATCTGCGGGTCCAGACTGATCTGCACATCCTCACCGTCAGTCGGCTCCGACTCATACAGGGTGTCGCCGGCCAGGCTGATCCGCAGCCCGTCCTCACCGCTGAGCGCCTCCTCCTGAGAGGCCTGCACCCCCGACTGGCCGATCAGCGCCGCCGGATCCAGATCCGGGTTCTCCTCCAGATCCTCAGCGGTCACCGGACCCACTGTGCCCACCAACGCGGGGGCGAGATCCTCGTCCAGCGGCAGGGACATCGACTCCTCACGCGCCACCGCGCCCGGAATCTCCTCGACCTCAGCGGCCGTGATCTCATCCGAATCCGCCCGGTGGACGGTGGCCTCCACGAAAGCGTCATCACCGTGACCGACCACCTGATCGGCGAAGGTGGAGGCATCGATGCCCACCAGCTCCGCCAACGCGGAGGCCGCCTCACGCTGCTGCTCCTCGGTGGGGCCGCCGTCGTCATTGCCTGTGACGGAATCATCCTGGGCCTGCAGATCAGCCAGGATCTGCGTCTTATCGATCCCGATGCTGTAGACGGCGCGGTCCGAGACCAGGGCCCGGCCCTCGCCGTCGAGGATCTTGCCGCGCTCCGGGGCCACGGAGGAGACTGACGGCCCCTGCTCCCCGGTGAACTCCGGCAGGATCATCTCGGTGTCCGGCTCCAGCTGCCAGGTCTCATCCTCCTGTGCGTAGACCAGCTCCGCAGTGGTCTCGTACTCCCAGACCTCGCCCTCGGCGCCCAGATCATCCAGCGCCCACCCGTGGTGCAGCGAGACCGTGGCCCGGGGTGGCTGGACCGAGTCCTCCTCCGGCTCGGTGACCTCCAGCCCGGCCACCGTGACTTCCGGGGCAGTGTCCCCGAAGGGCTCATGAACCGTCTCCACCCCCGAGGACAGCGACTCCAGATCCCCCTCCGCTGCGCTGAGATCCGAGAAGTCCCCGGTGGTCAGGGCCTCAGCCAGTTGCTCCGCCGTGGCCTCAGGGTCCGGGCGCTGGTCACCCTCGCAGGCGCTGAGCAGCAGCGCGGTGCCGATGCTCAGCGCGCCGAGGCCTGCCAGCCGGGCGGCGGGGGAACCAGTGGTACGTGGGCGGTGAGAGTCAGGGTCCTGTGCATCAGCGGAAAGAGTCATGATTCCTCAGATCAGCTCGACGAGATCACGGGTGCGGGTGGGAGAAGCTGCGACGGGCCGTGAGCAGCAGCACCAGCAGCACCGCCGCGGGGAGCAGCCACCCCGACCACCCCTGCAGTGTGGCCTGGCGGACATCGAGGGACTCACCCATCGCGGCGAACCAGGTGGGCAGGATCGCCGCGGAGGTGATCATCGACTGGGCGAAGGCCGAGGGCCAGATCGAGCCTGAGCGTACCCGCAGCCACGCCAGCACCCCGCCGATCACCACGCAGTAGCCGACCATCAGCACTGCGGCCAGGAAGATGGGAGTGTTCTGGTAGAAGAAGCCGACCGCGAGCAGCGGGGCGAACCACAGCCCATTCAGCGCGCCGGTCAGCAGCACCGCAGCGAGGGTGCCCCACCGCAGCTGGACCCGGGGGAAGAAATATCCGCGCCAGCCCATCTCCTGCCCGGCATGGACGAACACGTTGAGCACCGCCCACCCGAGGATCAGCAGAAACTCCACCGCCAGGCCCGTGGTGAGGAACTCAGCGGCATCATGACCCAAACGGCGCTCCAGATCCTGCAGGAAGATCGGCATAGAGGTATCCAGCGGGAAGACACCCAAAGCTGCGCCGACGGGGATCGCCGCCGCGGAGAGAGCGAGGAAGAGCAGCAGGGCCAGCGCGCTCCACAGCAGCAGGCGGCTGACCGGGCGCAGCGGGGTGATGCCGAGTGCATCGGTGATGGTCTGCGGACGCAGCGCGTGAGCTGGGGTACTGGCTGAGGGGGCGCCGTCGTCGTCGGTGAGGTGACCGTAGAGCACGGAGAGCTGCTGGCGGCGCTCGACGAGGAAGATGATCGCCGCCGCGAGTGCCGGGGTCAGGATGAAGAGATGATAGACCGTGCCGGTGAGATCGGCCGGGCGCTGCTGCGGATCCTGGGCGAGCATCGGTGCTGCCACCGCCCAGCCGAGCGCTAAGGCCAGCAGCACGAAACCGCTGAGCAGGATCAGCGGGGTGCGCGGAGTGGCCGGGCGCGTACGAGCAGCCGCGGAGGTGGTCTTCGCGCGGGGCTGTTCGGTGCGCGGCTGAGTGTGCGGCTGGGCGTCCGTCTGCTCGGCGTTTGGGGTGTTCTCTCCGGTCACCGGAGTGCTCTGTTCGGCGGGGGTCTGCGGCATCGGCGGGTTCGGTGCTCCTCACCGTCACGGCCGTGCGGGGCCGCTCAGTTCAGGGATCGGGGACTGGCCTCGATGATACTCGCCGCGGCTGAGCGCCCCATAAGCATCGAGTCCCCTGTTTCAGACGCAGATTCGGCCTTTTAGGGCCTGAACTGCGCCTGAAACAGGGGACTCGATAAACGGGAGGCGAAGTCAGCCGGCCTGCGAAGGGCGCCGAGCGATGAAGAACATGCGGCGGAAGGGCAGGATCGTGCCCAAGCGGGTGGGTGGGTAGGCCTCGGCCAGTGCCCGCTTGAACTCGGCGATGAACTGCTCCCGCAGCGGATCCGGCAGTGCCTGGAGCACCGGCCGCGCCGCCGTCGAGGAGATCCAGGTGAACACCGGGTCATCACCGGTCAGAATGTGGTGGTAGCGGGTCTCCCAGGCATCCACTGTCCAGCCCTCACGGGCGACGTCGAGCATGTACTCCGGCAAGTCAGCGGTGGGCTGCAGCAGCGTCTGCGGATCGATGTGCTCCGCATAGGGCTCCGCCGCCGCGAACTCGGCCAAGAGGCGATGGCTCGGCGCTGAGAAGTTCCCCGGTATCTGCACGGCCAGCGCCCCACCGGGTGCGACCTGATCCAGGATCTGCGGCAGCAGTGCGCGGTGATCAGGCAGCCACTGCAGTGCGGCGTTCGAGACGATCAGATCCGCCGGTTCCTCCAGCTGCAGATCACGGATGTCCGCGCGCAGATAGCTGATCCCTGCATCCTCCGCCGTGGACTGAGCGGCGCGCTCCAGCATCTCTGCGCTGGAATCCACCCCGGTGATCTCGGCCTGCGGCCACAGTGCGCGCAGCACCGGCATCCCAGTGCCCGGCCCACAGCCCAGATCCACGATGCGGCGAGCCTCCGGGACGCCGGCACGGTGCAGCAGATCGATGAACGGCTGGAGCCGCTCGCCGGAGAATGTGAGGTACCGGGCCGGGTTCCAATGCGTCCCATCACCGACACCCGGTGCGGGGGTGCGCGGCTGATGCCCCAGGTAGGGGGAGCGGGTGGCATCCGCGGCGGCGGTGGCGGGTGAGGGCGCGGCGGGTTCCGTGGGGGAGGGCATGTGCTCAGTCTAAGGAGCCTGTCCTGATGGCAGCCGGGCGCAGACACAATCGGACACAGCCGGACTCAGCGAGGAGCCAGGCGCGCGACCGACGTCACTATTGAGAAATATTTGCAATAGTGGCTGATCACTGTTGATAATCATTCGCATGAAGAGTTCTGTGACGATGATGACCCAGACCACCGCCGCGCTGGCCATGATGGCCGCCCTCGCCGCCTGTTCGGCCGACGAGGGCGATGCGGCCGATGCCGAAGGGGCCGAAGAAGCCGAAGGCCACGGCGCAGAAGCGACTGCCGGCGAGGTCACCGGCGAGACGTCGGAGCCCTCCGATCGGGAGACCAGCGAGGCGGGAGGCCCCACCCCGCGGCTGGCGCTGACCTACGACGGCGGCGTCCAAGTGCTCGAAGGTGCCACCCTGGACACGCTCTCCGACCACTCCGTCGAGGGATTCCTGCGCCTGAACCCCGCCGGTGACGGCAGGCACCTCTTCCTTACCGCAGGGGAGAGCTTCCGCCTGCTCGACGCCGGCACCTGGGGCGAACCCCACGGCGATCACCACCACTACTACACCACCGAACCCGTGCTCACTGACATCACCGTCGACGGGGATACCCCTGGCCACGTGGTGGCCCACGACGGTGTGGGCACCCTGTTCTTCGACGGCTCCGGTGCGATTCATACCTTCGATCTCGAAGACCTCGATGCCGAGGCCGAGCTCGAGACCGCGGAGGCCGCCGTCGACGACGCCCATCACGGTGTGGCGGTGACCCTGGGTGACGGGTCACGGCTCGAGACCATCGGCGAGGGTGAGGAGCGCAGCGGGGCGCGCGTGCTGGACCCCTCCGGCGAAGAGATCGCCGCCTCTGAGGACTGCCCAGGCGTACACGGTGAGGCGGCGCTGAGCAACGGGACTCTGGCTCTGGGGTGCGAGGACGGCGCGCTGCTCTACGCCGACGGTGAGTTCACCACCGTCAAGGCTGAGGGCAGTCTTGAGACCGCCGACGGATACGCTCGCACAGGGAACCTCTTCCCGGCCGAGGACTCCACAGTGCTGCTGGGCGACCGCAACCTGGACCCTGAGGGTGAAGAGCCGATGACGGAAATCGCCCTGCTCGATGCAGACTCAGGTGAGATGACCGCCGTCGACGTCGGTGCGGCCTACAACTTCCGTTCCTTAGCCCGCGGCCCCGAAGGTGAGGCGCTGGTGCTCGCCGAAGACGGCCTGCTCCACGCCTATGACGAATCCGGAGAACAGCTGTGGGAGCTCGAGCTCCTGGACCCTTGGGAAGAGCCGGAGGAATGGCAGGAGCCGCGCCCGGCGATCACCGTGGACGGTGACCTGGCCTGGATCACCGACCCGGATCAGCAGCAGATCCACCTGGTGGACCTCGCTGAGGAGGAGATCATCAACTCCGCAGAGCTGGACGTGGTGCCCAATGAGATCGCGCTCGCCGACGGCCGCGCGCCCGAAGGCGCAGAAAGCACTGAGGGCGCGGATGATGCGGACGATAGTGGCGGCCATGAGAATCACGACCACGAGGATCACGACCACGAAGAACACGACCACTGACGCTCCGTGCCTACGGGTGGCCGTCCGCCTCACCGAGGGCGGCGGCCACCCTCGTCGTGGCCTGCACCAGAGCCTCCCCGCAGCGGGCCAGGTGCGCCTCATCAATCCGGTAGGTGGGCACCAGGGTGCTCATCGCCGCCACGACGCGGCCCCCGGTCAGGATGGGCGCGCTGATCGCAGTGACATCGGCCTCCACCGTGTTCTCCAGCGCCACATACCCGGCCTGGGGTACGTCGCCGTGCATCGCCGCCCCGGCCGCGGAACCTCGCCGGGGAATGGTCCGGCCCACCCAATTGGTGTGGCGCACCGAATGCGTGCCCTCGACGATGGAGACGTACAGCACCGAATCCCGCGGCCCGGGCACAGAGAGGTACACCGATTCCCCGGTGGCCTCCACGACCTCTTGCATCGGCTCCGCGCTCAGCGAGACCAGCATTTCCCGCGTGAACGCCTGTGCGCCCAGCTGAATCAGTCGCGACCCCGCCCGGTACCCGTTGTCCGGATCACGGGCCAGGAAGTCCGAGGACTCGAGAGTGCGCATCAGCCGCAGCGCCGTGCTCGCCGGAAGCTCGGCATCCCGGGACGCCTCAGCCAGCGTGGCGTGGCCGCGGTCGCACACCGAGGCGAGCAGCGCCAGGGCGCGCTCCACCGTGCGCGTCGAGGATTCCGGCATCCTCAGGCCCCGTCCCCAGCACTGTGACCGTTGCGCGGCGCCCCGGCGTCGAACGCTGTCCGCACCGCCTCATCGATCAGCCGCGCCGCCGTCTTCGCGGTGCGGGAGTCGACGTCGAGCGCGGGGTTCAGCTCCACGACGTCGAGCAGGGCGAGCTTGCCCGTGCCTGCCGCCGCCCGCACTGCAGCGGACACCTCCGGAACCGGGACTCCCAGTGCGGCCGGGGCGGAGACGCCCGGCGCGACGGCGGCGGGCAGGGCGTCCAGGTCCACGGTCAGGTAGAGCACGTCCAGCTCGGCGGCGAAATCCTCCACGAATCGCCTGATGCCGACGGCACCTGCCTCAACGCATTCACTATCGGTCATCCAACGCACCCCGAGGCGGCGAGCCTCCTGAAAAAGAGCCCCGGTGTTGGAGGGCTCCGCAATCCCCAGCACTGCGTACTCGAGCTCCGCGCCCTGGGCGGCCTCGGCCTCGGCCATCTGCAGGAACGCGGTGCCGGAGGTCGGCCGGGATTCACGGCGCAGATCGAAATGGGTGTCGATGTTCAGCACGCCCCATCGTGGGCGGGAACCGTCAGCCCGGACGGTCATGACACGGGATTCCATCAGCCCGCAGTAGGAGGCCCAGGCGGTCTCATGCCCACCGCCGAGCACGACGGCCAATCGGCAGCCCTCGGCATCCAGTGCGGCACGCACCGCCTGAGCAGCCTGCTGCTGGCCAGCTTCCAGGCCCTCGCCCTCAGTGACCGCATCGCCGCGGTCCAGCACTCCGATCTCCTCGCAAGCCAGCCGCCCGTGTACTGCCAGCGGGGCCAAGGCCGCGCGCAGCGCGCCGGGGCCCTCAGCGGCACCTGGCCGCCCGCCGTTGCGCCGGACCCCCTCATCCGAGCAGAAGCCCAGGAGCGCCAGATGGTCCACCGTCTGGGCAGCGCTGCGCGGGTCATAGGCGGAATCGGGCAGCTCATCCAGGACCTGCACCACGTCATGCCAGCGTGCATGGGCAGCACCCTCGCCGTCGTGACGTCCGGCCCACACAGCGGCGGAGGGGGAGGGTGGCATAGCTGACTCCTGACGACATGGTGGCAGAGAGGGCAGGGGTGGCACCCGCGAGCTGGACCCCCGGCGCGCAGTTCCCCTGTGTCGAACCTACCACTGCCGGGGGCGCAGGTCACAGATGAGAGTTTCAATGAACGGAATAAGAGATTCACTCTATGGAAGGTTCCGCGCGATGTCCGGCCTCACTCAGCACGACCCCACCCGCACCATCCGCGCGCCCCGAGGCGCCACGCTCACCGCCAAGAGCTGGCAGACCGAAGCCCCGCTGCGCATGCTGATGAACAACCTCGACCCCGAGGTCGCCGAGCGCCCCGAGGACCTCGTCGTCTATGGCGGCACCGGACGGGCTGCCCGCAGCTGGGAGGCCTATGACGCCATCGTTGAAACCCTGACGAACCTGGAGGAGGACGAGACTCTTCTCGTCCAGTCCGGCAAGCCGGTGGGTATCGTGCGCACTCACCGCTGGGCACCCCGGGTTTTGATCGCGAACTCGAACCTCGTCGGTGATTGGGCCACCTGGCCCGAGTTCCGGAGGCTCGAGGCCGAAGGGCTGATGATGTACGGCCAAATGACGGCCGGCTCCTGGATCTACATCGCTACCCAGGGGATCCTGCAGGGCACCTACGAGACCTTCGCCGCCGTCGGGCGCGCACGCTTCGGCGGCACACTGGCCGGCACGCTCACCCTCACCGGCGGCTGCGGAGGGATGGGTGGGGCCCAGCCGCTGGCCGTGACGCTGAACGGGGGAGCGGTGCTCATCGTCGACGTCTCCGAGGAGCGGCTGCGACGGCGGCAGTCCAAGCGGTACCTCGATGAGGTCGAGACCGATCTCGATACGGCCCTGGCCAAGGTCGCCGCTGCGAAGGCCGAGAAGCGGGCGTTGTCGGTGGGGCTCGTCGGCAACGCGGCCGAGGTGTTCGTCGAGGTGCTGCGGCGTCACCGGGAGGGAGAGATCGAGGTCGACGTCGTCACCGATCAGACCTCGGCCCACGACCCGCTGTCCTATCTGCCCAGTGAATACACCCTCGCCGAATGGGACCGGGAGGCCAAGGCTGATCCGGAGGGCTTCACCAAGAAGGCCCGGGAATCTATGGCCCGGCAAGTCCAGGCCATGGTCGAGTTCCAGGATGCCGGCGCCGAGGTCTTCGACTACGGCAACTCCATCCGTGATGAAGCCCGCACCGCCGGGTACGCCCGGGCGTTCGAGTTTCCCGGCTTCGTGCCCGCCTATATCCGCCCGCTGTTCTGCGAGGGGCTGGGCCCGTTCCGCTGGGTCGCGCTCTCCGGCGATCCGGATGACATCCGGGTGACCGACGAGGCCATCAAGGAGCTCTTCCCCGAGAACGAGCACCTGCACACCTGGATCGACGCCGCTGCAGAATACGTGGAGTTCGAGGGGCTGCCTGCCCGTATCTGCTGGCTCGGCTACGGGGAACGGCACCGGGCCGGACTGCTGTTCAACCGGCTCGTCGCCGAGGGGAAGGTCTCCGCGCCGATCGTCATCGGCCGTGACCACCTCGACTCCGGCTCCGTAGCCTCCCCCTACCGGGAGACCGAGGCCATGCTCGACGGCTCCGACGCGATCGCCGACTGGCCGCTGCTCAACGCGCTGACCGCCGGGTCCTCGGGGGCGAGTTGGGTGTCCATCCATCACGGGGGAGGAGTCGGCATCGGTCGCTCCATCCACGCCGGGCAGGTGGGCCTGGCCGACGGCACCGAACTCGCCGCCGCGAAGCTCGAAGCCCTGCTCACCAACGACCCTGCCATGGGCGTCTTCCGCCACGTCGACGCCGGGTACCCCCGCGCCGCCGAGGTCGCCGCGGAGCGCGGCGTCCGTGTGCCGATGCGCGAGACAGACTGAGAATCGGTCGGCTGCTAGGAGACACGACCTATGAACACTGCAGAGGAACCGGTCAGCGGCCACACCGGTCGTGAGTCATCCCCGACAGCGGTGTGGAGGTTCTTCCTCTACTCGGCGATCGGCATATTTGTGTTCTTCGTCCCGCTGACCATAGGCGGCGACACCACTGTTCCACTCGATCACATCGTCAACGGTGCGCGGGACGCCCTGGGGCAGGCAGCACCGTATCTCATTTTCATGGTCATCCTCGGAGGCACGATTTACCCGTTCGCCACGGGACGCTGGAGGTTGAGCCATACGAAAACGGTCTTCGCCTTACTCAACGTATTCGGACTGATTGCGGCGTCCATGCTGGTCTTCGGATTCGGCCCAGAATTTCTCTTCGAAGAGGCCCTGGGGCCGTTCCTGTTCAACAGTTTGGTGATCCCCGTTGGGCTTATCGTGCCGATTGGCGCCGTGTTCCTCGCCCTATTGATCGGTTACGGTCTGATGGAGTTCATTGGTGTGCTGGTGCGTCCTCTCATGCGCCCAGTGTGGAAGACCCCGGGGCGTTCGGCAGTGGATGCGGTAGCGTCCTTCGTCGGCAGCTACGCCTTAGGCCTGCTGATCACCAACCGCCTCTACCGAGGTGGTGGGTATACGGCCAAGGAGGCGGCCATCATCGCCACTGGGTTCTCAACGGTCTCAGTGACTTTCATGGTGATCGTCGCGCGGACTCTGGACCTTATGCATCTGTGGCTCTGGTACTTCGTCCTGGCTCTCTTCGTCACTTTTGCAGTGACTGCGCTGACCGTCAGGATCCCACCACTCCGCACCATCCCCGATGAGACGTTCCCCGGAGCCACCCCGCGACCGGAGGATGAGGTGACGGGGAGCCGTGTGGCCACAGCATGGTCCGACGCAATGACTCAGCTTGCTCAGGCTCCATCCCTGCCGCGGAACCTCTGGCTGAATTTTCGCGAGGGCGTGGTCATGGTCTCCCAGATACTCCCGTCAATCATGTCGGTCGGACTCCTTGCTCTGATCCTTGAGCGGTTTACTCCGCTTTTCGAATGGGTCGGATATCTCTTCTATCCGGTGGTATGGCTGCTGCGGCTCCCTGAGCCGGAACTCGCTTCCACGGCGGCCGCCGTCGGGATCGCGGAGATGTTTCTACCCGCTACGTTGGTCGCAGGTGCCGATTCTGAGCTTCTCCGATTGGTCATTGCTGTTGTGTGTGTATCGGCAATTATCTTCTTCTCCGCACTCGTTCCCGCGATCATGGCGACCGATATCCCGCTTAAGGTGTGGCACCTCGTCGTTATTTGGGCAGAGCGCGTCATCCTTAGCCTGATCATTACCGTTCCATTGGCTCACCTGGTCGTGTATCTGGCATAGGGCGATATCTGCCTGGAGCAACCGGCGCAGCTGGTGTCCACAGCGCCCTGCCTACCTACAACCCGAGAGGATCCGCACAATGGGCTCCACCCTCATCACTGGAATCGCTGAGCTGACCACCATCGACGCCGAATCCCGGGTGCTGGCTGATGCGGCCCTCGTCATCGAGGGCGACCGGATCGCCTGGCTCGGCCCGGCAGCTTCAGCGCCGGTCGCTGATCAGCACATCGACGTCGGCGGCCGTGCGATGCTGCCGGGCTGGGTGGACTCCCACACCCACCTGGTCTTCGCCGGAGACCGCAGCGCTGAGTTCGAGGCCCGCATGGCCGGGAAGCCCTACGCGGCCGGCGGGATCGGGGTAACCACCGAGGCCACTCGCCGAGCTGACGACGACACTCTCACCCGCCTGGTGCGCGCCCGGGTGGCCGACGCCGTCGCCGGAGGCACCACATTCTTGGAGACCAAGACCGGCTACGGGTTGGATACCGAGGAAGAAACCCGGCATGCGCGGCTCGCTGCAGCCGCCGACGTCGACGCCGTCACCTTCCTCGGCGCGCATCTGGTGCCCGAGGGCCTCGACGCCGAGGACTATGTGGACACCGTCTGCGGTCCCATGCTCCAAGCGGTGCGCCCCTATGTGCAGTGGGCCGATGTGTTCTGCGAGACCGGTGCCTTCGGTGAGGCTCAGTCCCGGAGGGTGCTCACCGCTTGCGCTGAGGCCGGGCTCGGGCTGCGCGTCCACGGTAACCAGCTCGGTGAGGGCCCCGGCGTTCGGCTGGCTGTCGAACTCGGCGCGGCCAGTGTGGACCACGTCAACCACCTCACCGAGGACGACGTCGCCGCGCTCGCCGGGACCTGGGCCGGATGGGACCGCGGCACCTCCACCGGCACTGCGGGCACCGTGGCCACCTGCCTGCCCGCCTGCGACCTCTCCACTCGTCAGCCGCTCGCCCCGGCAAGGCGGCTGCTCGACGCCGGGGTCGAGATCGCCCTGGCCTCGAACTGCAACCCCGGCACCAGCTACACCACCTCGATGAGCTTCACCGTGGGCACCGCGGTACTGCAGATGCACCTGAGTCTGGCTGAGGCACTGCGGGCGGCCACCTACGGTGGGGCACTGGCGATGCGCGCCCAGGATGAGGTGGGGTCGGTCGAAGTCGGCAAACGGGCGGACCTGCACGTACTCGACGCGCCCGCGGCGATCCACCTGGCCTACCGGCCCGGGATGCCGCTGACCCATGCGGTGTGGCGCCAGGGTGTGCGGGCACTCTGAATGGGCAGGTCAGCGGGCAGGTCAGCAAGTAGGTCAGCTCTGAGCCTGTAGGCGGCGCTGATGCCTCTGGGCGGCCATCGTCGCCCAGAGGGCACCGAGGATGATGATCGCGCAGCCTATCAACTGCCCCGGGGTGGGGATATCCCCGAGGAGCACCGCCGCCAGCACCAGGGAGAAGACGCCGGGCAGCAGGAGAAGCACGCTCGCCGCCGTCTCCGGGACGCCCAGCATTCCCATATTGATGAACCAGTAGACGACCACCTGGCCTAAGAACGCGAGCAGCAGCAGCCAGCCCCAGTCGGCCGGAGTCGCGGGCAGCCCCATGCCGTCGGTCACCAGCCCCGCGATGAGCGCGCCCGTGCCGGCGGAGAGACCCACCAGGGCGATGACGGTGAACGGCGCGGGCTTCGTCGTCGCCGGGGCCGTGCGGCGGATGATCGCCAGATAGCAGGCGTACCCGGTGCCAGCGATGAGCCCGAAGACCACTCCGCCGATGCGCAGCTCGCCGAGGTCCAGTGCGCCTGCGACCAGCACCAGGCCGAGGAACATCACCGGGACGATCAGCCCCAGCACCGGCATCGGGCGCGTACCTTCAACCGCCCAGGCGATGAGCGGCAACACGATGAGCTGGATGTTCAGCAGCACGGTGGCGATCCCCGGGCCGACCTCGGCGATGGAGAAGTTCCAGAACACGTAGTCGGTGCCCAGCGCCAGGCCGGCGATCAGGGCGCCGATCACGGTCCTTCGGGGCAGGGCGGTGGCGCGGTTCACGCGGGCGAGCTCCCACAGCACCATCGGCAGCATCATGGGGACGGCCAGCAGGCAGCGCAGGGCGGCGATCGCGATGAGGTCGGCGTCGATCACGGAGACCAGCAGGGCCGAGGCGCCCATCGCGGCGGTGCCGCAGATGAGCATGAGCGCGCCGCGCAGGGGAGTGACCATAGGGCCAGTTCTAGCACGACCTGCATCGAGTCCCCGATTCCAGGTGCTTCTGGGTCCGTTTCGGGCCCGACACGCCGCAGAAACAGGGGACTCGATGGGGAGAGGGAGGGGGTTAGGACTTCACGAGGCGACGGATCGCTGCGGAGGCCTCATCCAGCTTGGCCTGGGCCTCGTCACCGCCGTTGGCCACCGCGTGGGCCACACAGTGCTTGAGGTGATCGTCCAGCAGCGCGAGCCCGACGTTCTCCAGGGCAGAGTGCAGCGCACTGATCTGGGTGAGGATGTCGATGCAGTAGGTGTCCTCCTCCACCATCCGGTGGATGCCGCGGACCTGCCCCTCCACCCGCCGCAGCCGGGTGAGGTACTTCGACTTATCACTCATGTAGCCGTGATGGCCGCTCTCGCAGGCCTCGGACTCGCCTTGGGACCCACCTGTGGGCCCGCCGGTGTGTTCTTCCTCGCTCATAAGACCTCCTCCTCGGGGAAATATACCCCATAGGGGTATTGTTAGGCCCAGTGCAATGGGTGAAGCCCAGCGCAGCAGACACCAGGATCACCGAAAAAAGGGGCGCATCATGACAGAGACGCGAGAGTACACCGTAGAAGGCATGTCCTGCGCGCACTGCGAATCCGCCGTCGCCGAGGAGGTCTCCGCGGTCGCCGCCGTCGAGGACCTCACTGTGGACGCCTCCGCCGGAACGCTGCAGGTCACCGGCCCCGCAGCAGGTCTCGACGACGACGCCGTCCTGGCCGCCGTCGCCGAGGCCGGATACACCGCCAGGAGGGCAGCATGACCCGCACCGACGAGACTCGGCCCGCCCCGGAAGTTCCACAGGCTCAGCCTGTGCAGCACATCCAGCTGGAGATCGGCGGGATGACGTGCGCGGCCTGCGCTCAACGGGTGGAGAAGAAACTCAACCGGCTCGACGGCATCGAGGCCAGCGTCAACTACGCGACCGAGAAGGCGCAGGTCACCGCCGCAGCAGATCGGAAACAGGAAGAGCTGGTCCGTCAGCTCGTCGCCACAGTGGAGAAGACCGGCTACACCGCGGAGCCGCCTCACCGCCAACAGTCCGGCCAGGCCGATGCCGACGACGAGCCTGACCACGAGCTGGCCCTGCTCCGCGCCCGGCTCATCATCGCCACCGTCCTCTCCGCCCCGGTGGTGCTGTGGGCCATGGTCCCGGCCACCCAGTTCGACTACTGGACCTGGGTCTCGCTGGCGCTCACCGTCCCGGTGGTGCTCTGGGCGGGGCTGCCCTTCCACCGCGCCGCGCTGGTCAACGCCCGGCACGGCGCCGCCACGATGGACACCCTCATCTCCGTGGGGACGCTGGCTGCCCTGCTGTGGTCCCTCTACGCGATGTTCTTCGGTCACGCCGGAGATCCGCAGATGCGTCACGCCTTCACCCTGCTGCCCGAACACGGCGGCGGTGCCGGGGACGTGTACTTCGAGGTCGCAGCCGCCGTGACCGCGTTCCTGCTGCTGGGCCGCTACTTCGAACGCCGATCGAAGCGCCGCGCCGGTGCCGCACTGCGGAACCTGCTGAGCATGGGCGCGAAGTCGGTGACCGTGCTGCGAAGCGCCCATACCCCACATGCGGCAGGCGCAGGCGATGCCGACGGTTCGAAAGAGACCACGGTGCCCATCGACGAGCTCGCCGTCGGTGATGAGTTCCTCGTCCGCCCCGGTGAGAAGATCGCCACCGACGGCGAGGTGATCGCCGGGACCTCCGCGGTGGACGAGTCCATGCTCACCGGAGAATCCGTCCCCGTGGAGGTCAGCGCCGGAGACAGGGTCACCGGTGCGACGCTCAACACCTCAGGACGCCTGGTGGTCCGCGCTGAGCGGATCGGCGCCGACACCCAGCTGGCCCAGATGGCCCAGCTGGTGGAGCAGGCCCAGTCCGGCAAAGCCGCGGTGCAGCGACTGGCCGACCGCATCTCTGCCGTGTTCGTCCCGGTGGTGCTGGTCATCTCCGCACTCACGCTGATCGTCTGGCTGCTCACCGGCGCCTCCGCGGAGACGGCCTTCACCGCCGCCGTCGCCGTGCTCATCATCGCCTGCCCCTGCGCACTCGGCCTCGCCACCCCCACGGCGCTGCTGGTGGGCACCGGCCGGGGCGCGCAGCTGGGCATCCTCATCCGCGGCCCTGAAGTCTTGGAGACCTCCCGCGGGATCGACACGGTCATCCTCGATAAGACCGGCACGCTGACCACCGGTGCCATGAAGGTCACCGCCCTACACCCGGGGGCCGACTCCGACGAGCAGGAGCTGCTGCGCCTGGCCGGGGCTCTCGAGGCCTCCTCGGAGCACCCCATCGCCCGGGCGATCACCAGCTCGGCGCGCCAGACCCTCGGTTCCGCGCCGGGGACGTTCCCCGAGGTGACTGCGTTCCGCGGGCTCTCCGGGCTCGGCGTCGAGGGAACCATCGAGGGCCGGGAGGTCCTCATCGGGCGGGCGCATCTGCTGCAGGAGCGGGGGATCGAGCTGCCGCCCGAGGCGCATGTCTTCGTCTCCCACGCCCAGGCGCGCGGGGCGACCCCGGTGATCGCCGCCGTCGGCGGGGCATTCCTCGGGGTGATCATCGTCGCCGACACGCTCAAGGAGCGGGCCGGTTGGGCGGTGCGGTCGCTGCGCCGCCTCGGCCTCGAGACCAGGATGGTCACCGGCGACAACCCCGGCGCCGCTGGTGAGGTGGCCCGTGCTCTGGATATCGACGAGGTCGTCGCCGAGGTGCTGCCCGAGGGAAAGGTCGATGAGGTCCGGCGGCTGCAGGAGCAGGGGCGGAAGGTGGCGATGGTCGGTGACGGCATCAACGACGCCGCCGCGCTGGCCCAGGCTGACCTGGGCATTGCGATGGGAACTGGGACTGACGTCGCCGTCGACGCCGCGGACATCACCATCATCCGCGGGGAGCCGCGCAGCATCGCTGATGCGATCCGGCTCTCCCGCAAGACGCTGCATGTGATCCGCACGAACCTGTTCTGGGCGTTCCTCTACAACGTGGCGGCGATCCCGCTGGCCGCACTCGGCCTGCTGAACCCGATGCTTGCGGGTGCGGCGATGGTGCTCTCCTCGCTCTCAGTGGTGCTCAACAGTCTCCGGCTGCGCCGCTTCCAGGGGTCCTGAGCCCCTGTCGTTCCCATCGAGTCCCCAATTCCTGCGGCGTGTCGAGCCGAAAACAGACCGACACGCCGCAGAAATCGGGGACTCGATGTGCGGGGCGAGGCTCAGGGCGCCTGTGGGACCGGACGGTTCGGCGACGACGCCCGGGTGTCGAACCGTGTGCTGGCCAGTCGACGCTCAGTCAGGGTGACGAGGTCCAGGACGTCGGGGCACAGGTAGGCGCGCAGGCCTCGACCGATGGAGGCTGTGGTGAGGATGTCAGCACCGTGCAGCGATTCCAACGCCTTCGAGGCGGCGTTCATCGACACACCGTGGATGCGCCGCACGCTCGTGGGGGTGAGGACGGGAGTGCCGGGAAGGCCGTCAATGATGGCGCGGACCGCGGAGTCGCTGCGAAGCGCGCGCCGACGACCGCTCTCCCCGCGGTGATGCTGGATTCTGGCGAACCAGTCCTCGTGCAGCTCGCCGACCTCGTCCACGAGTGTGGACGCTTGATTCGCTGCGTCGATGACCGCACCGGCGAACACGGCGATCCACGTTTGCCGGGCACGGTGCGCCGTCTCGGAGTCCGGTGTGGCGTCGTGCCGGAACGCGGTGAGGCCCTCGATGTAGCGGGTGTCGAACGTGGCCAGCACCAGGCTGACCGGGAGGATGGAGGCCTGAGTCAGTCCGCGTCGAGTGAGCACTGTGTGGATCAACGCACGACCGACCCGGCCGTTGCCGTCAGCGAAAGGGTGGATCGTCTCGAACTGGGCGTGGACCAGGGCGGCCTGGACGATCGGAGAATGGGCCGCCCCGTTCATGTAGTCCACGAGGTCCTCCATCGCTGAGGGCACGTCCTGAGGTGCTGGCGGCACGAACTCGGCCTCCAGCGGGTGGTAGGCAGAGCCGCCGACCCAGTTCTGCGTGCGTCTGAGGCCGTGCAGGCGGGGAGTGTCGGTGAGCAGCGAACGCTGCAGCGCTACGAGCTGATCGACGACGACATGCTCTGCCGCGGCGATCGCCGCGGAGGCCTGAGCCACGACTGTCATGTTCTGTGCGACCAGACGCGCTGCCTGGCTCACGCCAGAGACCGATTCGTGCAGGCCGAGTTCGGCCAGCGCGGCCTGCTTGGGGCTGGGCGCGATGCCTTCGATCCTGGAAGAGGCGATGGCTTCGGACCGCAGAAGGAGCCGTGCCAGCGGAACCAGTCCGGTGAAGCTCCTACGATCGAGCTCTCGGACTGCCTGCTCGGCCCGGGCGAGAGTCGCGTCGACCTCAGGATCTAAGCGCAGCGAGGAGCCACTGAGCGGATCCGGTCGGTAGGAGGAGTAGTTCCCTGACTTCCGGGCGCTCCTGGGTAGTCCGGAACCCTCCACCGGATCCCAGTGATGCGGTGTCCACCCGGCCATGTGTAGTCTCCAAAGATGTTCTCCGAGGGGCTTTGAATACACTTTAGCCTCTAAAGTTCATCGGAGGCCGGTGAGACGGTGAGGATGCGGTTAACCGTTCATCCATCGAGTCCCCGATTTCTGCGGCGTGTCGAGCCGAAAACAGGCCGACACGCCGCAGAAATCGGGGACTCGATGCGCGGGGCGGCCGCAACGCGGGGTCATCAGTCGTAGCAAACTGTCATGTTCTTTGGTGCGGGCTCCCAGCTCGGTGTGACATGGGCAGATGATCATCACCGGCCTCATCCTCGGCACCGTATTGGGCTTCGTCTTTCAACGTGGCCGTTTCTGCGTGACCGGGGCCTTCCGCGACCTGTTCACCATCAAGAGCACCCGGTGGTTCACCGCGTTCATGGTGATCGTCGCCGTCCAGTCCATCGGCGTCTTCGCTCTCGATGCGCTCGGGGTCATCCAGCTCGACGGCGGCACCTTCCCGTGGCTGGGTACCATCATCGGCGGGTTCATCTTCGGTTTCGCGATCATCCTGGCCGGCGGCTGCGCCACCGGTACCTACTACCGTGCCGGTGAGGGGCTCGTCGGCTCCTGGTTCGCGCTGATCTTCTACATCGCCGGCGCCGCCGCCTTCCGCTTCGGGCCGCTGAGCGGGACCACTGACGCGGTGCGTTCAGTGGAGATCCAGAACGGCACCCTGCAGGACGCGCTCGGCGTCACCCCGTGGATCCTGGTGATCCTGTTGGTTGCAGGAGTGGGGGTCGCGGTGCTGCGCCAGCTCAACCGCGAACGCCAGATCACCAAGGTTCAGCTGCCGGCGATGAAGACCGGCATCGCCCACGTGCTCACGGAGAAGACCTGGCACCCGTTCGTCACTGCCGCGATCATCGGGATCATCGCCATCGCCGCCTGGCCGCTCTCCTGGGCCACCGGGCGCGAGTCCGGCCTGGGCATCACCGGACCCTCTGCGCATATCGGCGTCTTCCTCGGCACCGGTGACATGGCGCTTGTGGACTGGGGCATGATGCTGGTGCTGGGGCTGCTGATCGGCTCGTTCATCGCGGCGAAGGCCTCCGGTGAGTTCAAGATCCGTGTGCCTGACGCCCGCACTACCGTGCGCTCGATCATCGGAGGCCTTGGCATGGGCTGGGGCGCGGCCTGGGCCGGCGGATGCACGATCGGCAACGCCATGGTCAACACCGCCACCTTCAGCTTCCAGGGCTGGACGGCGCTGCTGTTCATGATTCTGGGCACCGGTGTGGCCGCCAAGATCTTCATCATGGGGCATAAGCGTGAGGGAGCGACGGCGACGCCGAAGCTCACCACCGTCTCCTGAGCCGCGCGCAGACACTTCATCTCCGACATCAGACTGACGACGCCGCCGGCCGGCGGCAAGGAGGATCGACTATGACACAGCATGTACTCGAGACCGACGGACAGGTCTGCCCCTTCCCGCTGGTGGAGGCCAAACAGGCGATGGAGCAGATCGCGACCGGCGACGAGCTCATCATCAACTTCGACTGCACCCAGGGCACCGACTCGATCCCGCAGTGGGCCGCGGAGAACGGCTACCCGGTGACTGACTTCTCCAAGCGCGGCGCCGCCGAGTGGAGTATTACCGTCAAGAAGGCCTGAGGGTAGCTCGCTGAAAAGCGGGTGATAAGGGGCGGGGAGCGCAGCGCTTCCCGCCCCTTTCTTGTGCCCACTGTCTCTCCGCAGGAAAAGTGTGACCAGTTTCACTGTCGCCTATTGACCCGGGATGTCATGGCCCCTTACATTCAATGCAACAGAGTTGCAGATATTGCAACTCAATGCACTGAGGGGCATCACCATGACAGCCAACGACACCGATGGAGTACTCCCGAAGCACGCTGTACGACCGTCTTCGGGAGGTCTGGGTACGGAACCTTCACCGAACACTGCTGGTCTGAAACCGATTGACCGTAATCTTCGCCGAAAGGTCGTGACTGCGACGTTCATCGGTAACTTCGTCGAGTGGTTCGACTACGCGGTCTATGGCTACTTGGCCGCTTCCATCGCCGTCGTCTTCTTTCCCTCGGGAAACCCCACAGCACAGTTGCTCGGCGCCTGGGGTGTATTCGCTGTATCCTTCATTGTCCGACCCCTCGGTGGCTTCTTCTGGGGGTGGCTGGGCGACCGTTATGGACGGAAGACTGCCCTGTCTTGGTCGATCCTGTTGATGTCCATTGCGACCTTCTGCATCGGGCTGCTTCCCGGATACGCGACGGTCGGGATTTTGGCACCGCTTCTGCTCCTGCTGGTCCGTGTGGTGCAGGGCTTCTCCGCGGCGGGAGAGTACGCCGGGGCTTCTGCCTTCCTCGTCGAATACGCGCCCAAAGGACGTCGAGGGCTCTACGCCGCGGTGGTGCCGGCATCTACCTCGACGGGGCTACTGTTCGGCTTGTTGTTCGTCACAGTGCTCACTGCAGTGATGGGTCAGGGAGTAGTTGACGATTGGGCATGGCGCATTCCGTTCTTCCTGGCAGCGCCGCTCGGGCTGATCGGACATTACATCCGCACTCGGCTCGAAGATACTCCGGCATTCGCTGAACTGGAGGAGCAGGACGAGGTCATCAAAGCCCCATGGAAGAACCTCTTCGTTGAGCACTGGCGATTGCTCCTGCAGTGTCTCGGTGCTGCGCTGCTCAACGCGGTGGCCTTCTACGTGCTCCTCAGCTATATGCCGAACTACCTCGAATCGCAGCTGAACCTGTCTGCAGGCCAAGCCAACACGATGACGTCGATCTCGTTGCTTACCTATATCGGATTTATTCTCCTGACTGGTTCGCTCTCCGATCGTCTAGGGCGACGTCGGGTGTTGCTCTCGGCATCTGTGACCATGTTCCTTCTGGCTATTCCGGCTTTCATGCTCCTGGATGAGGGGTTCATCCTCGGCACGATCGTGTTGGTCATTATGGGTGCAACACTCACGCTCAATGACGGTGTACTTCCCAGCTTCCTCTCCGAACAGTTCCCGACGAAGATCAGGTACTCAGGCTTCGCCGTATCGTTCAACACCGCCAACGCACTGTTCGGAGGAACGGCGGCGTTCTTCGCCACGCTCCTCATCTCCACCACCGGTTCTACGCTCGCGCCCGCATGGATGCTCATGGCTGCAGCTGCGGTGGCATTCGTCTCAGTGCTGTTGGCTCGCGAGACTTCCCATGAGGAGCTGCGGTGAGGCGTTCGAAGTCTCCCATTCCCGGTCCCGTTCTATCCGGTCGGCCTGCTGATTTCCGTGAACACTGACGATGAAGGAGAAAGTCCATGTCTTCACACACTGCTGAATCCATCACTGATCTGGAGCGGCTCAAGACGCTTCACAACGGTGAGAAACAGCCTCTGACGTTCTCCGACGTGGAGTTCGAGCGACGACTCGCGGGTTTGCGTCGCATTATGGTTCAGGAGGAGTTCGATGCGGTCATTCTGACCAGCTATCAGAACATCAAGTATTATTCGGACTTCCTTTTCACCTATTTCGGGCGTTCTTACGCTCTGGTCGTGACGCCGGATGAGACTGTGACGGTCACCGCCAACATCGACGCTGGGATGCCATGGCGCACCAGTTACGGGGAGAACGTCGTTTATACCGATTGGCGTCGGGACAACTTCTACTATGCGTTGCAGGAGGTTCTACGGAAGCGAGGTGTCACGCCCCGCCGTCTCGGAGTTGAAGATGACACACTCCCTCTGCTTTTGCGCCGACGATTCCAGGATGCATTCCCGCACGCTGAACTGCTGGACGTCTCGCAGGCGGCTATGAAGCAGAGGATGGTGAAGTCCGAGGAGGAGATCGCGGTGATCCGTGAGGGTGCACGCATCGGTGACTTGGGCGGTGAGGCCGTGCGGGGCGCCATTCGTGAGGGAGTCATGGAGTACGAGGTCGCGCTCGTCGGGGTGGAGGCGATGACACATGAGATCGCCAGGACGTTCCCCGATCAGGAGATCCGCGACACCTGGGTCTGGTTCCAATCCGGAATCAACACTGACGGGGCTCATAACTGGGCTACTACCCGACGGCTGCGCCATGGTGACATCCTGTCGCTCAACTGTTTCCCGATGACCTCCGGGTACTACACCGCACTGGAGCGGACGCTGTTCCTCGGTGAACCGGACACGAGGAACCTCGAACTGTGGAACGTCAATGTTGAGGTTCACCGCAGAGGCCTCGAACTGATCCGTCCCGGGGCGGTCTGTTCCGAAATCGCGGCTGAGCTCAATGAGATCTACGTTCGGCATGGGCTGCTGGCGCAGCGGACCTTCGGCTACGGTCATTCTTTCGGTGTCCTGTCCCACTACTACGGACGGGAAGCAGGTCTGGAACTCCGGGAGGACATCGATACCGTCTTGGAACCGGGCATGGTCGTCTCGATGGAGCCGATGATCACTGTGCCGGAGGGCGAACCCGGGGCCGGCGGCTACCGAGAGCATGACATTCTCGTCGTCACCGAAGATGCTGCGGAGAACATCACTGGATTCGGGTTTGGCCCGGAGCACAACATCCTGTCGCGCTGAATGCCTCCTAGGTGAGCGTTGAGGTCTGTGTGGTCCACGCTCGTCGTCTGCCCAGGATGAGTCCGTCCGGGGTCCGGATAGAGTGCGGCTATGACATATGACCGTGGTTCCGGGCGGGATCGTCGACAGACTGGAAAAGGGAGGACTGACGTCGGGGGTTCTTCGACAATCAGTCACGCGATGGCGGTGCTGCGAACCTTCACCCCGGAATCCCCGTCGCGGGGAGTCACGGAGATTGCTGCTGAAGTCGGGCTCCATAAGTCCTCCGTGTCACGAATTCTCGCGGCGTTGGAGCGTGAGGAGGTGGTGGAACAGGATTCGGAGACCCGGCGTTTCCGTCTGGGCCTGGGTCTGATCGCCGTCGCGGGTCCGCTCTTGGCCGACCTCGATGTGAGGCGGGCTGCGCATCCTGTGATGCTGGAATTGGCAGAGCAGGTGGGTGAGACTGTGGCCCTCAGCGTGTGGGATGGGCGTGCCGCGGTGACGGTCGAGCAGATTCCCAGCTCGGCGCACGTCAAGCACACTTCTGCGCTCGGGAGCCGTTACTACTCGACCGCCGACTCGACGATCCAGAGCTTTCTCGCTCACGGAGCGGCTGATCCTCAGGTCCTGCTCGACTCCACAGCACTCGAAGTGTCGCCCGCCATGCCGCGCGGTGACTTCATGGTCCGACTTAGTGAGGTGCGGAGTCGGGGAGTTTCGGTTAACCGCGCTGAGACTGCTGCTCATGAGGTGGGAATCTCCGCGCCGGTATTCGATCACACCGGTGCTGTCACCGCGGTGCTGTTGATTGCGGCGCCTTCGTACCGCATCGATAACGAGGTGTGTCATCGCCTCGAAGGGGAGTGTCGCCGTTCTGCGGAGCAGATCAGTGCGCGGCTCGGTTACGTAGAGAGTCGCTGAGTTACTGCGTAGGGGAGTTTGGTAAGGCTATACTCACTCTGTTCCGAAAGTCGGATGTGATGTGTCCCACCTGGGCCTGCGGGTCAGTGGCGGCATGCCGTCGGCTTCACCGCATGACAGAGGACGCCCGTGACCATAGAGACCCCGGAGGCCACCGCCACGGCCGACCCCAGGGATCCGCGCCGTGCGGCCTCAGTGCCGCGCCGGGCCGGGGTGATCCTCGCAGGGCTCATCATCCTCGCCGCCCTGGCCTGGGCCAGCCTGTTCGTCGGCTCCGGTGACATCTCCGCCGCGCGCACGCTGGAGATCCTGGCTGCCTGGACTCGCGGTGAACTCCCCGCCGGTGAGCGCGGCACCGCCGAGCTGATCATCCTCGAACGTCGCCTGCCCCGCACCATCCTGGCTATCCTCGTCGGCGCCGCGCTGGGCGTCTCCGGCACGCTGATGCAGGCCCTGACCCGCAACCCGCTCGCCGATCCGGGGCTGCTCGGCGTCAACGCCGGCGCCTACACCGCCGTGGTCCTCGGCTCAGCGACGATGGGCATCACCATCGGCACCGCCCACGTCTGGCTGGCTCTCGGCGGGGCGCTGATCACCGCGGTCGTCGTCTACGGCATCGGCACTTCGGGGCGGCTCGGCGGCTCCCCGGTCAAGCTCGTGCTCACCGGAGTCGCCCTCGGCGCGGTGCTCTCCGGGCTCAGCCACGGGATCACCCTGGCCATGCCGGAGGTCTTCGACAAGGTCCGTTTCTGGTCAGCCGGCTCCCTGCAGGGCCGCACCTTCGACGAAGTCACTGCCGTACTCCCCTTCCTCGCCGTCGGCGCCGTGTTCGCAGTGCTGCTGCCCGCCGCGCTCAATGCCTTGGCCTTGGGCGACGACGCCGCTGTCGCGCTCGGCGCACGCCCCACACTGACCCGCCTCCTCGGCCTCGCCGCGGTCACCCTGCTCTGCGGCGCCGCTACCGCCGCGGCCGGACCGCTATCCTTCATCGGGCTCATCGTCCCCCACGCGTTGCGCATGCTGCTGGGTCCGGACCACCGGTGGCTGGTCCCGATGAGCCTGCTCGCCGCCCCCATCCTCATGCTCGCCGCCGATGAGCTCGCCCGCCTCGCCGTCGCCGCCGAGCTGCCCACCGGGGTGGTCACCGCGTTCCTCGGCGCCCCGGTGCTCATCACCCTCACCCGGCGCAAGGGGGTGCGCGAACTGTGACCACCGCTCTGACCGGATCAGAACCCACGACGCCGACGTCGGCGCCCCGGCTCTTCCGCCGCGGCACCGCGGTGCTGCGCGTGGGCTCGCTCAGCCTCCGCGTCGACGCCCGGACCCTCATCGTCACCGCCGTGCTCACCCTCACCGCCCTGGCTCTGGCCTGGTGGGGCCTGAACTCGGGGACCTCCCAGATGACCACCGCCGACACCGTCGACGCCCTGCTCGGCCGTGCCGACGAAGGCACCGCCCGCGTCATTCTGGATTGGCGGCTGCCGCGCGTGGTGTTCACCCTCCTCGGCGGTGCAGCACTGGCCCTGGCCGGGGCAGTGTTCCAGTCCAGTACCCGCAACCCGCTGGGCAGCCCGGACATCATCGGTTTCTCCACCGGGGCCTACACCGGTGCGCTGATCGTCGCCCTCGCGGGATTCACCGGCCTGCTGGCCACTCCGCTCGGCGCGATCGCCGGCGGGCTGGGCACCGGGGCGGCGGTCTACCTGCTGGCCCGCCGCGGCGGGCTCAACGGCGGCGGCCTCTCCGGGATGCGGATCATCGTCGTCGGCATCGGGGTGAGCATCCTGCTCGGTTCGGTGAACACATATCTGATCACCACGATGGACCTGGAAGCCGCGATGTCCGTGGCCACCTGGGGTGCCGGTTCGGTCAATGAGATCAGCTGGTCTCATGTGTGGCCGTTGGCCGTCGCCCTCGGGGTGCTCGGGCCGCTGATGCTCGCCCACGGCCGAGAGATGACGCTGATGGAGATGGGCGATGATTCCGCCCACGGCCTCGGGATCCGGCTGGAGCGGGTCCGGCTGATCATGTTCGCCGCCGGGATCATCCTGGTCTCTGCCGTCACTGCTGCGGCCGGCCCCATCGCGTTCGTCGCGCTGGTGGCCCCGCAGCTGGCTCTGCGCCTGACCAGGTCCGGCACGGTCAGCCTCATCCCCGCCGCTGCGATGGGTGCCGCGCTGCTCACCGGCGCGGACCTGCTCGCCCGCTGGGAGGCGATCCCCGCCGACCTGCCCGTCGGAGTGGTCACCCTGTGCCTCGGCGGGGCCTACCTGGTGTGGCTGCTCACCACTATGGGACGGAGGACTTCATGACCCACTCTGCCGACGCCGCTCTTGCGGGGACCGGCACCTCACGGCTGCGCGCGGAGTCCCTGCATGCCGGGTACGAGGGCCGCCCGGTACTCGCCGATCTCTCCGTGGAGATCCCCGACGGCTCCTTCACCGTGATCCTCGGCCCCAACGCCTGCGGCAAATCCACACTGCTGCGCAGCCTGGTCCGGCTGATCCGGCCCAGTGCGGGTTCGGTGATCCTCGATGGCGCCGCCGTGGCCTCGATCCCCACCAAGCAGCTCGCCCGTACCGTCGGGCTGCTGCCCCAGTCCTCCCAGGCACCTGAGGGCATCACCGTCGCCGACCTCGTCTCCCGGGGTCGGCATCCGCACCAGTCCCTGCTGCGCCGCTGGTCCACCGGGGATGAGGACGCCGTGCGTCAGGCCCTGGCGGACACCGGGATGGCGGAACTGGCCTCTCGGTCGGTGGACGAGCTCTCCGGCGGGCAGCGTCAGCGCGCCTGGATTGCCATGGCCCTGGCCCAGCAGACCCCGCTGCTGCTGCTTGACGAGCCCACCACCTTCCTCGACATCGCCCACCAGATCGAGGTGCTGGAGCTGTGCACTCGGCTGCGCCGCAGCGGCCGCACCCTGGTCGCGGTGCTCCACGATCTCAACCAGGCGCTGCGCTACGCCACGCACATCGTGGCCATGCACGACGGGCAGATCGTCGCTCAGGGGGCTCCCCAGGAAGTCGGCACGGCGGTGCTGGTCGAGAAGGTCTACGGGGTCTCCGCGCGGATCATCGAAGATCCCGAGTCCGGCCGCCCTCTGGTCATTCCCCGAGCGCCTTCATCGGCCGACTGAGGCCCCGACGCACCGAGAGCGGTGCCGTCCGTATCCATCTACACGCTTCACCTCTATCCATCACTTCACCCCTATTCACAAGGAGAACCCCTGATGCGCAAGACCCCTATCGCCCTGACTGCCTCCCTCACCGCTCTGGCCCTCGGGCTGAGTGCCTGCGGTGGAGGCGGCGACGATGAGGACAGCTCCGAGGAATCGTCAGAAGCTGTCACCGTCGAACACAACCTGGGGACCACGGAGATCCCCGCTGCTGAGGACGGCGAGCTCGACATCGTCGCCCTCGGCTGGTCCGATGCCGAGGTCGCCCTGGCCCTGGGCCACGAGCCCATCGCCGTGATGGACTGGCTGGGCTTCGGCGAGGAGAACCACGGGGTCGGCCCGTGGGCGGCGGATCTGGTCGAAGGCGAGCCCACTGTCATCGAACGCGCTGACGGTGAGATCGACTACGAGGAGATCCAGGCGTTGAACCCGGACCTCATCCTCAACGTCAACTCCGACTACGACGAGGCCACCTACGAGCGGCTCTCCGAGATCGCCCCGACCGTCGCCGGACCTGAGGGCGCGGAGAACTTCAATCCGGGCTGGGAGAACCAGACCGAGCTGATCGCCCAGGCTCTCGGTGAGGCGGAGGCCGGTGAGGAATTGGTCGCTGAGACGCAGGACCGTATCGAGGAGGTGGCCAGCGAGCACTCGGACTTCGAGGGCGTGGAGGCCGTCACCGGGTCCAAGTTCGGGGAGGCCTACGGACTCTCGGCCTCCGGTGACCTGCGCTGGGACCTCATGGAGGACCTCGGATTCACCATGTACGGCCCGGCCGCCGATCTCGCGCCGGAGGATGACTTCTACGCCGACGTCTCCCAGGAGCAGGTGGATGTCTTCGACGCCGAGGTCGCTGTGCTCTTCCCGATCGGTTATACGCTGGAGGACCTGGAGGACGACGATCTGCTCAGCTCGCTGGATGTGGTCTCTGAGGACCGTGCCGTGCTGCTGGACCCGGAGGAAGACCTCGTCCAGGCCTTCTCCGCGGGCAGCCCGCTGTCCATCGAAGTGGTCCTCGATGAGCTGCCGGACCGCCTGCAGGAGGCCGTGGACAATGGACAGGAGTGAACTGCTTGAAAGGCCGTGAGAATCGATGAGGGCCTTCGACGTCCGTGTGTCCCGGGTCCGGCGGCTGAGTCCGCATTTTGTGCGGTTCACGTTTGTCGGCGATTCGCTGCGTCGCTTCGACCCGACCGGCTTGGACCAGCGGATCAAACTGATCTTCCCGTTGGAGGACGGCAGCTTCACCGATGTGGGGCTCTTCGATGAGCCTGCACCGGAGATGATGGCCTGGTACACCCGTTGGCGTGAGCTGCCCGATGAGCTGCGCAACCCGATCCGGACGTACACGGTCCGGCATATCCGCGCTGCGCTGGGGCAGATCGACGTGGACTTCGTGCTCCACGGAGCCGAGCACGGCGGGGCCGACGGGCCGGCGTCGAGCTGGGCCACCGGTGCGGTGCCCGGTGACCGGCTCCTGATCATCGGCCCGGAACGGGAGGCTGGCGCTGAGGTGGACGCTGACGGCTGCACTGTGGCTGATTCGGTGGTCGCCGTCCCCGGCCGCGGGGTGGAGTGGTCTCCCGGCTCTGCCCGGGAGCTGCTGATCGTTGCCGATGAGACGGCGGTCCCTGCCGCGGCTGCGGTGCTCGAGTCATTGGGCTCGGAATACACCGGGGAGGCGTTCTTCGAGGTGCCGACTGCCGGTGATGTCCTGGAGGTGCGTACCGAGTCGGCAGTGCAGATCCGTTGGCTGTCCCGGGACGGCGGCACCTGGGGCGCACAGCTGGACCCGGCGGTCCGTGACTGGGGACGGCGGCGTGTTCATGGCCCGGCGGGTGCCGGTGCTGCTGAATCTGGAGCTGCCGGCTCTGGTGCCACCGTGGCAGCTGAGCCGGGGCAGGAGCTGCCGGAGCTCCCTGAGCACGAGGGTCAGACCGTGCTGTGGGAGGTGGCCGAGTCCCAGTCCCCGCCGAGCACGTCGGGGGAGGGCGCGGGGTACTACGCCTGGCTGGCTGGTGAGGCCGGTGCGATCACGGCGCTGCGGCGTCACCTGGTCAAGGAGCTCGGCATCAGCCGCAAGCGGGTGTCCTTCATGGGGTACTGGCGTCACGGCCGCCCCGGTGCCTGAGCTCATCACCCGCATCGAGTCCCCGATTCCTGCCGCGTGTCGAGCCTGAAACGGCCGAGACTGTGACTGAAAGAGGGGACTCGATGCAGGGGCAGGGGGCGCGTGGGAGACTAGGGGGCATGTCGACATCGCAGAGCCGCCCCCAGGTCCAGCCCCAGGCCGAAGGGTGGAAACAGGCACTCGACGCCGAGGGCCGCCCGAAGCTGCAATTCGCCCAGTCCCGCCGGGTGTCTCAGCCGCCGAAGCACCTGGCTGACCTGAGCCTGGATGAGCGGGTGGAGTGGGTCAAGGAACTGGGTCACCAGGGATTCCGCGCCAAGCAGCTCTCGGTGCACTACTTCTCCCACTACACCTCGGACCCGGCCGAGATGACGGACCTGCCGGCCGATTCGCGGGAGGAGATGGTCGCCGAGCTGCTGCCGCCGCTGCTCACTGAGGTCCGCCGACTGCGCACTGACGACGGCGCCACGATCAAGTTCCTGTGGCGGCTCTTCGACGGCGCGCTCGTCGAGTCGGTGCTCATGCGCTACCGCAACCGCATCACCCTGTGCATCTCCTCCCAGTGCGGCTGCGGGATGAACTGTCCCTTCTGCGCCACCGGGCAGAACGGGCTCACCCGCAATATGTCCACTGCGGAGATCGTCGATCAGATCGTGCGGGCCAACCGCGTCATCGCCGCCGGGGAACTGGACGCCCCCTCAGCGGAAGAGATCGCGGAGGAGAAGGACCACGCGGGCCTGGGAGAGGAGGCCGACGAGGCCGCCTCACCGCCGGCCGCTGCCTCAGCATCGGGCCCGCAGCGGGTCTCGAACATCGTGTTCATGGGCATGGGAGAGCCGCTGGCCAACTATAAGCGGGTGATGAACGCGATCCGTCGGATGGTGGACCCGGCACCCGAGGGGCTGGGGATGAGTGCCCGGGGGATCACCGTGTCCACCGTCGGGCTGGTGCCCGCGATCCGTAAGCTTGCCGCAGAGGACCTCCCGCTGACCTTCGCACTGAGCCTGCACGCTCCGGACGACGAGCTGCGCGATGAGCTCATCCCGGTGAACTCGCGGTGGAAGGCCGACGAGGCCATTGACGCCGCCTACGAGTACTTCGTCAAGACTGGGCGACGGGTATCGATCGAGTATGCGCTCATCAAAGACATGAACGATCACCCATGGCGAGCTGACCTGCTGGCGGAGAAGCTCAACGCCCGCGGCCGCGGCTGGGTCCACGTGAACCCGATCCCGCTGAACCCGACCCCCGGCTCCATCTGGACATCTTCGGAGCCCGAGGTGATGGCGGAGTTCCTGCGTCGCCTGGAAGCCAAAGGGGTGCCCACGACGCTGCGCGACACCCGAGGCAAAGAGATCGACGGTGCCTGCGGACAGCTGGCCGCCGCCGAGGACTGACTCTGCCCGATCACCCCGTCCTCATGCGGTGGGGCAGAGGCGCACGCGGACCACGGTGGCGCTAAGGTGTGGCCATGAGCCCGATCATGCGCCCCACAGTGATGTCCCGTGCGATGCGCCTCGGCGCCCGTGGTCTGGGCCGTGTGCCGGCCCGGCTGCGCCGTCGCCTGGTGGGAACGCCGGTGGAGGTCGACGGGCAGCGGCTGGACCCTGATGTGCAACTGGTGCTCGCCGTGCTCAACGCCACCGGCGACACCTTCGAGACGAAACCCCTGGACGAGAGCCGCGACGAGCTGGACCAGGAGGCCTGGGCGTTCGGAGTCTTTCCGAAACTGGCTCTCGTGGAGGACCTGCTGCTCGACGTCGGCGATCATCGTGTGCCGGTGCGCCGGTATCGCCGCGACGGCCCGCAGGGTACAACGCCAGCTCCCGGCACCGTGCTCTACTTCCACGGCGGCGGCTGGGTGCTGGGCGGTCTGCTCAGTGCTGACTCTGTGTGCCGGCTCATCGCCCGGCGGACGGGGCTCGAAGTGGTCTCCGTGGACTACCGCTTAGCACCGGAGCATCCTTTCCCGGCGGCGGCCGATGATGCCGTCGCCGTCTTCCGTCACCTGCGTGATCACCCGGAGCTGCTCCACGCCGCACCCGGGCGGATCGCGGTGGCGGGGGAGTCGGCCGGGGGCAATCTGACCTGCGTCGTGGCCCAGCAGTGCGCCCGGGACTCGGCCGGTGGCCCTGTCTTCGCCTGTCCGATCTTCCCGGTGACGGACCTGTCGGTGAAGCGGCCCTCCTATGAGCTCTTCGGGGAGGGGTATTTCCTCTCTGAGGTGCAGATGGACTGGTACCGGGAGCGGTACTTGAGCGCTGACGCCGAGGAGGCGGCGCGGCTGGCCCAGGACCCGCGAGTCTCGCCGATCCTCACCGAAGACCTCACGGGTCTGTGCCCGCACCATGTGGTCGTCGCCGGATTCGATGTGCTGCGTGATGAGGGCCTGGAGTACGCGGACCGTCTCCGTGCTGCTGCCGTACCTACCCAGGTGACCCTCCACGAGGGCTTCATCCATGCCTTCGTCAATGCCGGCGCATTGGGGGAGGTCATCGTGGACAAGGTCCACGCCGTGGCAGATTCCCTCCTTGAGGGTGTCTCCGGATGACCGGAGAGGCTCACTGACTCGTGGGCCACGTAGGGTGGGGCCATGAGTTCGACGACGCGCAGCCTCCGCCCCTCCCGCCGCTCGGAGATTCCCGGCTTCCAGGTGATGGATGTGCTCGCGCGCATCGAAGAGCTGCGCGCACAGGGCCGGGACATCGTCTCGCTCACCGCCGGTGAGCCGGGCTCCGGAGCACCACCGGCGGTCAACGACGCCGCCGCGCGCATCCATGCGGAGCAGACCGTGCTCAACTACAGCCCCGGTCTGGGTATTCGGCCCCTGCGCGAGGCCATCGCCGCACACGCACAACGCTGGTATGGCGTCGACGTTTCCGCTGACCGGGTCGCGGTGACCACCGGCTCCTCCGGAGCGTTCATGCTCACCTTCCTGGCGGCCTTCGACGCCGGTGACCGTGTCGCTCTCGCCCGCCCCGGCTACCCGGCGTATCGGAACATCCTCACCAGCCTGGGTGTCGAGGTGGTGGATCTTCCCTGTGGCCCTGACGTGCGCTTCCAGCCCACAGTGGAGCTGCTTCAGCGCACGGTGGCGGAAACCGGTCCGCTCGACGGGCTCATCCTCGCCTCGCCGGCCAACCCGACCGGCACGATGATCCCCGAGGACCAGATGGCGGCGCTGACCCGCTGGTGCCGTACCCATGCAGTGCGGCTGATCAGCGATGAGATCTACCACGGCATCACCGACGGCACCGTTTCGGTCAGCGCTCTGCAGCACAGCGACGATGCCGTCGTCGTCTCCTCGTTCTCCAAGTATTGGGGGATGCCCGGTTGGCGCCTGGGCTGGGCTGTGCTGCCGGAGGATCTCATCGGCCCGGTTGCCCGACTCGGTGGGAACCTGGCTTTGTGCGCGCCGCACGGTTCTCAGTTGGCCGCCGTGGAGGCATTCTCTGCTAGCGCGTTGGACTTCGCCCAGTCTCAGGTCGCCGAGTATGCGCGTGCCCGGACGAGGGTCCTGGATGCTTTGGAGCAGCTGGGCTGGTCTGATGCGGCCCCTGCCGATGGTGCGTTCTACGTCTACGCGCGTATCGGAGAGCATCTTCAGCAGTTCGGCGATGCCAGTGCCTATTGCCGGGCGCTGCTGGAGGAGGCCGGCGTCGCGATGGTGCCCGGGACGGATTTCGATCCCGTGGACGGCCACGAGTGGGTCCGGCTCTCTCTGGCGCCAGGACCGGCGCAGGTGGCTGAGGGTCTGGAGCGGATTCTGTCCTTCCATCAGAGGGCCCGTGCGTTGACCTCCTGACCAGTGAGACCTCACCAGTCCTCGTCCTGCTCGGCGCGACGCCGGTAACCCCGCAGAACCCATGCCACAGCGAGGACTCCGAGCACCGCGCCGATGGCCCCGCCCACTGCCATGCCGAGTCCTGCCACTTCCTGCAGTCCGTCGGTGACGAATGTGAACTTCACCGTCAACGGCAGCAGTCCCTGACCCTGCGCCACGGTGTAGCCCATAGCCAGGCAGGCCAAACCGAGGATCGCACCAACGTAGATCGCCGACCCCAGACGATGCCTGGTATTCCGGGAGAGCAGCTCGAAGGTGTCAACACCACGGCGCTTGCAGTACCAGAAGATCCCATAGGAGGGCAGCATCGCGATGAGGATCAGCGTCAGCGGCAACACGATGGACCCGGCCAGCGCAGAGACGAATGCCCCGAGCACACAGACGTGCATCGTTAGTGTGGCGGCGAATGCTCCGGCCTCACCGTAGACCGCGCGCTCGCGCTCGTCCCCGGCTGATGCTCCGTCGACGTCGGCTATCCGTTCGGCCCCGCGATCAAGGAGTGTCTTCCTGGTCATCGTGTGCCTCTTTCAGTGTTCTCACGTGCCTGATCGATGCTCTGAGCTCTCCAGCTGATGGCCGAAGAGAGACTCGACAGTGGCCCCCAGCTCCCGTGCGAGACGCAGTGCAAGGAAGACGGAAGGGGCATAGTCACCCTGCTCCACGGCGACGATGGTCTGCCGACTCACGCCCACGGCGGAGGCGAGCTGAGCCTGGGTCAGCCGCAGTGATCGCCGCAGATCCCGGATGGGATGTGCAGTGGGAACAGTGTCGACATCAGCCATGCAAGAAGTCAACTACTCTTGACATGAATTGTCAAGAGTAGTTGACATAGAAGGGCGGTGAATGTGCTGGGACGGCAGTGCTGAGAGTATGGAGGCAGAAGATGTCCCGGGCCTGCCGGACAGCAGTCCTGAGGTGCCACTGAAAGTAGGGAGCAGATGATGAGCGAGCCGATCCGCGTCGCCCGCGTCGAAGATATCGAGGAAGGGGAGGCGCTGCTGCTGACCCCGGAGGTCACTGGAGCCGAGGTAGCCATCTCGGTGTTCCACGCCGAGGACGGCGCCTTCTACGCCCTCGACGACGAATGCACCCACGGTGCCGCCTCACTCTCCGAAGGCCTCATCGAGGAGGACACGGTGGAGTGCCCGAAGCATGCCGCAGCCTTCTGCCTGCGTGACGGCCGGGCGCTGAGCCTGCCGGCCACAGTGGACACTCGGACGCATCAGGTCGAGGTCCGCGACGGCGAGATCTACCTGCGCCCCGGAGTCCCGGCCGAGGCATGAGCATCGAGAGCATCATCGTCATCGGCGGTGGACCTGCGGGTTTCGCTGTGGTGCAGCGGCTCAGGCGTGGATTCTTCGAGGGGGCGGTCACCCTGATCGATCCCGGGGGCGTGCCCTATGATCGTCCGCCGCTGAGCAAGGAATACCTGGCGGGGAGTACGGGACGTGAGGGTATCGCCTTCGAACCGCGCGAGTGGTTCGCCGAGAACGAGGTGGAGCTGCTCGTCGATCGGGTCACGTCCATCACTGCTGACACCGGGGAGGTCATTCTGGGCTCCGGCGGTACGCGGCGTGCTGATCGTCTGGTGCTGGCGACCGGAGGAACAGCAGCGCTGCCGCTGATTCCGGGACTGGCGCAAGCCGCTGAAGCCGGAACGGCCATGACTTTACGCACGGTGCAGGACGCGGACCGGCTGCGGGAGCACCTGTGCACCGGGCATCGTCTGGCTGTCATCGGCGCCGGGCTCATCGGCGCAGAAACCGCCTCCACCGCCCGGGAACTAGGCACGGAGGTGATCCTCATCGATCCGGTGGATCCGCCACTCGCCGCCGCCGTCGGGGAGGCCTTGGCGCGTAGGCTCCACGGCCTGCATGCCGAGCATGGGGTGCAGGTGCGTACCGCCGCCGTCGCCGAGTTTCAGCTCCGTGGGACATCCGCAGCAGCTGGGGAAGACGGCGCCGTGTCCAGCGCCGAGCACAGCCCTGACGCCGCCCGGGCCTGGCTGCGTATTCTGCTCGACGACGGCTCCGAGCTTGACGCCGATGCCGCCCTGATCGGGACCGGTATGATCCCGCAGACCCCCCTCGCTCAGGAGGCCGGGCTGGAGGTCGACGGCGGTATCGTCGTCGATGAGGCCTTCCGCACGGCACACCCGGCGGTGTACGCCGTCGGTGACGCCGCTCGCGTTCGGACCTCTGACGCGGTGCTGCAGCCCCGCGCCGAACACTGGGAGCACGCTGTGCTCTCCGGCGGTGCGGCCGGTGCGGCGCTGCTGGCCGAGGCCGGACCATCCTCCGGCCCGGAACCGGTGGAGGCACCCTGGTTCTGGTCCGACCGCTACGGCGTCCACGTCGAAGCCGTCGGATCGATGACCGCCCCCGGGCAGACGGTCACCCGGATGTTGGACGGTGAACCGGGTGTCTCCTTCCGGCTCGACGAGGACTCGCGTGTGATCGGCTGCGCGGCGATCGATGCCTCCCAAGCGGTCCGGGTGGCCCGTCGGCTCATCGCCCGTGGAACGGTGGTGGACCCTGCGGACCTCGCCGACCCGGAGGTGCCGTTCAAACAGCTGATGCGCCGCCGCTGAGCACAGCGGACGGAACCATGCAGCGGCTGAGACCCTCAGCGGCGGGCATGCTCACCTGCCAGCTGCGCGGCGAGTCCCGTGTATTTCGCCGGCGTCAGCTCACGCAGCCGGGATGAGGCCTGCTCGGAGAGGCCGAGCCCATCGACGAATTCGCGCAGCTTCTGCTGATCCACTCGCCGGCCCCGGGTCAGTTCCTTGAGCCTTTCATAGGGACTGTCCATCCCCGGAGTGCCGGCGATCGCCTCGGCGCGCATCACCGTCTGGATCGCCTCACCCAGCACCTCCCAGTTCGCATCGAGGTCCGCAGCGATCACGTCTTCGGCCACATCCAACTGCCGCAGTCCCTTGGTCACGTTGTTCAGCGCCAATATCGAGTGGCCCAGGGCGGTGCCGATATTGCGCTGACCGGAGGAATCGGTGAGGTCACGCTGCCAGCGGGACTCCACCAGAGTGGAGGCCAGCACGTCGAGCAGCGCATTGGAGACCTCCAGGTTCGCCTCGGCGTTCTCGAAGCGGATCGGGTTGACCTTATGCGGCATCGTCGAGGATCCGGTGGCCCCGGCGACGGGGATCTGCCGGAAGAATCCGATGGAGATATAGCTCCAGATATCCACACAGAGCCCGTGGAGGATCCGGTTGAACCGCGCGATGTCCGCGTAGAGCTCCGCCTGCCAGTCATGGGATTCGATCTGCGTGGTCAGCGGATTGAACGTCAAGCCCAGCCTCTGCACGAACCGCTCGGCGATGCCCGGCCAGTCCGCAGTCGGTGCCGCGGCCAGGTGGGCCGCGTAGGTGCCGGTGGCGCCGTTGATCTTCCCCAGATACTCCTGGGCCTCGATGCGGCGCATCTGCCGAGACAGCCGGTGCACGAACACCGCGATCTCTTTGCCCAGAGTGCTCGGCGTGGCCGGCTGGCCGTGCGTCCGCGAGAGCATCGGCACCTCGGCAGCGGCCTCCGCCAAGGCGGAGAGCCCGTCGAGAGCCGTCCGGGCGGCCGGCAGCCAGACCTGTTCGACGGCGTCGCGGATACCCACGGCATAGCTGAGGTTATTGATGTCCTCGGAGGTGCAGGCGAAATGCACCAGCGGCGTCAGCTCGCCCAATCCCAGCCCCTGGAGACGGCGGGCGATGAAGTACTCCACGGCTTTGACGTCGTGGACGGTCTCGGCCTCGATCTCCGCCAGTTCAGCGATCTCCTCTGCCCCGAATTCGGAGACGATGCCCCGCAGCTCGTCGATCTGCTCGGCGGACAGCGGCGGCAGCCCGTCCAGGACCTGTTCAACGCAGAGGTGGATGAACCACTCGATCTCCACGTGGACACGATTGCGGTTCAGCGCGGCCTCGGAGAGATGGTCCACCAGGGGTGCGGCGTCCCTGCGGTACCGGCCGTCCAGTGCACCGAGCGCGATCTGCGGCTCGACGTCGGCCAGCCGGACGCGCAGCTGCTCTGAGGACACGGCAGGTGCGGACGTCTCGGCGGAGGGCATGGGTGCGGCGTCGAAAGAGGTATGAGATGCGGCCATGAGTTCGATTCTGTCATGAGCGTGCGCGGAGATTTCCCGCTGCTGCCGCGCTGCGGGTTCCTCCACAGCCGCTGGTGCACGCCGACGCCACGCCCGGTTGTCCACAGCTCAGATCGTCCAGGAGCCATGGGCGGATCCAGGCGCCTACGCTCGTGCCGTCATCACCTGCGCCGTCGCTACCTGCACCATCGAGGGCCAGTATCGAGCACCCGGCATCCGCGGCCCCGGTGAGCCGCCATCTGCCTCAGGAGGTCAAGACTATGAGCTACGTCGCCGCGAACCTGGAGTCCAGTGCGGATAATGCGGAGCGTACGGCGGCGGCTCTGCGTCAGGCGGCAGGCCACAGCGGCGGCATCATCAGCCAGCTCCATGCCGCTCGAGAGGTGACATGGGAATCACCGGCGGCCTTCGCCTTTCGTGGCTACGTCGACCTCCTCACTGCCGAAGTGCTGCTGAACCGTCACGATGCGGAGTCGGTGGCGGATGACCTGCTCGCCGCCGCAGCGGATATGCGCCAATGGGCGGCCACCGCACGCATGCTCAGCGCCGCTTTGGACGGGCTCTCCGCCGAGGACCTTCCGCACAACGCCCTGGTGGATCGTGCGCGGGCCTCACTGGAGGATCCGGCCTCGTTCGTCCGGTTCCTCACCGACGGCGGTCTCTCGACTCTCCCCGCCCTGCTGCGTTAGAAAGCCGCTCCTCCGGCACTTGCCGTACTGCCCTGTCAACCACCATCCCCTCTTCAGGAGCCCACCCATGACTGAGCTGACGTCCAGCGCATCGCAGACTCCCGGTGCCGATGATTTCGAGGAGTTCCCCACTCAGGTCAAAGGTGGCGGCAACTGGTTCCAGGTCGGACTGGATTCCTTGGCCGGGACGGCCGAGGAGGTCGCCGTCGCCACTGAGCTCTCCAACGAACAGCGCCAGATGTTCGCCGCAGCGGGCATCGAGCACCTCACTGCCGGGGTGCCGACGCTGCATCCGCGGATCCTCAGCGCCGGCACCACCTTTGCCGGACTGCATTCCAGGATGGCCTCCTCCCAGCTAGCGAACCGGGTCTTCGCCACGACGACACGTCAGGTCTATGAGGGCTATCGCGCCGGTGAGGAGGCGGTGCTGGGGTTGTTCGAGGGAGCGGTGCGGCTGGGAGCCTTCTTCTTCCACCTTTCGCAGTTTCCCGGCGCCCGTGACTCCTTGGAGTTCGTCGACCAGGCCTACGGCGCCTTGCCGAGTGCGTTCCGGCTCTTCACGCTCATCGGCACCCGCGGGGCGGCCGGGTTCGGTCGGGGCGGTCAGGTGCTGATGGGATGGTCATTGCTGCAGACCCACGGACCGGATCTGCGTCAGCCGGGTCAGATCTGGTCAGAGGTGGTGGCCATGGACGTCGGTGATCCGGTCGACGCCGGCGTCCATCGCGGTGACGGCACTGCCACCGGCTACTTGGAGACCGTGGGCGAGGCCGGAGGGGACATCGTCGTCTCCACGGTGACCGATGATGACGGATCGGTCCGCCACATGGTCCACCTGCACGGGCTCGATCTCGATCCGAGCGAGTTCTCGGCGGAGAACCTGGCCGACGGGCGCGGCGTCCTCGCCGGCTGGGATGCGATGGGGGAGGACTCCACCGTCCATTCCCAGGCGGTGATGGCGGCTCTGGATGCTGCCGGGGCCAACGAAGGGGAGGAGGTCTTCGTCTCCGGCTACAGCCTCGGCGGGAAGCAGGCCGCTGACCTCGCCGCGAATGAGGCGTTCAACCAACGCTATGAGCTGGGCGGGGTGATGACCCTCGGAGCCCCGCACAGCCAGCGCACCCTGCCGTTCGGTGTCCCGGTGACCCATTTCCAGGACAGGAACGACCCGGTGCCGCGGCTGACGGCCGAACGGGGGAGGGTCAGCTCAGAGCGCACCACGGTGGAGTACAACCGCACCCCTGATGAGCGTCATGGGTTCACCGTCTTCGGGGACAACCACCCGTTCCAGCACAATCTTGAGGCGATCCGCTCGCTGGAACATCCGGACAACGATGCCTTGGACGAGGAGCATCGCGCTACTCTGGACGCCTTCGCCCAGGCCAATGACGGAGAGGTGGAGACCCGCACCTTCACCGGTTCCTGGCGCCACGACCTGAATCCGGACGCGATCGAGGCGCTGGAGCAGCAGGCGCGTGATCTCAGCGACAGTGTCGAATCCGGTGTGGAGCGCGGTATGGAGCTGGCCGAGGAATCCGCCGATGAGATCGCCGAGACCCTCATCGAGAGTCAGCGGTTCAGCGTGCCCCCAGTCCCCGGCGCTGAGCCCGCACCGATCCCCGGAACCGGGCACGCACCGATCCCGGATGGGGGTTCGGTGCCTCTGCCGGTGACGCCGGCACCGTCAGATGCCACGGAGATCCCTGTGGTCCCTCCGGGGTCAGGCTCCGGAGCGCATATGCCCGTGGTCCCGTCGGCGCCGTGGGAGGAGCCAGAGCAGCTGCTCAGCGAGTCCGAGGAGCAGCTGAGGCGGTGACCAGGAACCTGCCCAGCACTGCGGAGACCAGGGCCACGATGAGCGCGCCGAGCACGGCATCCCAGAAGAAGCTGTGGACGAAGAACTCCACCCCGAACAGCCCGGAGAACAGGTCGGTCAGCCAGGCGGTGAGCATCAGCATCGCGGCGTTGATCACCACCGCGAACAGGCCCAGCGTCAGGCAGGTGATGGGCATCGCCACAAAGGAGAGGAGGGGTTTGATCACCGCATTGACCACCCCGAAGACCGCGCCGACGAAGAGGTACGCCAGCACAACTCCCCCTGACGTGTCGGCACCGGTCATCCCGATGCCGGGGATCAGCCACGCGGCCGCGCCGAGGGCCAGGGCGTTCAGAACAGTCGCAAGTAGGATTCTCACAGAGCCATCATCTCACCGGCGAGATGAGAGAACACTGAGAGGATCCCGTCCATGACCGATCAGGAGCCTGGCCTGACCCGCCCCATCGGTGCCACGGTGACGCCCCGCCCGGCCATTGCGGCGCTGCCGCAGTACGCCGCCGGGCGACCTCCGCAGCCCGCCGACGGGCTCACCCCCTATAAGCTCTCCTCCAACGAGAACCCCTACGGCCCGGTCGATGCAGCACGGCAGGCCTACCGCAGCGTCGACGCACTCGGCCGCTACCCGGACCCCACCGCACAGACCCTGCGCACTACGCTCGCGGAGGTCTTCGACGTCCCGGCGGAGGACATCGTCACCGGCACCGGCAGCCTCGGTGCCCTGACCCAACTGATCAGCTGCTTCGCCGGCACCGGGCCGGACGGCACCGTCGATGAGGTCATCTACCCGTGGCGGTCCTTCGAGGCCTATCCCATCGTGGTGCGCACCGCCGGGGCCCAGGATGTCCAGGTTCTTGTCGATTCCGAAGGTCGTCACGATCTCGAGGCCATGCTCGCCGCCATCACCGACCGCACCACCGTGATCCTGTTGTGCACCCCCAATAACCCGACCGGCCCGGCGCTCAGTCATCAAGAGGTCAGCGACTTCCTCGCCCGGGTGCCGCGTGACATCGTCGTCGTGATCGATGAGGCCTATATCGAATTCATCCGTGCAGAGGGCGCGGTGGATGCCCTGGCGCTCTACCGCCACCACCCTAATGTGGCGGTGCTGCGGACCTTCTCCAAAGCCCATGCGCTGGCCTCGCTGCGGGTCGGATATGTGATCTCTCAGCAGGAGATCATCGGGCCGATGCGGGCCGCCGCGCCGCCCTTCTCCGTCTCCGCCGCAGCCGAGGCGGCGGCAGTCGCTTCCCTGGGCCATCTGGACGAGATCCAGATCACAGTGCAGAATCTTGTATACGAACGACAAAGAGTCCGTGAGGCGCTGCTCGAGGCTGGTTGGGATGTCCCGGCCGCCGAAGGGAACTTCGTCTGGCTGCCGTTGGGGGAGCATTCCACCGATTTCGCGCACCAGGCGGGGGTTCTCGCGCTCTCCGTGCGGGCCTTCGACGGCGAAGGCGTACGGGTGAGCATCGGCGAGACCGAGGCCAATGACCGGCTGATCGAGTTGTGCCGGTCCTACAGTCTCCGCGGCTGATCCCGCTGGGAGAATGAATCGGTGGACCCACAAGGTCCCACCGGAGAGGAGCCCGCTCGTGCAGCCCATCCAGCTGCTCGCGCCGGACGGAACGTTCGCCGAGGATGAGGTATACACCCCTTACATCCGTGCCCTCGGTGACGACGTCCTGCGTGAGATGTACCGGTCCATGGTGGCCGCCCGCCGCCTCGACAATGAGGCGACCTCCCTGCAGCGGCAGGGACAGCTCGAACTCTGGGTCCCCTGCCTGGGCCAAGAGGCCGGACAGGCCGGGGTCGTCGCCGCACTGCGCGATGACGACATGATCTTCCCGACCTACCGGGAACACCTGATGGCGCTGGCCCGCGGCATCACGCCCGAGAAGCTGGTCCGCCAGTTCCGCGCCGCCGGTCACTCCGGCTGGGACCCCCTCGAACACGCCTTCAACGTCTACTCCGTGGTGCTCGGTGCGCAGACGCTGCACGCCGCCGGGTGGGCGATGGGGCTGCAGCGGGACCAGGCCGCCGGGCAGGCCGGAGATGAGCTCGTCGTCGCCTGCCTCGGCGACGGAGCCTCCAGCCAGGGTGATGTCCACGAATCGATGGTCTTCGCCAGCTCCTACGGGCTGCCGCTGCTCTATTTCATCCAGAACAACCACTGGGCGATCTCGGTGCCCGTGGCCACTCAGTCCAAGCACCCGCTGGCCCAGCGCGCCGCCGGATACGGCTTCGACGGTGTGCGGGTCGACGGCAACGACGTGCTGGCCAGCTATGCGGTCACCGCCCATCACGCTGGGCAGGTACGTCAGGGCACTCCGCAGATCATCGAGGCGGTCACCTACCGCATGGGCGCCCACACCACCGCCGATGATCCGACGAAGTACCGCACGGCCGAAGAAGTCGAGTCCTGGAAGGCGAAGGACCCCATCGCCCGCTACGCCACCTGGCTGGAGGCTGAAGGCCACGCAGACTCCGCCTGGTACGCCGAAGTGGAGACTGAGGCCAAAGACCTCGCCGCAGACCTTCGTCAGGCCGCGATGTCCATGGACCCGGTCGCCCTGGAGCGCAGCTTCGATACGGTCTACGCCGAACCGCACCGCCAGATCGAGACGGAGAAGGCCTGGCTGAAGGACTTCGAGGCCGGTTTCGCCGAGGAGACATCCAACGCCGAGGGGGAGAGCCGATGAGCACTGAGACCACCCCGGCGTCCCGCCGGAATACCAAGGGGGCGCTCGCCGAGCGTCCCGAGGACCGTGAGCCTACGCAGATGCCGCTGGCCAAGGCCATCACCGCTGCGCTGCGGGACACACTGGCCACCGATGAGCGCACCCTGCTCATCGGTGAGGACATCGGCGCCCTGGGCGGTGTCTTCCGTGTCACCGACGGGCTGCAGGCTCAGTTCGGCGCGGAACGGGTCATCGACTCCCCGCTGGCGGAGTCGGGGATCATCGGCACCTCGATCGGGATGGCGATGCGCGGCTACCGGCCCATCGCGGAGATCCAGTTCGACGGCTTCGTCTTCCCGGCGTTCAACCAGATCACCACCCAGCTGGCGAAGATCCACAACCGCACTGACGGCCGGGTCACGATGCCGGTCACAGTGCGGCTGCCCTATGGCGGCTCGATCGGCTCCATCGAGCATCACTCCGAGTCCCCGGAGGCGCTCTTCGCGCACACTGCCGGGCTGCGGCTGGTCACCCCGTCGAACGCTCATGACGCCTACTGGATGACCCGGCAGGCCATCGCCTGTCAGGATCCGGTGTTCGTGCTGGAGCCGAAGCGCCGGTACTGGCTCAAAGGCGAGGTCGACTTTCAGCATCCGGCCCCGGATGCGTTCACCGCTCAGGTGCTGCGTGAGGGCAGTGACGCCACGATCGCCGCCTATGGTCCGCTGGTGCCCACCGCCTTGGCAGCGGCCACCGCCGCCGCAGAGGACGGGCGCAGCGTCGAGGTCATCGACATCCGTTCGATCAGCCCCCTGGACGATGAGACCATCGCCCGCTCTGCGGCGAAGACCGGTCGGCTGATCGTCGCCCACGAGGCGCCGACCTTCGGCGGCTTCGGCGGTGAGATCGCGGCCCGGGTCTCCGAGCGTGCCTACCACCGGCTGCTCGCGCCGGTGCTGCGCGTCGGGGGTTTCCACATGCCCTACCCGCCCTCGCAGGAGGAGCACCGCTACCTGCCCGATATCGACCGCATGCTCGAAGCCGTGGAGCGCAGCTTCAGCTATGACCGCTGAGCGCCCACGCACACTGCAGCACTGACCATCGACAGGAGGCACAGAGCATGGTCGGCACATTCAATCTCCCCGACGTCGGGGAAGGGCTCACTGAGGCGGAGATCACCTCATGGAAGGTGAGCGTCGGTGACGTCGTCGAGGTCAACGACGTCGTCGTCGAGATCGAGACGGCGAAGTCCCTGGTGGAACTGCCCATCCCGTTCGCCGGTGAGGTGCGCGAGCTCCTCGCCGAGGAAGGCGAGACGCTGGAGGTCGGCAGCCCGCTGATCCGCATTGCGGAGGCCGGTTCGGACTCCGGGCCCGCCTCCGGGGGCGGCTCAGAGTCCGCTCCAGCCCCGGAGGTGCAGAAAGCCCCGGAGGCGCAGAAAGCCCAGCAGACACAGAGCGCGGGTAGCGGATCATCGGCTGAGCCGTCCGCGGCACCCGCCCCGTCACCTGAGTCGGCGACCACATCGACAAACACGTCGACAACCACGTCGGCACAGGCCCCGGAATCATCTGCCGATGACGGCTCCGGGGGAGATAAGGCCCTCGTCGGCTCCGGTCCCAAGGCTGATGCCGCGAAGCGCCGTCCGCGGACCCGCCCGGCTGCCCTGGACCTGGTGGATGCCCCCGGTGGTGCCGGCCAGGGCCGGCGCGATGCTGTCCGGGACGACCAAGCGCAGAGCCGGGGCATGGTCGACATCCTGGCCAGGACCACGCCCCCGGTGCGTGCGCTGGCTCGTCGGTTGGGGGTCGCCCTGGGTGAGTTGGCCGCGGCGGTGCCCGGACCGATCAGCCGGGCCGACGTCGAGCGGCTCGCCCAGGACCACGACGCCGGCTCCGGTGCCCCGGGTGCCCCCGGTGCGGCAGGCCCGGTGGGCGGTCCTGACGCACGGGGCTTCACCGCCGGCGTCCTGCTGCGTGAGGGCCCCCGGGAGGAGGAGATCCCGGTCAAGGGGGTGCGCAAGCACACCGCGCTGAATGTCACGCAGTCCGCCCAAGAGATTCCGCACGTCTCGGTGTTCCGGGACACTGATATCACCCGGACCATGGAACTGCGCGCCGTGCTGCGGGATGACTCCCGCTATGAGGGGCTCAGCGTGTCTCCGCTGCTCTTCGTCGCCAAGGCGATCATCTGGGCGGCTCGACGGAACCCCCAGGTCAACGCGACGTGGCAGGGGGACTCCTATGTGATGAAGAACTATGTGAACCTCGGCATCGCCGCGGCCACGCCCCGTGGACTGGTGGTTCCGGTGATCCAGGACGCCCAAGCCTATGACACCCGTGGCCTGGCGGCGGCGATCACTGAGCTCACGGCGACGGCGCGGGCGGGGAAGACCTCTCCGGCGCAGATGCAGGGCGGGACGGTCTCGATCACGAACCTGGGCCCGCTCGGACTCGACGGCGGCACCCCCATCCTGCCGCCCGGGCAGGCGGCGATCATCGCTGTCGGAGCGGTGCGCCGGAAGCCGTGGGTGGTGGACGAGCAGATCGTGCCGCGGGACGTGATGACCGTCGGCGGATCCTTCGACCACCGGCTGATCGACGGCGAACACGCCGGGCACTTTGTCAGTGACATCGCCCGTGTGCTGGAACAGCCCGGTCTGCTGCTGGACTGACGCAGAGCTGGACTGACGCAGAGCTGGGCTGGCGCAGGGCTGAACCGACCCGGCGCAGGCCAGCGTCCGCGGCTCAGTCCCGGGAACTGATCTGGCTGAGTCGCAGCGGGTCCGGCTCCTCGATGCCCAGCGCCTCAGCCAGCGGTTCGTCCTCCAGCAGCAGCTGGGCCTCGGAGGCTCCGGAGGCGGCCCGCGCGGTCGCCTCCACTTGGGCGTAGATGCGCTCGGCCTGGCACACATCGGCCGGAACGGCCTCGCCGCTGAGCTCCACGGTGACGACGTCGTCCTCCACGGAGGCTGACTCGAGCTGCAGGTCTTCGAATCCGGTGAGCTCGTTGATGAACTCCGGTTCGCCGTGGACGTCCTGTGCGTCTGAGAGCAGGAAGCCCAGGGAGGCTGCGGTCACGTCATCGGTGACCACCGGCACTGTGGTGATGACGCTGACGGTGTCCTCACAGCCGAACTCCTCTGAACGCGCGGTCTCGATCATCTGAACGTTCTCGGAGTCGTCGAGGATCTCCATATGCCCGTCTTCGAGCGGTGTGTTCAGCGCGTGCCCCGCCGGGGTGATGAGCCCCACCGGCAGTTGGACGGAGTCGTCCGAGTCGTAGTCGGGCTCCGGTAAGGGGTCTCCCTCACCGTCCCCGGAGTCGCCGTCGTCCTCAGCGGTGTTTCCGCAGCCGGTGAGGACGAGTCCTGCGCACAGCAGGGCGGCGGTGAGCCGGCTGAGGCGGCGGACCGGGCCGAGCGATGAGGCAGGGGGCGGTGCAGGGCACATAGCCCCAGAGTATGGCAGAGTCCGCTGAGCTGAGGCATGGCACGGCGCAGTCGGTCCGGGTCCGGGTGTTCGCAGAGTGGCGGCATCTATGCGATGCATACGCCGTGAAGAAGGTGGAGGGTGCGGGCGGAAGGCGATGAACGGGTGCGCCTTCCGCCCGCACTGCGGGACTTCGCCGATGGCATCAGGGGGGTGATGCATACTCGGCGCTTATGACCCGTCCCGCAGGGGCGGCGGTCCGGGGGGAACGGGTTCCCTGGACCGCAGTGGACGGAGGGAGCCTCTCCAGCGAGGGGGCGTTGCCGGAGGGCTCTCCAAAATTTGAACCGCCGTCCGTTCTCCATCTTGCAGATCCGCATCTGCCCCTGTCAACTGTTCCTCCGGGGACGTCATAGACGTTCACACAGCGGCCCGCGGAGTCATCAGATGCACTGGTCCGCGAGGGGCAGTCTGACGGTGAACGTCGAGCCGCCGGAGTCGCTCGCGACGTCGACGGTGCCGTGGTGGGCCTGCACGATCGCCGCCACGATCGACAGGCCGAGGCCGGTGCTGCCGGAGGCACGGTTGCGCGCGGAGTCGCCGCGTGCGAAACGGTCGAAGAGCCTCTGCCGCAGATCTGGGTCGATGCCGGGTCCGTCGTCGGTGACAGTGATCACCGCATTGCCGGCGTCATGGGTCACCGCCGTGGTCACCCGCGTACCGGCGGGGGTGTGCTTGCCGGCGTTGCCGAGCAGGTTGACCAGCACCTGGCGGAGCCGAGAGCCGTCACCGGACACCTCGAGGGATGTGCCGACCTCGACGGGCCATTCATGGTCCGGGTACGCGGCATGCGCGTCCTCGGCGGTTTCGATGGCGAGTAGGGCGATGTCGACTGGTTCGTGGTGCAGCGCGTGCCCGGCGTCGAGCCTCGCCAGAAGGAGCAGGTCCTCCACGAGTGCGCCCATCCGCTCCGCCTCCGATTCGATCCGGTCCAAGGAACGGGTCTGAGGGGCGGTGGTTCCGCGTGCGTCGTCCTGGGCGAGCTGGGCGTAACCACGGATCGAGGCCAGCGGCGTGCGCAGCTCATGGCTGGCATCGGCGATGAAGGCGCGGAGCCGGTCCTCGCTCTCCTGCCGAGAGGCCAGCGCGTCTTCGACGTGGCCCAATAGCGTATCCAGTGCGGCTCCGACGCGCCCGACCTCGGTGCCGGGGTCCTCATCGAGTCCTGCTCGTTCCGTCAGAGTCACGGCCCCTGCCCCGAGTGGGCGCTGGGCGACACGCTCGGCGGTGTCGGCAACCAGGTTCAGGGGTCGAAGCGTCACCCGCACCAGCCAGGTGATCCCGATGGTGACCGTGAGCAGCCCGGCAGCGACGACGATGGCGAGGATCACCGTCAGTGCGGTGATGGTGGTGGTCACGTCACGCATCGACTGGCCGGCGACGACGATGAACCCGTCCTCGGTCGTCTCCGAGGCTATGCGGAACGTCCCAAGGGCGCCGCCGAGGTCGACGGTGCTCGGCGTGCGCTCCTCATCGAGGCCCGTGGAGATCCTCTCCAGCTGCAGGGGAGTCAGTGTGGTGACGTCACCGTCGCTGTCCACATGGGCAGAACTGGTTGCCGTCCCCTCGGCGGTGAAGACGACTTCGAGGGTGTCGATCCGCTGCCGCGGCCCTGGGCCCTCCGGGACGCCGGCGTCGGGAGCGGAATCCACCGGACCCCGTGCCACGTCCAGGCCGGTGAGCACGTCCTCGTCCAGGCGTTCGTAGAGTGATGCGCGCAGTGAGAGCACAGTCGCCGTTCCCGCCAGCAGGAGCGTGATGAGCACCATGGCGATGGTGCCGGTGATGAGCCGCCGGCGCAGAGACCAGCGACGCCAGCTGCTGCGCCGTGTCATGCCTCGGCCTGCCGGATGGTGTAGCCCACGCTGCGCACAGTGTGGATCAGGGCCGGTCCCAGGGAGTCGATCTTCTTGCGCAGGTAGGAGATGTAGATCTCCACGACGCCCGATTTTCCGCCGAAGTCGTAGCTCCACACGTTCTCGAGGATCTGCGCCCGGGTCAGTACCTGCCGCTGATTCTGCATGAGATAGCGCAGCAGTTCGAATTCCTTCGCAGTGAGCCGGACCGGCACACCGGCGCGTTGGACCTCATAGGTACGTTCATCGAGGGTCAGATCGCCCACGACGAGGGGGCCGTCGTCGCTGGTGGCGCCGATATAGCGGCGAGCCATGCCGCGCACCCGGGCGACGACTTCGCGAAGGTGGAAAGGCTTGGTGACGTAGTCGTCCCCGCCGGCGGTGATGGCGTCGATGCGGTCGTCGACGCTGTCCTTCGCGGTGAGGAACAGCACCGGCACATCGTTGCCTGCCGCGCGCAGCCGTCGCAGCACCTCCAGTCCATCGGTGCCGGGCATCATGACATCGAGCACCACGACGTCGGGGCTGAACTCGCGGATCGTGTTCAACGCCTCCTGTCCGTTGGCTGCCGTCTCGACGCGCCAGCCCTCGTTCCCCAGCGCCATCGCCAGCAGTTCGGTGAGATTCCGCTCGTCATCGACCACCACTGCGCGTACAGGTGAACCGTCGAGACGAGTGAAAGAGCGCGGGTCCGCATGATTGCCCATATCGCTATTCTCACCTATCTGGTCCCTGGTGAGCCGACGAAGCCGATGCTGGGGGCGACTCTTGTACGGCCCTTGTGGCTTTCTTATCGTTCGTCAATGTTGCGCCGCTTTTATGGAGGTCACAGACAACCTCACGAAGGAGAACATGTCATGTCGGCCACGACGATGAAGAAGCGGACACTTCAAGCTGCTGCCTCCCTGCTCATTTCCGGACTGCTGCTGACCGGCTGCGCGGCCGGAGCCGATAGCTCGGCCACCGGTGCGAGCAGCTCCTCGACGTCGGTCTCTGAGACCTCATCCAGCTCCTCTTCTGAGGCCTCGACTGACAGTTCGACTGCGTCCTCGACGAGCGAGACCATCTCGTCGACCTCGGAAGCAGCTGAGGCGTTCCTCGCGACCCTGTCCGCCGAGCAGCGCGAGGCCGTGCTCTACGACTATGAGGATGAGACGAAGACGACCTCGTGGACGAACTTCCCCGTCACGTTCGTCGAGCGTGCCGGTCTCAACCTGAACGACCTCACCGATGAGCAGCGCGCCGCAGCCATGGAGGTGCTCGAAGCCCTGATGAGCGAGGAAAGCTATGACACCATCACGGGGATCATGGGCGGTGACGAGTACCTGCTGGAGAACTCCAGCTCCACTGAGACGTCGCTGGGTCAGTACTACATTGCTTTCTTCGGCGATCCCACCGCTGAGAGCGCCTATGAGGTGCAGTTCGGCGGTCATCACCTAGGTGTCAACGCCACGCTTGACCCCTCTGAAGAGGCCATCACCTTCGCCCCGACCCACCTCGGCGTGCAGCCGGCCGTGTACACCGATTCTGAGGGCAATGAGGTGCAGCCGTTCGACGCGATCTACACGGACGCTTTCACCTTCTTCGACAGCCTCACCGAGGAGCAGCAGGCCACGCTGACCTCTGGGGACGTCAGCATGTGCTCACCCGGTGACACCTGTGACTTCGCCACCGGTTCCGGCCTGACCGGTGCAGACCTCGACGACGAACAGAAGCAGCTGTTGCTGGACCTCGTCATGAACTGGGCGGGCATGGCTGATGAGGAGACCAGCGCCGATGCGCGAGCCGAGATCGAGGCCACTCTCGACGAGACCGTCATCGCGTGGTCTGGGGAGACGAGCTATGACATGAGCACCGGGGACGGCATCTCCTTCTCCATCTCTGGTCCCAACGTCTACGTGGCCTCCCAGGCGCAGCAGAACTCCGCCGGTGCCGACGTCGAGGGTGTGTCGACCTCAGGTTGGGGCCATGTTCACAGCATCTACCGTGACCCGACCAATGACTACGCGGGCAGCGTCACTCAGCAGGAGGCCAGCGGCATGAGCGGCGGGCCCGGCAGTGATGGTGGCATGCCGTCCTCGGATTCTGACAGCTGAAGCCTGCGCCAGACGATACGGCAGGCCCACATGGCAGAGCCGCCCTTGTCCGAGGAGGGCGGCTCTGCCATGTGGACTGGTGTCTTCGCCTCAACGGGGGCCGGGGCAGGGCCGGTGCTGGATGCGCTGGCTCATCGCTCCCATGAGGCGCCCCGGTATCAGGCGTAGGACGGTATTGCGGAGGCTGACGGTGACCGGGTGTGCGGCTTGAGCAACGCGACCGGCGGTACGTGAGCGATGCAGGATCGTGGAGGTGCGGTTAAGGCGCAGGTCGGAGTACGAAGTCAGCGCCCTATCCAATTCGCTTGTATCCACATCCCGGAGAAGGAGCGTCAGTGTGGCTGCGTCCTCGATGCCTTGCCCCGCACCTTGTCCGAGATTCGGCGTCATGGCATGGGCTGCATCGCCGATCAGAACTGTCCGGCCTCGAGTGAATGTCTCGAGCGGTCTCGAGAGGTCGTAGACGTCATGTCGCAGCACCGCGGCCCTCGGGGTAGCGGCGAGGCACTCCTGGATCGGCGCATGCCACTGTGCGAATCGGTCACGTACAGCCTGGTGTTCGTCCGGAAAGTCCGTGCCTGCCGGAAGGTTCGCCGTGGCATACCAGTAGACCCGATGATCTGGGAGGGGCACGATTCCGAAGAGTTGTCCACGGCCCCATGTTTCGCCGGCCTCGCCGCCGATATTGACGGGGCGGTGTGTGACGCCGCGCCACGCCGTGTAGCCCGCGTACCGCAGTCCGGTGTCCAAGCCGAGGACTTTGCGGTTCGTGCTGCGAATACCGTCGGCGACGACGACAAGGTCGAACTCCTCGGCGCGCTCTCCGATAGTGACACGCGGAGTGCCGTCCGCAGCGACCCGGGCTGTCTGTCCAGCGTGCACGGTGCCGGGAAACAGGTGTGAGCTGAGCGTGTGATGGAGCTCAGAACGATGTACGCTCCGCATCGAGGCCACCGTGCTGGGTGGGACAGCGATCAACCATGACCCGGCCGGGTCCCGCTGCCCAGTACGCATCGAGGCGATATCTGTGCCCGATACTGCCCTGACGGAATCGCCGAGGCCCATCATGTCCAGAGCATCACATGCATTGCGGAAGAGTGTCAGCCCTGCGCCGACGGGACTGGGTTCCGGCCGCTGCTCAAAGACCGTGACGTCGTATCCGTCACGCTGAAGCCCGGCCGCAACGCTCAGGCCTGCGATACCCGCACCGATCACTGCAATGCGCATGCCGTGCTCCTCATCCTCTACAAAAGTAGAGTCCTCGTATGATTGTAGCCGTGCCGGGGCATGCAGCAAGAACGGATCGGCGGGCAGATATCGCCGAGGCGGGTATTCGTCTCATTGCCGCGCGCGGCGTCCGGTCACTCAGTCACCGTGCGATTGATGCCGAACTCGGTCTCCCGGTCGGCTCGACGTCCTATTACGCGAGAACCCGGTATGAGCTGGTGAAGCTCATCGTGCACCGACTCGCCACGCACACCACCCTAGACACGGAACGTCTCACCATCCCTGCCCGGCTCACCTCACCGGAAGCGGCCAGGCTGATCGCCCAGGGCCTGCGGGCTGCCCTCGACCGGGCCGACGAGCACCGGGCGCGGATCGCGCTGCACATTGAATACCGGAATGATCCGGAAATGCTCGATGCGCTGGCCGGTGACCCGCCACTTCGGCTTCGCCTGACCAGGGCAGCCGAGGAACTGCTCACCCGGCTTGGCACCCCGAGGCCAGCTCAGCATGCGCCTGATCTGATAGCCCTGATCGACAGTTTGCTGATGCAGCTCTCAGTGCGCGACACCAGCGTTGACGCTCAGGCGATCATCCGCGCTTATCTTGACGGTATTTCAGACCCAGGACCTGCCAGCCGGGCCTGAGGCTCTGCGGAGTATGCCTTGTGTAAGAGCTGGTAGAAGGCCGTATCAAGGACCATCGAGTGATGCGCGATCATGGACACAGGGATCGCTGGTGTCCAGGAGTTCATCACCACAGCCGATAGTTGATCACCGATCTCTGCCGCGTAGACAGCTCGGCTTGTCTGCGGCACGCCCATGTCTCGCAGACGGCGGACGAGGATCTGCTTGGTCACGCCGGGGAGATATTCAGCCTCTGGCCAGATCACGGTGTCGCCGTCCCAGAACGCAAGATTCCAGATCGTCGCCTCGCTCAGTCGCCCGTGATGGTCTTCGAACACGGCGTCGTCGAACCCGCGCGAGTTCGCCTGACGCAGGAGAAGTGTCTTACTGACTTCGCCGACATGTTTGATCCGCGGAAGGTGGCGTTCATGCCGGACGACGTCGAGTGAGAGGGGACTGCTCGGTGCCTGCACCGGGTCGGTGATCTTGACGAGTATATCGAGCTCCAGGGACTCGTCGGCGGGGGCGAATTCACCTGGCCGGGAAGTGATGTAGCAGGTGACTGAGGCATCCGCAGCCTCGGAGGCTGCCACTGCAGTGCGGAGGTAGTCGGTGACCTGCTCATCGCTAAGGTGCTGTCCGAAGAGTTGGTCGCTGGCGTGACGCAGTCGCGCGAGGTGCAGATCGAGGCCGCGGACGCTGCTCTGACGTATCTGCATTGCGGTGAAGTGCGCGTATCCGGCGAAAGCCAGGGGAGCCAGGTCTGAGGTGTGCGCCGGCTTACCATTAAGGTGAGTCATCTGAAAGGTCATGAAACGACCGTAGGGGTTGACATTAGTGGCACAGGCAAGTCGGAGTGAGCGGCAGTTCCTGCGGGTTGGTGATTTGGCCGAGCGCACCGGTGCGAGCCCTCGGATGCTCCGGCATTACGAGAATCAGGGACTTATCGACGCCCAGCGGTCGGTGTCGGGGCAGCGATTGTTTGACCCCATCGTCGTCGACCAGGTTCGCCACATCAGAATGTTGCTCGGTGCGGGACTGCCCCTGAGGACGATCAGTGAACTGCTCGACTGTATCCACGATCCAGCTCGTCTGGAACCGTGCGCGGTCCCCCTGCTGATGGAGCACTTACGCGATCATGATTCCCGAATTGCTGAGTTGATCAGTACTCGAGACGCGCTTCAAGGTCTCATCGATTCGTCGGCCCCGCGCCCTCCTGGCGGCGCCACGCAGGAGCGATAGGCTGGGGTCCATGCCGATCCGGAACCATCGCGCCGCCGCACTGCCTGCCAAGCTCTCCCGCTCATGGCTGCTGATCAACGCCGCCCAGCAGGAGGATTTCGCCCCGGGGCTCGCCAGCGAAGCCGATTCGGTGATCTTCGACCTCGAAGCCTCCGTTCCGGAGGACGCCAAATCCTCTGCCCGTGAATCCGTCGTCGCGGCACTCAACGACGGGATGACCGCCTGGGTGCGGATCAGTGCCACGACCTCTGAGCACTGGGAGGATGACGTCTCCGCGCTCTCCGGGGTCCGCGGACTCCGAGGGGTCATGCTCGCAGAGACTGAAGCTCCTGAGCAGGTCACCTATACGGCCATGCGGCTGCGTGCGGGCACCCCGGTGATCGCGCTCATCGAGTCCGCCGTCGGCGTCGAACAGGCCACTGCCGTGGCGTCTGCGCCGGGGACCTTCCGCCTGGCCTTCGGCACCAACGATTTCCGCAAGGACGTCGGCGTCTCCGATGATCCCACCGCTCTGGCCTACGCCCGGTCCAAGCTCGCCATCGCCTCCCGTGTGGGCGGACTGCCCGGCGCCATTGACGGTCCCACTGCCGCTGATGCCGACGAGGAGGCGATCGCCGAGGCCTGCCGGGTCACCCAGTCGATGGGGATGACGGGCAAACTCTCGCTCAACCGGGCCCAGGTGGACAGCGTCAACCGGGGTCTCTCGCCCTCCGATGAGGAGCTGAGCTGGGCCCGGGAGCTCATCGATGCCCACGAGAAGGGCGCCTCCATCGGTGACGGCTCCTACCTTCCCCGCCTGGCCCGCGCGCGCAAGATCGCCTCGCTGGCAGACTCCTACGGGCTCTGGAACGCCTGACCTGGGGCATCTCCTCACGCGCAGCAGGTGTGACATGTCGGGCCTCGCCGCAGAGTCCGCAGAGGCCCTCCGTTGAACGGGGTCACCCCGCCAGGTAGATTGATTCGAGGCCCGGGCCTGTGTCCGGGCACACAATCATGATCACCCCGATCACCCGCTGCGCAAAGACGCGCAGCGAATCACGGCGAGGAGGCCAGATGGGCAGGGAAACCTACACCGGCGATGTGGCGTTCGAGGTGCGCGGCCATCTCGGCATCATCACGCTCAACCGGCCCAAGGCACTCAACGCGCTGACCAAACTGATGTGCGAATCAGTGCTCATCCAGCTGCAGGACTGGGCCGATGACGACGACGTCGCCCAGGTCCTGGTTCGTGGCGCCGGGGACCGCGGGCTCTGTGCCGGAGGAGACGTGGTCGGCATCTACCGCGAGATCACCTCGGACATCGACGACGGCGGTGGCCTCTTCCCGGACGGCACACCCGGCTTCCAGGCAGAGTACGAGTCCGAGGAGTTCTGGCGCGTCGAGTACCGGATGAACCAGCTCATCGCCCGCTATCCCAAACCCTACATCGCGCTGATGGACGGGGTGGTGCTCGGTGGGGGCATCGGCATCTCCGCCCACGGCTCTCACCGCATCGTCACCGAACGGACCAAAGCGGGAATGCCGGAGACCACGATCGGCTTCACCCCCGACGTCGGCGGGGCGCATCTGCTCAGCGCGGCACCGCTGGGCACCGGGCTGCACGCCGGGATGACCGGTGCCCACCTCGGTGCCGCTGATGTGCTGCACCTGGGGATGGCCGATGCCTACCTGGAGTCCGCGCAGCTGGAATCCTTCATCGCTGAGGTCACCCGTCGGCCGGTGGATGAGGTGCTGCCCGAGATGCGTTCTGCGCCCGGCGCGTCGGCCCTGGCGGAATCGGCGTGGATCGCCGAGGCCTACTCTGCGGACACCGTAGAAGAGATCCTCAGTCGGCTCGATGCCCTAGCCGCCGAGCACCCGGAGGCCGGCGAGGCGGCGAGCACCCTGCGCAGCAAATCGCCGACCTCGCTGAAGGTCACCCTGCGCTCGTTGCGTGAGGCTCAAGGACAGAGCCTCGAGGACGTGCTGCGCCGCGACTACACCCTCGGGGTGAACATCATGCGTTCCCGGGACTTCCGCGAGGGGATCCGCGCGCAGTTGGTGGATAAGGACCGCAGCCCGAAGTGGACACCGGCCACACTCGAGGAGGTGGACGACGCCGTCGTCGCTCGTCTCTTCACCCCCGCACCCGGCAAGACCCTGACCTTCGACGAGGAGTGACCCCTATGGCAGAGCAGATGACCGCCGCCGACGCCGCCGCCGGTGACTGGTCCACGATCGAGGTCTCCGTGGCAGACCGTGTCGGCACGATCCGACTGAACCGACCGAAGGCTCTCAACGCCCTGAACGAGGAGACGATGGACGAGGTGGTCGCCGTGGCGACCGCACTCGACGCCGATGACGAGGTCGGGGCGATCCTGCTGGTCGGCTCGGCCAAGGCCTTCGCCGCCGGCGCCGACATCAAGGAGATGTCCTCGAAGGGACTCGCGGAGATGTACTCGGCCGACTGGTTCCGCCGCTGGGAGGACTTCGCCCGGCTGCGCACCCCGGTCATCGCCGGAGTCTCCGGCTACGCCCTCGGAGGCGGCTGCGAGCTGGCCATGATGGCCGATGTGCTCATCACCGGTGAAGGGGCGAAGTTCGGTCAGCCAGAGATCAACCTCGGCGTCATCCCCGGGATGGGTGGCTCCCAGCGGCTGACCCGCTCAGTGGGCAAGGCCAAGGCGATGGACATGATCCTCACCGGGCGTCATATCGGTGCGGCTGAAGCCGAACGCATCGGCCTGGTCTCCCGAGTGGTGGCCGACGAGGAGCTTGAAGACACCGCTGCCACAGTGGCCGCGGAGATCGCCGCGAAGTCCAAGCCGGCCGCGCAGATGGCCAAAGAGGTCGTAGCCGCGGCCTTCGAGACGCCGCTGCAGCACGGCCTGGTCCACGAGCGCCGGGTGTTCCACTCGCTGTTCGCCACGGCGGATCAGAAGGAAGGCATGTCAGCCTTCTCCGAGAAACGCAGCCCGCAGTGGCAACGCCGCTGATTCAGGTATGACTCAATCAGAGTCATACCTGAATCAGCGCAGCGGCGTTCACTCGGCGAGGACCTCTTCCAGCGCGGCGACCTCCTCGCCGAGCGCCTGGGCCACCGGTGCGTGGGTCACCCGGCCGGCGTGGACGTTGAGCCCTGCGGCCAAGTGCGCGTCGTCGCGCAGGGCCTGCTTCCACCCCTTGTCCGCCAGGGCGAAGATGTAGCGCAGGGTGGCGTTGGTCAGCGCCGAGGTTGAGGTCTCCGGCACGGCACCGGGCATATTCGCCACGCAGTAGTAGATCTGCTCGCCGATGGTGAAGGTCGGCTCCGCGTGGGTGGTCGGCCGGGAGCCTTCGAAGCAGCCGCCCTGGTCGATGGCGATGTCGACCAGCACCGCGCCGGGGCGCATCCGTGAGGCCATCGCCCGGGTGACCAGCTTCGGCGCATTGGCCCCGGGCACCAGCACTGAACCGATCACCAGATCCGCCGAGGCGACCTGCTCGGCGATGGTCTGCGTGTTCGAGGCCAATGTGGTCAGGCTCCGTGCTGACAGCGAGGACAGCTCACGCAGCCGGTCGAGGTTGAGGTCGATGATGGTGACGTCGGCGCCCATGCCCATGGCGATGAGTGCCGCCTGCTCGCCGGCCTTGCCGCCTCCGATGACGACGACCTTCGCCGGACGTGATCCGGGCACACCGCCCATGAGGATGCCCGGGCCGCCCTGGGAGTGCATGAGGTGATAGGCACCCACCTGCGGGGCCAGACGGCCGGCTACCTCACTCATCGGTGCCAACAGGGGAAGCCCCTTGGGCCCGGTGACCGTCTCATAGGCGATGGCGGTGACGCCGCGTTCCTTCAGCGCCGCGGCGACCTCGGGTTCCGCAGCCAGGTGCAGGTAGGTGAACAGGACCTGGCCCTCGCGCATCTTCGGGAACTCCTCGGCCTGGGGTTCTTTGACCTTCAGGACGAGCTCGGCCTGCTCCCACACCTCATCGGCCGTGGCGGTGATCTCCGCACCGGCCTGCCGGTAGGCCTCATCGGTGATGCCGGAACCCTCGCCGGCTCCGGCCTGGATCAGCACCCGGTGCCCCTTGCCGGTGAGATCCGTCGCCCCCGCGGGGGTCAGTGCCACTCGGAATTCGTTGTTCTTGACCTCGGTCGGGACGCCGATCCGCATCGATTCCTCCTATTTGATGAAAAAACGTGAGCAGATCCCCGTGGATACGACGACCTGCTCTCAGGCTATGCAGGTGGAGCGCAGGATGCCAACACCGGGAGGTGCCTCCGGTGTGACACGCTGTGTCCATGGTCGATTCTCCCGTGGCCGAGGGCTTGACGACAGGCATCGCACTGGTGCTGCTGATCGTCGGTGCCGCCGGTGTGATCCTGCCGGTGCTGCCCGGTTCGCTGCTCATCGTGATCACCCTGGCCGTCTGGGCGCTGCTGCTCGGCTCGACGCCGGCCTGGACCGTGGCGATCATCGGCATAATCCTGGCCCTGCTGGGCTGGAGCGCGGCCACTGTGCTCACCGGGCGTGTGCTGCGCCGCGAGAAAATCCCACGAGGGCCGGTGCTCATCGCCATCGCCGCAGCACTGGTGGGCATGGTGGCCATGCCGCCGCTGGGCCTGTTCCTGGGCTTCGCCCTGGGGCTCTTCGGCGCAGAATACCTGCGCCGTGGCCGTGATGTGCAGGCCGCACTGGGTGCGAGCCTTAGCGCGCTGCGTGCCATCGGCCTGGGCATCTTGGTGGAGTTCGGCATGGCCGGTGCCGCGGTCTCCTGTTTCGTGATCGGCGCGCTGATCCACCATCTTGGATGAGGTGAGTCAGATCAGCGCGGTATCGCCTTCGGAGGCAGCAGTTTCATGTCGGCGGCTCACATCGACGATCCCAGCCGTTGATCGACAGATATCGACATGTATTTCGGTCAGCCTGTCCAAGCCGATCCCCTGATGGGGTCGGTACCACTGTGAGATACCGATGCAGATACTGGAGATCGCACGGGCCACGTGACGCGGTTGATCAGTGGTGAAGACCCCGGCACCTACGCCTTCTTCAACCAGTCCGGTGATGATCTCTTGCTCTCTGCGGCGTGAGGCCAAGTGGTTCTCCTGGGCAGCACCTTCCAGTGAGCGGATCTCACTGAAGGTCACGAAAGCGACGGCCGAGAAATCGGCGTGGAACTCGACTAAGCACTCGACGAGTGCATCGAAGCGGTCGAGGATATCGGCGCCGGCGGCTGCGACCGCCTCTTCTGAAGCTCTGATCAGCTCCTGCATCGCGACCTCACACAGCGACACCAGGATTGCCTGTTTGGAGCCGAAATGGTGATACACGCCCGCAACCGATAACCCGGCCTCGGCGGCGATCTGACGGATCGTCGTTCCGTGGTAGCCGTTGATGGCGAAACAGCGGAGAGCTGCTCCTGCAATAGGTCCGAGTGGTAGTTCGTCCGGCAGTACTCGTGGGAACCGCATGCAGGCTACCTCCGTGGCTGGACGACGTTCCGCAGCTGGTCGGCCGCGCTCGAATCACCCTGAGTCTCGCACATGACACTTGCCCATTGAATGTGACTCGGGTTACATTAACTGCCAACCGAGCGATCGCTCGGTCAGTTGGTGGAGATGTATATCCACCGGTCAGTGCGAAAGCGTCTGGAGGTGCTTCCGTCGTGAACGATCAGCATCAGTGCTGGGTTTCTCTGTACCCCGCGCACGTGGATCCGGACTTGGAGCGACGTCTGGGAGCGACGTGCACTTTGGTATCGGAGTGGCGCAAGCGTGTCGCAGAAAACCCAGACGCCATCGCGATGCGCTACTTCAACGAGTCTTGGACAGTCTCGCGTGTCGATGAGCTGAGCGATGCGACGGCCAGCTTCTTTGAGGAGAAGGGCGTCAAGGCCGGTGACAAGGTCGGCGTTCAGTTGCAGAACGTCCCGCAGTTCGCATGGTGCATGGTCGCGCTTTGGAAGCTCGGAGCAGTACCTCTAATCCTCAACACGATGTATGGGACTCGTGAGCTGACGACAATCCTGAGCGATGCTCGGCCGGTTGGCCTGGTCACCTCTGAGGTTGATGCCCGGGTGATCGATGGGCTCGAACTGCCCGGTCACACGCCCTGGGTCATGACGACGGATGACGATGATCTCGAAGCCCTGTCATCGGCATCTTCAGTGTGTGAAGCGGATGACGGCTTGGGGCTTGGAAGGGCAGTGGCCGCGCATATTGGCCGCACGGTGTCCTCGTTCGTCCCTTCTCCGGAACATCCTGCACTGCTGACTTACACCTCGGGAACAACGGGGCCGCCGAAGGGGGCCGTCGGAACCCATCGGAACTTGTTGAGTGTCGGTCTCGGAGTTCAGCAGTGGCTGGACCTGAGGCCGGGTGACGGGGTACTCGCTGTCGCGCCGCTATTTCACATCACGGGCGCCGTGGCGACGGCTGCTACAGCGCTCACGGTTGCGCGGGCAGACCTGATCTTCGTCGGGCGCACGCGGCCAGCTGCCATGGTCGAGGCAATTCGGCAGCATGACGTCCGGCATCTTCTCGGCTCGATCACCGTCTACAACGCCTTGCTTGACTACGAGGGTCTGACTCGTGACGACCTAGCTCACCTCAAGACGGTCTACTCCGGGGGTGCACCCGTGCCGCCCGCGACAGTTGAGAAGTTCGAGTATCGCTTCGGCCACTACATCCACAACATCTACGGGATGACTGAGACTGCGTCAGCTGTCGTTGCCGTGCCGTTAGGCCAGCGAGCACCGGTGGATTCATCGACCGGAACCTTGGCGATCGGTGTGCCGCTTCCGGGGATGGACGCGAGAGTCGTGGACATCGAAGGAAAGGCTGTCGAGCCCGGTGTGATGGGAGAGCTCGTCCTGAAGGGGCCTCAGTGCACTGCGGAGTATCTGAACAAACCGGATGACACTGCTGCGACTATTCGCGAGGGATGGCTGCACACCGGTGATGTGGCCGTCATGGACCTCGCCGGCTGGATCTATCTAGTCGATCGGCAGAAGGACCAGATCAATGTCTCCGGTTACAAAGTGTGGCCGAGGGAAGTAGAGGACGTCATCTATGAACACCCGGGTGTCAGCGAGGTTGCTGTTGTCGGCCTGCCTGATTCTTATGCGGGGGAGCGGGTGACGGCATTCGTGTCGCTGCAATCCGGGGCGGAGGTGAATGCCGAGGACATCGGGGGACTGGTCAAACAGCGAATGGCCCGGTTCAAGGTTCCCAAAGACATCTACCTGATCGACGAACTGCCGAAGACACCGACTGGGAAGATCCAGCGTCGTGTTCTGCGAGACGCAGCTGCCAACGTCACAGCTGAGGGCTAGGAGGGTCCATTGATGGAGCATCACAACAAGAGTTCGCTCAAAGGCCAGGTGGCATTGGTCACTGGTGGAAGCCGAGGCATCGGTTTGGGGATTGCGGAGGCGCTAGTGGAGAGAGGCGCTCGCGTCGTCTTGACGGCTCGGAAGCAAGAAGGGCTGGATGATGCCCTGCGCCAGTTGCCGCAAGGCAGCGCCCTGGGAATTGCCGGTCGAGCCGACGACCCTGTTCATCAGGATGAGGTCCTCGACGCTATCGCTGGAACGTTCGGAAGACTGGATGTGCTGGTCAACAACGCGGGTATCAACCCTGTGTATGGTCCCTTGAGCGAGCTTGACCTGGATGCCGCACGCAAGGTCTTCAACGTCAACGTGTTCGCCGGACTCAGTTGGGTGCAGAAGATCGTCGCTCACGACAGTCTGCGATTCCGTGAACATCGCGGTCGGATCATCTTCCTCTCATCTGTGACCGGAGTGACACCAGCACCGAATATCGGGCTCTACGGAATCTCTAAAGCCGCAGTGTCCCACCTGGCACGAACTCTCGCTGTGGAGCTTGCTCCTGAGATCCGAGTTAATGCTATTGCCCCCGCAGTTGTGAAGACACAATTTTCTGAAGCTCTCTATCAGGGCAGGGAAGAGGATGTCGCTCAGGACTATCCCCTGAAGCGTCTCGGTGTTGCTGAGGATATCGGCGCGGTGGCGGCGTTCCTCGCCACGGACGAGTCGTCCTGGATCACAGCTGAGGTCATGACTCTCGACGGGGGTCTCACCGCCGCTGGCGGAACTGCCTGAGTGCGTTTTTCCTCTTTCGGATTACCTCAATCGTTTGGAGTTTCTGATGAATGCATGGCGAACACGGGAGACAACAGGGCACGAGTCTCCTAGGGAACTGCTACCGCGCACTGAGTTTGATGATCTCCTGGGAAGGGTCGGAGATTTCGTCAGGCGCGTCGTCATACCGGCTGAACCAGCGCCGGGTGAGTATCTGGACTTGGAAGTTCGGGATGACCTGCGGGCTCAGGCCAAGGAAGCTGGTGTCTTTGCTCCCCATGTGGCACGTAGGTGGGGAGGGCTCGGCCTCCCCGTCGCTCAATGGCCGGAGGTCTTCGAAGCCGCTGGATACTCTCCCATCGGTCCACTCGTCTTGAACTGCATGGCACCTGATGAGGGAAACATGCACATGCTCGAACAGATTGCGACACCTGAACAGTCAGAACAGTTCCTACGCCCCCTCGCGCAAGGGGACGTCTCTTCCTGCTTCGGTATGACGGAGCCTCATCCCGGGGCCGGCTCTGATCCGTCACAGATTCGGACCGAAGCTCGCAAGACTGAAACGGGGTGGGTCATCAATGGTGAGAAGCGGTTTTCCTCCGGCGCGAACCTTGCCGCATTCATGATCGCGATGGCACGCACTGGGGACGAGGGGCAGGCAACGATGTTCCTGATTCCTATGAGTGCCCCCGGGGTGAAGATCACCAGGCAGATCCACACCATCGATCGCGTCATCGATGGAGGCCACCCCTACGTCGAGCTCAACAACGTTGAAGTGGATGACGACGCCGTACTGGGAGAGCCCCATCGAGGGCTGGAGTACGCGCAGGTGCGTCTTGGTCCTGCACGCCTGACCCACTGCATGCGCTGGCTGGGTCTCGCCCATCGAGCTCAGGACATAGCGCTGGATCGGGGTCATGAACGGCGCCTCTTCGGTCATTTGCTCGAAGAGCACGGTATCGCTCAGGAACTCATTGCGCAGTCCGAGATCGATATCGAAACCAGTCGATCGATCATTCGTCGAACAGCCGTGCTCCTGGATGAGGACTTCCGTGAAGGAACTCGGCTCTCATCCATCGCCAAAGTCCACTGCTCGGAGGCCGTCTACCGAGTCATCGACCGAGCTATCCAGCTGTGCGGCGGGGACGGCGTATCTGACGAGCTGCCACTGGCCCAATACCTGAATGAAGTGCGGCCCTTCCGGATCTATGACGGTTCCACCGAGACTCACAAGTGGGCGATCGCCCGCCGAGCCTCACGGCGCAGGCAGCGTCAGCTGACCGAACGCACCCCTGACCGGACCGGCTGAGCACGACTGCGGAGAAGCTATGACAACTCACATCAATTATTCGACATCGGATGAAATCGTCGCAGCACAGGACGTGGTGGCGACGGAGGAACAGGCATCGGCGTTGTCCATGCCCCCTCTGATCATCGAGGAGAATTTGCGTTCCTACCTCGATACAGAGGGGGTCGGGTCCGGGCCGATGGAGATTGAACGTATCGGTGCTGGGCAGTCGAATGTCACGTTTCGTGTGCGTCGCGAGGGCGCAGATGTCGTTCTACGGCGCGGACCGCGGCCGCCGTTGCCGAAGTCGACACACGACATGGTTCGTGAAGCGAGAGTACAGACGGCCCTGGCTGGGGCCGGGTTTCCGGTGCCGAACCTCAGATGCGTTGAGACCGACACAGCCGTACTTGGTGTTCCCTTCTACGTTATGGATTACCTGGACGGTGACGTCGTCACGTCAGTGCTTCCCGAACGCTTTCAACCCTCTGAGCACCGCCACCACTTGGTGAAGAGCGCCGTCGAGACTCTCGGGCAGCTGCATTCCCTCGATGTACGTCAGCCTCCGATTTCAGAGTTGGGAAGACCGGATGGATACCTACGTCGTCAGGTAAAACGATTCTCGGAGCTGTGGCCTCAGAACACGACACGGGACCTGCCCATCGTCGAGGAGCTCGGAACCTGGTTGGAGAAGAACCGTCCTCAGAGCCAGCGTCACGGAGTCATCCACGGGGACTATCGCATCGGCAATCTGATGTTCGCCAAGGAGGACAAGCCCCGAGTGCTGGCAGTCCTGGACTGGGAGATGGCAACCCTGGGCGACCCGTTGGCGGACCTCGGCTATCTCGCGGCAACTTACGCCACTTGTGAGTCGGGGTCGACGGTGATGGAGCTTACGTCTGTGACAAGAGACCACGGATTTCCGACACGTGATGAACTCATCGAGCTCTACGCCGAGAATTCCTCTCTCGACCTCAGCGAACTTCATTGGTACGAAGTGCTCGCTCTGTGGAAAGCGGCCATCTTCTGCGAAGCCATCTATACACGTTGGCTCAAGGGAGAGCGAGCCGATGACGCACAGTTCTCCCGACACCTCGAGAGCGGTGTTCCTGACCTTCTGGAAGCTGCACTGCAGCGAACTCGGTAGTCCTCCTCGTGAGAGGAGAGTTTGCCGCTTCTTCTGACCGACTGAGAAAGGAAGCACACCATGTCGCTGACCAGTGAGCGTGTCCCACGGAGTCTTGATTCGCCGAAGCAGCCGGCTCCTCGAAAGTCCTTGGCCGCGAGCACCGTCGGCCAGCTGCTCGAATGGTTCGAGTGGAGTGCCTACGCTGTATTCGCTCCGTTCATCGCTCAAGTGATGTTCAACCCTGCCAACCCCGTCTCGGCTCTGCTCTCCACTTTGGCAGTTTTCGCGGTCGGTTTCCTCGTGCGACCACTCGGTGGAGTCGTCTTCGGGGCGATCGCGGATCGGCGGGGACGCAAGTTCGTGCTCGTGACGACGATGCTTAGTATGGCGGCGGCTTCCGTGATGATCGGTTTCATGCCGACCTACGAGGCTATCGGAGTGTGGGCTTCAGTCGGCCTGCTCGTGGCCCGCATGATTCAGGGCTTTGCTCACGGGGGTGAGTCTGCGACGGCGAATTCCTACGTGGCAGAGATCGCTCCACGCCACCGACGCGGCCAGTGGGGAAGCATCGTTTTCGTCGCGATCTTCGGAGGTTCTATCATCGCCTACACCTTGGGTGGTGCGATCACTAATCTCCTTGATGAGACACAGGTGCTGGAGTGGGGTTGGAGGATTCCGTTCCTTATGGGTGCCGGGCTGGCTATCATCGCGCTGTATATGCGTCGTGGTATGGCTGAGTCAGTCGTGCATCAGGAAGCAGAGGGCCTGGATGACACGCAGAGTTTCGGTGACACAGAGCAGGCTCAGAACTTCTCTCAGCCAGGGGATGTTCCTTCTCCGGTTGCTGCCACTGGCCGCTCCAGCCAGTTCAAGGCGATTGTCCTCATCGTTGCGATGATCGCGGGGATTACTTCTGCCCATTACACATGGAGCTCCTATGTCTCCACATATGCCATCGTCGAACAGGGTATGGCACCGAGCTCCGCCTATTGGGCGACGGTAGCTGCCCAGGTCATCGCTCTGATCTCTCTGCCGTTCTGGGGGAGGCTGTCGGACAAGGTCGGCCGCAAACCGGTTCTCTATTTCTTCGGTATTGGCATGATCGTCGCGCAGTTTCCGCTGATGGCAATGATCACAGATCAAGGGTGGACGCTTTTCATTGCGGCAGCTCTGGCGCTGCTGATCGTCTCAGCTTCCGGTGCGCTGTTGTCCTGCGTGATGTCTGAGGTCTTCCCGACGAAGTTCCGCACACGGAATATCGGGTTGGCGTATTCCTTGTCGGTTGCTGTCTTCGGCGGGTCGGCCCCGTATCTCAACCAGCTCGCGCAGAGCGTGGAGATGCCCTGGCTCTCCAGTGTCTACATCGTCGTCCTCTGTCTGGTCACAGTGGTGGCAATCCGTAAGCTGCCTGAGACCCGAGGTATCGACCTGAACAGTGTGAGGTGAGGAGATACCCATGGCATCTCATGACAAGGTCGTGATCTGTGGCGGCGCCCGCACCCCCGTGGGAAGCTACGGTTCAGCCCTGAAGTCTGTTCCAGCCCATCGGCTCGGAGCTGCTGCCGTCACGGCTGCTCTCCAGAGGTCGAGTGTCGCCGAAGAGGATGTCGACGAAGTCATCATGGGCTGTATCGGTCAGGTCGGTGCTGATGCCTATAACGCTCGCCGAGTGGCGCTTGCTGCCGACCTAGGTGACGACACTCCCGCATTCAATGTGAACCGACTCTGCGGCAGCGGTCTTCAGGCCATCTGGTCCGGTGCGCAGCAGCTGCTCTGGGGTCACACGAACGCAGTTGTCGCCGGTGGGAATGAGAGCATGAGCCGGATGCCGTTCCTGGACTTCGAATCGCGGGACAACGGTCGGCTCGGTCATCGGAGGCTGCTGGATGGGACTGTAGCGATGCTGACTGATCCCTTCAGCGGCAAACAAATGGGCGTTACGGCTGAGAACGTCGCTCGCAAGTATGGAGTCGCTCGTAGTGAGCAGGATTCCTTTGCAGAGGAGAGCCAGAGACGCGCGGCGACGGCTGCCGCGCGGAAAGTGTTCGAAGAAGAGATCATCCCGGTTGAACAGATGGGTAGGGGTGCAGTCTTAGTGCAGGATGATGAGCACCCTCGGGCTGATACGACGGTGGACCGTCTGGCTGGTCTGCACCCCGTCTTCGACCCCGAAGGTACCGTGACTGCAGGAAACTCCTCGGGAGTAAACGACGGAGGTGCAGCCGTGGTCCTCAAGCGCGAATCAGACGTCAAGACAGAGGGGCTCAACGGCTTGGCTACCTTGGAGTCAGTTGCGGTCACAGCTATCGACCCACATCTCATGGGATATGCGCCGGTCAGCGCCCTTCAGAAGCTCTTCATGCAGACAAGACTGACCCCTGACGACATCGGAGTCGTCGAGCTTAACGAAGCATTCGCAGCGCAGGCCCTTGCTGTGATAGAGGAAGTGGGGTTAGATCGCGAGCGCACCAATCCTTATGGAGGTGCTATCGCACTGGGTCACCCAGTCGGTGCGACTGGGGCTATTCTGAGCCTGCGTGTGGCGATGGAGTTGCAGCGCAACAACCATGAACATGGAATCGTGACGATGTGCATCGGTGGTGGACAGGCCTTGGCGGCGCTCTTTCGTCGTTACGACGGCTGAGGTTTCTTCCGGCTGAACTATGAGTGTGGTGCCGTCGCGAAGACTTGACGATAGAACTGGAGGGTCTCACGTGGATGTGCCCAGTTGCGCTCCAGTTGCACCTCGGCTGTCATGCGAGATGATGTAGACGACCCTCTTGCATCCGACAGACCGCCCCGCGGCGGACCGTCGGCGGTCTGACCGGGAGAGCTGTGTGACTACCGAGCCTGAGCCGGATTCTTCCTCGCAGCCGGCGCCGTCGGCTGTGACCGAGCCGGGTCCCGGCGTGTCCGCAGGTGGGCCGGAGGGGCTGGGGCTGCGCATCAGCTCTCCGGTGCTGATCTGCGGCGGTCCCTCACCGTCGAAGTCTGAACTCACCGCCCGGCTGCGCAGCCTTGACGTCAAAGTCCTGGACAGCCCCGGCGTGGAGCATCTGGAGGCTGTGCTCAGCGCAGAGGAGCCGCGGGTGGCCGTCCTGGACGTGAGGGCCCGGCGTCGTGTGCCGGAGCTGCGGCAGGTGGTGGGGATGCTTCGCGGTGGAGCTGTGGGGTGTGCCGTGCTGCTGTGGTTCGACGGCGATGCGGAACCTCACGAGATCCTGGACCTACGCCGGGCCGGTGATGATCACACCATCGGCACCGTCGACGTCGAGGACACCCTCATCCGTCTGCACCTGCTCTCTGAGGCGCTGCCGGAGGAGGCGGGGGACCGGTTCCTCGTCGGCGATCTTGAGCTCGACGTCGCCGCGCGCACTGTGACCCGGGCCGGCCGGGACATCGATCTCTCAGATACGGAGTTCCGGCTGCTGCGGCTGCTGATGCGCCACGCCCGCACCGTGCTGTCCAAGACGGAGATCCTGCATGAGGTCTGGCAGTACGAATTCGCCGGGCAGGCCAATATCGTCGAGCTCTACATCTCCTATCTGCGGAAGAAGATCGAGGTGGGGATGCCGAAGATGATCCACACGGTGCGCGGCGCCGGTTATGTGCTGCGGCCTGCCGACGCCGACACTTCTACTGGCCGGTAGGAAACTGGTGCGACCTATGCCACACTGAACCTCATGCATCTGCTTTTCCGTACTCTGCTCGTGCTCGGTCTGGCCCGCCGTCGCCCGCTGGTGAACCCCTGGGAACCGTCAGTGCTGACGATGCGTGCGTTGCCGACGGACATCGACGTCGCCATGCACATCAACAACGGCCAGTACTTCTCCCTGTTCGACCTCGGCCGGTTCGATCTCATGCAGCGCGCCGGACTGCTCGGCCCCATCCGGAAACGTGGTTGGACGCCGGTGGTCCAGGCCGAGCAGATCGCCTTCCGCCGCTCGGTGACTCTGCTGCAGAAGTTCGAGATCCATACCCTGTTCCTCGGGGTGGATGAGAAGACCCTGTACTTCGAGCAGCGCGTGGTCATCGACGACGAGATCTACGTACGCGCCTATATGGCCACCCGGTTGCGTGCCGCCGAGGGCCCGGTGCCCGTGGCCGAGATCATGAACCTGATCCGCGAATGCGGCTGGGATGTTCCGCAGGACCTGGAAGTCCCTGAGCATATCCGGCGCTGGCGGGAAGAGACGGCCCTGCCCTCGTCGCGGCGGCCGGCACCGAACCGGTGGGCGCAGCGGATCCTCGATCGTGTGGTCTGAGAGTTTCGGCGGGCTGAGCGCATAGAGTGGAGGCATGAGAAACGCCTTCAACGCTGACCTGGGACTGCTGCTACTGCGCCTGGCCGCAGGGATCTTTCTGCTGATGTCCGGGCTGCGGAAGGCCTCCTGGATCGGCACTGAAGGTTCCCAGGCCCACATCGACGCGCTCGGGGTGCCCTTCGCCGAGTACATCGGCCCGGCCCTGCCCTATGTGGAGATCGTCGGCGGGGCGATGCTCTGCCTCGGGCTGCTGACCCGCCTTGCCGCCGCGGTCCTCGCGCTGCTGGCCGGTCTCGGTGCTGTGCTGATGCTTCTCTCTGACACGGCCCTCATCAGCATCCAGGACAGCCGCGATCAGATGCTGCTGCTCATCGGCAATCCGCTGGAGTTCAGTGCCCTGCTCACGCTGCTCGGCATCGCCCTGGTCCTCACCGGCGCCGGGGGGATCAGCGCAGACTCACCGCTGCGCCGCGCCCTGCGGCGCTGAGGCCGCATGGGTCAGCGGGTGTGTTTCTGACGTGCCGCCACCAGTGCTGCGGCACCGAGCGCCAGGACCGCCAGCACGGCAGCCCCGATAATGAGGTTCTGCGTCCCGGTGGAGGCGATGTCCTCCTGCGGGCCCTGGGCGTCAGCACTCTCGGAGGAGTTCTCTGCGCCATTCTCCCCGCCGTTCTCATCGCGCTCGTCGCTCTCAGTATCCTCCGGGCTCTGCTCGGAGGGGGATCCCTCTGCGGTCGCAGAGTCTGAGGGTGTCTGCTGATCCCGGGTGTCCTTAGAGGGAGAGGTCGATGCAGTGCGACCGTCCTCACCTGCGGAGTCATCTGTAGAACCATCTGTCGGACCATCCGTGGAGTCTGACCCGCTGGCGGACCCCGACGTGGGCTCTTCAGCACCCTGCTCGGCAGACCGGCTCTGCGTCCCGGCGGGCTGCTGGTCCGTGCCAGAGCCCGCCTCGCCGCCGCTGAGCACGGTGAAGCTCGCATGGCAGGCCGAGGAAGAGCTGCCGTCGCTGACCCGCAGCTGGACGCTGTCGTCGGAAGTCTGAGGAACCTCGCGCGGAGCGTCTAGAGTCAGCGCGTAGGTGCTGCCGCCGGTCTTGCTGAGTGTGGCGGTGACCCGGTGGATTGTGGTCTTGGCGGAGGACCCGTCGGTGAATGTCACCCGGGCGTCCGGGGAGTTGGTGACCAGCGTGATGGTGGTGTGATCACCGGGGCTAAGCATCGGGCTGCGCTGGGCCGTGCAGGAGAGCTGCGCGGCCTCCTCGCCAGGGCCGCCGGTGGCTTCCCCGGGATCCGCCTCGGCCTCACCGGACGTGGTGTCGGGTGTTGTGTCGGGTGAATCGGTGGGGCGGGGCGCCGTCGGCTCTTCCGGTTCGGCGGTCTGCTCGGGATCCTCCGGCTGCTCATCCGCGCCCTCGGCGTCATCGGGGCCGCCGGTGTCATTCGAGCCGCCAGTCTGGGGGTCAGCGGGTGCGGTGGTCTGCCCCGGTGCGGTCAGCGACGGCACCGGGGCCTGCTGGGCGTCGTCCGGGGTGGCGTCGTCGCTGCCGTCGTTCTCTGCGAGCTCATCCGACAGATTCTCGGGTACCTCCTCTTCAGTCTGAGAGGTGTAGCCGTTCGGGGCGGTGGTGTCATCGTCACCGGGGGAGCGTCCCTGGTCCTCAGCCGGGGTCTGCCCCGGTTCCTCGGTCACAGGCGGCGCAGATTCCGGGGTGGCGACGGCCGGGGTTGCCAGGCCCATTCCGAGCCCTGCCACCAGTGCGGCAGCGGCCCATGACGTGGTGGCCGTGCTGCTGGTGGAGCCGTGATGCTCCCGTCGTGCTGCGTGGAGTCGGCTGTGCTTCATACCCTGGGGTCCCCCGATGTCCCGTGCCCTGAACATGCCAGTGCATGCGCCGCGAACTGCGCATCACTCACAGATCACAATTTCATCACAATCTATGAGTTAATGCCTAGTAGCTTGTCCTGATAAGGGCCTGACCTGCGGGGATATCCCGGGAATCGTTACACCAAGCGCTGCTTCGGAGTCCGGTCAATCGTCGGATCCACCTCCGCGAAATGCCCGATCACCGCATCGATGGACTCCATCGTCGCCTCATCGAGCACCACGCCGGCCGCGGCCACATTCGAGGTGATCTGCTCCGGACGCGAGGCCCCGACCAGCGCGGAGGCGACATTGCGGTTCTGCAACACCCAGGCGATGGACAGCTGAGCCATCGTCAGCCCGTTGTCCTCAGCGATGGACCTCAGCTTCTGCACACCTTCCAGCAGCTCATCGTCCAGGTATCGGCCGATCATCCGCGACCCCTCCTCATCAGTGGCCCGCGAACCCTCCGGCAACGGCTGGCCCGGCTTGTACTTGCCGGTCAGCACCCCCTGAGCCATCGGCGACCACACGATCTGCGAGAGCCCCAGATCCTCACAGCGCGGCACGACCTGCCCTTCGATCACCCGGTAGAGCATGTTGTACTCCGGCTGATTTGAGATCAGCTGGAACCCCATCTGTTGAGCCAGCGCGTGGCCGCGGCTGATCTGATCCGCTGTCCATTCGCTGACACCGATGTAGAGGGCGCGCCCGGTGCGCACGATGTCGGCGAAGGCCTGCATCGTCTCCTCCAAGGGAGTGGCGTGGTCGAACCGGTGAGCCTGGTAGAGATCCACGTAGTCGGTGCCCAGCCGCTTCAGGGAGGCATCGATCGACTCCATGATGTGCTTGCGGGAGAGCCCGGTGTCGTTCGGGCCCTTCGGCCCGGTGGGGAAATAGACCTTGGTGAAGATCTCCAGGGATTCGCGCCGCTGGCCCGACAGCGCCTCCCCGAGAACCGATTCCGCCACCGTATTGGCGTAGGTATCGGCAGTGTCGAATGTGGTGATGCCGGCGTCGAGCGCAGCACGGACGCACCGACGGGCGACGTCGTTCTCCACCTGGGACCCGTGGGTCAGCCAGTTGCCGTAGGTGATCTCGGAAATCTTCAGGCCGCTGCGGCCGAGGTGGCGGTACTCCATGAGGTCAGCCTAGCCGTGCCCGCACCCGGTGCGGCAAGGCCTGTGGAGGACGCTTCGGCCAGCCTCACCTGCGTAGTCAGCGCGGCGGCGGCTCGCTACTGTAGGCACCAGGGAAGGCCGCCGCAGCGACGGCCCGCAGATCCCCACCGAGCAGCGTCACCACCCTCATCGACCAAGGAGTGAACCTCAGTCATGGCACAGCTGGACGGCAAACTGGAAGACGCATTCAACGAGCAGGTGACCTTGGAGCTGGAGGCCGCACTGACCTACCGCCAGCTCGGCATCGAGATGGACGTGCTGGGGCTGCCCGGCCTGGCCTCCTGGTTCCGGGCCCAGGCCGACGAGGAGGTCGTCCACGCCAATAAGTTCATCGACCACATGACCGACCGCGGCTCCCACCCCCGCATCCGCGCGATCCCGGAGATCAGCGTCAAGGCTGGCACCGTGCTGGAGGCCTTCGAAGCCTCCCTGGCCCACGAGCAGAAGGTCTCGGAGGCCATCCGCAACCTCTACCGGCTCTCCGAGCAGGAGGGTGACATCGACTCCCGTCCGCTGCTGAGCTGGTTCATCGACGAGCAGCTGGAAGAGGAGGCGAGCGTCGGCGAGATCATCGACAAGGTCAAGCTGATCGATGACGACGGCACCGGCCTGCTCGCCCTCGACGCCGAGCTCGGCGCCCGCGAATCCGGCGGCACCGAGGACTGATCCCGGTGGTTCCCCGGCTGAGTCGCCGCCGGGGAACCACCTCCTCGGTGCGGGCCTTTGACACGTTTTCTGTGACCCGCATAACATGATCCGACCCGCACCTCATCGACCCCCTCGGAGGTGAGCATGGCCGCGACGAACCCCGTCATCACGGTGCTCTGCCCCGATGACGGCGCGCGGCCCGCAGGGCTCTCCAGCCTCGAAAGCGTCGCAGAGATCCGCTGCACCACGGCGGACTCGCTGAGCGAGGATCTGCGCGGCGCCCGCGGCCTGCTCCTCTGGGACTTCTTCTCCCGCGCAGTTTCCGAGGCGTGGGGTTCGGCGGACCAGCTGGAATGGATCCACGTCGCCGCGGCCGGAGTGGACTCGCTGCTCTTCGACGAGCTTGTCGACTCCGAGGTGGTGGTCACCAACGCTCAGGGCACCTTTGATCGGCCCATCGCAGAGTTCGTGCTCGCCGCCGTCTTCTCCCGCGCTAAGGACTTCCCGCGCAGCCTGCGTTTCCAGCACCAGCGGCATTGGGAGCACCGTGAGACGCAGAAGGTCGCCGGACTCACCGCACTGGTCATCGGCACCGGGGCCATCGGCCGGGAGATCGCGCGGCTGCTGCGCGCTGTGGGCGTGGAGGTCTTCGGTGCCGGGCGCACCGCACGCAGCGGTGACGCCGACTTTGGCGAGGTCATCGCCAGCGATCAGCTCGCCGAGCATGTGGGACGTGCCGACGTCGTCGTCAACGCCGCCCCGCTGACCCCGCAGACCACCGGTCTCATCGACGCCGACGTACTCGCGGTGATGGCGCCGGACTCCCATCTGATCAATATCGGCCGCGGCGAATCGGTGGACGAGACGGCATTGGTGGCCGCCCTCGACGACGGCCCGCTCGGCTTCGCCAGCCTCGACGTGTTCGAGGTCGAGCCGCTGCCGCAGGACTCCCCCCTGTGGGGACGCGAGGATGTGCTGATCTCGGCACATATGTCCGGCGACGTCGTCGGATGGCGTGATGCGCTGGCCGAGCAGTTCCTCGACAACGCCCGTCGCTTCGCGGCAGGCGAGACCCTGAGAAACGTCGTCGACAAGCGGAAGGGCTACGTCCCCCGACACTGACGGCGCGCACGTGAGGAGGCGTAACCATGTCCACCCGTCCTACCACTCTGGCCGACCTGACCGCTGCCGAACTCACTGCTGGATACCGCGCCGGGGACTTCAGTCCCGTGGAGGCGACAGAGGCCGCTCTGGAGCGGGTGGAGGAGCGCGACGGCGCGCTCAACGCCTTCGTCCTGGTGGATGCGGAAGCGACACTGGCCTCCGCACGTGAATCTTCCCAGCGCTACCAGGACGGCATACCGCTAGGGCCCGGTGACGGTGTGCCCACCTCGATGAAGGATGTCTTCCTCACCAAGGGCTGGCCCACGCTGCGCGGCTCCCGGCTGATCCCCGAGGACGGACCGTGGGAGGTCGACGCCCCGGCCGTGGCCCGGCTCCGGGAGGCCGGGGCGGTGCTCTTCGGCAAGACCACCACCCCGGAGTTCGCGTGGAAGGGCACCACCGACTCCCCGCGCTACGGGGCCACGGGGAGCCCCTACGATCCCTCCACCCACGCCGGAGGCTCCTCCGGCGGCGCCGCGGCGGCCGTCGGCGCGGGCATGGGCCCGTGGACGGTGGGCACCGACGCCGGCGGCTCGGTGCGCATCCCGGCCGCCTTCACCGGCACCTTCGCGCTGAAGCCCACCGCCGGACTGGTGCCGATGTACCCCACTCCGCCGTATGGCACCCTGGCCCACGCCGGTCCGATGACCCGCACGGTGACCGATGCGGCCCTCCTGATGGACATCATCACCGGCTATGACCCGCGCGACTGGTGCGCGCTGCCGACTCCGCAGACCTCCTTCGTCGAGCGTCTGGGCGACGGGCTGGCCGGGCTGCGTATCGCCTTCTCCCGGAACCTCGGTTACGGGACCAACGAGCCGGAGGTCGAGCGTCTCGTCGAGCAGGCGGTGCAGGTGCTGGCCCAGGCCGGTGCCGAGGTCGAGGAGGTCGACCCGCCGATCACTGATCCGATCGAGGACTTCCACGTCCTATGGTTCACCGCGGCGGCGAAGGTGCTGGAACCCTACGGGCAGGAGGCCTTGGACATCGTGGACCCGGCTCTGCGCCGGGGGATCGAGGAGCACCGTGGCGACACCGTGATGCAGGAGCTGGCTGCCACCGCGCTGCGCCAGGCGATGGGTGCAGCGATGGGCGAGTTCCACCAGAACTACGATCTGCTGCTGACTCCGACGATGCCGATCACCTCATTCACCACGGAGCGGCAGTCACCCGAGGGGTGGCATTCGGACCTGTGGACCAGCTGGACCCCGTACACCTATCCGTTCAACATGACCCAGCAGCCGGCCGCGTCCGTGCCCTGCGGGCTGACTGAGGCAGGTTTGCCCGTGGGGCTGCAGATCGTGGGGCGCCGTCACGATGACGCCCGTGTGCTGCGTGCGGCCCGTGCCTACGAGGTGGCCTCCGGTGAGCAGTTCACCCGTCCGCCGCAGCTGGATTGAGGGGCGCGTCGCCCGTCAGCGGCACCACCTGTGGCTCGACTAGGCTGGGGCCACTGATCATGTAGCGCACATCACAGCAGTCCCCGGCGCAAGGAGGCCAGCCCGTGACGACCACCGCTCGCCATGATGGCAATCCCGTGGCCGATCATCCCGACGCCGAGGTGACCGGTCGCGGCGCTGAGCTCGCCGCTGAGCTCGCTGCCGCACTCACTGCCGCCGGTGTATCCCGCGTCTCGGACTCTGTGCTGGAGCGCGGGATGTATTCCTCGGATGCCAGCCTCTACCGAGTGGTCCCTGAGGTGGTGGCCAGGCCGCAGCACGTCGACGAGCTGCAGGCCGTCCACGAGGTCTCCCGCACCCTGGGCGTTCCGGTGACGATGCGTGGGGCGGGCACCTCCATCGCCGGCAATGCCGTCGGCGAGGGCATCGTCGTCGACACCCGTGACCTGCGCACCATCCACGAGATCGACCCGGAGCGCGGCGTCGCCCGGGTGGACCCGGGTGTGGTCCACGCAGACCTGCAGCGTGCGGCGGCGCCCTACGGCCTGCGTTTCGGGCCGGACCCCTCCACCCATTCGCGCTGCACGATCGGCGGCATGATCGGCAACAACGCCTGCGGATCCCGGGCTTTAGGTTACGGGCGCAGCTCCGACAACGTGGTCTCGGCGAAGGTGCTCTTCGGCAACGGGGAGGTCGCAGGCTTCGGCCCCGCCTACGGGTCCGACGAGGGCCCGGGCAGCACCGGGCAGCGCCTGCTGGACCTCGCCGCCGGGGAGCTCGGCCACATCCGCACCCATTTCGGCCGGTTCGGCCGGCAGATCAGCGGCTACTCGCTGGAGCATCTGCTGCCGGAGAACCGGGGGCGGATCGAGCGGTTCCTCGCCGGTACCGAGGGCACTCTGGGCACGCTGCTGGAAGCTGAGGTGCGGCTGGTCGCCGACGACCCGCGACGGATGCTGCTGATGCTGGGCTACTCCACTGTGGCTGAGGCCGCTGACGCGGTGCCGGCTCTGCTGCAGGCCGCCCCGGGGCGGCTCATCGCCTGCGAAGGCATGGACTCCCGACTCGTCGCGTTGGTGCGGGGCGCCGGGAAAGCGATTCCTGAGCTGCCGCGCGGCTCCTCCTGGCTGTTCGTGGAGGCCACCGGAGCCGATGCGGGGTCAGTGCTCGCCGAGGTCGAAAAGGCCTCCGAGGCGGTGGGCACCCGGTATGTGGACGACGCCGCCGAAGCCGCAGCCCTGTGGCGCATCCGCGAGGACGGCGCGGGACTGGCCGGGATCAGTCTGCAGACTCCGGCGCACTCGGGCTGGGAGGACAGCGCGGTGCCTCCGGAGCATCTGGGCGAATGGATGCGGATCTTTGAGCGGCTGATGGCGGAGTTCGGCCTGCAGGGCTACCCCTACGGCCACTTCGGCGACGGCTGCATCCACTGCCGGATCGACTTCCCGTTCCACCACGGCGAGCCGGGTAGCACGTCGGTGTTCGCCGAGTTCATGCGCACCTGCGCCACTGAGCTGGCGGCGTTCGGCGGATCGCTCTCCGGGGAGCACGGTGACGGCCGGGTCCGCTCCGAGCTGCTGCCGATGATGTATGACGCGAAGTCCTTGGAGCTCTTCGGCGCAGCCAAGGAGATCTGCGACCCGCAGAACCTGCTGAACCCGGGCATCATCGTCGACCCCGTCCCGCAGACTGCCGACATCCGTCCCACCCAGCCCACCCGTGAACTCCCGTGGCCTGGGCTGCGGATGATCCACGACGACGGCGACTACGCCGCCGCGGCCCATCGCTGCTCCGGGGTGGGCCGTTGCGTGGCGCCGAAGACCGCCGGGGTGATGTGCCCGTCCTACACCGCCACCCGCGAGGAGAAGGACTCCACTCGCGGCCGGGCTCGCATCCTGCAGGAGGCCATGGACGGCACCCTGGTCAAGGGGCTCGCCGATCCGGCGGTGCACGAGGCCCTGGACCTGTGCCTGTCCTGCAAGGGCTGCGCCTCTGACTGCCCGGCCGGGGTGGATATGGCCGCCTATAAGTCCGAGGCGCTCTACCAGACCTACGACGTCGGCGTCGGGCCGGAGGGAGAGCCGCTGGGCCAGGGAGAGCGGCGGCGTCGACTGCGTCCGCGCTCGCACTACCTGCTGGGTCGGCTGCCGATGTGGGCTCGGCTGGCCGCGCCCTTCGCCCCGCTGCTGAACACTCTGATGCGGATCCCCCCGGCGGCGGCTGCGGCGAAATGGATCGCGGGCATCGACCCTCGCCGATCCGTGCCCAAGTTCGCGGTGCGCACGCTGCAGCGCGCGGCGCAGCGTGCCGGGGTGGCCCGCGGCGTGGGTGAACAGCTCAGAGCACAGGCCGGAGAACAGGTCGACGAAAAGCCCGGAGAACAGCAGGTCCCGGACGTGTGGATCTGGGCTGATTCCTTCACGGACCACTTCTTTCCGCAGTCCGGCCTCGCGGCGATCGAGTTCCTGCGCTCGCAGGGGCTCACCGTGGCCTTGGTGGGGGAGAAGGGCTGCTGCGGGCTGCCCTGGATCACCACCGGCCAGCTGGATCAGGCCCGCCGGCTCTCGGGACAGACCGTGGAGACGCTGCATCCCTATGTGACATCCTCAGCGCCGGTGATGGCACTGGAACCCTCCTGCCTCGCCACGCTGCGCAGCGACCTGCTCGAGCTCTCCGACCGGCCGGAGGCTGCTGAGGTGGCCGCCGGGGTGAAGTCCTTCGCCGAGGTTGTCACCGCGCTCGCCGAGCAGGGGCGGGTCCAGCTGCCGGATCTGACCGGCGTCGACGTCGTCGCCCAGCCGCATTGTCACCAGCGGTCCATCGTGGGATGGGCTGAGGACGAGGCGCTGCTTCGCCGCGCCGGCGCCACCGTGGAGGCGGTGCCGGGCTGCTGCGGGCTGGCGGGGAACTTCGGTGTGGAGAAGGGCCACTATGAGATGTCTGTGGCGGTGGCGGAGACGAATCTGCTGCCGGCGGTCCGGCAGGCCCGTCAGCGAGCCCCCGAGACCATCGTCCTCGCTGACGGGATGTCCTGCCGGATCCAGCTCGACGATCTCGCCGATGTGCAGACCCTGCACCTGGCCGAGCTCTTCGCCTCCCGGTGATACCGCGGTCGGCTCACACGGTCTCGGCGGCCGGCTGCTCGAACGGCGTGCCGGAGCGCCGCGCCCGGTAGCGCTCGGTGTCCAGGATCCCTTCGCGTGCGGAGACGATCGTCGGCACCAGCGCCTGGCCGGCGACGTTGACCGCGGTGCGGCCCATGTCCACGATCGGCTCGACGGCCAGCAGCAGGCCCACACCCTCCAGCGGCAGGCCCAGAGTGGAGAGTGTCAGGGTGAGCATCACAGTGGCCCCGGTGGTTCCGGCCGTCGCCGCGGAGCCGATCACTGAGACGAAGACGATGAGCAGGTACTGGGTGATCGTCAGGTCGATGCCGAAGAACTGGGCGACGAACAGCGCGGCGATGGCCGGGTAGAGGGCCGCGCAGCCGTCCATCTTCGTCACCGCGCCCAGCGGCACCGCGAAGGAGGCGTAGGAGCGCGGGACTCCGAGGCGCTGTTCGGTGACCTGCTGGGTCAGCGGCATGGTGCCCATCGAGGAACGGGAGACGAAGCCCAGCTGCACCGCCGGCCATACACCGGTGAAGTACTGCACGGGGGAGAGCCCGTGGAAACGGATCAGCGCGGGGTAGACGATTCCGAAGACCAGCAGCAGGCCGATGTACATGCACAGCACGAAGACACCCAGTGAGGACAGGGCGTCCCAGCCGTAGTTGGCCACCGCACGGGCGATCAGCGCCAGAGTGCCGATGGGGGCCAGGCGGATGATCCACCACAGCACCTTCTGGATGATCTCCAGCAGTGCGGCGGTGACCTGCAGGAACGGTTCGGCCTTGGCGCCGACCTTCATCGCGGCGATGCCCACGGCGATGGAGATCACCAGGATCTGCAGCACGTTGAAGGTCACGCCGTCGGCGTCGCCGGAGAGACCCATGAAGTTCGAGGGGACCAACGAGTCGAGGAAGGCGGTCCAGGAGCCCTCGCTGTCCGGTGCTGCAGCAGTGTTCTCCGCGACGTCGGTGTGCTCACCGGGCCGGCCGATCACGCCGATGGCGATGCCCAGCAGCACGGAGATGAACGCGGTGACGGCGAACCACAGCAGCGTCTGGCCGGCCAGACGGGCGGCGTTGGTGACGTGCCGGAGGTTGGCGATCGAGGTGATGACCGCGGTGAACACCAGGGGGACGACGGCGGCGATGAGCAGGGAGACGTATATGTCACCGATGCGGTCGACTGTGGCGGTCAGCCAGTTGGGGTCCTCCTCGGTGCCGCCCATGCGCCGGGCGATGAACCCGACGATGAGCCCCAGCACCAGTGCGGCCATGATCTGATTGCCGAAGGAGGTCATCCAGCCCGGCAGGCGCCGGCGCCGGGTCTGTGTCGTCTCCTGTGCGGGTGCCGTCTCCGGTGTCGAGGAGTCAGGGGTTTCATCAGGTATCGGTGATGATGGCATCAGTGGGCTCCGTTCCAGGCCCGCGGGGCCTCGGTGGTGATCGTGATCTGCTCCGCGGGAGACCAACGGGCCCGGGTGATGCCCTATTCCGTATGTGTCGAAAGATGACGACGGCGTGATGCGGGACGCCGGGGAGCGAGTCGGGGAGCGAACCGCGTGATCCCCACGCCGAGGAGGCACATCGCCCCGCCGATCACGGCGAGCACAGGCGGGACCTCGGCGAGGAAGAGCGCGGACAGCAGCAGCGCCACGGCCGGAACCGCCAGAGAGCTCGCGGCGAGCTGACCGGTGCGCATCCTGGTCTGAGCGTAGGCCCACAGGCTGAACCCCGCGGCTGTGGCGCCGACCCCCATGAAGATGCCTCCGATGACGGCCGATGCCGGCGCCTCCGGGAGCTCGGAGCTGAGCGGGGCGAGGTAGGGCAGGCAGACCAGAGTTCCGGCTGTGCAGCCCAGGAAGACGGCAGTCAGCGGGTCCACTGCGTCAAGGATCCACCGTTGCAGCACCATGCCGGCGGCGTAGAGCACCGCGGCCAGCAGCGCCAGAGCCACACCCAGCATCGACACCTGTCCGGCGCCGCCGGTGATTCCGATGAGCGCCACACCTGCCAATGCGATACCCATCCCGAGGAAGAGGCTCCGCGGCCAGCCCTCGGCGAAGAGCAGACCCGCCGCGACGGCGACGAGGATAGGTGCCAGATTCACCAGCATGGCCGAGGTGCCGGCGTCGAGGTGGCGGGTGGCGAAACCCAGGACCACCGTGTAGACCGCGAACCAGCTGATCCCGTAGAGCAGCAGGAGGGCGATCATGTCGGCGGTGAGCCGCTTCCGGGCAGGCCGCGACGTTCTGCGGCTGATGAGCATCACGGCCAGCAGGACACCCAAGGCCAGTGTGGCTGAGGCCAGCCGCAGCAGCGTCAGCGGCCCGGGGGAGAGGTAGGGAGCCGCGCCGCGCATGATGACGAAGGAGGATGCCCACATCAGCACGGTCAGTGCCACGGCGAGACCTGCACGGAGATCCGGTCGGGAAGCCGGGGAAGTCATAGGACGATACTCCACGCTGACCGGAGCGGTGTCGAGAAGGTGGCGTAGAAGACGGCGTAGAGGGCGGCGTAGAGGGCAGTGTAGAGGGCGGCGTAGACTGCCCATCAGGAGATGATGACGATGCAGAGCGTCCACCTCACATTGAGGCTCACACACCACGGTTCAGTGCTGATCTTCCAGCAGGAGCTGGACTCCACGCTGATCGACGGCTACACCGGCGAGCATCTGCTGCGCTCCGAAGAGGGCTTCGCCTTCCAGATCGATCATGTTGAGCACATCGTCTCCGACGAAAATGAGGCCGAGCAGATGATCCTCGACCTCAGTCAGCCGGTGGACGAGGAAGGCCTGCACCGGGACCCGGTGATGGCGCTGCTGCGTCACGGCTGGCGCGAACAGCCGCGATGAGCGGTTCGACCAGCAGCTCTGCCAGTTTCTGCAGGCTGCCGCCGCGCGTTGCAGTCCGGCGCTGGTTCCGGCTACCATAGACAGTCGCAAGCCGTGCTGTGCCGTGCTTTCGCGCGCGTCGACGAGATGTGCCGCGGAACATGGTGACGAGAGGCAGCCCGGTGAATGTGAAGCCTGGATTCCAGCGCACCACACGTTCAGCACCACCGTCTTTCATCCACGTGAGAAGGCACTTCGGTTGGATCTCACCCAGCCTGGTCCGTCCTCGTAAGTAGCGAACGGTGTCACAACTGGTGGCGGGACTCGGCTCAACGACTGCACATGCCCCTGCGGCGTGTGTGCTCGCGGGTTCTGCCCGTACTACGTACTTATGTTGGAGGAGTGATCATGGCAGCACGATGCCAGGTAACCGGAGTGGGGCCGCAGTTCGGCCACAACATCTCCCACTCGCACCGGCGCACCAAGCGTCGGTTCGACCCGAACATCCAGAAGAAGCGCTACTGGGTGCCCTCGCTGGGACGCCACGTGACGCTGACCCTGTCCACCAAGGGCATCAAGACCATCGATGCCCGCGGCATCGACGTCGTCGTCGCCGAGCTGATTCAGAAGGGTGAGAAGCTCTAATGGCCAAGGACAAGGACGTACGTCCCATCATCAAGCTGAAGTCGACGGCCGGTACCGGGTTCACCTACGTGACCCGCAAGAACCGCCGCAACAACCCTGACCGCATCGTGCTGAAGAAGTACGACCCGGTCGTCCGCAAGCACGTCGACTTCCGAGAGGAGCGCTGATCATGGCCAAGAAGTCCAAGATCGCGAAGAACGAACAGCGCAAGGTCATCGTCGAGCGCTACGCCGAGAAGCGCGCGCAGCTGAAGAAGACCCTGATCGACCCGAACGCCAGCGACGAGGAGCGCGAGGCCGCTCGCGTGGGCCTGCAGAAGCTGCCCCGCGACGCCTCCCCGGTCCGCGTGCGTGACCGCGACTCCATCGACGGTCGCCCCCGCGGTACCTTCCGGAAGTTCGGCATCAGTCGTATCCGGTTCCGCGACATGGCGCACCGCGGCGAGCTGCCCGGCATCACCAAGTCGTCCTGGTGATCTCCCGCGGCAGATGAGCTGCCGCAGGGCACCGCACGGTGCTCCACCGCACTGACGAGGGCGGGTTCCCCATCACGGGGGACCCGCCCTCGTCATGTCTGCACCCGCCGATGGAGCCCAGACGCTCGGAAGGAGCACAATGGACAGCATGGACAGCCGCGAGACCACTGTGCCCACCGCCCCACCGGAGCCCAGAACACCGGGCGGCCCGTTAGGGGCGCGGGCGGCACTGCTCGTGATCCCCGGCGTCTGGTTGGGGCTGCTCATCGGCATCTCGCTGATCGAGGCGCCGCTGAAGTTCACCGCCCCAGGCATCACCATCCCCTTGGGTCTGGGCATCGGCCAGCGAGTCTTCCTGGCGATGAACATCGTCGAAGTGGTCCTCGCGGTCATCCTGGTGACCGCACTGTTCAAGACGCTCGGCGGGGCGCTGCGGGAGCGCCTGTGGACCCTGAGCCTGGGCGTCCTCGGCGTGCTGGCGATCAAGACGTTGATCATCCGCCCGCTCCTGCACCAACGCACCGCCGCCGTGCTCGCCGGCGAGTCCGCCGGAGGATCGCTCACCCACTACTTCTACATCGCCGCCGATGGCGCGCTGCTGATCCTCCTGGCACTGCTGGCCCTCACCGCGGCACGAACGCTGCTCGCCCCCTCCACACCACGGCAATCCTGAAGGAGCCCTCTATGATCCCGCACCGTCCTCTGCCGATCATCTCCGCGCCCATGGCCGGCGGCCCGTCCACGCCTCAGCTGGTCGCCGCCGTCTCGGAGGCGGGCGGACTGGGGTTCCTCGCCGCCGGGTACCTGAGCCCAGAGACGATGCAGGCCCAGATCACCCAGACCCGGCAGCTCACCGCCGCGCCCTTCGGCGTCAACCTGTTCGTCCCGGAGACCGAGTGGCCCGAGCCGCAGGCGCTGGAGGACTACGCCCGTGTGCTGGCACCGCTGGCCGAGCGTCTCGGCACGGCACCGCCCACCGTGGGGGAGTTCGACGACGACGCCTACCCGGCCAAGCTGGAAGCCCTCTTCTCAGACCCGGTCCCAGTGGTCTCCTTCACCTTCGGGCTCCCCTCCCGGGAGACGGTCCAAGAGCTGCAGCAGCTGGGCACCGCGGTGGTGCTCACCGTGACCTCCGCCGAGGACGCCAGTGCTGCCGCTGCACTCGGCCCCAACGCTCTTGCCGTTCAAGGCGCCGAGGCCGGGGGACACCGCGCCACGCTGAGGATGAGTGCCGAGCCGAACACTCTGGGGGTGCTGGAGCTGCTCGCGCAGGTCCGTGAGGTGACCGAGCTGCCGCTGATTGCGGCCGGCGGCATCGGTGCACCGGCACGTGCCGCGGAGCTGATCGGTGCCGGTGCCCAGGCAGTGCAGGTGGGTACGGCGTTCCTCACCACGCGGGAAGCCGGGACCAAACCGCCGCACCGCCGTGCACTGCACACAGCCGCCGCCCAGGACGGCGCGCCCACCGTGGTCACACGCGCCTTCTCCGGGCGGCCCGCCCGGGCTCTGGTCAACTCCTTCACCGAGGAATTCGACGCCCTAGCGCCGGTGGGCTACCCGTATCTGCACCACATGACCTCGCCGCTGCGGGCAGCAGCCGCCCGGACCGAGGACACCGAGCACCTGAACCTCTGGGCCGGCACCTCCCACGCCAGCTGCCGTGAGGAGTCAGCCGCTGAGCTCACCCGGCGCTTCGCCGGACCCGCGCTCAGCGCAGACGGGGGCGACTGAAGAGACGGAGCAGATCCACGTCCCTGTTTCAGTCACTCAGAGCCCCGGAATCAGCCTCTGAGGCCGGATCGGTGACTGAAACAGGGACGCCGATTCTCTGAGACCGGCGTAGCGCAGGCTCAGCCCTCGTCGATGACCAGCAGCAGGTCCCCGCCGTTGACCTGCTGCACCCCGTCGAAGACTGCCCGCTTGACAGTGCCGCCCACGGGCGTGGTGATTGAGGCCTCCATCTTCATGGCCTCGATCGTGGCGATCGACTGCCCGGCCTCCACGGTCTCGCCCTCTTCCACGGTCAGATGCACTGCGCCGGCAAAGGGTGCAGCGATCTCCCCCTTCTTCGAGGTGTCGGCCTTCTCCGCGGCGTGGACTGTGGCCTCGACGGAAGCATCGCGCACCACCAGCGGGCGGGCCTGTCCGTTGAGGGTGCAGACCACAGTGCGCATGCCCTTCTCATCCGGTTCGGAGATCGACTGCAGGGTCACCAGCAGCCGCACACCCTTGCCCAGGGAGATCACGTGCTCGTGGTCCTTCATCAGCCCGTAGAGGAAGTCCCGGGAGTGCAGGACCATCACATCGCCGTAGTTCTCCCGAGCGGCCTCGTAGTCCCGCGTCGGGCCGGGGAACAGCAGACGGTTCAGTACCGCCTGGCGCTCAGCCCCGGAGCCCTCGGTGAGCACCTGACGGTCCTCGGCGGAGAGCTCCTCGTCCAGCGGTTTGACGCTACGGCCCTCCAAGGCCCGGGTGCGGAACGGCTCGGGCCAGCCAGCGGGCGGGTCGCCGAGCTGACCCGCCAGGAACTGGATCACCGAGTCCGGCAGGTCGAAGTCCTGCGGGTTCTGCTCGAACTCCTGCGGGTCCACGTCCATGCCGACCAGCTGCAGTGCCAGGTCCCCGACCACCTTCGACGACGGGGTCACCTTCACCAGGCGCCCGAGCATCTTATCCGCGGCGTAGTACATATCCTCGATGGCCTCGAACTGTTCGCCCAGCCCCAGGGCGATGGCCTGCTGACGCAGGTTCGAGAGCTGTCCGCCGGGGATCTCATGGCGGTACACCCGCCCGGTCGGGCTCGGCAGCCCGGACTCGAAGGGCGTGTAGATGCTCCGGACCGCCTCCCAGTAGGGCTCCATCGAGGCCACGGCCTCAAGCCCCAGCCCGGTGTCGCGGTCGGTGTGCTCCAGCGCGGCCACCAGCGCCGAGGCTGGGACCTGAGAGGTGGTCGAGGCCATCGAGGAGGTGGCGACGTCGACGGCGTCCACCCCCGCTTCTGCGGCGGCGAGCAGGGTGGCCAGCTGGCCCCCGGCGGTGTCGTGGGTGTGCAGGTGGACGGGCACATCGAACCGTTCACGCAGCGCGCTGACCAGGATCTTCGCCGCCTGCGGGCGCAGCAGCCCGGCCATGTCCTTGATCGCCAGGATGTGTGCCCCGGCGTCGACCATCTTCTGCGCCAGCTCGAGGTAGTACTCGAGGGTGTAGATGTCCTCGTTCGGGTCGGTGAGGTTGCCGGTGTAGCACAGGGCGGCCTCGGCCACAGCGGTACCGGTCTTGCGGACCGCCTCGATGGCGGGGGTGATCTGTGAGACGTCGTTGAGCGCGTCGAAGATGCGGAAGATGTCCACACCGGTGGCGGCGGCCTCGGCGACGAACGCGTCAGTCACCTCCAGCGGGTACGGGGTGTAGCCGACGGTGTTGCGCCCACGCAGCAGCATCTGGATCGGCACATTGGGCATCTCGGCCCGCAGCAACGCCAGCCGCTGCCACGGGTCCTCGGAGAGGAACCGCAGGGCGACGTCGTAGGTCGCACCGCCCCAGGCCTCCACGGAGAACAGCCCCGGGGTCACATGGGCGATCGCCGGTGCGGCGGCCAGCAGATCACGGGTGCGCACCCGGGTGGCCAGCAGGGACTGGTGGGCGTCACGGAACGTGGTGTCGGTGACCGCCAGGGCCTCGCGCTCGCGCAGATGCTGGGCAAAGGCCTCCGGACCCTCACGCAGCAGCAGGTCCCGCCATCCGGCCGGCTTGGTCTCCTTGGAAGGGCCGTCGAAGGGGCTGCGGTCCGGCTCGTCACGCTTGTCCCCGGGGAAGTGGGGGAGCTTATCGCGCGGGTCGATGCCGTGGACCCGGGGCCCGTGGGGCTGGTTCACGGTGATGTCGGCCAGGTACTGCAGGGCCTTGGAACCGCGGTCCTTCGAGCGGTTGACCTTCGCCAGCTCCGGGTGCTTATCGATGAAGTCGGTGGCCAGATCCCCGTCGAGGAACTGCTGCTCGTCGAGCACGTTCATCAGGAACGGGATGTTCGTGGCCACCCCGCGGATCCGGAACTCGGCCAGCGCACGCCGGGCGCGGGCGATGGCAGTGCGCCGGTCCCGGCCGCGGGAGGTCAGCTTCACCAGCATGGAATCGAAGTGCGGGCTGATCTCCGCCCCGGTGTAGACGGTGCCGCCGTCGAGGCGGATGCCGGAGCCGCCGGCGGAGCGGTAGACGGTGACGGTGCCGACGTCGGGCCGGAACTCATTGGCCGGGTCCTCCGTGGTGATGCGGCACTGCATGGCCGAGCCGCGGACGGCCAGCTCATCCTGCCGGATGCCCAGGTCCTCGAGGGTCTCACCGGCGGCGATGCGCATCTGGGCCGAGACCAGGTCGATGTCGGTGATCTCCTCGGTCACCGTGTGCTCGACCTGGATGCGCGGGTTCATCTCGATGAAGACATGCTGGCCCTCCCGCTCACCGGCGGTGTCGACCAGGAACTCGACGGTGCCGGCGTTGCGGTAGCCCATGGCCTTCGCGAAGGCCACGGCATCACGGTAGAGCGCCTGGCGGATGTCCTCGTCCAGCTTCGGGGCCGGAGCGATCTCGACGACCTTCTGGTGCCGACGCTGGATGGAGCAGTCACGTTCGAAGAGATGGACCACCTCGCCGGCGCTGTCGGCGAGGATCTGGACCTCGATGTGCCGGGGGCGCACCACGGCCCGCTCCAGGAAGACGGTGGGGTTGCCGAAGGCCGTGTCCGCCTCACGCATCGCCGCATCCAGGGCGTCGGGGAGGTCTTCACGCTTCTCCACTCGGCGCATCCCGCGGCCGCCACCACCGGCGACGGCCTTGACGAAGATGGGGAAGCCGATGCGGTCTGCCTCGCTGAGCAGCTGCTCTCGGTCATCGGAGGGATCAGAGCTCTCCAGCACCGGCACACCGGCGGCCTTGGCCGCACGCAGGGCACGGACCTTGTCTCCGGTGGATTCCAGGACATCGGCCGGAGGGCCGACGAAGGCGATCCCGGCCTCCTGAGCGGCACGGGCCAGCCCGGCGTTCTCGGAGAGGAACCCGTAGCCGGGGTAGATCGCGTCGACCTCGGCCTCCTTGGCCACCCGGATGATCTCCTCGACGTCGAGGTAGGCCCGGACGGGGTGGCCCTCCTCGCCGATCCGGTACGCCTCATCGGCCTTCTGCCGGTGGAACGAGTTGCGATCCTCCTGCGGGTACACGGCGACCGTCTTGGCCCCCAGCTCGACTCCGGCGCGCAGGGCGCGGATCGCGATCTCGCCGCGGTTGGCGACCAGGATCTTTGAGAACATGCGGACTCGTCCTTCCTCCACCGATCCGGTGGCGGGTCAGGTGCACACGGCATCGTGTGTCGCTCAAGGTGCTCGTCGCGCCAGGATACCCCGCAGGTCCGCGCAGACGTGCACCAGACCACATTCTGAGCCCCCTGTGACGGGGAGAAACGCCGAGAATCGGCGGAATCTCAAGGAATCCGGGTGAACTGCGTGGTAGGTTGCCGTTCGAAAGCCCCAGATCACGGGGACTGACACCGATTGACGTCCAGGACGTCCAGGAGGACATCACCATGGCCATGAACCGCAGCGAGCTTGTCGCCGCCGTCGCCGAGAAGTCCGGCAACTCCCAGGCCGCCGTCAACGGCGTGCTCGACGCCGTCTTCCAGGTCTTCACCGAAGAGGTCTCCCGCGGCGAGAAGGTCACCATCCCCGGCTGGCTGGCCGTGGAGCGCACCGAGCGGGCCGCCCGCACCGGCCGCAACCCGCAGACCGGTGAGACCATCCAGATTCCGGCTGGTCACTCGGTCAAGCTGACCGCAGGCTCCAAGCTGAAGAACGCCGCCTCCGGCAAGTGAGTGCCCGGCTCTGAGGAGCCACCGGTTGAGGCCTCCACTCGTGATACGGGTGGGGGCCTCAGCTGTGTTCGGTCCAGCGTTGAGAACCAGCGCTGGGGCCCAGCGTTGAGACCACCTCGTGAAAGGGTGATGATGGAGTGATGGGCGGGCATCACGACGACGGGGACGACCACGGGCGCGAGCGTGGCCGCCAGTACGGTCATCAGCACGGCCATGGGCACGGTCATGAGCATGGTCACGGGCACAGCCATCAGCACGGCCACGGTGCCGGGCATTCCCACGGCCCCTCACCGGCCGAGGTGGCAGCCGCACCGGAGCTGCGCCGTCGTCTGGCCATCGCCTGTGCGCTGGTGGTGGGCATCGTGGTGCTCCAAGCCGTCGGCGCGCTGATCACCGGAAGCCTGGCCCTGCTGGTGGATGTGGTGCATTCGCTCACCGACTCCATCGGCCTGATGGTGGCGCTGGTCGCCGCGGCGCTGATGGTGCGCCCGGCCGGGGCACGCAGCACCTGGGGCTTCCGGCGGATCGAGGTGCTGGCGGCACTCGGGCAGGCGCTGCTGCTGATGGGGATCAGCGTCTACGCGCTGATCGAAGCCTACGGGCGATGGGCGCAGCCGCCGGAGGTGGCCTCGGCCGAACTGCTGATCGTCGCGTCTATGGCATTGGTCCTCAACGTCACGGCGGTCTGGGTGCTCGCGGCCCGCCGCGGGGCGAATCTGAACATGCGGGCCGCCTTCCTCGAAGTGCTCCTCGATGCCTTGGGCACTCTGGCGGTGATCGCCTCGGCTGTGGTGATGATGACCACCGGCTACCAGCGCGCTGATGTGCTGGCAGCCCTGATCATCGCTCTGATGATCATTCCGCGGGCGGTGTTGCTGATCACCGAGACGTTGCGGGTGCTCATGGAGTTCGCCCCGCGGGGGCTCGACGTCGAGCAGGTGCGTGAGCATCTGCTCTCCCAGGACCATGTGATCGAGGTCCATGACCTCCATGCCTCCACAGTGGCCACGGGGCTGCCGGTGCTCTCGGCCCATGTGGTGTTGGAGGATGAGTGCTTTCGAGATGGCCATGCGATGCAGATCCTGGAGAGGATCCGCCGGTGCACGGCCGAGCATTTCGAGGTCGGCATCGAGCACACCACCATCCAGTTGGAGACCCGTGATGTCCGTGATGCCGAAGCCGAGCACGCCTCGCATCCCTGAGCAGGTGCTGACATCCCCGGTGCTCGAGCCACCCCGTAGCTTCTACGCCACGTAGAATCAGGGGCGGTCATTCCCACACGTCCAGGAGGTCGTATGCCGCACGCCGCCGCTGAGCCGACGGTTCCGTCCCAGCAGATCACCGTCCGCCGTCTGGCCGGCGCCGCCGCCGTCGGAGCCCTCGCCCTGGGCACAGGTGTGGCCGGCGCCGCCCCAGCCTGGGCCCATGACACACTGATCGGCTCCACCCCGGACGACGACGCCCGGGTGACCGAGCCGCTGGAGGACGTCACCCTGGAGTTCTCCGGTGGCGGCCTGACCACCGGTGAGGGCATCACCAACGAGATCAGGGTGACCGACGAGGACGGCGAGGACCACGGCACTGAGACCGAGGTGGATGGTTCCACGATGTCCACCAGCTTCGAGGAGCCGCTGCCCGACGGCGAGTATGACGTGGTCTACCGGGTCGTCTACTCCGATGGTCACGATGAGGAAGGCACGCTGTCCTTCACGGTCGATGCCGGGATCGAGGCCGCCGGTGACGAGGCCGACGACGAGACTGGCGACGAGACTGAGGAGCCTGCTGAGGGCTCTGCCGCAGACACCGCCGAGGACTCCGCTGAGGACGCTTCCGACGCTGACGCTGACGATGCCGCGGAGGCCGACGGCGCCCAGGACCCGGTCTCTGAAGAAGGCGGAGCGTCCGGGTGGATCGTCGTGCTGCTGGGTATCGGCGGTGTGCTCATCGTGCTGCTGGCGGTGATCATGATGCGCCGGAAGGTCAACCAGGTCGAGGAGTGGAAGCAGGGCCGCCGCGAGCCCGGCGGCACTGGCCAGTCCAGCGCTGATCAGTCCAGTACCGACCAGCCCAGCACTGACCAGCCCAGCACCGACGAGTCCGAAGGCCCGGACCGCACCCCGTGACACGCACGCGTCCAGCTGATTCCGCCCAGGCCTCGGCGGCGCCGCTGTGGACCGCCGCGGCCCTGGCTGCTGGGCTGGTGGCGCTGATCGTGGCAGGGGCGCTCTCCGGCCTCGGCACAGCGGATCAGATCTCCGACCCTGGGGCGGTCACCCGGTGGGGGTTGCCCGTCGCCCGGTTCACCCATCACCTGGCGATGGCCGTGGCCGTCTCCGCGGCGCTGCTGGCCGCCGTCGCGGTGCCGCACGGCCGAGGGGACAAGCGCCGGCGTCGGCGCAGCAGGACCCACGACGCCGACGCCGCTGAGGCTCCTGATCAGCACCCGCTCTACCTCAAGGCCCTGCAGATCGCCGGGGCCTCTGCTGTGGTGTGGACGCTCGCGGCGCTGGCGGTGCTGGTGCTGTCATACTCCGCGCTGGCCGGCCAGCCGCTCAGCCCGGACGAGGGCTTCACCCAGGGGCTCGTGGGCTTCGTCGCCTCTATCCCCACCGGCCAGGCGTGGGCGGCGATGGTGGTCATCTCCGCCGTCTTCACCACTCTGATCGTCGCAGTGCGCGCCCCCGGCGGGGTCTTCGTGCTCAGCCTCTTCGGACTCACCGGGATCATCCCGATGGCGCTGGTAGGCCACTCGGCCTCCGGTGATGATCACACGGCCGCGGTGAACTCCCTGGCGCTGCACCTGCTGGGGATGATCGTCTGGGTCGGTGGGCTGATCGTCCTGGCGCTGCTGTCTCCGGAGATCCGTCGGCAGGCGGCTGCAGCGACCACGGCGGCAGAATCCCGGCTCGTAGGCATGGTGCTCAGCCGGTACTCCACGATCGCGGGGCTGGCGATCGCCGTCGTCGCCGGTTCCGGCGTGGTGAACGCGGCCCTGCGCATCGAGGCCTGGTCTCAGCTGGTCACCACCGCCTACGGCACGCTGATCCTGCTGAAGGCCTTCGCCACGCTCGCGCTGGGGATGATCGGGTGGATGCACCGCAGCTGGATCATCCCCCGGCTGACCGCCGATGACCCGGGGCCCGGATACCGCCGGATCACCGGGCTGCTCTGGCAGCTGGTGCTGGTCGAGGCGGCGGTGATGTCCGCCGTCGTCGCGCTCTCGGCGATCCTGGGGCGCACCTCTCCGCCGGTGTCTGAGGACCTCCCGCCGGATGCGACACCGGCGCGCATCCTCACCGGTTATGATCTGCCGCCGGCCCCGGAGCTCTCCACGTACTTCACCCTGTGGCGTCCGGATTGGCTGTGGATCGCGCTGTGCGTGTTCCTCGCCGCCTGGTACCTCTACGCCACAGTCCAGGTGCGACGCCGGGGGATCCGCTGGCCGATCATGCGCGCGGTGAGCTGGCTGTTCGGGCTGCTGGGACTGTTCTGGGTGACCTCCGGCGGCCCGGCGGTCTACGGGGTGGTGCTGTTCTCCGGGCACATGATCCAGCACATGACGCTGACCATGGTGATCCCGATCTTCCTGGTGATGGCCGCTCCGGTGACCTTGGCGCTGCGGTTCTTGCCGGTGCGCGCTGATGCCAGCCGCGGGGCGCGGGAGTGGATCCTGTGGCTGGTGCATTCGCGGTGGTCGAAGATCGTCACGCATCCGCTGTTCGCCGCGGCGAACTTCGCCGGATCGATTCTGCTGTTCTACTTCACCCCGATCTTCGGCCTGGCGCTGCGCTACCACATCGGCCATGAGCTGATGATGGTCCATTTCCTGCTCACCGGGTACATCTTCGCCTTGGTGCTCATCGGTGATGACCCGCTGCCCAAGCGTCCGGCGTACCCGATCCGGCTGCTGATGCTGCTGGCCACGATGGCCTTCCACGCGTTCACCGCCATCGCGCTGACCAATATGGAGGTCCTCATCGAAGCCTCCTGGTTCGGGAACATGGGCCACGACTACGGCTTCTCCGCTGTGGAGGATCAGCGCTCGGGGTCGGAGATGATGTGGGGTCTCGGGGAGATCCCGGCCATGCTCATGGCGGTGATCGCCGCGATCCAGTGGTCCCGGGATGATACCCGCGAGATGCGGCGCACCGACCGTGAGGCCGAGCGCACCGGAGACGCCGAACTGCACGAGTACAACGAGATGTTCGCCCAGATGGCTGAGAGGGATTCCCGACGATGACCCACCCCCACCGTTCCCGTGCCCTCCGGCTGGGTGCCGCCGGTGCCGTGCTGGCGTTGGCGCTGAGCTCCTGCGGCAGTGAGGAGGAGCCCGAGCAGAGCCCCCGCGCCGGGGGAGAATCTCTGGTGGCTGCGGCTGAGGCGGCGATGGAGCGGGCCTCGAGCTTCGGCTTCGACTCCGCCGGGTTCTTCACCGAGGACGCGGTGGAGGAGTTCCGCACCCAGATGGAGGACTCGATGGCCGAAGGCGCCGACGACGCCGAGGTCGAGCCGGGCGAATGCGCCGAACCGTTGGCCGCGGTGGACTGGGCGCCGCTGCTGCTGGGTTCGGATGCCGCCCGGGTGGACTTCGGCTCGGAGACATTCACCGGCACCGGCTCCATCGAGGTGGCCTCGGTCTCCGGTGCAGAGGAGTCGGAGCGGGTGGATGAGCACTTCGACCACGTGCGGACGCTGGTGGAATCCTGCCCGGAGGTGGAGTTCTCCCGCTATGAGACTGACTATGACCTTGAGGTCTCCGAGGTGGAGCTCGACCAGTTGGAGACCGCTGACCAGGGGCATCAGGGTACGATCGCCTATTCCTGGGAGCGTGGCTTCGAATCTGAGGAGCAGCAGGAGGCTCTGGAGGGCGCTCCGGATGACGAGGCCCACAGCGGGGGCGGAACAATCGTCGCGCAGATCCTGTTCACCCGGGTGGACGATGACGTGGTGATGGTGTCCTTCATCGGGGAACCGGCGGCCGGGTCGTCAGAATTCACGGAGATGGCCGAGTCCATCACCGAGCACGCTCTGGACTCGTTGGAGGAGACCTCATGACGGAGACGATCCGCCGTACCGACAGGATTCGCGCCTCGCAGCTCATCGGCCGTGGATGGCTGAACACCGGGGGCCGGGAGATCGCGTTGGAGGATCTGCGCGGCAAGGTCGTCATCCTGGATTTCTGGTCCTTCTGCTGCATCAACTGCCTGCATGTCCTCGATGAGCTGCGTCCGCTGGAGGAACGCTTCGACGACGTGCTGGTCACGGTGGGGGTGCACTCTCCGAAGTTCGACCACGAGGCCGATCCGGAGGCTCTGTCTGCTGCGGTGGAGCGTTATGAGATCGCGCACCCGGTGCTCGATGATCCGAGCCTGACCACCTGGCAGGCCTATTCGGCCCGAGCCTGGCCGACGCTGGTCGTGGTGGATCCGGAGGGCTATATCGCCGCGCACCTCTCCGGTGAGGGGCATGTCGCGGGGCTGACGTCTCTGGTGGAGGAGCTGGTGGCCGAGCATGAGGCCAAGGGCACTCTGCACCGCGGGGATGGCCCGTATGTGCCGCCCGAGCCGGTCTCCCGGACGCTGCGCTTCCCGGGCAAGGCGGTGCCGATCACCCGTGCGCTCAGCGGTGACGAGTCCTCAGTGGGACGGTTCCTGGTGGCCGATACCGGTCATCACCGGATCGTGGAGCTTGAGGCTGATCTGGAGACTGTGGTGCGGGCCTACGGCGGGGGAGCGGCAGAGGCTCCGGAGAAGGGCCACCGCGACGGCGATGCCGAGTCCGCCCGATTCACCGAGCCGCAGGGCGTGGCCGTGCTGCCGCAGCAGGTCGCCGAGCAGGTGGGCTATGACATCGTCGTCGCCGATACGGTGAACCACCGGCTGCGTGGGATCGACGCCGCCACCGGGACGGTGAGCACAGTGGCCGGCAACGGCGTGCAGCGGCTGATCGATTCGGAGCGGGTGACCCAGGGGCAGGACGGCCCGGCGACGGGATCGCTGGGCACCTCACCGCTGCAGGTCTCGCTGTCCTCGCCGTGGGATGTGCTGTGGTCTGAGGCTGCGGACCGGGTGGTGATCGCGATGGCCGGGACCCACCAGATCTTCACCTTCGATCCGCGCACCTCAGAGCTGGCGATCTGGGCCGGCACCGGGCTGGAGGGTCTCACCGATGGCGAGGCCGAGCAGGCCTGGTTCGCGCAGACTTCGGGGCTCTCGGCCGATGCGGCCGGGGATATCTGGATCGCGGATTCGGAGACGTCCTCGCTGCGGGTGCTGCGGGTGGCGCAGAACTCGCAGGCACCGCGGGTGGAGACGATCGTGGGGCAGGGGCTCTTCGACTTCGGGTTCCGTGATGGCGCTCCGGAGCAGGCGCGGCTGCAGCACCCGTTGGGTGTGGCTGCGCTGCCCGATGGGTCGGTGCTGGTGGCTGATACCTATAACGGGGCGATCCGTCGGTATCACGGGGAGCATGTGGCCGCCGACGGCACCACTGTGGCCGCAGAGATCTCCACAGTGGCCCGGGGGCTGAAGGAGCCCTCTGATGTGCTGCTGGATTCGGACGGCACCACGCTGTTGGTGGTGGAGACCAATGCGCATGAGCTGGTGCGTCTGGCGGTGCCCGAGGAGTACCTCAGTGTGGATGAGGGTGCGCTGCAGACTCAGCGGCCGACCACACCTGTCTCTGCCGGGGAGTTCGCGCTGAGCATCGGGTTCTCTGCGCCGACGGGGCAGAAGCTCGATGATCGCTGGGGTGATCCCACGCAGCTGAAGGTGTCCTCCTCCCCGGAGGAGCTGATCCTGGAGGGGGCAGGTTCCCAGGAGGGCCTGCAGCGGAGGCTGCGGCTGAACCCCGAGGTCAGCGAGGGGGTTCTGCACATCACCGCCCGGGCCGCGGCCTGCGACGGCGCACCGGGTGAGGAGATCCCGATGCATGCCGCCTGCCATCTCTACCAGCAGGACTGGGGCATCCCCGTCACTGTGGAGGACGGCGGGGACACGGGCCTGCAGCTGGATCTGCGCGGAGTGAAATAAGTGGAGCAGAGATCAGTGGACCAGAAATAAGTGGAGTAGGGGCGCCTTCGGAGCCTCCTCGTCGTCCCCGGGTGACTCAATCTCCGCCTCGGTCCTCTGGTGGTCCGTGTCCGCCAGGCTACGTGAATGCAGTGCGACTCAGCTAACATCCCGGGTTAAGCTGCGGAAGTTTCGGTAGGCTCGTGACCAGCAGACATGTCGCACCGAAAGGCGGAGGACCTATGACCACTATGGTCGTTGTGGCGACCACCCACGGCTCGACGACGGAGATCGGCGAGCGCATCGCCGCCACGCTGAGTTCGCGCGGCGTGCGGGCCCACATCAAGGATGTCTCCGAAGCGGGGAAGTGGCTCTACGACGCCTCGAACGTCGTCATCGGGATGCCGGTGTACAAGCAGAATCTGCTGGCCGAGGGGACCATGTTCCTGGAGTCCCACCGCACCGAGCTGCAGGGCAAGCCGCTCTTCGCCTTCGCCGTCGGCGGTGCGCCCCGCCTGGACGGTGAACTGGCTGCGAAGCTGCGCCGCTTCGGACCCCGTGAGATCGCCTACTTCCGCGGGGCCATCGACTCCGAGAAGCTGGGCTTCGTCGAGAAGCTCATGCTGCGCTTCGCCAAATCCCCGCTCGACGCCGATTGGCGCGACTGGCCCGCCATCGAAGACTGGGCCCGGGACCTGGTCTCCTACGGGGTCAACTGAGCCTTCACTCACAACGGCCCGCCAGCCGGTGCATGGTCTCACGCATCGCCGGATACGCCTGAGTGTAGGTATCCAGCAGCGCCGCATAGGTGTCCGCCCGGGTGGGGTCGGGAATGATGCGGCGCTCGATCCGTGTCCAGTCCGTCTCGGCGGGCACATCACCGACGGCGATCGCCGCCATCAGGGCGTCCCCGTAGCTGGCCCCGATGGTCTGCTCGGGGACATCCTGCTCCCGGCCGGTGACATCGGAGACGATCTGCGCCCACAGCGGACTCTTCACACCGCCGCCCACGCACACCAGCCGCTGAGCCTCCCCGGAGTCCGGGGCCATGAGCTCCAGGATCTGCGCCACACCGCAGGCCATCCCCTCGTAGATCGCCCGCAGAATATGGCCCCGGCCGTGGGAGAGCGTGAGCCCGGTGATCGTTCCGCGCGCGAACGGATCGAAGATCGGGGTCCGCTCACCGGCGAAATACGGCAGCACCAGCAGCCCCTCGGCTCCCGGGGGCACAGCGGCCGCCTCAGCACTGAGGTCCTCCATCGCAGACTGCGTCAGCTGCTGGAACCAGCCGACGATCGACCCCGACGTCGCCATCCCCGCGGCCAGAGAGAACGTGCCCGGCTCCACACCGCGCGTCGCCCACAGTCCCTGCCGGCGCTGAGCCCTGGCCACGTGCTGGACGAAGAAGAACGTGGAACCATACATTAGCATCAGGTCACCGGGCCTGCGGGCGCCGACGCTGAAAGCCTCCGCCCAGGCATCCACAGTGCCCGCGGTCACCGGAGTGCCCGCCGGAATGCCGGTCAGCTTCGCCGCCTCCGCGGTGACCTCACCGGCCACCTCCGTCGAGGCCACCAGCCCCGGCATCTGAAGATGTTCGGTGATCGCCGCGCAATGCTCGGGGATCCATGCCCCGGCGTCGAGGTCATGCAGCGGATCAGCCTGTGAGGCGGTGTGCTGGTCGATGACGTATTCACCGGTCAGCTTCGCCACCAGGAAGTTCGACCCGGAGAACCACCGGCTCGCGCGGGAGAAGGCCTCCGGCTCATGCTCCTTCACCCACCGGATCTTGGGGCCCAGCGCCTGCGAGGACAGCGCACTGCCCCCGGTGCGCAGGATGTGCTCCTCGCCGAGCTCGGCATTGAGCGCCTGGATCTGCTCCTCAGCGCGGGTGTCCACACCGTAGAGGATCGCCGGTCGCAGCGGAGTCAGGGCCTCATCAGTGAGGATGAGGCAGGGCCCCATCGCGGAGATCCCCACCCCGCGCAGCTTCCCGGCGTCGCGGCCTTCGAGCAGTTCGCGGGAGAGCTCGGCGACCTCTGCCCACCACACGTTCTCGGCGTCGAACTCCACATGACCGGGCTGCGGCATCGTCGGCTGATGACTGCGTGAGGCCTGGGCCAGCAGCGTGCCTTCGGCATCGGTGAGCACCGCCTTGGTGCTGCCGGTGCCCACATCGATCCCCAGATACATCACGGCCTCCCTCAGATGACGGTGCTGCTGTCACGGCAGGTCAGACACCTGCCGTGACGATCATCGCAGAGTCTGCCTCCGCTGCGTCAGGCGATCGTGAAACCACCGTCGATCCGCAGGTCAGCGCCGTTGACCATCGCGGCCTCCTTCGAGGCCAGATACACCACGGCCGCGCCGATCTCCTCCGGCTCGGCGAACCGGCGCACCGGGATCTGCGCCTTGTGCGCGTCACCGTGCGGACCATCCCAGGCCTGGATGCCCAGCTCGGTGAGCACCACCGTCGGCGAGATGGTGTTGGAGGTGACGCCGTAGGGCCCCAGCTCCGCAGCCATCGAGATGCTCATCCCCAGCACCCCGGACTTCGAGGCGGTGTAGGCGGTGTGCGCGGGCAGCGAGACATGCGCCGCCTGGGAGGCGATGGTGATGATCCGGCCGTATCCCGCCGGCTTCATATGCCGCGCCGCGGCACGGGAGACCCAGAAGGCACCGGTGAGGTTGAGCTCCATGATGCGACGCCAGCTCTCATCGGCGACCTCGGTGACCTCCTCGAGGATCGTCATCCCGGCCGAGTTGACCAGGATGTCCAGGCGGCCGTGACGGGCGACGATGTCATCGACGGTGCGCTGAACCGCCGCCGAGTCGGTGACGTCCAGCGCGAGCGCCTCGGCGTGGGCCCCGGAGTCCCGCAGCTGCTCGGCCAGCTGCTCGGCGCGGTCGCTGCGCACATCAGCCAGGATCACCGTGGCGCCCTGACCGGAGAAGGAACGGACGATGGCGGCACCGAGCCCCGAGCCGCCGCCGGTGACCAACGCGATGTGGCCGGTGAGATCGAAGAGTCCTGTCGTCATGGGATGCAGTGTCCTTTCAAGTCGTGAGAACAGTGGTCAAGCAGAGGTCAGGTCAGTGTCAGGTCAATGGTCAGATGAGTGGTCAGATCAGAGACGGCAGAGGTGAGGGGACCGCGCCGCGCAGAGGCTCAGGCCCCTTCGTAACCGCAGATGGCGGCCACCTTCTCGGCTGAGGGGGAGGTGGAGTCGAACTCGTGACGGAGCCATTCGGCGACCAGCTTGCGGGCCAGCTCCGGGCCGATCACCCGCTGACCCAGGCACAGCACCTGGGCGTCGTTGGACAGCACGGCCCGCTCCACGGAGAACGCATCGTGCGCGGTGGCCGCCCGGACCCCGGGCACCTTATTCGCCGCGATGGCCACGCCTAAGCCGGTGCCGCAGACCAGCAGCGCCCGATCGGCCGTGCCCGCGGCCACCATACGGGCGGCCTCCACGGCGATGTGCGGGTAGGCCGTGGTGCCGTCAGCGGCGACGCCGACGTCGGCGACCGATTCCACCCGCTCATGGCGTTGCAGGTCCTCCTTCAGCATCTCCTTATAGGTGTATCCGGCGTCGTCGCTTCCGACGACCACACGAAGTGAGTTCACGTCTGGTCCTCCTCGGTAGAGCTGTGCAGGTGATCGGTGTGCAGGTGATCGGTGAGCCGACGCAGGATCATCGCCAAGGAGGTCGCCCCGGCATCCGGGGTGCCGACGGACTTCTCGGCCAGCGGGCGGGCCCGGCCCACGGCAGGCCGTAGATCCTTCGTGGCCTCGGCGGCCTGTTCGGCGGCCGCCGCACCCCGGGACCAGGCCGATTCCAGGGTGCTTCCGCGGTCCGCCTCAGCGGTGAGCGTCTCGAGGAACGGGACCAGCGCGTCGATCAGCGTCTTATCACCGGGCTGCGCCCCGCCCAGGGACTGCATGGACTCGAGGAACGCCCCGGCCGCGCGCACCGCGTCGGCGGCACTGAGGGCATCGGCCTGTTCATCCAGGGTGTTCGCAGCGGCCTCCAGGGCCGCGCCCCAGAGCACACCGGAGGTGCCGCCGGAGTCATCGGCCCAGGTCCGCCCGGCGCTGCGCAGCACGGAAGCGATGCCGGCATGTGCGGGCAGCTCATCGAGCGCGGCGCAGGCGGCGGTGATGCCGCGGAGCATGCCCCGGCCGTGATCGCCGTCCCCGGCGACGGCATCGATGCGGCCGAGCTCCGTACTGGCCTGCTCCAGCAGCACGGCCAGATCAGCGGCGGCGCCCCGGGCCCGTTCACCGGCGAGCCGACCCGCCGTGCTCGCGGCGGGGATCTCAGTCTCCTGCGGGGCGAGGTGGACCCCGGCCCGCCCGGACGTCCCCGACGGCAGGCCTGCGGCCACGCGGCGGAACGCCGGAGTGTAGGCATCAGCGGTCCACCACCGGTGCAGGTCCTCATCCAGCCACATCAGCGTCAGTGAACAGCCGCCCATGTCCAGGCTGGTCACCAGCTCGCCGACCTCCGGCTGCACGACCTGATACCCGGCCTCGCGCAGCAGGTCCGCCACGTGCCCCCAGAGCAGGAACAGCTCCTCATACTTGGTGGTGCCCAGACCGTTGAGCACCGGAGCCACCCGAGAGCCGGCACCCTCAGGAGCCTCGGCCAGGACGCGGGAGACCAGCAGCTGCGCCAGCTCCGCGGCGCTGAGCATCGGGACATCGTCGATCCCGGGTTCGCCGTGGATCCCCAGCCCAAGCCCCAGATGCCCCGCAGGCACCTCGAAGAGCGGCTGCTGCGCACCGGGCATCGTGCAGCCCTCGAAGGCCACGCCCAAGGTCCGGGTCATCGCATTGGCGTGCCGCCCAGCCGCCTCTACGGCGTCGAGGTCGAGACCTTCGGCCGCCGCGGCCCCGAGCACTTTGAACACGGTGAAGTCCCCGGCGATCCCGCGGCGCCGATGCGGCTGTTCAGCCGAGGCGATGTCATCGGTGACGATGACGCGGCGCGCGTCGATCCCCTCAGCGGCCAGGCGCTGGGCGGCCAAGCCGAAGTTCATCACGTCGCCGGCATAGTTGCCGAAGGTGAAGATGACCCCGCGTCCGGCCTCGGCGGCCCGGGCCACCCGGTAGGCCCGCCCGGCCGAGGGGGAGGTGAAGATATTGCCGACCACGGCCCCGTGGGCGAAACCCGGGCCGACCAGACCGGCGAAGGCCGGATAGTGCCCGGAACCGCCACCGAGGACCACGCTGACCTGCGGCTGAGGTGTCGGTGCTGCGGAGATCACACCGCCGTCGACGCCGAGGAGCCGGTCGGAGTAGAGGTCCAGGAAGCCGCGGAGCTGGTCCTCGGTGAACTGCGCGGCGTCGTCGAACAGTCGCGTCATCGGTGATCACCCGGCTCGGGGTGGGCCTGTACCTGACGGATGACCTGCTCTTCCTCCTCGATCGAGATCTCGCGGCGGCCGAACAGCTTGCCGTACTTCTCCTTCGCCGCGTCCTCGGGCACCTTCAGATGCCGGATCATCAGGAAGGCACAGAAGTAGAGACCGACGAACACCCAGACGGTCAGGCTGTTGCGGGCGTAGTCGCTGATCCCGATGCTCTGGGCGATGGTGAACACCACTGCGACCACGGCGGAGCCGAGGAAGATCGCCCCGCCGGCTGCGGTGGTGTACATGGCCATCGCCGCACCGCGGTGGTCCGGGGCCAGCGCCGGCATAATCGCGCCCATCGGAACGAACCCGGCCAGCAGGCAGCCGAACATGCACCCGGCGGCGGTGGCCAGCAGGAAGCCCCAGTCGGACCCGGCCGGCACCAGCTGCGGGACGTACCACCAGGCCAGCAGGCCGATGGCCGAACCGGTGATGCCGAACCACTGCACGGTCCGGCGCCACCCCCACCGGTCACCGATCGCGCCGAAGACGGCGTTGACCAGGATGTTCGTGGCATAGACCGCCACGGTCATCGCCAGCCACCGGCCCTGACCCCAGCCGAGGGTGTCAGCGATGACCACCGGCATGACGATGAACATCCCGAACTGCGGGGCGGTGTTGATCAGGCGGATCAGAAAGCCCATCGCGACCTTGCGGTGGGTGAAGGTCAGGCGCAGCCCTGCGGTGAGGACCTGGGCCGCCGATTCACCCGCCGGGGCCAGGCGCTCGGTGCCGCGCGGGTCCTTCACCCCGAGGGCGGCGATGAGGAACCCGGCCAGTACCAGGAGCCCGGCCATCCACATGGCGCGGGTCTCGCCGACTCCGCCGGCGCCTCCGCCGCCCAGCGCGGGGATCGCGCCGATGGCGACCAGTGAGCCCAGCGTGGGCAGTCCGCCGGTGAACATCACGTAGAACCAGCCGATCGCCGTCGAACGGCGCTGCGGCGGGGCTGAGATGTTGACCCACACGATGAACGCGAAGGCGAAGAGCGGGAAGCCGAAGCCGCGCAGGAAGTAGGTCACCGCCGCGAACTCCACACTGCCGCTGGAGAGTGCGATGAGGAACAGCACCTGGAAGACCAGGAAGATGCCGGCGCCGAGCGCCATGATCCGCTTGGGACCGAAGAGGTCGGAGAGCGCCCCGCCGAGGTAGGAGCCGATGGCCACTGCGATCGAATGGCCGGTGATGATGGAGGCGGCGGTGGCCTCCGGAGAGCCGAGCACGGCGACCATATGCGGAGTCAGGATGTTCGACTCCACGCCGACGCCGGTCATCAGCACCAGCAGTCCGAGGAAGCCCCACTTCAGTGCTGAGGGGATGCCGAGGCGGTCCAGCCGGGTCTCCTCGGGGTGGCCGACCGGAAGCGGCAGCCGCGATGCGCTCTGCGGCGCAGCAGATGTCTCAGAGGTGCTGGAGTTCATCGTCCCTGCCCTTCCTGTGAGCGCTGCTGGTCCTGCTGGCGCTGCTGGTCCTGCTGGCCGGGCTGCTGCCGGGTCTCGTCGGCTGCGGGGATGTGCCCGTGGGGGAGGATGGAGACCTTCACCGAGTCCCCGGAGGAGTCCGCGACGAGGTCCAGCGCCTGCTGGAAGTCCTCCAGGGCGAACTGGTGGGTGCACAGCCGCTCCATCGGCAGCTTGCCGTCGTCGATGAGCTTGATCGCCGCCGGCCAGCAGTGCGGACCCAGGTGGGCGCCGAGGACGTCGAGCTCTTTGTCATCGGAGATGATCGACCAGTCCACGGAGGCTTTGTCCTTGAACACGGAGTACTCCACGAAGCGCCCGAGCTTGCGCAGCAGGTTCAGCCCCTGGGACACCGCTGAGGGGTGGCCGGTGGCCTCGATGTAGACATCGGCGCCGTAGCCGCCGGTGAGTTCCTTGACTCGGGCGACGGCGTCTTCAGCGGCGATGTTGATCGTGAGATCCGCGCCGCAGGCCTTGGCAAGCTCGAGCTTCTCCTCGACCATGTCCAGGGCGATGATCCGCAGCGGGTTCTTCTGCCGGGCCCCGGCGATGGCCGAGAGCCCGATGGGACCGGCCCCGGCGATGACGACAGTGTCTTCAAAGGTGATCGAGCCCCGCTCGACCGCGTGCATCGCGCAGGAGAGCGGTTCGGAGAAGGCCGCCCAGTGGCCGGGCAGCTCTGCGCTGACCGGATGGGTCAGTGCGCGGGCGGGGATGAGCACGTATTCGGCCATCGCGCCGTCGAAGCCTTTGAAGCCGAACATGTCATGGGGCTCACACATCCAGTAGATGCCGCGCAGGCAGTAGAAGCACTCCCAGCAGGGCACGATCTGCTCGCAGGCCAGGCGCTGGCCCAGGGCGGTGCCGCGCGCCTCGAGCGCACCCTCTCCGGCGGCGACGACGGTGCCGACGAACTCATGGCCCGGGGTCCGGTTCGTCTCCGCCCAGGCGGGCTTGTGCTCCCCGCCCCAGAACTTCTCGGCGCCGTGGTAGCACTTCAGATCGGAGGCGCAGACGCCGACGGCGTCGGTGCGCAGCAGCAGCTCGCCCGGGCCGGGTGTGGGCACCGGCCGCTGTTCCAGCCGGTAGTCCTGGGGGCCGTGGACGACGACGGCACGCATCGTCGTCGGCAGCGCCTCGGAGGTCTGCACGGTGTCATGTGTCATCGAAGTCTCCTCATCGAGATCAGGCGGCGTCCCGATGTGGGACGGATCACGCAGGGACTATCGTAGCCCCATTCGAACAAACGTCAAGCACAGATGTTCACGCACGATAGTGTGGCGGCGGCGACATCGCGCATACTGGTAGCCGGAGTACGGCGCCGGTGTGATGGCGGCGGAGCCGACAGGACAAATGAGCAGGACATATCAACAGGGCAGATCAGAGAGACTCAGCAGAGGCAGAGAGGGGCGTAGGCATGGGGCAGGTCTCGGTCAGCGCCGACCGGGCAGGCAGCACCGGCAGTGCACACAACACCGGCAGTGCGCACAGCGAGGGTTCCAAAGAGCTCGACCGGCTCTACCGGGCCGCCCAGCTCTACTACGAACGCGGTGCCACACAGGAACAGGTGGCCACGGAGCTGGGCGTCTCCCGGCCCTCAGTCAGCCGCATGCTGGGGGAGGCCCGCCGTCAGGGCATCGTGGAGATCCGCGTGCACCGCCCACGCTCCGGCGGTGCTGAGGCCATGGAAGCCCAGCTGTGCCAGGCGCTCGGACTGCAGGCGGCGCACATCGCCCCGGGTGACCAATCAGACCGGCTCGGCCCCGGACTCGCCGGTGCCGCACGCAGCGCCCTCGCCGAGGCTGACCTGCGCTCCGGTGACGCGCTGCTCATCGCCTCGGGCGCCACTCCTTATGCCCTGGCCCAGCAGAACCTGGGGGACTTCCGCGGTGTGGTGGTCGCCCCGACGGTGGGAGGCCAGGCCGAACCCGATGCCTGGCACCAGACCAATGAGGTCGTGCGCGCCTTCGCGGTGTCCACCGGGGCATACCCGCGGTATCTCTTCGCCCCCTCGATGCCCTCGCCGGCACTCTTGGAAGCACTCCACGACGACCCCGGCTTCCGTCAGGTCCTCGACGACTGGGCGCAGGCCAAGGCCGCGCTGGTCGGCATCGGAGCACCGGCGATGACGCGGGTGTCCATCGCCCGTTCCGTACCGCGGGAGCACCCCAGCCTCGCCGCCTCGGTCGGGGATGTGTGCCTGGCGTTCTTCGATGAGGCCGGAGCGGAGATCACCTTCCCCGGCAGCGAGCGGATGGTCCGCATCCCCAGTGACACGCTGCGCGCCGTGCCCACCAGGATCGGTGCCGCCGTGGGCGGTGCGAAGGTCCCCAGCATCATCGCCGCGGCGCGCGGGGGCTGGGTCACCGCCCTGGTGACCGATGAGGAGACCGCACGCGGTGTACTCAGCCGGTGCTGAGCAGCATCACATCAGCTTCTTCAGCAGGGCACGTTTGATCCGGCCCAGCGGCGGCATCGCGAAGGAGAGCGTATCCGGCAGATACGGCTTCTCCACCACCGGCTTGTCATGGCTGAACCGCCGGAACGAGGCCTCTCCGTGATAGGCGCCGATCCCGGACTCGCCGACTCCGCCGAAGGGGATCGTCGCGGCTCCGGCCTGGACCAGCCCGGCATCGTGGACGATCGAACCCGAGGAGGTCCGGCGTTCGAACAGCTCCCGGGTCTGGGCGGAGGCTGAGTGCACATACAGCGCCAACGGCTTCTCCCCGGCGCGGATGAGCTCCACCGCGTCTTCGGCGGAGTCCACCGGCACGATCGGCAGGATGGGACCGAAGATCTCTTCGGCCATCAGCGCATCATCGCCGCGGGCGCCGGCCGTGAGCGCCAACCCCCGGGCGCCACGCCGCGGGGCGGGGGAGTGCACCACGGTCGGGGCGAAATACCGCTGCGCCCTGTCCTGTGCGCCGCCGAAGGCCACAGTGGCACCGGCCCCGGCCCGGTTGGCCGAGGTGTGCTCCTGAAGCGCGGCGGCAAGCCGATCGAAGTGCTTCTCATTGACGATCCGCCCGTAATCCGGGCTGCGCCGCGGATCCCGGCCGAACATCTGACGGCATGCCTTCTGCAGCGCCTGCGTCAACGGCTGGACACGGTCCGGGGTGGTCAGCACATAGTCCGGGGCGATGCAGGTCTGCCCCGCATTGGTGAACTTCGACCACACGATCCGCCGGGCGGCGGCCTCGAGGCGCTCGTCATCGTCGAACCAGGTCGGCGACTTCCCGCCCAGCTCCAGGGTCACCGGGGTCAGATGCTCAGCGGCGGCCCGCATCACGATCCGCCCGACATGCCCGTTGCCGGTGTAGACGATGTGGTCGAAGCGGTGACGCAGCAGCTCCGTGGTCTCCTCGACCCCACCTTCGACCACCTGGACCGCGTCTGCCGAGGTGTACCGCGGCAGCAGCTCCGCCAGTGCTGCCGAGGTGTGCGGAGCGATCTCACTGGGCTTGACCACCACAGTGTTCCCCGCCGCCAGGGCCCCGACCAGCGGAGACAGGCACAGCTGGACCGGATAGTTCCACGGCGAGATGATCAGCACGACCCCCAGCGGCTCGGGCTGCAGGCGTGCGCTCGCCGGACGCAGGAACAGCGGCACATCCAGGCTGCGCGGCCTGGCCCAGGACTCCAGGTTCTTCAACGTGTGGTCGATCTCGGAGAGCACCACCCCGATCTCGGTCAGCTGGGCCTGCGCCGGTGACTTCGCCAGATCGGCTTCTAAGGCCTCGGCGAGCTGATCGGCGTCGGCGGTGAGCATCTCGCGGATCCCGGTGAGCTGCCGACGTCGCCAGCTCAGGCTCCTCGGCTCATCGGACTCGGCGAGATGACGGGCTGCGGTGACGGCTGCTGCGCTCATGGGCACAACATAGCAGTGAGCACCCGGGCCGGTCAGGAATCATCCACCCTGGCCGCGGGCCTCCAGAGCATCGCCGACGTCATCGGCATAGCGCAGCGCGAGCACCAGCACCGGCACCACCCAGGACCACGGCGGCAGCCGCACCCCGCGGCTGCGCTGGGCATCGCGGACGTCAGAGACGAAGGAGCTGAGCTGCCCGATGGCGGTGAGCACCAGGCCCATCGCCAGTCCGATGCGCTCCGGGCGCACCCCGAACCGGCGCAGCGGGGCCAGGAACCGCTCGGCCGTCTCCACCATTGCCGTCATCGGGGTGGTGCGGGTGATGCACTGGGCGAGCAGGATGATCGAGAGGACTCGGGCGGTGTTCGTCGCCGCAGAGAGCAGATCGAGGAAGATCAGCTGCCCGACGGCGAGGATCACCAGCAGCGGGACGAGCTGCCGCAGATCCTGCCACACTGTGCCGGGCCCGATCCCGGCGAGCAGAAACGCCAGCGCCGGGGCGGCGAGGCAGACCGCCACCGTCCACCAGGAGGCCGGGGCGAAGGAGAGCGTCAGTGCCACTGCGGTCAGCACCGCCAGCTTCAGCGCCGGCGGTGCGCGGTGGATCAGGCTGCGCCCGGGCAGGTACAGGGAGATCACGCGGGCCTCACCCCCTCACTGAGTCCACATAGGCGGTGACCACCTCATCAGGGGGACCCTGGCGGACCAGGCGCCCGCCGGAGACCATGACGGCCTCATCGCAGCGGCGGACCAGGTCCAGATCATGGGTCACCAGCACCACTTGTTCGGCGGCTGGGGCCAGCAGCCGGGCGGCGATGAGCTCGCTGTGCCGCAGATCCAGCAGACTGGTGGGCTCATCGGCCAGGATCAGCGAGGGCTCACCCACCAGGACGGCACACAGCGCCAGCCGCTGCGCCTGCCCGGAGGACAGGGACTGGCAGGAGCGCTCGGCCAGCTCGGTGAGATGGTGTGCGGCGAGGGCGGCCTCCACCCGCTCGGAGACCTCCCGGCGGCTGAGCCCGCGGCCGCGCAGGGTCAGCGCCACATCCTCTCGGACCGTGGGCATGATGGTCTGCGCCCCCGGGTTGGCGAAGATGAACCCCGCCCGGCGGCGCAGCGCACGTACATCAGTCACAGTGTCCAGACCGTCGACGGTGATGTGCCCTGCGCTGGGCTGCACCAGGCCGCTGATCGCTCGGGCCATGGTGGACTTCCCGGAGCCGTTCTCCCCGATGATCGCCGTCCGGGGGGCCTGCAGCGTGCAGTTGACCCCATCGAGCAGGACCGAGGTGCCCTCAGGGCCTTCAGCGGTGACCGTGACGGCGTCGAAGACGATGCTCATGCGGTGCGCTCCAGCACCAGTGCCGAGGCCATCCCGCCGCCGATCGCGCAGCTGGCGACACCGTAGGCACCCAGCGGAGCAGCGGCCAGACGATGGATCAGCCGCACGACGACGGCGGCCCCCGAGGCACCCCACGGGTGCCCCAGTGCCAGCGCCCCTCCAGCGGCATTGACCCGGGGGTCTACCTCGTCGCCGCCGGCGAGACCGAGGTCATCCAGACAGGCGAGCACCTGGGCGGAGAAGGCTTCCACGAGTTCCACGGCGGCCAGGTCATCCACACCGAGGCCCGCCTGCTGACAGGCTCGGCGGATGGCGGCTGCGGGGATCTCCCCGGGGAGGGCGGGGTCCCCGCCGACTGTCACAGCGCTGCGCACCGTCCACTGCGGGCCAGCGGGCGGCGGGGCCGTCTCCCCGGAGTGCGGCGAACCGGGCATCAGCAGCAGTGCGGCGGCGCCGTCGGCGATCCGCGCCGTCGTCGCGGCGGTGACTGTTGCGCCGTTGTGCGGTGAGCCAGTACGTGGTAAATCGGGGCTCTCACGCAGCGTGGGGAATCGGGCGAGGAGCTGCGGAGCCATCGGCCGGGGGCCGTCGTCATCCCGGACGGGATCGGGTTGCTCGGCACTGGTGGGGCCTGTTGTCCGGGGGACGCTGACTCGCTCGGCGGCCAGGAGATCTACCTGGTGCCGGGCCAGCTCGTGGCTGCGCAGTGCGTAGTGCTCCTGACGTTGCCGGCTGATGCCGCGGCGCCGGGCCAGCTCATCGGCGGCTTCCAGCATGTCAGGATCTGCGTACCCCTCAGGGGTGAAGGGTGCCCGAGCGTAGGGCACACCGTGCAGGCTGCGGGTCGGGGCGGTGGAGGGGCTCTCCACTCCGCCGGCGCAGACGGCACTTCCCGTGACCGCCACGTGGGCGATGCCCTGCTGTACGGCCACCATGCCGGAGCCGCACTGGGCGTCTACGGACCAGCCCGGCGTCTGCATGCCGAGCCCTGCCGCCAAGGCGGCCCGGCGCCCCACATTGCCGCCCGGTCCGATGCAGCTGCCCAGGATGACGGCCTCAGGAGTCCATGCCGCGCGGCGCGCTGCTTCGTTCACCGCTGCGGCGGCGAGCTGGGCCTCATCCACCTCGCCCAGGGCCCGGGAACGCCCGGTGAAGGGTGTGCGCACTCCCGCGGCGATCACCACTTCGGTCATCGTGACCGGCTCCTCTCCCGCCGCGGCAGGGCGGCGGCCTCTTCGGGACTCAGGCGTCGCACTTTACCGGAGCCGGTGCGCGGCAGATGCTCGACGATCCGCCAGTGCCGCGGCCACTGCGCCGGTGCCAGCTGGGCGCGCACCGCACGGATGAGAGCAGTGTGATCCAGTGCCTCGTGATCCGGGGTGTCATGTGCGCCGGTGCTGCCACGAGGCTTCACATAGGCGACGAGGCGCTGACCCAGCAGAGGGTCCGGCTCGCCGAGCACGAGCACCGCCTCGACCGTCTCGAACGCCGCGATCACCGCTTCGACGTCAGCCGGGACCACAGTGGCACCCGCGGTGAGGACGGCATCATCGTCACGGCCGTGCAGGTGCAGCGTGCCGTCCTCAGTCAGCTCAGCGCGGTCGCCGACACTGGCCCAGCCCTGTTGACGGCGCCACGAGCCGCCGTCGCCGAGGGTGGTCAGTGCCAGCTGCGGGGTCCGCACCCACAGCACGCCGTCGCAGATCTGCAGCTCCACCCCGTCCACTGCGCGCATCCCGCTGCCGGTATCGGCAGCGACCAAAGACAGCTCGGCGGCGCCGAAATAGGACACGGTGCGCAGCCCGAGCGCCCGTGCCCGCGCGGTGAGCGCAGGGTCCAGGGCGGCTCCGCCGATCAGCACGCTGCCGATGCTGCAGCGGGCACCGGCCTCCATCAGATCCACCAGTTCCCGCAGATGCCACGGAGTGCCGTGCATCAGCGTGGGGCCGTCGAGGTCTTCGGCCTGCAGCCGGTGGCCGGCGGCAGTGGTGAACTCCATGCCGCGCCACTGGGCGTGGGCGGCGGCGTAGACAGCCATCGAGGAGACCGGGTGTACCGGAATCAGTACTGCATCACGCTCAGAACCTTTGGCGGCGAGTCCGTAGAGTGCATCGACGGTCGCAAAGGACACCTCCCAGGAGGCGGCGCTGCGCAGCACCACGCGCGGCCGAGCAGCCGACCCTGAAGTGAATGTGGCCCAGGCAGTTCCCTCGGGCAGCTCGCGATCGGCGATGTCGTTGAGGATCTGCGCCCAATGCTGCGCCGACCAGCGCTCATCACCGATGAGCGGGACCTCGCCGGCAGCTCGGGCGCGCAGCCCCGCACGCAGGGCGGTGCGGTGGTCGGCCTCGCGGATGGGGGTGATCATCAGCCGGTGAACGCCCGGGGGTAGGCCTTCCACAGGGCCATCGTCAACACCGCGGCCAACACTGCCTTGATCAGGTCACCGGGGAGGAACGCCGCTGACATGATGGTGGCCTCCCGCAGGCTCAGGCCGGTGACCAGCGACTGCACCGGAATGCCGACGAGATAGATGACGAGGACGCCGCCGAGCAGCGAGCCGAGGAAGACCTTCAGCCACGTCGGGCGCAGGCCGCCGCGGGACGCCCCGGCGTGGACGACGAGCCCCACCACCAGGGCCCCGAGGACCCAGGCGATCAGGAACCCGGCACTGGGCCCGACGAAGGCGCCCAGGCCACCGCGACCGCCGGAGAGCAGCGGCAGGCCCATGGCGACCAGGCCGAGGAAGAGAGTGAGGGAGGCCGCGCCGCGCCAGGGGCCGAGTACGGCACCGGCGAGCATGACGCCCAGGGTCTGCGCGGTGATCGGGACGAGGCCGGGCAGAGGGATGCTGCCGGGCAGGCCGAGGACGGCGATGAGCGCGGCGAAGACGGCGATCTGTGCCAGACCACGGCTCGCTGAGGGGCCGCGCCGGGGTCGGTGGTGCGCGGCAGGGCTGGTTGGCTGGGCGGCGTCGGACTGTGCGGGGCCTGATTGTGCGGCGTCGGTGCCGGTAGTGGGGTTCTCCATCGGGCCTTCCAGGAGCGGGTGGGTGAACGTTGAGGTGCCTCACCTGAACGGTGTTCAGGTTGTCATCGTGGATATCGTAGACCCATGCCCGCCTCCCCGCCCAATTCCAGCCCGGCGCACGATCACAGCGTGGTGCCGACGGGATCACGGAATACCTACCGGGACGTCGTCACGGCGGCTGTGGAGATCCTCAACGAGTACGGCCTCGCGGACCTCTCCATGCGCCGAGTGGCCGCCGCCCTGGAGGTGCGGCCCAGCGCGCTGTACTGGCATGTGCCCAATAAGCAGCGGCTGCTGGCCGCTGTGGCCGATCAGATCCTCGACGGCGCCGTCTCCTGTCCGCTCAGCGGGGACCTGCGTCGTGACGTCCGTGCCAGGGCTCTGGCCTTCCACGAGGCCATGCTCGCCCATCGGGACGGAGCCGAAGTCGTGGCGTCCACTGTGGCGCTGGGGATCGGAGGGCAGATCCTGAGAACCTCGATCCGTCAGGCCGCGGAGCAAGACGGTGATGATCAGGCAGACCCGGTGCTCGTGGAGTCGGTCTGCGCCCTGCTGCTGGGTGCGACCACCGTCATCCAGCAGCGACGCCAGGCGGCCGCGCTGGGCGTGGAGCTCGGCGCGCAGCTGGGGGCCTCAGATGCCGAGGTCGGATTCCCGCAGATGCTGGAGATGCTTCTGAGACGGTCATAGACTGATCCGTGCAGGCTCCAGAACGGAGGTGCCGCCATGCCGTTTCGATTCGGCACACTGTTGATCATCCCGCTGGGCTTCGTCGTGCTGCTGGTCTTCGGACTGCACCAAGTCGGCACGATCACCGAAGCGGGACGGAACTACCTGCTCGCAGCTTTGGTGTTCACAGCGCTGGGCTACGGAGTGCTGCGACTGCTGCAGAGCGTCAGCGAGAACCACGTCACCGGCCAGGATGCCGCCGGTCGGCGCGGTTCAGGTGGGCCGGGCTGAACCGAGCTCTGCGGTGCGGGGCGGATGACGTGGCCGACTAGAGCAGCCGACTAGAGTAGTCGGCGATGACCGATGTGCTGGTGACGATCGCGCCGCTGACGGCGATGATTCTTGTGGGCTTCGCCGCCGGGTTCCTGCCGCGATTCTCCGCCGCCGAGTCCGGTCTCAACGTCTTCGTCCTGCATTTCGCCCTGCCGGCCTTCCTGTTCAGCGCGGTGGCCGGAGCCTCACTGGACCGCGGGCTCCCGCTGCCGTTCCTGCTCATCGCGTTGCTGGTGCCGACCGCTGTCTCCGCCGCCGTGCTGCTCATCGCCCGGGCCGTGCCGAACCTGCGGAGGCGGCGACTGGCCGGGCCGCTGGCGCTGACCGGCGGGTACGGCAATGTCGGCTACCTGGGTGTTCCCATCGGGATCAGCCTGCTCGGGGCCGAGGCGGCGCTCGCGGTCGGCGTCGGGCAGCTGCTGCATAATCTGGTCTTCATGATCGGCTACCCCCTGCTTGCCGAGGCCGGCGCCGGTGCTCAGGGGGAGTCCGTGATGGCACGGGTGCGGCGGACTGTGGTCTCGGCGTTGCTGCTCAACCCGGTGGCGCTGAGCATCTTCGCCGGTCTGGCGGTCGCCGCCGTGCCCTGGAGCCTGCCCGGACCGGTGGATGAGGCCGTCGAACTGCTGGCCGGGGCAGCCGTGCCGGTGGCGCTCTTCGCCGTCGGACTGGCCCTGCACCATGCACTGGTCGGCCTGCGCTCGGGCGCAGTGCCGTTGGGTGCGCTCACTGTGGCCACGGCGGTGAAGATGCTCCTGCTGCCGTCGCTGACCTGGGGCGCGGCAGTGCTGACCGGACTGGACCGGGAGTCCACGCTGGTGCTGGTGCTGCTGGCGGTGATGCCGACGTCGACGACGGCGTACCTGCTCGCCCACGCTTATGACGGCCACGGTCCCTTCGGCGCGGCGACGATCTTCGTCACCACGGTGCTGTCGGTGGGTCTGATCCCGCTGGCGTTCGTGCTTGCCGCGTGAGTGAGGCGGCGCGTGGGCGAGGAGGCGCGGGTGTCAGAGCGGATGTGACGGTGGATGCGAAGATCGAGGCATGGACGCATCACAGCACTCTGACCAGACGCCCGCAGATTCCAGCACAGACTCCACTGCCGACTCCACCGCCGATTTCACGGCTCAGGCCCCGACCCATCAGGTCGAGCTCAGACGGGTGGGCACGAACCACTACCGTGTCCGCAACGCCGCCGGAGTCGAGCTCGACTTCGGACGCGGGGAGGGGCTGCTCAGCCCCGTGGAGCTGCTCCTCGCCGCCGTCGCGGGCTGCTCCTCGATCGACGTGGATACTGTGGCCTCCCGGCGGACTGAGTTCAGCGACTTCCGGGTGACGGCGGAGGGCCGCAAGGTGGAGGAGAACGGCGCCTCCCGGCTGGCTGACCTCCGGCTGCGCTTCGGGCTGTCCTTTCCCGACGATGAGGCCGGGCGTCAGGCCGCCGGCATGGTGGACCGACTCGTCCAGCTCTCCCACGATAAGCACTGCACCGTCTCCCGCACTGTGGAGCACGGTGAGCCCATCGAGTTCAGCACCGATGTCAGTACCGATGTCAGTACCGACGCCAGCACTGACACCCAAGCTGAGGCCACCACTGACTGAACCCACATTCGCGGATCAGGGACGGCTGCAGCGCGAGCGGCTCAGCGTAGGGCGGCCACGGCCTCGGCGAGTCCTCGGTCGGAGGCGGCGAGCTGCTCACGGTTCCAGATGCTGGTCCAGGCCATCACCTCATCGGCCCCGGCCGCCTGGGCCATACGCGACAGCTGCTCGCCGACCTGCTCTGCGGTGCCCGACACCGCGGAATCGAGCGTACGGGTGATGCTGTCCCGCTTGCGCGGGGTGACGGGCCCCTCCAGGAGAGCTTCGACGTCCTCGACGGGGCGCAACGCACGGAACTCGCCGACATCGCGGGAGTCGGCCAGGGCCCAGGCTTCAGACAGGAGCAGTCTGCGCGCCTGCTCGGCGGAATCGGCCACCACCACCTCGGCGAAGAGGATGAGCTGCGGCGCTGCACCGTGCGGGCCGGGACGGAATCGTTCGGTGTACTCCCGCAGCCGTTGAGGCTGCTTCAGCAATGGACCCCCGACGACGGCCGGGAGCCCCAGCTCAGCGGCCAGTTGCAGACCGTCCCCTGTGGCCAGCTGGAACACCGGAGGCGGGGAGGACACCTGAGGCCGAGCGGTGACATCTGCTGCACCGGAGAAGTGGTCTAACACCTGCTGAACCAACTGCCGATACTCACCCTCGGCGAGATCGGTACGGCCCAAGGCGCGCCGCACCGGGGCGGTATAGCCCAGCGAAGACCCTAAGCCCAGATCGATGCGCCCCGGATAGAGGGATTCGAGCATCAGCGCCTGCTCGGCGACGACCAGCGGGGCATGGTTGGGCAGCATGACACCGCCGCTGCCCAGCCGGATCCGCGTGGTGTGCGCGCCGAGGGCGGCGAGCATCAGCAGCGGGGCCCCGCCGACGACGCCCGGCACCCCGTGGTGTTCCGCCACCCAGTACCGGTGGAAACCCAGCTGCTCGGCACGCCGGGCACGTTCGATCGACCAGCTCAGGGCGTCGGCGTCGGACTCACCCTCATGGGTGCGGATGCGGTCCAACAGTGAGATGCGCACCCCACCAGTCTCTCACCCGCAGATCCCGTCAGCCCGCGAACCGGGCGGGGATCGTCGCCGACCACGCCTCACGGACCTCGTCGATGCCGAGGGTGAAGCCTGAGCCCTCCGCCGGGCCGGAGACCTCGATCGTCCCGGACTGCGCATCCACCACACCCAGCCGGATGGCGGGGAACCTGCGTGCGGTGGTCATATCCGTGAACCGCACCTCCTCGGAGCGCGGCAGCGCGACCAGCGCGCGAGCCTGGGACTCGCTGAACAGCGCGGTGAACATGTCGATGCCGTCGCGCTCGCACAGCCCGTCCAGCGCGGTCCGTGACCCGACGCCGAAGCGCAGGCTCATCTCCACCAGCGCGGGGGCGAGGCCACCCTCGGAGAGGTCATGGGCGGCGTCGATCATCCCGTCCCGGGAGGCGTTGATCAGGATCTCAGCCAGCGTCTTCTCCGCCGCCAGGTCCACCTGCGGCGGCACCCCGCCGAGATGCCCACGCCCGCGGGCGAACTCGGAGCCGTCCAGCTCGTCACCGGTGACGCCCAGCAGATAGATCGCCTGGCCGTCGGCCCACCGCTCGAAGCCCGAAGGGGTCCGGCGGCCGACGTCGTCGAAGGCACCCAGCACGCCCACCACCGGGGTGGGATGGATGGCCCGGCCCGCCGTCTGGTTGTACAGGGAGACATTGCCGCCGGTGACCGGGATGCCCAGCTGCTGACACCCGTCGGCCAGCCCGCGGACCGCCTCCGCGAACTGCCACATGATCTCCGGGTCCTCCGGGGAGCCGAAGTTCAGGCAGTCGGAGACCGCCTTGGGCACCGCACCGGAGGTCGCCACGTTCCGGTAGGCCTCCGCCAGGGCCAGCTGCGCCCCGGCGTAGGGGTCCAGATAGGCGTAGCGGCCGTTGCAGTCGGTGGCCAGGCCCACTCCGAGCCCGGTGGACTCGTCCACGCGGATCACTCCGGAGTCATCGGGCTGGGAGAGCGCGGTGTTGCCGCCGACGAAGCGGTCATACTGATCGGTGATCCAGGAGACGTCGGCCATATTCGGCGAGGACATCAGCTTGACGACGGCGGCGCCCAGCTGCTCACCGGTCTGCGGCAGATCCCGGCCGGCCGCCGAGGCCCGGAACGTATCGGCCTGCAGCTCATCCTGCCAGGCGGGCCGGTGGTAGGGCCGCTCATAGACGGGGCCGTCGTGGGCGACAGTGCGCGGGTCGACGTCGACGATGGTCTCGCCGTCCCACTCGATCACCAGCCGGCCGGTGTCGGTCACCTCGCCCAGCCAGGAGAACTCGACGCCCCATTTGCCCAGCACCTCTTCGAAGCGGGCGGCGTTGGCCGGAGTGACCACCGCCATCATCCGTTCCTGCGACTCCGACATCAGGATCTCGCCGGGAGTCAACGACGGGTCACGCAGCAGCACATCGGTGAGCTCCACGTGCATCCCGCCCTCACCGTTGGAGGCCAGCTCGGAGGTGGCACAGGAGATGCCGGCCGCCCCGAGATCCTGGATGCCCTCGACCAGCTCGGCGTGGAAGAGCTCCAGACAGCACTCGATGAGCACCTTCTCGGAGAACGGGTCACCGACCTGCACGGCCGGGCGCTTCGAGGGCTTGGAATCGTCGAAGGACTCGGAGGCCAGCACAGAGGCGCCGCCGATGCCGTCACCACCGGTGCGGGCCCCGAAGAGCACCACTTTGTTGCCCACGCCCGAGGCATTGGCCAGGCGCAGATCCTCATGGCGCATCACGCCGACGGCCAGCGCGTTGACCAGTGGGTTCTGCTGATAGACGGAGTCGAAGACGACCTCACCACCGATATTCGGCAGCCCCAGCGAGTTGCCGTAGCCGCCGATGCCGGAGACCACGCCGGGCAGCACGCGGGCGGTGTCGGGGTGGTCGAGATCGCCGAAGCGCAGCGGGTCCATCACCGCGACGGGCCGGGCACCCATGGAGATGATGTCCCGGACGATACCGCCGATGCCGGTGGCCGCCCCCTGGTACGGCTCCACATAGGAGGGGTGGTTGTGGGACTCGATCTTGAAGGTCACGGCCCAGCCGTCGCCGAGATCGGTGACCCCGGCGTTCTCGCCGATGCCGACCATCAGGTCCTTCCGCATCTCCTCGGTGACCTTCTCGCCGAACTGACGCAGATGCACTTTGGAGGACTTATAGGAGCAGTGCTCGGACCACATGACTGAGTACATGGCCAACTCCGCAGCGGTGGGGCGGCGGCCCAGGATCTCAACGATCCGCGCGTATTCCTCGGCCTTGAGTCCCAGCTCGGCCCAGGGGAGTTCGGCGTCTGGGGTGGCGGCGGCGTCGGCGACGGTGTCGATGTTGAACGCGGGGCTGGTCCGAGCGTTGGTCTCTGGGGTGCTCACAGGGCGGCTCCGGATGTGGTCAGGGTGGAGATCACGGAGGTGAAGACGGTCAGTCCGTCGGTGCCGGCGCGCATCCCGACGGCGTCATCGGGGCCGTAGCCGGCCTCGACGGCGTGCTCAGGGTGAGGCATCAGGCCGACGACGTTGCCCCTCGCGTTGGTGATCCCGGCGATGTCATTGCGCGAGCCGTTGGGGTTGGCCCCGACGTAGCGGAACACCACGCGGCCCTCGCCCTCGAGCGTCTGCAAGGTGTGTTCGTCGGCGACGTACTGGCCGTCCTGGTTCTTCAGCACCACGGTGATGAGCTCGTCGTCGGTGTACTGGGAGGTCCACGCGGTGGAGGTGTTCTCCACGCGGAGCACCTGGTCGGCGCAGCGGAACTTCAGGTGGTCGTTCTTGATCATCGAGCCGGGCAGCAGGTGGGCTTCGGTGAGGATCTGGAAGCCGTTGCAGATGCCGAGCACCGGCAGGGCGCCGGTCTGGGCTTCGCGGGAGATCGCAGACATCATCGGTGCGAAGCGGGAGATCGCTCCGGCGCGCAGGTAGTCGCCGTAGGAGAAGCCGCCGGGGATGATGACGGCGTCCACACCGGCGAGGTCATCGTCAGCGTGCCACAGGGAGACGGCGGTGCCGCCGGCCAAGCGGACCGCGCGGGCGGCGTCGCGGTCATCTAGGGTGCCGGGGAAGGTGACCACGCCGATGCGTGCGCCGCTCAGCGCCTGGGCGTCGGTCGGGGAGGTGTAGTCGCCGATCAGAGGGGTCTCTGCCGGTGTCGGGGGAGTTGCTGGCGTCATGGTCAGGCGTCACCCTCGACGCGCACGTCGACGACGTCCTCGATGACCGGGTTGGAGAGCATCTCCTCGGCCGCACGGCGGGCCTGAGCGAGGACCTCGTCCGTGGCGTCACCCTCGACGGTCAGCTCGAAGCGCCGGCCCTGGCGCACACCGGCGAAGGCGTCGAATCCAAGGTGGGGGAGGGCGGAGGCGATGGCTTTGCCCTGCGGGTCGAGGATCTCTGGTTTGGGCATGACCTCGACGACGATGCGCGGCATGGGGACTCCTGTGCTGTTCTTCCGGGTGCCTGACTGCACGAGGAGCGACGGCGCGCCGTCGGTGCCGTCTCACACCGGGTTCCGGTGCTCCGCGTGCTTGCGCGGTTCAGTCTATCCGTCGTCAGAGATCGTCGCTGACTCTGGAGTTGGTGCCGTTTTGACGCTGAATCTGAGCTCAAAAGGGCACCAACTCCAGAGTCACCGGGTGTGCGGGGTTGGGCGCGTGCACGCGCGGTGTCATACTCATCTCTGTGGAGTTGACTGCTTACCTGAGCTTTGTGCTGATCGCCGCCGTCGTGGTGATCACCCCCGGTTCTGACACCGCCGTGGTGCTGAAGAATTCGCTGATGTCGGGACGCCGCGGCGGTGTGGCCACGGCCTTCGGCGTCACCGCTGCGGCTGCGGTGCAGGGCGTGCTTACTGCCGCTGGCCTAGGGATCCTGATCGCGCAGTCTCAGCCGGTGCTGCAGACCATCCGGTGGATCGGTGTGGCATACCTGACGTTCCTGGCGCTGCAGGCGTTGCGCTCAGCGTGGAAGGGTCAGTACACCGCTCAGCTGCGCAGCACCAACGCCGGGGCACGCGGCTTCCGTCAAGGGTTCATCACCAACATCACCAACCCTGCGGTGCTCATGTTCTACCTCGCGCTGTTCCCGCAGTTCATGACGCCGACTATGCCGTTCTGGGCACTGAGTGTCCTCGCACTGACTTTGCCTCTGCTGGGCCTGGCCCAGCAGACTCTGCTCGCCCTGCTGGTGGACAGCGCCTCGAAGTGGCTGCAGCGCCGTCGGGTGCGCCGTGCCCTGGACACCTTCACTGGTCTGGCTCTGGGCGGGCTCAGCCTCCGCGTTGCTCTGCAATGAGCGGTTCTGCGGTGTGCGGTTCCGCCGGCGCACCGTCGGCGAATCGGTTGGTCTGAGTGCGCAGGAACCACGTGTAGAACACGATCCAGCATCCCGCACATCCCAGGGAGATCAGCCGCTCATCGACGCCGGGAATCCTCCGGGCCGTGGCGGCGATCCCACTGACGCCCAGGGTCACCACAAGGAAACGCAACTGCCGCGCTGGAACCGACCACAGCAGGAAACCTGACCGACTCATCCCCAGCGCTCCGGAACTGCGGGCGTAGAGCTTATACGGGATCCCCTGCCGGGGGCCGTCCATCATCGCAGCATGGCCTCGAGCCCGCAGCCCGTCCTCGACCATCCGCACCATCGGTTCGGAGACCCCCGGCACCCGTGCCAGCAGCTTTCGGCTGTGCTCGACGTCGACGGCCGCACCCCACCGGTGCATCACGGCTCCGCCTGCCAGTGCCCCGGCCAGGGCACTGCCCGTGGTGAGCACAGCGCGGCGAGGCCGCCGCAGCCCCACCCAGGAGGTCCAGACGTCCGGGACGACGAAGAACGCCGTCGCCTCGGCGAATCCCCAGGCCGCGGCGATTGCGTGGTCCACCGATGCCGACCGCGCTCGCCAGGTGCCGCCTCGTCGGATGCCGCCTCGTCGAACGCGGTCTCGTCGGGCACTCGTCCTGGGATTCATCGGCCACCTCCAGCCCTCACAGTAGCCACATCGTGGTAGAAACAACCAGAGGACTTGGTCGTGAGGACACCGGCAGGATCCTGCCGCAGAGGACGGAGCGAAGCATGGGGGACACCGGGCAGCCGCGCGGGACAGACCGTCGAGAGGTCCCACAGCGTTCGACCGGCTGGGCGCGCCGTGCCGCCGAGGCACTGTACCGGCTGGAGGTCACCCCGAACCAGATCTCCGTGGGCTCCGTACTCTTCGCCGCGGCGGCAGCGATCGGACTGGTCCTCTCCGGCGCAGTAGCCGAGCACCTCCGCCCGGGATTCCTCGTCATGGCGGCAGTCTGCATCCCCCTACGGCTGCTGCTGAACATGCTCGACGGCATGCTCGCCGTGGAGAAGGGGATGCACTCACCCGTCGGTGACCTCTACAACGAGCTGCCGGACCGCATCGCTGACGCCATGCTCATCGGGGCGGCAGGCTACGCGACGGCCGGGCTCATCACCGTCGGCACAGTGCCGGTCTACGACGTCGGCGTGCTGCTGGGCTTCATCGCCGCAGTGCTGGCGGTGCTCACCGCCTATGTCCGCACGCTCGGTGCGGCCCAGGGCGTCGGGAACTTCTTCCAGGGGCCGCTGCCGAAGCCGCTGCGGATGTGGGTGCTCGTCGTGGCGTGCCTGCTCTCTGTGGGGGAACCGGTGTTCGGCATCCCCGGTGGATCGGTGCTATTGGCGGCCGTAGTCCTGATCCTGCTGGGCTCGCTGTCCACTGTGCTGGTCCGGCTGCGGCTGATCGCGGCTGCGCTGCGAAGCCGGGAGCAGGCGTGAGTGCCGCGGACCTCCTCCGTCGCGGGCTGGCCCGCAGTGTCTCGATCGTCTCGGGGGCACAGCTGGGCGCAGACAGCGTAGACCCCGCCCACCTGCCGGAGCAGGCGATCTTCTTCGCCAATCACACCAGCCACCTGGACTTCATCACCCTATGGTCAGCGCTGCCGTCCCGCCTGCAGAAGCGGGTGCGGCCCATCGCGGCCCGTGACTACTGGGATACCGGGGTGCGCCGGCTCCTGGCGGAGAACGTCTTCCACGCCTTTCTGGTGGACCGTCACGGCGGCTCCCAGGATGCCGGGGCCAGTCCGAGCGGGCAGCTCGGTGGTATGACCGAGGTTCTCGACGGCGGCGATTCGCTGATCATCTTCCCCGAGGGCACCCGCGGTGACGGCGAGGAGCTCGCCGCGTTCCACAGCGGCCTCTACCGTTTGGCGCAGCACAACCCGGTGATCCCCGCCGTGCCGGTGTCATTGGGGAACCTGGGGCGGATCCTGCCCAAGGGTGAGGCCGTGCCGGTCCCGCATCTGTCCTCGGTGACATTCCACCGGCCGCTGCACGTCGGGGACGCAGAGACCAAGGACGAGTTCCTGGCCCGGTGCCGGGCGGCGCTGCTGGGAGATCACTGATGGTCGGTCTGCTCGATGAACGTGCCGGATGGCTGCTGCTCGGCATCGCCGGGGTGCTCGTCATCGCCAGTGGGGTCACCTGGGTTCTGCACCATCGGATGAGGGAGCGGAACCCGGAGCTGATCACGAACCTGGTCCAGCGGGTGGCCGCCTGGTGGGTGATGGCGGTGCTGCTCACGGCCGCGCTCGCCGGCGGTGAGACCGTCACCGTGCTGCTGTTCCTGGTGCTCTCCTGGCTGGCCCTGCGCGAGTTCATCACCATCTCGCCGACCACGCGCCGGGATCATAAGGCACTGATCTGGCTCGTCTTCATCATCCCGCCGCTGCAGTATTGGTTCGTCTGGGAGCACTGGTACGGCATGTTCGCCGTGTTCATCCCGGTGTACGCCTTCCTGTTCCTGCCCGCGCGCAATGCGATCGCCGGGGACAGCCGCGACTTCCTGCAACGCTCGGCGACCATCCAGTGGGCGCTGATGGTCTGCGTCTACACGATCAGCCATATTCCGGCGATTCTCCAGCTGCCGGTGTCTATGGCCCAGGGGCGCGAGATCGCTGAGGGATCGGCCCCGGGCTCCGGAGGCGCTGAGGGTGCTTTGCTCATGTTGTTCCTGGTGCTGGTGGTGCAGGGCAGTGACGTCTTCCAGTACATCTGGGGCAAGCTGCTGGGCCGGCATCGGATCGCACCGACGGTGAGCCCGAATAAGACGTGGGAGGGCTTCATCGGCGGCGTGCTGACGGCGACGGCGCTGGGTGCCGGGCTCTGGTGGATCACGCCGTTTGCCCCCTGGCAGGCGGCGGGGTTGGCGCTGATCTGCTGCCTGATGGGGGTGGCCGGGGGACTGGTGATGAGCGCGATCAAACGCGACCGGGGGATCAAGGACTTCGGGGCGATCATCCCCGGCCACGGCGGGATCATGGATCGGCTGGATTCGCTGTGCTTCGCCGCGCCGGTGTTCTTCCACCTGGTGCGCTTCTTCTTCGCCTGACGAGCGCCGTCGCGGGGCCGGGAACAAACCGCCCGACCGTCCTGTTGTTTCAAAATTGAAAAGATGTGAAGCATTCAGGATGAGATGGAGACACCCCATGGACCTCACCCGAGACGGCAGCACTGAGCGCGACGACGCCCGGCTCAGTTCGACGACGACCGCCCTGACCATCGGGGTGCTCGGCGCGGGGCGGGTCGGCACCGCAGTGGCTCGTCAGGCCGTGCGGGCCGAGCACACCGTGAAGATCGCCACCGCGCGCCCAGCCGCGGAGATCCGGCTGCTGACCGAGGTGATCGTCCCGGGTGCCTCCGCAGTGGACAGCTATGAGCTGCGGGGCGCGGATCTGATCGTGCTGGCAGCTCCGCTGCACCGGTATCGCAGCTTCGACGTCGAGACGCTGCGGGGCCACATCGTGGTGGATGTGACCAACTACTGGAGTGAGGTGGACGGCCGGATCGAGGAGTTCGAGGCGGGGCTCTCCACGTCCGAGGTGTTGGCTGAGCATCTGGGTGAGCAGGTGCGTCTGGTCAAGACCCTCAACCACATCGGGTACGGCTTCATCGAGACCGATGCCAAGCCTGCCGGGACTCCGAGACGGCGCGCGCTGGCGATGGCCGGTGACGACGAGGACGCCAAAGAGCTGGTCGGCGGCTTCGTCGACGGTCTGGGCTTCGACGTCGTCGACGCCGGTCCGCTCTCTGCAGGCCGCGCCTTCGAGAACGGCACGCCGATCTTCGAAGGTGAGTTCACCGCACCCGAGATGGAGCGTCTGCTCGCTGAGGCGCGGGTGCTTGTGGGCGCGTGAGCTGCTGCGGGGCAGGGTGTTGTGCAGCGGGGGCTCATGAGGCTCTGCGGCGGTGCGGGGTGACTGCCCAGAGGAGATCGACGGTATGCCTGCGCGGAGTCAGCTCAGGCATGTGATCCGTGTTGGGCGCTGTATTCGTTCCCGGTGTCATGTTCATTCGGGATGCGGCATCCGGTGGTGGTGCCGGTGGGCTGAGATAGCCGTGGGATTTCATCCGGTGATGCCGTCGGCATAATGCCCATAGGTTGTCTGCGGTGGTGGCTCCTGCCGGGTAGGGGGTCTGGTGGTCGAGATCGCACCGTTCGGCGGGCACAGTGCAGCCTGGTGCGCGGCAGGTTCCGTCACGGAAGATCAATGCATCTCGGAGCCGTTTCGAGGGACTTCGCCCGGTGGAGACGACGGAGAGCAGATCAGCTTCCATGCCGCTGGGGCCGAGCCCGTCTCCGATGACACCAGGCCCTGCTGACGCCGTACCGGGGTCAATCGGCCGGATGCTGGGTTCGGTGTTGGGCCCAGTGTGGGGCACTGGCCGGAAGCGGGCCTCGTACCAGTCATGCCTGCCACCGCGGCCGGTCAGTCCACCAGCGGCCAGCCGCCGGGCCTCCTGTGCGGAGAACGTGTAGGAGCCGTCGGCGGCGAGCCCCGGAGCCTCGGACTCTCCGCGCAGGGTGGCCTCCGGGATCATGACGGCGATCTTCGCATCGACCTCGACGCCGTCGATCCGGCCCGAGAGCAGCCAGGCGCCGAACAGGTCTGCTTCCCGTTGGGCGAGCGTGCGCGGGTCACCACCGGCTCGGGACTGTGATGGACCCGGCACTGTGCCTTCGGGATCTGCCGATGCCTCGTTCCCGGGGTTGTGGGCGGGGCCTGCGGAGCTACGGGTGAGAACGCTGTCGTCGCTGTGGTCTGGGGGCTCTTCAGCGCCGTCGAGGCGGCGTCCGCGTTCGTCCTGGTGTGGGATGGGCGAGTCGGTGGACCGGGCCACCGCGGAGAGCCGGCGGGCGATGGCGGCTGCGGTCAGAGTCGGCAGATGTGCTTCGAGCAGGCTCATTCCGTCATCTCCGTGGGTCACCCGGACCCAACGGTCTGCTCGAGCCTGCTGGGCCCGGTGTTCCGCAGCCTCCGGTGACAGGCGCGCCAGGTACCGCTTCAGCCACGGTCCGAGGCGTGGGAGAGTCATACCGACCGCGGCCTCGGCCGCTGCGGCGTCGAAGGCCTCCAGGACGTCGGGTTGGCTTGCCCCGGCCGCTGCCGCCAGGTGGTCGGCGGTCTCGGCGATCCGACTCACCGCTGCCCGTTCCAGGAGTCCCCGGCAGAACGCCGTCCAGGTGGTGGGCAGGTCCCTGCGCACCTGCCTGGCAGTGGAGAGGCAGACGGCGGCGTGCCGCTCGGAGCAGTTGAGCACCCGCGCAATCTCGCCCGGCACCGTGGAGCGTGCCACCGACAGCGCCTCCCCGCTCAGCCCCTCGACGGCGAACTCACGTTCCCTCTGATCCTGGTGGGCCAGCATTGCTGCCCAGCCGCGGGCTTCGGCGCGGCGCCTTTCGACCGTCGCAGCATTCAGGGCCTCCAGATGAGGGGAGTCAGGATCGGGCACGGTGTTGCCTGCCAGCCCTTCGTCTGCCTGTGTCATCGTCCACTCACCTCCGCTCCGCCGTCATCTGCCCGATGCCGCTTCGGGTGACCGTTCTCTCCGATCACCATCTACGTTACGGGGGACCTATGACATCGCTGCGCGGATGAGATGTCAGACCCTGCTCGCTGGGGCCAGCCCCTCGATCCGATCCAGCTGCGCCAGGATCCGCTCTCGCAGCGTCTGCGCCTCCTCGGAGAACGCTTTCTGGGCCCGTGCATACTCTGCCCGTCCGGAGGGCTCCTCGATCCGGACCGGCTCGTAGCCCCAGCCCCGCAGATCATAGGGTGAGGCGCGCATGTCCAGCTCACGGATCCGCCAGGCCAGGTCGAAGCAGTCCATCAGCAGGTCGGACCCGACTGCGGGGATGAGCTTATACGCCCACTTATAGAGGTCCATGTTGGCATGGAGGCAACCCGGCTGCTCCATCTCCACCTGCTTCTGCCGCGTGGGCTCCAGCGCATTGAGCGGCTTCGCCGAGGGGGTATAGAACCGGTAGGCGTCGAAGTGGCTGCAGCGGATGTTCATCGCCTCCACCACCTCATCGGTGCCTGCAGCTCCCAGCCGCAGCGGGACCTGATCATGGCGCTGGCCGTGCTGCACTGAGCGATACACCATCGCCCACTCATGCAGCCCGAAACACCCCAGCTGCGCAGGCTTCGCCGCCGTCGCGGAGAGCAGCCGCCGGGCGAACCCCACCATCGACTCCCGCTGCGCCAGAAATCCTGCGACGTCGACAGCCACCCCACCGGCCTCCGTGCCGTCAGCCACCTGGGTATAGAACCGCCATTGCGCCTGTTCAGAGGCTCCGGCGCCTTCGAGCACCACACCGGCACCGGGATGCCAGCGCGCCAGCTGACCGGGGGAGTGGGAATAGTAGGTGAACAGGAAATCCTCGACCGGATGCTTGTGTCCCTCATGCCGTCGAGCGAGGAAATCGGCCGTGTAGTGCTCCACACGCCGCTGATGCGCCGTCCGCCGAGCATGGTGCTCGCGTTCAGGCAACACGGTGGTAGTGGCCGTTTCCTGAAATCTCTCTGTATTCTGCGTTAGACTCATCACGTATCCCGCACCGTACGCGCAGGCGGCAGGACCTCAGAAGAGGTCCTGCCGCCTGAGTGTTTCTCGAACTGGTCTGGGGCGTTGCTCAGCGACCAGTGCCTGCGTACACGGTCGCTTCCTCTTCGCTGTCCAGGCCGAAGGCCGTGTGCAGCGCCTCGACAGCACGCTCCATATCCTCGATCTTCGTGATCACCGAGACACGGATCTCAGAGGTCGAGATCAGGGTGATGTTGATGCCGGCGTCGCGCAGCGCAGAGAAGAACTTCGCCGAGACACCCGGGTGGTGACGCATACCCCCACCGACCAGAGACACTTTGCCGACCTCCGGGGTGAAGTCCAGGTCCTCGAAGCCGATGGCCCCCTTCTGCGCCTCCAGAGCCTCCAGCGTCTTCCGGCCGTCGTCGCTGGGCAGAGTGAAGGAGATGTTGGTCTTCTTCGTCTCATCCGAGACATCCTGAACGATCATGTCGATGTTGGTGCCGACCTCGGCGACCACGTTGAAGATTGCCGCCGCCCGTCCCGGCTCGTCCGGGATGCCGGCGATCGTCATCCGCGCCTCAGTGGCATGAGCAAGTCCGGTGATGATGGGCTGTTCCAAGGGTTCGCCTTCCTGGATGGTGATCTTGTCTTCGGGGTCGGGGATGACCCAGGTGCCTTCTTTCTCGCTGAACGAGGAACGCACGTGCAGCTTCACGCCGAAACGGCGGGCGTACTCCACCGAGCGCAGGTGGAGCACCTTCGAGCCGTTGGCCGCCATCTCCAGCATGTCCTCGCTGCTGGCGACGTCGATCTTGCGTGCACGGGAGACCACACGCGGGTCAGCGGTGAAGACGCCGTCGACGTCGGTGTAGATCTCGCAGACATCAGCGTTCATCGCCGCGGCCAGCGCCACCGCCGTGGTGTCGGAGCCGCCGCGGCCCATCGTGGTGATGTCCTTCGACTCCCGGCTCATCCCCTGGAAACCGGCGACGATGCCGATATGCCCGGAATCCAGGGACTCATGCACACGGTTCGGGTTGACCTCGATCAGCCGTGCCTTGCCGTGGATGGCGTCGGTGATCATCCCCGCCTGGGAACCGGTGAAGGACTGGGCGGTCTCACCCAACTGGTTGATCGCCATGGCCAGCAGCGCCATCGACATGCGCTCGCCGGAGGACAGCAGGATGTCCATCTCCCGGTCCTGAGGATGATCGGTGATGTCCGCGGCCAGGTCGAGCAGATCATCAGTGGTGTCACCCATGGCCGAGACCACGACGACGACCTGGTTGCCCTGCCGTTTGGTCTCGACCACGCGGCGCGCCACGCGCTTGATGCTCTCGGCATCGGCCACTGACGACCCGCCGTATTTCTGGACGATGAGGCTCATCGGCTCTGACTCACTCCTGTGATGGTTGGTGTCGATCTTCAGTCTATAAGCGTGCGCTCTGTCAGGCGTTGTCCCCGGAGGTCATCGCGCTCCCAGCCAGGCCCAGGCGGCGGTGGTCAGCGCCCGCACCCCGGTACGCAGGCTCACCTCCGCCAGCGGAGCGAACTGCGGGGAATGATTCCCCGGGAACTCGGCCTCAGGATCGGTGCAGGCGTGCCAGGCCTCAGGATCGAAGGCCCCGAAGCCCCAGTAGGCGTAGGGGATGCCGAAGGCGGCGGGCAGCACGGAGAAGTCCTCCGCCCCGGAGCGGCGGGCCATCTCAGTGACCCGTTCTGCACCGAACTCCTCGGTCAGCGCAGCGCGCACCGTCTGGGCGGTGCCGGGGTCGTTATCGGTGACCGGCAGCTGATCATAGAACTCGACGTGTGGTTCCGGTGCGCCGTGGGCCACTGCCTCGGCACGGGCCATCTGCGTGATGACCTCCCGGCAGCGGCGGCTGACCTCAGCATCGAAGCTGCGCACAGTGCCCTCGATGACCGCCTGCTCGGGAATGATGTTGTTCTTCGTCCCGCCGTCGATCCGCCCCACGGTGACCACTGCGGTGGCCTCCGGGTCCGTGTGCCGGGAGACCACGGTCTGCAGCCGCATCACCAGGGAGGCGGCCATGACCACCGGATCGATCCCGCGGTGCGGGACGGAGGCGTGGGCGCCTTTGCCGTGCAGGGTGATGCGGAAGTCATCGGAGGCGGCCATGATCGGCCCCTCGGCGATCTCCACCGCATCGGCCGGGCCGGGCATCACATGCTGGCCCAGTGCGACATCGGGAACCGGGATCGTGCGGGCCAGCCCGTCAGCGACCATCCGCTCCGCGCCGTTGTGCTGCTCCTCGGCCGGTTGGAAGACGGCGACGACGGTCCCGCTCCACTGCGCAGAGTCTGCATGCTGCGCAGACTCCAGCAGCATCCGCAGCGTGCCGAGCAGACAGACGATATGGGTGTCATGCCCGCAGGCATGCATCACCGGCAGCTGTTCTCCGGTGTGCTGGTCGGAGTCCCCGCCGGGGAGCTGATCGATATCGGAGAGCTGATCGGCGCCGACGTCGTCTGCGTGGTGCGGGGCCTCCTGCCGGTAGGGAACTCCGGTGTCGCGTGAGGCCCAGTCGAGCCCGGTCTCCTCCCGCACTGGCAGCCCATCGATATCAGCACGCAGCAGCACAGTGGGCCCGGTGCCGCGGCGCAGCACGGCCACCACACCGGTGAGACCGAGCCCGGTGGTCAGCTCGAAGCCGCCCTCGGGGTGCTCGGCAGCCCCGGTGGCCGTTTCGATCGCCCGGAGCTCCTCGACGATCCGTGCGGCCGTGCGATGCTCACGCAGGGACAGCTCAGGATGGCGGTGGAAATCGCGGTAGATCTCGAGCAGCCAGTCCATATGCTCCTCGAGCGTCTCCAGCGGTGCCGAGCTCACAGTGCTCACAGAGTGTTCTCCTTGAGGTGGTAGATGGTGTCGCGGGCGGGGTAGGGCCAGAGCAGCGGGTCTAGACCGGCCACACCCAGAGCTGAGCGATCAGGACGAAGCCCAACCCCACGAGCGCCTGAATGAGGATCAGCGGCCAGACGAACCGCGCCCAGGTGAACCAGGAGATCTTCGCCAGAGCCAATGCCGCCAGCAGCAGGCCGTTCGTCGGGGTGAGGATATTGGTCAGCGCATCGCCCAGCTGGAAGGCGATGACCGAGGTCTGCCGGTCGATGCCCACCAGATCCGCCAGCGGAGCCATGATGGGCATCGTCAATGCCGCCTGCCCGGAGCCGGAAGGGATCAGGATGTTCATCAGCGCCTGCACGCCCAGCATGCCGGCCGCCGCCAGGGCGCCGGGAGCCCCGTCCACCCAGGAGGAGACCGCGTAGAGGATCGTGTCGATCACCGAGGCCGACTGCAGCACCTCCAGCACGGCGTAGGCCAGGCCGACAACCAGGGCGCCGACGACCATATCCCGGCAGCCCTCGGAGAAGGCCTCCACTGTCCCGGAGACCCCCAGGCCGCCGACGATTCCGCAGAGCAGACCGAAGGCGATGAACAGTGCGGCGATCTCAGTGATGAACCATTCATGGGTCAGCACACCCCAGACCATGACGACCAAGGTGACACCCAGCAGGACCAGCACCAGGATCTGCCGCAGCGAGAGCTTCGCATCATGAGCCTCAGCGTCGATCCCGGCCCGGGCGTCAGCCTCCCGGGCGGCGGCATCGGCGGCGTGGGTGAAGCTGCGCAGCGGATCCGCGTGGACCCTGCGGGCATAACGGGTCACGAAGACGATGGACACCGTCATCATCACCAGCCACATGACCAACCGGAACTCCAGCCCGGAGAACAGCGGCACCTCCGCGATCTCCTGAGCCACACCGACGGTGAACGGGTTCGTCATCGCCCCCATGTAGCCGGTGGCGCAGCCGACCAGGACGATGGCGGCCCCGGTCATCGAGTCATAGCCCAGCCGCACGGCCACCGGAGCCAGCAGCAGCACGAAGGGCAGAGCCTCCTCGAACATGCCGAAGCTCGCACCGGCCAGGCCGAAGGCCAGCATCAGCAGCGGGATCATCAGGATCTGCGCCCGGCTCATCCGCCGGGCCAACCCCGTGATCCCCGATTCGACGGCCTTCGTGCGCTGCATGACCCCGAAGGAGCCGCCGACGACGAAGATGAAGAAGATGATCGCAGCAGCCTCGACCAGCCCCAGATGCACTGAGGTGAACAGATCGGTCAGCCCGGCGGGGTCCGCATCGATCCGCCCGTAGGAGCCTTCGACGACCACCTCACGGCCGTCGATCTCTTCACGATCGAACGCCCCGGCGGGGATGAGCCAGGTGCTCAGTGCCGCCAGCACCAGGATCGTGCCGAGGACGAGGAACGGGTGGAGCCCGGTACGAGGAGCCTCGGGCTCCCGGACATCAGGGCTCTGCTGGGTCTGACCGTCCAAGCGGCCGCCTCCTTCAGTTATCGCCGAGCACGGCGGAGAGGAACGCCTGAGTGCGTTCATGATCGGGATCGGAGAATATCTTCTCCGGTGGTCCCGATTCCACCACACGTCCGCCGTCGAACATCATCACCTTATGCGACACGTCCCGGGCGAAGCCCATCTCATGGGTCACGATCAGCATGGTCACGTTGGTGGTCTCAGCCACAGTGCGCAGGATGTTCAGCACCTCGCCGACGACCTCCGGGTCCAACGCCGAGGTGACCTCGTCGAGCAGCAGGATCTCCGGGTCCATCGCCAGCGCCCGGGCGATGGCCACACGCTGCTGCTGCCCGCCGGAGAGCGAGGTGGGGTGGGCATCGGCCTTATCGGAGAGACCCACCTGGCGCAGCAGGTCATGAGCCTTCTCGGTAGCCTCGGCCTTGGACCGACCCAGGACGTGGATCGGTGCTTCGACGATGTTCTCCAGCACGGTCATATTGGGGAACAGGTTGAACTGCTGGAACACCATACCGATGCGGGTGCGCAGCCGCTTCTGCTCCTTCTTCGACACCGGTACGCGCCTGCCCTCGCGCTCGCGGTGGGTCAGCGGCTCCCCGTCGATGTAGATGTAGCCCCCGGTGAGCTCCTCCAAAGTCATCACCAGCCGCAGAATGGTGGTCTTCCCCGAGCCGGAGGGACCGATGAGGGTCACGCGCTCGCCACGTTCGACCGTGAAGTCGAGATCCTTGAGGACCACGTTGTCACCGAAGCGCTTCTCGACGTCGACGAATTCGATGACCGGAGTGCCGGCGTCAGGCGCCGGATCAGTGGGCGTAGGCAAGGCGCTTCTCCAATCGGTTGATCAGCAGAGCTGTGGGGTAGCTCGCGGCGAGGAAGATCAACCCCGCGAGGGTGATCGGCTCGGTATAGCGGAACGTCTGCGAACCGATGGTCTGGGCCACCCGCACCATCTCCATCACCGAGATCACGAACAGGAATGGGGTGTCCTTGAACATGGAGATGGCGTAGTTGCCCAGCGCGGGCACCGTCGAGCGCAGCGCCTGGGGCACGATGACCCGCCGCCAGGTCCGCACTGCGCTCATGGACAGCGCCGTGGTCGCCTCCCATTGTCCGCGCGGCACTGATTCGATGCCTGCCCGGTACACCTCAGACATGTAGGTGGCGTAGTGGACGCCGAAGACGATGATGCCGATGGTCAGCGGGTCCATCCACATCACCCCGTAAAAGAGCAGCAGCAGCTGCACCACGATCGGGGTCATCCGGATGAAGTTCGCCGCCCAGCGGAGGATGAACGCTAGCGGTGCCGGCAGCACCATGATCAGGATGGCGATCACCAGCCCCAGCACGGCGGCGATGAGTGTGCCCAGCGCGGTGACCAGCAGGGTGACCTGCAGGAACGCGGTGAGGATATCGGGCAGCACCTCCAGGGCGAAGCCCCAGTCGAAGATCGGGCCGGACTCGTCGACGATGGCCGGATCATCGACCTCCTGGGCCAGCACGGCCGCGGTGTGCTGTCCGAAACCGACAGGCAGAGTGTCCATGATGTTCATCGGTCCTCACCGCCCTTTCCCGCCGCGGGCGAGGAGCCTTCCGTGCTGACCGGGCGCAGCCGCAGCGAGAACACCTCGCGCAGAGACGGGCCTCTGCCGAGCCGATGCTTGGCCCGGGCCTCCAATGCCTGCATCACGAACAGCAGCACCAGGGCGAGCAGGAAGTAGGTGACCAGTCCGACGAAGGCGTGGGAGAACCACACATCGGTGGGCCGACGCAGGTTGTTCAGCTCGAAGGTGAGGTCATTGACCCGCGGCAGGATGTAGACGATCGCGCTGCCCTTGAGCAGGTGGATCCACAGATTCGCCAGCGACGGGATCATCAACGCCCACGCCTGGGGGAAGATGATCCGCCGCATCTTATGCACCCAGGACATCGACAGCGCCGTCGTCGCCTCCCACTGGCCCTTGGGCACGGTGGTCAGCGAGGCGCGCACCGCCTCCGCCCCGTAGGCGCCGTAGTTGATGCCCAGTGCCAGCACGCCGGTGACGAAGGTGTGGTCCTGCGGTCCCGGCAGCGGGATGTCATAGCGGATGAGGAAGACCGGCAGCACGTAGACCATCCAGAACAGCAGCACCAGCAGAGAGATGCCGCGGAAGAACTCGATGAGTACGCGCGCCGGTCCGCGCAGCCACAGACTGGGGCTGCCGGCCATCAGCCCCAGCACCACGGCGACGACGAAGGCGACGAGCCCGCCCAGCAGGGTGAGCAGCACAGTGGTGGTGAGCCCGTCGAGCAGGCGTTCGGAGAAGTTGCTCAGCGACTCGAAGTGCTCAGCCTGTTCGCCCAACCAATCCATAGGGTGTCCGGTGGTCTCTCAGCTGGTGGTGGGTCAGTCCTCGAGGTACTTCTCGTTCAGGGCGTCGATGTCACCCTCGCAGAGCTCTTCGGTGGTCATCTCCGGATCCGGGATCTCCGCCTCGGTGAAGCCGAACTCGGAGACGATGTCGAGGTACTCGCCGGACTCCTTGAGCTCCGCCAGATGCTCGTTGAACTCCTCGATGAGCTCCGTGTCCTCGGGGCGGAAGGTGTGGGCGCCCACAGAGATCTCGTGGCTGAACGCGTCAGTGACCTCGAGCCCGTCCATGTCTCCAGCCATGGCCTCCAAGGAGATGGCGGTCAGCGCGAAGACATCGGCGCGGCCGCCCTCGACGAAGTCGATGCCGTCCTGCGCGTTGGCCACACCCTCGGCGTCGATGCCCATCTCCTCGAGCCAGCCCATCTCCACCCCAGCGGAGAGTGCGACGACGTCGAGGTCATCGCCGTCCTCCTGGGCGGCGAGCAGATCGTCGAAGTCCTCGACGCCGGCCGGGTTGCCCTCCTCGACCAGCAGGGCGGTGGTGTAGACCAGCTCGGGCTCTCCGAAGGCCGCCTCAGCGCAGCGCTCCGGGTTGATGGACATGCCCGCGGAGACCACGTCCCAGTTCTCCGAGGTTAGACCGGGGATCAGGTTGTCCCAGTCGGTCTCCTCGACCTCGAGCTCATAGCCCATGCGCTCTTCGAAGATCTCCTCGGCCACGGCGATCGTCGCGCCGGTGGGCTCGCCGTCGTCATCGAGCCAGGAGTAGGGCTCCTCACCGAACAGGGCGATCTGCAGGGTGTCGCCGTCGGCCTCGCCGTTGTCATCGTCGCCGTTGCCGCAGGCGGTCAGCGCGAGCAGGCTCGCGGCGGTGGCCGCGGTGAGCGTCGTGGCCTTGGACGTCCTCCAGGTGCTCATGATGGTCCCCTCATCTGTGGTGGTGTGGTGCTCACGTGACGCTGGCCCCGTGAATGCGGCACCGATGCTGAGCGCGGCGAGTGGGCGCGATCACCGTCGGTGCTGATCGCCACAGTAGTGAGGGAAAAGCGTCTTGGGTATCTGAATTCCTGTACGACGGCGCTGTCAGGCCCCAGAAGAGGGCTCGGAGGGGCTCAGATCACAGTGCGGTGAAATCTTCCAGAAACGGGGATTCTGCGGGTGGATCGCGCTCATACCACGGACTCAGGTGAGTCCGGCGAGCCACGAAAAATCCCGGTAATAGCTTCTTGAATGCATTGGATCACATTCTGATAAAGATATCTGCGGTGGCGCTCAGGAGTCTGCGGTCAGCGACCGTCGGCCCTCGAAGGCGCGTCCCAAGGTGACGTCATCGGCATACTCCAGATCCCCGCCGACGGGCAGGCCCGAGGCCAGACGGGTCAGCCGGATGCCGATGGAGCCGAGCATCCGCACCAGGTAGGTGGCGGTAGCCTCGCCCTCCAGATTCGGGTCGGTGGCGATGATGACCTCCTCGACCGCGTCATCGGAGAGCCGGCTCAGCAGCTCACGGATGTGCAGCTGCTCCGGCCCGACTCCGGCGATCGGATTGATGGAGCCGCCGAGCACGTGGTACCGCCCCCGGAAGGAGCGTGTGCGCTCGATGGCCATGACATCTTTGGACTCTTCCACCACGCAGATCACTGACGGGTCGCGCCGCTCATCCAGGCAGATCTGGCAGCGCGTCCCCTCGGAGACGTTGAAGCAGACCTCGCAGAACTTCACCCGCTCTTTGACCGTGACGATCGCCTCGGCCAGGCGCTTCATGTCCTCAGTGTCCGCCTCGAGGATATGGAAGGCCACGCGCTGGGCGGACTTGGGGCCGATGCCCGGAAGCCGCCCCAATTCGTCGATGAGGTCCTGGACTGCGCCTTCGTACACGGTGTGCGGATGCCTTTCTCAGCGGGGATGGCCTGACAGGGACCCGTCAGGGATGGCCTGGGCGGGCCTGCGGCCGGTCAGAGCGGACCGCCGGAGAGCGAACGCTCCTCGATGAGGGTACCGTCCAACAGCCGTTCCACGGCTTTGCGGCCGAAGACGGCTGAGTCCTCGACGGTGATGTCATCATCGCTGGGGACATCCTCGGCGGGCTCTCCAGCAGGATTTTCGGGTGGGGTTTCTGGACGAGCGTCGGTGTGAGCCGTGGGGTGAGACGTGCGGTGAGTTGAGGGGTGAGTTTCAGGGTGCGCTTCTGGGCGAACCTCAGCCTGTTCGGCGTCCTCCGGCGGTCTCGGCGTGCCGAAGGGGTCCGGGGGAGGCAGCGGCTGCTCACCGGGCGACGCCGGCTGCCGTCGGGCCATACGCTCGCGGATCGCCGCGTGACGGGGCGGTGTGTGCTGGGATGCGTCGGTGGTCTGGGGGGATGACGGCGCAGCCGCGGGCTGTGTCGTGGCGGCCGGAGCGGGTGCCGGAGCGGGTGCCGTGGGGGACGGCCGCGCGAAAACCGGCACCTTCGGGGCAGTCGCCGCGTGACGGTAGGCATCCGGCTCAGCGCTGGGCTCAGCGTCCTGTGCCTGGTCCGGCTCGTCCTCGACGGTCCCGGCGGGGTCCGTGCTCGGGTCGCCGTCCCAGGCGGGATGCGCTGAGGGCGGCAGATCGTGCGGGTCCTCAGGGGGTGGCTCATCCGGGGGAGGGGGCTGTTCCTCCGGTGTCTCCTCGTGCACCCAGGCAGGTTCCTCTTGGTCCCTGGGGCTCTGGCTTACCTCGCCCTGAGGCCCAGGGACCTGATGTTCGGGGCTCTGTTCGCTGGGGCTTTGGGACGGCTGCGGCGCCGGCGTCGGCCGGCTAGGGCCTTTTGGGCCCCGACCAGCTGCCGGTGGAGCCCCTCCGGTGATGAGGTCGAAGCTCACGGACATTCCCAACACCTGGTGGATCGCCGCGCCGAGCGCCTGCTCACCGTTGCGGGAGGCGAAGGTGTTCCGGGCGCCGTCATTGGTGAAGGAGAGCGTGAGGGTCTGACCGTCGAATCCGGCGACGGAGGCGTTGTCCTTCACCAGCATCCACAGCAGACGCGACTGTGAGGCCAGCGCGTGGACCACATCGGGCCAGGCGCGCTGCATCATATCCGCACGTGAGGAGTCGGATGAGGTCGCCTGCTGGGCTACTGGGGTCTCTGTCGAGGTTGCTGCCGCGGTTGCTGCCGCGGCCGGTGCAGCGCTGGGCGCGGGGACGGGGGACTGCTCCGTGGCCGTCGTCGGGCGCTCTGCTGCCAGGCGTTCTGTTGCCGAGTGCTCTGCTGCCGCTTGCGGTGCTTCTGGCTCCTCGGCTGCTCCCCGGCTGACTCCCGGCGCCGCCCAGTCATCGGCGGCGGAGGAAGGCGCCGCCGCGGGTGTCGGCGCTGGCGATCTCGGTGCGGAAGTCGCTGTGGAAACCGGTGCGGAAGTCGCTGTGGAAACCGGTGCGGAAGTCGGTGTGGAAGCCTGTGAAGACTCCGCAGGTGGCTGGGCTGCGGTTTCTGCCGGTGCCTGGGGCTCAGCGCCGGAGCCGGAGAGGAAGTCCAGGCGCCGTTCCAGCTGATCCAGACGGGCGGCCAGGCTGGAGGTGCCCTGATCAGCGTGAGGCAGCAGCAGCCGAGCCATCAGCAGCTCCAGATGCAGCCGCGGGGACGTCGCGCCGACCATATCGGTCAGCGCCTGCGCGGTGACATCGGCCGAACGGGACAGCTCCCCGGAGCCGACAGTGCTGGCCTGCTCCTGCATCCGGGTGATCTGGTCCGTGGGCACACCACGCAGAATCGCCTCCGGATTCTCCGGGACTGCTTTGACGATGATCAGATCCCGCATCCGCTCCAGCAGATCCTCGACGAACCGGCGTGGATCCTGCCCGGACTGGACCACACGGTCCACCACGTCGAAGGCCTTCGCACCCTCACGGGCGGCCAGCGAGGCCACCACGTCATCCAGCAGCGCCGAGTGGGTGAAGCCGAGCAGCGCCACGGCCCGCTCATAGTCGATCCCCTCAGCTGAGGAGCCGGCGATCAGCTGATCGAGCACCGAGAGCGTGTCGCGGACCGAACCGCCTCCGGCGCGCAGCACCAGCGGAAGCACACCGAGAGCGACGCCGACCCCCTCCTCCTGGCAGAGCCGGTCCAGATAATCCAGCAGCGGCTCCGGAGGCACCAGGCGGAACGGGTAGTGGTGGGTGCGCGAGCGGATCGTGCCGATGACCTTATCCGGCTCCGTGGTCGCGAAGATGAACTTGATGTGCTCCGGAGGCTCTTCGACGATCTTCAGCAGCGCGTTGAAGCCCGCTGCGGTGACCATATGAGCCTCATCGATGATGAAGATCTTGTAGCGGTCCCGCACCGGTGCGAAAGTGGCCCGTTCCCGCAGGTCACGGGCGTCGTCGACACCTCCGTGGCTGGCCGCATCGATCTCGATCACATCCAGCGAGCCGGGACCCCCGGTGGCCAGATCCCGGCAGGATTCGCAGGAGCCGCACGGCGTCGGCGTCGGACCCTGGGCGCAGTTCAGGCAGCGGGCCAGGATGCGCGCCGAAGTGGTCTTGCCGCAGCCGCGCGGGCCGGAGAACAGATAGGCGTGAGAGACCGCGTCCTTCTCCAGGGCGGTCATCAGCGGGGCGGTGACATGCTCCTGCCCGATGACGTCGGCGAAGGTATCCGGACGGTAGCGGCGGTACAGGGCGGTGCTCACCCCAGAAACCCTACCGCCTGCCGCTGACAGGCGCATCGGAGCCTGTGGGACATCCCGGCCTGTTCACCGTGTCAGCCCGGCCGAACCGTTCACTGCCGAGGTGACAGCGCAGCACGGCGGTGATCGCCACGGGGGGAGGCGTAGAGCCAGGGAGTCCAAGGGCGCAGAGCCACCATCCCGACGGTCACCGCAAGCCCGCCCAGTGTGGTCACACTGACGTGGAGCAGCGGATCAGCGCCGAGCTGGTCCATCGTGCGATGGATGACGACCAGGATCGGGAAATGGGTGACGTAGACGACCAGCGAGTTCCGCCCCATCCATTCCAGGAACCAGGTGCGGGCATTGGACGGGATCTTCGGGGCGAACCACATCACCACGGCCAGGCACGTCACCGAGATCGCCGCGGCCTGCCAGCTGCCTCCGCGCAGCGAACCGTCCTGGACGGCCAGATGGGAGAGTACGGCGGCCGGACCGAGGAGCAGCAGGGGAACGATCGGATGGGTGCGGGACCAGGCCAGCACATACCGGCCGAGCCACGCGCCCAGGAAGAAGAACGTCCCGTAGTAGAGGATACGGTCCGGCAGGATCGTCAGTGAGGTGAGGCTGACCGTGGCGATCATCACCGCAGCCGTCAGCCCCGGGTGGATCTTCCGCGTGACCAGGGCGATCAGGTAGCAGCCCAGCAGCGCCAGCAGGAACCACAGGTAGTCCCCGGTGGCCCAATAGGCGGCATCGAAGGGGCCGTTGCGGAAGATCAGCACACCGTAGAGCACCATCCAGACCAGTGCTGGCCAGCCGATGGCGGCGAACTTGCCCCAGAGGTACTCACCGGCGGTCTTGCGCAGAGCGCGGGGCAGCAGCATGCCGGAGAGGAACATCAGCAGCGGCATACGCACCGGTTCGAGGTACTGGTTGACGACCACCCACTCACGGAACCCGGAGTCCGTGGAGAGCGGGATCGTGGCACCGTGCATGATGACGACCAGCACGACGGCCAGGCCTCGGAGCAAGTCCATCCACCGCATGCGGCGTGAGGAACCGGCACCGGCGTCCGAGGGCGGCGAGACGGGGGAGGACATCGCCTCCGATTCTACGGTGAGCAGGGTCTCATCGGGGAGGTCGACACAGGCTCCATTGGCGCAGGCCCCGTCGACACAGGCCCCGTCGACACAGGCCCCGCCGGTTCAGGGGCGGTGGGCACCTGAGCCGACGGGGCCTGAGCCAGCGAGTCCTGAGCCGGGGAGTCCTCAGCGGGCCTCTCGGCGGATCTCTCAGCGGACCACGGAGACGATCACTCAGCGGAGAGCGAGAACTCCCACACCCGCTCATCGAATATCTGGTCGGTGCCGATGATCTCAGTCTCCGGACGGACGATGCCCAGGTTGTAGCTGTCGGCACGTTCATCGACGACGAACGCTGCCCAACCGGGGAGGTCGTCATCGACATAGGGGTCATAGGCGGTGAGCCCGGCTGCCTCGATCTCCGAATCCATGAGCAGCGAATTGCGCTGCTCATTGCCCTCCGGGCCGAGGAACAGGATCTTGCCGATCGAGCTGTAGAGGTCGGAGCCGACGTCAGGCTCGATATAGAGCAGGATCACCTCGCCGCCCTCCTGGAGGCGCCAGGAGTTGCTGGGCGAGGGGAAGTCCCGGATCACGCGGGTGATCTCCAGGCCGTTCTCCATCTCCTCGTCATAGATCTCGACGCCGCTGACGTCACCCTCCTGGAAGTTCCTGTTGTCGAGGGCGTCCTGCACTGAGTCGCGGAACTCCGCCGAGCTGGTGCCGGTGTTGCCTGAGACCGGATCCGGGGCGTCGGTGGAGTAGTCGTCAGTGTCGGAGTCGTCCTCGCCGTCGCCCGAGCCGTCGAAGGAGGAGCCGGAGGAGCCTTCGAAGGTGTCGGAACCGGAGGCCTCAGAGCTCTCCTCGTCGGTGGGGGAGTCGTCGTCAGCGGGCTCCTCCGTCTCGTCGGCCTCGTCGGAGTCGTCTGCGTCGTCTGCGTCGTCTGCGTCGTCCTTGTCCTCGGCGTCATCATCTGACTCGTCACCCGAGTCGTCAACCGAGTCGTCACCTGAATCCGCGTCGGAATCGTCCTCGGAGCTGTCCTGGTCGTCCTCGTTCTCCGAGGTCTGCTCCTGATCCTGATCGTCGGAATCGGAGTCCGAATCGTTGTCGAGCAGGGTGCAGCCGGTCAGCGAAAAGGCGAGGAGTCCTGCGGTCAGGACGCCGGCGGCGCGGTGGACGATAGAGCGGTGGGGCTTCACCGCGTCGAGCGAGGCCTCGGAGGGGCACTCTGCCGTGTTCGTGGGGGTGGTCATCTGTCGCATGATGCCGTTCCGTCCTCTCGGGAGGCGTCGCCGTGACGCCGGTGGTCTCTGACGTAGATCAGTCGAGCACGCCGACCCATGACGTTGCAATCTTTGCAGTCGAAAATCAGGTGAACTGTGACCTGATCGTGATCTTGGGTCCAGTGGATCGAGATCCCCTTTGCAGTCACGGATCGAGAGATTTCCGGGGTCAGCGGGGCTGATCGTGACTGAAAAAGCGACGCGGATGCTCAGCCCCCGCCCCGCGGGGGCTCATGCAGAGAAAAGCCCTCGCTCCCTGATATATCAGGGAGCGAGGGCTGTCAGCGGAGGATGGGGGATTTGAACCCCCGAGGGCGTGAACCCAACACGCGTTCCAAGCGTGCGCCATAGGCCGCTAGGCGAATCCTCCTGGCTGTTCCCATGACGCGGAGGATCACCCCGCGTGATGAGAACGCAGACCATCATAGCGGAGTCGCCCGGGGGAACGCACATCGAGGCTCTGCGCCTCACTCGCGGCTTAACTCGTGCCTTTCGCGCAAGATGCTCCGGCTGAGGCCGCCGCTGAGTTGGCGTCAGCTCTGATCGGGGCACTACGATGGAGTCCGGCCCCACGTGTGGTGTCATCCTGCTGAACTCCCCCAGGACCGGAAGGTAGCAAGGGTAAGTGGGCTCTGGCAGGTGCACGTGGGGCTTTTCTATACATGGGTATCATGCGCTGTAGCGAAATCACCCAGAGTTGAACCGGGGTTGTAAGCCGACAGCCGAGACGAGACGGGGTCATGATGACTGAGCACCGACTGCCGCCCCACAGCCTCCGGGGCGTGATCCACCGACTGACGCGCAGCCCCCGCGCTGCGGGCACTGTCACCGGGATTCTCGTCGGTGCCTCCTCGGTGATCCCGGTGAGACGCTGGCCCCGGCCCCTGCATCGCGGTGTCCTCTGGGGGTTCCCGCTGGCTGTGGCGGGGACGAGCGCAGCCGCCCTGCGGCACGTCTCCTCAGCTGATGGGCACTCCGGCGATCACGCACCCGCTGAGGGCTCCGCTGCCACGGTTCTCTCCCCGCAGGCCCGGGTCGCGATCGGCCTCGGCCCGGCAGTTCTCATCCACCTCGCCACGCGGGTGAGCTACTGGGTCGACGACGCCGTCGAGGTGGGACTGCGCCGATTGCGGGTGCCCGCACCACGGTTGGTCTATGCCGCCGGGGCCGGTCTGATCACGGGCCTGCAGGTTGCCTACGATATGCGGCAGCGGGAACGTTCGGGAGCCTGCGAGCCCTCCGCGGAGAACATTTGGGACTGAAGAACATCTGGGACTGATCCCTGTCAGGGGTGCCCGCTAGACTCGTGCCCATGTCCAGTCAGCAGTTCGGCCGCTTCGCCCGTCGCGGGGCACGCAGGGTCGCACGCCAGGGAATGCGCGATCTGCGCCGCCGCAGCGGCGGATCCGGCAACCGGCGGCGCAGCACCGGCAGCAGCACCGGCAATGGTCGTCGTGGCCCCATCCGCGCCGGTCGCCGTGGCCCACGCGGGGCCAACGGTGCGGTGTTCCCCTGGATCGCGGCACTCATCGGCCTCCTGCTGCTCATCGGCATACTCATCGAAGTGCTCGGATTCAGTGATACTGCAGACGGAGCCGACGGGGCGGGCGAGTCCGCCGTTGTGGAGCGGGTCGTCGACGGTGACACCCTCGTCGTCACCCTGGATGGTCAGCAGGAGCGTGTCCGGCTGCTCAACATCGATACCCCGGAGACCGTCCACCCTGATAAGCCCACAGAATGCCTCGGGCCGGAGGCCACTGAGCGGATGGAAGAGCTGCTGCGCCCCGGCGACGAGGTGCAGCTGGCCTTCGACGAAGAGCGCACCGACCAGTACGACCGCCTGCTCGCCGGAGTCTACTCCGAGGACACCTTCATCAACGCCCAGCTGGCCCGCGACGGCTACGGAGCCCCTGTGGTCTATGCGCCGAACGACCGGTTCCTCGCCGAGATCGAAGAGGCCTGGGAGCAGGCCGAGCGCGACGGCGTCGGGGTCTTCGCCGATGACCTGGACTGCACTCCGGCGATCCCCTGAGCATCCACCGGACCAGCCGCCTAGACTCGCCCTATGACCGACGAGACCCGCGCGCCGCTGCGCCGTAGGATCCTCGTCGGGCTGACCGCCGGAACCACGCTGGCTGGGGCCACTGTGCTCAGCTGGCTGATGATCGACGGCACTGTCGAGATCGATCTCTTCTCCCAGGACATCCCCGCCGGGGAAGACTGCCCGACGGCGACCCTCTCACCGGTCACCCCGGAGCGGGTGCGCGTGGACGTCTACAACGTCACCAACCGTCCCGGCCTGGCCAGCGAGGTGGCCGAGGAACTCACCGACCGCGGATTCCGTGTGGGCGATGTCGACAACGACTACGCCGGCAACACCGGCTTCGACACCATCATCCGTGCCGGGGACCGGGGCCTGCGGCAGGCCTACACCCTCCAGCAGGAATATTCGCGCACCTACGTCGACATCGACGGCCGTGACGGCTTCACCATCGATCTCGTCATCGGTGACGAATACGACGGGATGCTCCCCGTCGAGGATGTGGTCCTGGAGCAGGGGCGGCTCGTCTGCCGCTGAGCTCAGGTGGTGATGCTGAAGAGTCCCAGCACGAGACCGGCGACCAGCATCATGAGCGAGAAGCCCCAGACGATGAAGAACGAGTACCGCAGATGGGTGCCGAGGTTCGCGCCGGAGAGGCCCAGCGCCAGCCACAGCGCCGGGGAGAACGGGCTGACGAAGGTGCCGATGATGTTGCCGACCAGCATCGCGTGAGCCGCTTCCGCCGTACCCACGCCGAACTGCGAAGACGTCGCCTCCACCAGCGGCAGCACGGAGAAGTAATAGGCATCAGTGGAGGTCAGCAGATCCATCGGCACACCGAAGGACGCCATCACCAGATGCAGATTCGGGCCGAGCCCATCAGGGATCACCGTGAGGAAGGACAGAGCCACCGACTCCAGCATCTGCGATTCGTTGAGCACACCGAGGAAGACCGCAGCCGCGAGGATCACCGCGCCCATCATCAGTGCGTTGGGTGCGTGCGCGCGGACGCGCTCCATCTGCAGGTCGGAACCGCGGAAGTTCAGCGGCAGCGCGATGCCCACACCTATCAGGAAGGCCAGCGCCGGAGGCAGGATGTCAGCGAGCATGAGCCCGATGATGGACAGCGCCAGCACCACATTGGCCCAGTAGACGGCACGGGAACCGCGCATCGTCGCCGCGATCTCCGCACGCTGCTCCGCCTGCCGTGCGGCGAAGTCGTCGGCGAAGCTGCGAACCTCGACGTCATCGGCGGCCTGGACCTCACCGGCGGCCACCTTCTTCGCGATCCTCGACTTCTCACGCAGCCCCAGCAGCACGGCCAGGGTGACGATCAGGACGAGACCGACGATCTGAAGCGGGATCAGCGGACGGTACAGCTCACCGGGGTCGATGCCGGTGACACTGGCCGCGCGGCCCAAAGGCCCGCCCCAGGGCACCATGTTGATGATCCCCGCTGAGAGGGCGAGCAGCAGCAGAAGCAGGTACCGGCTCATGTTCAGGGCCTGATAGAGCGGTAGCAGCGCCGGGATGGTCAGCAGGAACGTGGTCGCTCCGGCACCGTCCATATGGGCCACGACGCCCATGAGTGCCGTGCCCACGGAGACGAGGACGACTTTGCCTCGCGTGAGCAAGATCAGGCCGCGGACGATCGGATCGAAGAGGCCGGCGTCGGAGAGGATCCCGAAGAACAGGATCGCGAAGATGAACATCACCACGACGTTCATCACCTGCGCCACCCCGGAATCGAAGAACTCGACCAGGTCAGACGGGCCGAAGCCGACCAGCAGGGCGCCGAGCAGCGGGACCAGGGACATCACCACAATGGGCGAGAGCCGGTTCCACATCAGCAGACCGACGGTGACGGCGATGATCGCCAGCCCGCCCAGGGTCAACAGAGTTGAGGGTTCGTCCATAGTGTGCTCCTGCGCCGCGTTGAGTGGGTAGGTGACCGGTGGTGATCAGCTGCTCTGCCGTCATCGGCCGATGGGTGGTCTCAGGGGATCGTACTGGTCTCAAGGGTGACCCGCATCATGGGAACAGCGGCCGGCGTACTCCTCGGCACGTAGCGGGCCCCGTGTGTCCAGCTGCGATTCAGCCCTATGTCGGTGTTTCACCAGGATGATATTCCCTGTCATATCGCGATGATTGTTATCTTGCCCGCTGGTCAAATCGCACGCTGTGGAGGTGCGCACGGGTTCGTTGCTATCAGCGCAAAGCGGCGCCATCGTCGCATTGCTCTGCGGCACATCAGCGATCATGGCGAGTAATGTCCACAGTCTCGCACCGTTATCCAATCTATAACATTTTAGAAATAAGATTATTGTCGAAGTTTCGTGGCGGTTACGGTCAACTTTGCTACGCTGATAGCCGCGCGACCGATTTCGTCCCCGTGTGACACAGCTTGTTCCGTAGGCGGCGCCTGCGGGAACGGCTCGGAGTTCGTGCGTCGAGAGAATGTGGACGTCGTAAGGAAGGACTCCAGGTTGAGTCACAGTGGCGATGCGCCTTCGTTGAGCGTGCGCAATGTGTTCAAAGCCTTCGGGCGCAGACCGAAGGAGATCGTCCGTCGGATCAAGGCCGGCGAGGATCGGGCGGACCTCACAGAACTGGGCACTGCCGCCGTCATCGACGCCTCCTTCGATGTGCAGCCGGGCGAGATCTTCGTCGTCATGGGGCTTTCCGGCTCAGGGAAGTCGACGCTGATCCGCACACTCAACGGTCTGCAGCCGGCCACGGAGGGGACCGTGGAGGTGCGGGGGCGGAACATCGGCCGCCTGCCCAAGAAGCGGCTGCGCCGACTCCGTGCCGAGGACATGGCCATGGTCTTCCAGCACTTCGCGCTGTTCCCGCACCGCACCGTGCTGCAGAACGCCGCCTACGGGCTGGAGATCCAAGGTGTGGAGGTCCACGCCAGAGAGCGCAGGGCGCTGGATGTGCTGGCCCGCGTCGGACTCGACGGCTGGCAGGATCACTATCCCGGGGAGCTCTCCGGCGGTATGCAGCAGCGCGTCGGGCTGGCCCGAGCCCTGGCCGCCGAGACCGACATCCTGCTCATGGATGAGGCCTTCAGTGCTCTGGACCCGCTCATCCGCCGGGAGATGCAGCAGCAGCTCATCGTGCTGCAGCGCGAACTGGGCAAGACCATCATCTTCATCACTCACGACCTCAATGAGGCCATGTACATCGGTGACCGGATCGCGGTGATGAAGGACGGGCGGATCGTGCAGATCGGTACCCCCGAGGAGATCCTCACCCGCCCGGCCGATGACTATGTGGCTCAGTTCATCGCCGACGTCGACCGCGGGCGGGTGCTCACCGCCGGCTCGGTGATGGTCGCTCCGGGCGCGCTGAGCGCACAGGAGCAGGCACAGGTATCGGACGACGAGGGTGCGGGGGCCGATCAGGCCGTCGTGGCCCAGACCGCTACGCTGCAGGAGATCGTCCCGGTGGCCGCCCATGCGGAAGGACCGGTGGCGGTCACCGCCGACGGCGCAGCCGGTGAGCCGATCGGCTGGATCCGCATCCCCGATCTCCTGGCCTCCCTGAACACGCCGGAGGAGTACTCGGCCCCGCTGCCGGAGCCGAGCGCGGCTGCCGCAGAGCCGCCGACGGTCACTACTGCTGAGGCTGCCGTGGACGCCACTGCTGACACTGCTGCTGACGCCGCCGTTGACACCGCTGACACCGTTGACACCGCCGAAGGAGGACGCTGATGGACGACTTCCGCATTCCGCTCGGTGACTGGGGCGAGGACATCCTGGCATGGATGCTCGACGCCCTCGGCGGCTTCTTCAACGTGTTGCGGGCCGTGCTCACCGAGACCTACGACGCCCTGGTCTGGGCGCTGAGCACACCGCCTTGGTGGGCGATCACCCTGATATTTGCCGCCCTGGCCTGGTGGATCCGCTCCTGGAAGCTGGCCATCGGCACCGTCCTCGGTTTCGTGCTGATCTTCGGGGTGAACCAGTGGGAGAACGCGATGTCGACTCTCGCCCTGGTGCTCGTGGCCACGGTCACCGCCGTGATCATCGCCGTCCCCCTGGGCATCCTGGCCGCCACCTCGCGCACGTTCTCCGCCCTCATCCGCCCGGTGCTGGACTTCCTGCAGACCATGCCGCCTATGGTGTATCTGATCCCGGCGCTGGTGATATTCCGCGTCGGGGTGATCCCCGGGATGGTCGCCACCATCCTCTTCTCCCTGGCCCCCGGGGTGCGCTTCACCGAACTGGGCATCCGCCGGGTGGACCGCGAAGTGGTCGAGGCCGGTGAGGCCTTCGGCGCCTCACGATGGAGGATCCTCCGTCAGGTACAGCTGCCCCTGGCCCTGCCGACGATCATGGCCGGCATCAACCAGGTCATCATGTTGGCTCTGTCCATGGTGGTCATCGCCGGGATGGTCGGAGCCGGTGGGCTGGGAGGCCAGGTCGTCGGCTCCCTGAACCGTCTGGATGAGGGGCTCGGCTTTGAGGCGGGGATCTCCGTGGTCATCCTGGCGATCTTCCTCGACCGGCTCACCAGCTTCGCCGGGAAGGACAAGACCACCTGATGCGACGGCCATGCGGTGCGGAGGCCTCACGGCCGCCGTCGTCGGATTCGTCGCCATCGTCTGGAAACCTCCTCGCAGGGCTTGGGGCACTGCGAGGCACAACTGAACACCTGTCACCAAGGAAGGAATCACTCATGCGCACCACATCGACATTCATGAAGTCCGCCGCTGTGCTCTCCGTCGCGGGACTCGCCCTGACGGCCTGCGGCGACGGAGACGGGGACGGGGGAGGCTCCGACGCCGTCGAGGAGCACTGTTCCGGTGAGGGCGATCAGGGTGAGATCACCATCGGCGTCTTCTCCGGCTGGGAAGAGGGCATCGCGGCTTCTGAGCTGTGGAACTGCATTCTCACCGCTGAGGGCTATGACGTCACCCTGGAAGAGGCCGAGGCAGGCCCGGTCTTCTCCGGTCTGGCCAGCGGCGACTATGACCTCAACCTCGATGTCTGGCAGCCGGTGACCCACGCGAGCTACATCGAGGACTACGGAGACACCCTGGAGGAGTACGGCTCCTGGTACGACGACGCCGAGCTGACCATCGCCGTCAACGAGGACGCGCCGATCGACTCGTTGGAGGAGCTGGCCGACAACGCTGACGAGTTCGGCAACACGATCGTCGGCATCGAGTCCGGCGCCGGTCTGACCGGTGTCACCGAGGACGAGGTCATCCCCACCTACGGGCTCGAGGACATGGACTTCACCACCTCCTCGACCCCGGCGATGCTCTCCGAGCTGCAGACCGCCACGGACAACGATGAGAACATCGTCGTCACCCTGTGGCACCCCCACTGGGCGTACGAGGCCTTCCCCATCAAGGACCTCGAGGACCCGGAGGGCACTCTGGGAGATGCTGAGACGCTCAGCGTCTTCGGCCGCGAGGGCTTCTCCGACGACCACCCCGAGGTGGCCGAGTGGATGGAGAACTTCGAGATGGACGCCGAACTCCTCTACGACCTCGAGAACGAGATGTTCAACGAGGCCGAGGAGGACGCCGACTACGAGGAGATCGTCGCGGACTGGGTCAGCGAGAACCAGGACTACGTCGACGGTCTGACCGAGGGCGGCGACGGCGACGACGCTGACAGTGACGATGACGCCGAGGACGCAGAGGACACTGAGGACGCTGAGGACGAAGACTCCGAGGGCGAGGAGAACTGACCCTCGGCTGAGCCTCCACGGCCTGTGGTTCTCCCCGCCACCGGAGCACGATTCTCCGGTGGCGGGGAGAACTGTCTCTGCGGTGTTTTTCGGTGGAGTTCTGGCTGGGGTATCAGGTCCTGCCGGGCCGCCGTCGCGGCGTGCCCTGGCGGACGTCATGACGGCCGTGCAGGATCCAGTACAGGACAGAGGCGAGGGCGACCACCAGCGTGCAGGCGGCGAACATCTCCCGATACCCGAAGGCCTCCACCAGCATGCCCAGCGCCAGCGGAGCCACCCCGAAGCCCAGATCCAGCAGGATGAAGAAGGTGGAGACGGCGATGCTCACCCGCCCGCGCTCCGCCTGCGCGGCGACCACCGCCTGCAGCACGGGAAGCAGTGAGCCGAAGCCGAACCCGGTGAGCACACCGGCGGCGATGATCGCGGTGGGATGCGGTGACCAGGTCAGCAGCACCATGCCCACCACATAGAGCGCCAAGCAGGGGTACATGGCCGCGTTGTCGCCGAATCGGTCCTGGATCCTGCCGGTGAGCACCCGCGCGATGAGCATCGCCACCGCGTAGACCAGGAAGAACGTGGAGGCTGCCTCCAACATGCCTTCGGCGCGTCCGAAGCCGTGCAGGAAGGCGATCACTGAGGCGAAGGCCATACCCAGCAGCATCATCACCAGGGCGATGGGGAACGCACGCGGATAGAGGATCTCACCCGGGCGCAGCACCAGCTTCTGCCGCCAGGTCATCGGCGTCGGAGAGACTTCCGGCGGACGCAGGAACAGTGCCCCCAGCAGCGCCAGTCCGGAGAACGTGGTCGCCGCGACGAACATCGCCCAGAAACCGACGGCAGCGCTGAGCTGGATGGCGATCGCCGGGCCGATCGCCGGGGCCAGCGCAATCGGCATCGTGTAGTAGCCGGAACCCTCACCGCGCCGTGAGGCGGGGATCATCGCGAAGACGCCGGCGGTCAGTGCAGTCTGCCCGAAGCCGAAGGCCATACCGTGGGTGAGCCGCATGGCCACCAGCAGCTCATAGGAATCTGCCACCAGATAAAGGGCCGAGACCGCCGTGTAGATCACCAGGCAGACGAGGATGGAACGCCGTCGCCCCAGGTGATCAGAGTACTTGCCTGAGAGGATGCGGCCCAGCAGAGCGCCGACGACGAACGCCGAGGCAGCGAAGCCCGCTGCGGTGTCACCGGAGCCGAACTGCTCCGTCGCATAGACGGCCATGCCGGTGATCAGCATGTAGAAGACCAGGGCGAAGCCGAAGTTCACCCCGGTGGCCAACAGGAACCGACCGGTGACCAGCCGCGGGCGTTCAGCGGGCACGTCATCACTCTGGTCAGTCACACCGATGATTCTTTCACGGACGAGAGGAGGCTTCAGCGTGGACCCATGATTGTTGAACAATCTCAGAGGGTGCGGCATGATGGAGATCACGACTTTTCGGACCCGAGCCCGAGGCAGGATGGAGCCGACTATGCCACATATCGACATGAACTCCGACGTCGGAGAGTCCTTCGGCAACTGGCGGATGGGCGACGACGCCGCCATTCTGAAGACCGTCTCCTCCGCCAACATCGCCTGCGGCTTCCACGCCGGGGACCCGGGCACCATCCGTGAGACCTCGCGCATCGCCGCGGAGAACGGTGTGGCCATCGGTGCGCACATCGGGTACCGGGATCTCGACGGCTTCGGCCGCCGGTTCCTCGACTGCTCCTATGAGGAGCTCGCCGCCGATGTCCTCTACCAGCTGGGGGCGCTGCAGGCCATGGCATCGGCCGCCGGTGGGCGCATCCGGTACGTCAAGCCGCACGGGGCCCTGTACCACTCGATGATCGGCAATCAGACCCACGCCCGGGCTGTCATCGACACCATCGCCGCCTATGATGCCAGCCTGCCGGTGCTGCTGCTGCCGGGTTCTGTGGCCTTGGACTTCGCCGCGGAGAACGGGCTGCGCGGAGTAGCTGAGGCCTTCGCAGACCGGAACTACGACGCCGACGGCACATTGGTCTCACGCCGCGAACCGGATGCGGTGCTCCACGACGTCGACGTCGTGGTGGAGAACATGCTTCGCCTGGCCGAGGACCGCGAGATCATCGCCCGTGACGGCACCCGCATCCCCATGGATGCGGAATCGATCTGCGTCCACGGTGATACCCAGGGGTCCGTGGCCATGGCGGCTGCCGTGCGTCAGGCGCTGGAGGCCCAGGGGGTCCAGATCCGCAGCTTCGTCACCGAAGCGGCCTGAGCCTCGACGCCGATGACCCTCGATTCTCCCTGCGCCGGTCCCACCGGGGTGCGGCTGGCCGGGCCGCGGTCCCTGCTGATCGAATTCGCCACCCTCGACGATGTCCTGGCCCACCACCAGCACCTGGCTGAGCACCCGTTGCGCGGTCAGATCGACGTGGTCGCCGCCGCACGGACTCTGCTGCTGCGGTTCGACTCCCGTCCGGCGGCGCGCCGCGGTGCCGAGGCCCTCGAACAGCTGCAGGTCAGTGCGTTCTCCGCCGGAGAGGCACGCCGCGTCGAGCTCGAGGTGGTCTATGACGGGGAGGATCTCGACGACGTCGCCGAGCACCTGGGCCTCAGCGTGGAGGGGCTCATCGAGCAGCACACCTCACGCGACTGGATCGGCGCCTTCGGCGGTTTCGCCCCCGGGTTCACCTACTGCGTGCCCGCAGAGAACCCCGATCAGGTACCGCGGCGGCACAGCCCCAGGACTCAGGTGCCCGCGGGATCCGTGGCCCTGGCCGGTGAGTTCTCCGCCGTCTATCCCCGCGAATCCCCGGGGGGCTGGCAGCTGATCGGGCGCACTGCCGCGGTGCTCTGGGACGTCTCCCGGGAGTCGCCGGCCTTGGTCCGGCCCGGGGACACCGTCCGGTACTGTGCGGTGACCGCTGAGGCCCTGACCTCTCACCAGACGGCGGAACCTGCGGAGGCCCGCGCTGAAGCTGGAACAGAGGCTGGAACAGGCGCCAGAACAGATGCTGGGGCAGATGCCGTGCTGGAGGTGCTCGCTCCGGGGCTGCGCACTCTGGTGCAGGACTTCGGCCGGGCTGGGCTTTCTGATCTCGGGGTCTCCCGCGCGGGCGTCGCCGATGAGAACGCCATGCGGCAGGCGAACCGGCTGGCCGGCAATGACGCCTCGGCCCCGGTGTTGGAAGTCCTCCACGGCGGTCTCCGACTTCAGGCGTGCGCCACTTCGGTGCTGGCCGTCTGCGGCGCCGAGACCCCGCTGAAAGTCACCGGGAAGGACGGCTCAGTGCGGCACCCGGCGCTGTACGCTGCCTTCACCCTTCTCGCCGGAGACCGGCTCGAGCTCGCGGCCCCGAACCGTGGGCTGCGTTCGGTGGTGGCGCTGCGTGGTGGGATCGCCGCAGAGCCGGTGCTGGGCAGCGCCTCCGCGGATACGATGTCCGGGCTGGGTCCGGCGCCGTTGGAGGCGGGAGACCTGATCCGCCTCGGCGGACACCCTGTGCATGCCGTGTCGCCTGCGGAGCTGAGCACATTGGTCGAGCAGAGCGCATGGGCGGAACGGGAAGACGGTGCCGTCCCCCTGCGCTTCACCCGCGGCCCCCGTGATGACTGGTTCGACGAGGAGGAAGTCCGGGCACTCAGCCAGCAGCGGTGGGTGGTGACCCAGGAGTCTGACCGCATCGGGATCCGTGTGGAGCCTGCCGACGGCGGACGGCCGCTGACCCGCGCCCGCACAGACGAGCTGCCCTCTGAAGGGGTGGTGCGCGGCTCCCTGCAGATGCCGCCGTCGGGGCTGCCCGTGCTGTTCCTCAACGATCACCCCGTCACCGGTGGGTATCCGGTGATCGGCGTCGTCGTCCCGGAGGACATGTCCCACGCCGCCCAGCTCGCCCCCGGCGATCTGTTGAGGCTGATCCCTGTCGACCCGGATACCCTCGCGCCCGAGGACGCCGCAGCGGCTGGCGTCCCCGAGGCCTCAGACACTCCCGACACCCGCACCCGCTGAACGGAAGGTCCCGTCCATGAAGAGGCTGCTCATCGCCAACCGCTCGGAGATCGCCGTGCGGATCATCCGCACCGCCCGCGAACTCGGCATCGAGACTGTCGCCGTCTACGCTGACCAGGACGCGGCATCGATGCATGTCGAACTCGCCGATGTCGCCCATGCCCTGCACGGGACCACCGCGGCGGAGACGTACCTGGACATCGAGAAGATCCTCGCCGCCGCTGAGGCCTCCGGAGCCGACGCGGTACACCCCGGATACGGTTTCCTCTCCGAGAACGCCGCCTTCGCCCGCGCCGTGATCGATGCCGGGCTCACGTGGGTGGGGCCGAGCCCTGAGACCATCGACGCGCTCGGGAACAAGGTCTCCGCCCGGCAGATCGCTGTCGCCGCCGGAGCCCCCTTAGCCCCCGGCACTGACGGCCCGGTGTCCTCGGCGGAAGAGGTCCGCACTTTCGCCGCGGAGCACGGCCTGCCGGTCGCGGTGAAGGCCGCCTACGGCGGTGGCGGCCGCGGGATGCGAGTCATCCGCCAGACCGACGAGATCGACGAGGGGTTCGCCTCCGCGGTCCGCGAGGCCGAGGCTGCCTTCGGCCGCGGGGAGTGTTTCGTCGAACGGTTCCTGGACCGGCCCCGCCACGTCGAAGCCCAGGTGCTCGCCGACACCCACGGCCAGGTGGTCGTCGTCGGACTGCGGGACTGCTCGCTGCAGCGCCGGAACCAGAAACTGGTGGAGGAAGCACCGGCACCGTTCCTGAGCCGACAGGAGAGGGACAGGCTGCACGAATCGGCTCGGGCGATCTGTACAGAGGCCGGTTACACCGGCGCGGGCACTGTGGAGTACCTGCTCAGCCCGGACGGAGTGATCAGCTTCCTGGAGGTGAACACGCGCCTGCAGGTCGAGCACCCGGTCACCGAGGAGACCTCCGGAGTGGATCTCGTCGCCGAGCAGCTGCGCATCGCCGACGGGCTGCCGCTGAGCCTGACCCAGGACCCGGAGCCGGCCGGGCACAGCATCGAATTCCGGCTCAACGCGGAGGACCCTGCCCAGGGGTTCCTGCCCACCCCCGGCCCGGTCGACCTGTTCCAGCCGCCCACCGGACCAGGAGTGCGCATCGACACCGGGATCCGCACCGGAGACGAGGTCTCCGGAGCTTTCGACTCGATGATCGGGAAACTGATCGTCACCGCCGCCGACCGCCCCACCGCGCTGCGCCGAGCCCGGACCGCACTGGCGGAGCTGCGCATCGACGGCCTCCCCACGGTGCTGCCCTTCCACCGCGCAGTGCTCGAGGCCGAGGACTTCCTCGCCGCATCCGGTCCGGAGGCCTTCGGCGTGCACACCCGGTGGATCGAGACCGACTTCGAGGCGGAGCTCGCCGAATCCGAACATCTCAGCACTGCCCTCCGGCACCGGGAACAGTCCATGCAGCGCGCCACGGTGGAGATCGACGGCCGTGCCGTCACTCTCGGTCTGCCCGCCCAGCTGCTCAGCCTCTTCGGCTCCGCCGGCGCCCATCCCGCCGGGGCACACAGCCCCGGGGCGCCCGGCGCTGATGATGCCGAAGACCAGGGCGCCGTCACGTCCCCGGTCTCCGGCTCCCTGGTGTCCTGGGTGAGCGAAGACGGCGCCGAGGTGGAGGAAGGGCAGGGGCTCGCCGTCGTCGAAGCCATGAAGATGGAGACCACAGTGCGCGCAGAGACCTCCGGCACATTCCATCGAGAGGAGCTGGAACCGGGGACCGCGCTGAAGGGCGGGCAGATCCTCGGTAGGATCGGCTGAGCCCCACGCATCAGCGCAGACGAGGAGGTCACCGGTGGAGACAGAGCGCCGCACAGGCATCGGCCCCGTGGATCTGGTGGCCACACCGCCGATGGCGGCGGCCCACGTGCCCGAGCGGGTGGCGAGCCTGCTGCGTGAGCGGATTTCCGCGGGGGAGACCGGCCCCGGCGCGAAGCTCACCGAGGCTCGACTGACCCAGGACTTCGGCGTCTCCCGGCATTCGCTGCGTGCCGCGTTCCAGATCCTCGCCGCCGAAGGCTTAGTGGAACGCCACCCCAACCGAGGCGTCTTCGTCCATTCACCCACTGCCGAGGACGTCCGGCAGATCTACCGGACACGGCGGGTCCTCGAAATCGGCGTGGTCTCCGTGGCCGACTACGACGCACGGACCCTGGACGAGTTGGACCGCATCATCGGTGCGGCACGCAGCGCCGTGGCACTGGGTGACGGTGATGAGATGGCCCAGGCGAACCAGGAATTCCACCGCAGGCTCGTCGCCCAGGCCGACAGCGCCGTGGTGGTCCGCGCGATGGAAGAGGTGCTGGCACGGATGCGCCTGGCGTTCTCCACGATGCGCGACATCAGCTCGTTCCACCCCGACTATGTCGAACCCAATGCGCGGACAGTGCAGCTGCTGCGCGCCGGTGACCGAGGTGAGGCGATCACCCATATGAGCGACTACTTCGACAGGGCCGAGGCCGAACTGCTCGACCACCTGGGGCAGAGCCGATGACCGAGCCCACGGCGAAGGCCCCGCGACGCTACACCCGCCCTGCCGCATACCGGGATCAGCCCGGAGGCCCGCTCAGCCTCGACCGCAGCCTCTACGAGTCCATCGCCTCAGCCGAGCGTTCCAGCCGGGAACAGTTCACGATCCCGGTCCGCAGCGGGGCGGCCTGGGAAGTACCTGCCGGATCGATCGTGCGGATCAGCTCAGTGGACGGCCCGCAGGTGGGAGACCTCAATCTGTGGAATCTCCACGACCCGCGGGAACGGTTCTGGGCGGCACGGACCCGCCAGCTGCAGCGATCCTCGATGACGACCTACGACCGCTTCTGGTCCACTCTGCCGTTTCTGCGCCCGATGGCCACCGTCGTGGAAGACACCCTGGCAGACCATCCCGACGCCGAGGTCATCCACGATCTGCTCGGCACCCGTTGCGACCCCTACGTCAATCAGATGCTCTCCGGTGAAGCTTTCGACTACCACTGCCACTCGAACCTGGTGCGGGCGGTGCGCGAGTATGGGCTGACCGAGTACGACGTCCACGATGTGCTCAACGTCTTCCAGCTGGCCGGGCTCAACGAGGACCGCCAATACTTCATGGACACCTGCCCGGCCGGCCCGGGGGACCGGTTCGAGTTCTTCGCCGAGATCGACCTGCTCTGCGCGCTCTCCACATGCCCCGGCGGGGATCTCTCGCTGCACATGTGGGGACCGGAAGCCGCCAGCGAGACGGAACAGCTGGCGCACTGCCATCCGCTGCACGTCGAGATCTTCGACGTCGAGCCCGCCGCTCTGGACCAGTGGGAGCCGCCGTCGCGTGCGGCCTACCGCGGAGCTGACGGACTGCACGGGCTGAGCTGACCGTGCGGTGGAACGCCTGCGGGCCGGGACCGTCACGAATCATAGCCCTGTGCAGATATCCCACCCCATACAGCTATGACATCGGCACGGGGCTATGGCAGGTGTGCAGGCAGCGGCTCTACGGCACCTGCAGCTGTGCATCCGGCTGATCGGTGATGAGCATATGGCCGGGGGAGTGGCTGATCGCCAGCTCCGGCCGTGACTCCATGACGGCCGCCTGCGGTGTGACGCCACAGGCCCAGAACACGGGGATCCACCCGGTGGGTATGTCGACGGGGTCCCCGAAGTCCGGGGCGTCCAGATCCTCGATGCCCAGTTCCTCCGGCGCGCCGATGTGCACCGGAGCCCCGTGCACGCCCGGGTATCGCGAGGTGATGCGCACCGCATCGGCAACCCGCTCAGCGGGGATCGGCCGCATCGAGACCACCAGGGGTCCGGTCAGTGCCCCGGCGGGAGCACACCGTCTCCACGTCCGGTACATGGGCACGTTCCTGCCCTGCTCGAGATGCCGCACCGGTATGCCGGCATCGAGCATCGGGGTCTCGAAGGTGAAGCTGCAGCCCAGCAGAAAGGTGACCAGGTCCTCACGCCAATGCTCGAGGACCTCACCCGGCTCCTCCACCAGTTCCCCGTCACGGTAGACCCGGTAGGCCGGCAGATCAGTGCGGATATCCCCGCCGGGCAGCAGCTCAGAGTTCAGCTGACCCGGTTCCAGCACACCCAGCACCGGACACGGCTTCGGGTTCCGCTGAGCGAAGAGCAGCATGTCGAAGGCCAGCTTGCGGGGCAGGGCCAGCACGTTCACCTGGGCGAACCCGGCGCTGTAGCCGCTGGTCGGCACACGCAGCCCAGCCCGGAACGCCGCCCGTGCCTCAGCCGGCGAGGTGTTCGCGGGCTCCTCAGGCAGCAGGTGCTGCTCACCAGTCATGCTCAGGCTCCGATCAGCCGGTCTGCCACAGCTCAGCGATGCCGGTCAGCGACTCCGCACCCATGTACAGCGTCAGCGCCCACGCCAGCACGCCGATGATCAGCAGCCACTTCGGATACCGGTACCCGCCCAGCAGATCCTTGCGGAACGCCGCAGCGGCCAGCACGACGGTGAACCCCAGCGGAAGCACCGCGCCGTTGATCGCCCCGGCCAGGATCAGCAGGGTCTGCGGAGCCTGGCCCAGAGCCAGGAAGATCCCGCCGGTGAGCACGAGGAACACCGCCAGCAGCACCGCGCGCACCTTCGGCGAGGTGTTCCGGGTGGTCAGGAAGGACACGGTGGTGAAGGTACAGCCGAGGATCGAGGTGATCGCGGCGACCCAGAACACCAGGCCGAACACTCGCAGCCCGAACTCGCCGAGGGCGGACTGGAAGGCATCGGCGGCGACGTTGTCCGCGGCCAGGGAGACCCCGGTGGTGACTACGCCCAGGATCGCCAGGAACAGCAGGAAGCGGATCACCGAGGCCACGATGATGCCCATCACCGAGGTCTGACTGATCCGTCTGACGTTCTCCACTCCGCTGTGGCCCGAGGCGATGAGCCGGTGCGCCCCGGCATAGGTGATGTAGCCGCCGACCGTGCCGCCCACCAGGGTGGTGATGACGAAGAAGTCGATCTCCGCCGGGAGCACGGTCTGGCGCATCGCCTCGCCCACTGGGGGAGAGGTGGTGGCCGCCATATAGATCATCAGCAGGATCAGCACTGCACCACAGGCGACGACGATGCGGTCCAGGGCCACACCGGCCTTCTTGGAGAGGAAGATCAGCAGCGCCAGCGCCACCGACAGTCCGCCGCCCAGCGAGGCATCCATCCCCGTCAGCGCATTGAGCCCGATCCCGGCCCCGGCGATGTTGCCAACGTTGAACACGAACCCGCCGAAGAGGATCAGCCCCGCCAGCGCCCACCCCAGCCCAGGCAGCATCCGGTTGCCCAGCTCTTGGGCATAGAGGCCGGAGACCCCGATGACCCGCCACACATTGAGCTGCACGGCGATGTCCACGATCACCGAGATGAGGATCGCGAAGGCGAAGGCGGCACCGAGCTGATAGGTGAAGGTGGAGGTCTGCGTAATGAACCCCGGGCCCACTGCTGAGGTGGCCATGAGGAACATCGCGCCGAAGAACGCGGTGCGGCGGGTGGCCGCCATCGTTGGTCCCTTGGGCTGCTGCTCAGTGGAGGCTGCGGGCGCCTTCTGCGCCTCGGAGGTCTCGTCGGACTCGGACATGGGTACTCTCCCCGGAGGATGCGGACATCGACCTGTGAGTCAGGTCATGCGTTGGTGGTCACAGTAATAGTTGTTCCACAATCCGCGCAACAGCCGATGAGAGCCCCCAGGTCAGTCCATCGCTTTCGCCGCCTCCACGGAGGGATCGGTCCAGCGGCCGGACTTCACACCGCGGTGATAGATGATGCCGCCGGTCAGGGCGAGGACGAAGAGGATCGCCATCGGGATCAGCATGATGTAGACATTGCCCGTGGCCACCATCACCGGGATCGAGATCGCGGTGATCAGCCCGCCGCCGAAGATCGGCTCGAAGGCCAGCTGCTTATACCCGAAGGCCTCCAACGCCGGAGACTCATCATTCGGGTCCGCCACGCGCAGCAGCGCCAGCCCGGTGGCGGTGACCCCCATCGACTGCCCGAAGTCCGCGATGCCGCGCTCCAGCCAGAACTGCGGGATGATCCGCGGCGTGAAGTAGACCAGCATCACCGTGCAGAAGGCGATGCCGGCCACCGAGAGGATCACGAAAGCCTGCCAGTAGTCGGCGATGACGGCCAGGGAGATCGTCGACAGCGCCGCGACGATCAGGATGTCCAGGGCCAGCCCCTGGATGCGCTGCATGAGCTCGGCATCGAGCAGGCTCGAGTTACCGGTGCGATCCAGCACCAGCTGGACCACTACGCCACCGAGCATGGCCAGCGGGAACAGCGGCACATAACCCAGCAGGGTCATGCCCTCCTCGCCCTCACCGACCCACAGCGAATCCGGCTGTCCCCACAGGGCGTCTTCCACCAGGACCAGACCCTCCAGCATCAGCCAGCCGATGATGATCGCCAGTCCGATCACCGCCACGTGCAGGGTCAGCGGCTCGATCGACCCCGGGCGGGCGGTCATCCGACCGGCATAGACGGTCTCATCGTCGGAGTAGAGGCCCCGCAGCTCCGAGGCGGACTGGTTCTCGATCTTCTCCAGCACTTCAGTGCGCCCGGTGCGCACACCCCAGTTGATGACCGACACGCCGATGATGATCCCGGAGACCAATCCCACAGTGGCCATCGCCAGGGCCAGATCCGTGGCCTCGGGGATGCCCATATCCTCGAAGGCCGGGGCCATGCCGGCTGCCGTGCCATGACCGCCCTCGAATGCGATCTCGATGAGCCCGCCGTAGAACGGCTCCAGCCCGAAGAACGGGGCCAGGACCAGCAGCCCGATCAGCAGGCCCACCACGTACTGGCCTGAGCCGTAGGCGATCCCGATCGAGAGCTGCGGGCCGGCGAGCTTCGCCACGCGCTTCGGCGACGGAAGAGAGGAGCCCAGGAAGAGGGTGGCGAAGACCACGGAGATGAGCAGCCCCGGCAGAGTGCTCCAGAGCTCGACGATGTCCTCGGTGAAGAAGCCGCCGTCGGCGAGCCAATCGACGTCGAGGGCTGCGCCGATGCGACCGGCGATCTCCGGGCCCAGGAACAGGCCGATGAACCCGGCCACGATCGAGCTGGGCAGCAGCAGCTTCTGGACGAAGGGCACCTTCACCCGCAGGTACTTGCCGATCAGCATGACAGTCGCCAACAGAACGATGGCGAATCCGACGGAATCCGGACTCATGAGTTCTCCCCTCGCTTCTCACCCCAGCGTGCAGCGGCCGCGTAGACTGTCCCGGGCCAGCTCAGCCCGCCGCCTCGCGGTGTGAGAAGTCTATGCCGTGGAGGTCACCCCCGCCATGTCTGCGCCGGAACCAGCGTCCGCCTCAGCGCCTGAACCCGCCTCAGCGCAGGATCCTGCCTCAGCGCCGGGCTCGGTCCCCGAGCAGCGCCGCACCTCAGTGCCCGGCAACGCCCTGCGCGGGGCGCTGATCGGCACGGTGGAGACAGTGCCCGGTGTCTCCGGCGGCACTGTCGCGCTGGTGGTGGGGATCTACCACCAGATCATCGACTCCGCCTCCCACGTGGTCTCAGCCGTGCGCCGCCTTCTGCTGGGCCCGGAGCGACTTCTGGGATTCCGTGAGGAGCTCGCCGGTGTGCAGTGGAAGGTCGTACTGCCGGTCGCGATCGGGATGCTGCTGGCCGTGTTCTCCGTCGCCGGGCCCGTCGCCGATGCCTTCGAGGCTCATCCGGAGAGGATGCGCGGACTGTTCTTCGGCATGGTGCTGGCCTCAGTGGCCGTGCCGGTGCGGATGATCCTGCATGATCTGCGCAGCCGCAGAGCCCGCGCCGGCGCTGCTGGAGAGGCGACCTCACACCTGCGGCTGCGCCCGTACCATCTGTTGGCCGGGGTGGCGGCGGCCGTCGCGACGTTCCTGCTGGTCTCCTTGCCCCCTGCCGACGTCGAGGCCCACCCGGCGGTGCTGGTCCCGGCCGCCGCCGTCGCCGTCTCCGCGCTGGTGCTGCCCGGGCTGTCCGGTTCCTTCCTGCTGCTGACCTTCGGCCTCTATGAGCCCACCCTGCGTGCCGTGGACAACCGAGACCTCGGATACCTGAGCATCTTCATGCTCGGCATGGTGCTGGGCATGATCGTCGTGGTCAAAGTGCTCAAGTGGCTGCTCGAACACCGCCACACCATCACGATGGTTGTGCTCACCGGTGTCATGGTCGGTGGGCTGCGTTCGCTGTGGCCCTGGCAGGACGAGATGCGCCGGGTCTTCGCGCCCTCCGGCGAGGTGGGCCTGATCTTCGGGCTGATGGCGCTCGGGCTGGTCGTCGTCGCAGCTCTGGTGTGGCTGGATGCCCGTCTGGTCGCCGCTCAGGAGCGAGAGGCGCGGACCACCTAGAACCCCGGCTCGTGTCCCAGGCCACAGCGCTGTGGCAGAATGGGCCAGAACTGAATACATCTGCCACGTCCTCTGCGCGGGAGAGTCCGTGCGGCCGTTGTCGGCCGCACGGCGCCGAAGGAGCAATCTCCTCCCCAGGAACCTCTCAGGCACCCGTACCGTGCAGGGGTGGCAACTCTGGAAAGCGGTCCGCCCTCATGCGGACCCACCGGCGGTGCAAGCCTTGCCGAACAGGCAGGGTCAATCTCTCAGGTCCACCACAGAGCGGGGAGGATGCACACCCTGGCATCCGCCATGCGTACTGGAGGCACCTGAACATGACCGAGACCACCGACGCCCGCCCGGAGAACAGTTCCGCCGCGGCCCAGCATGCTGTCCCCGAGGGTTTCGCCGCCCGCCACATCGGCATCGGCTCCGAGGGTGCGGCGCAGATGCTGCAGACCCTCGGCTATGACTCGCTCGCCGCCCTCGTCGACGACGCCGTCCCCGCCTCCATCCGTCAGCCGGGAGCACTTGAGCTGCCCGCCGCGCTCACCGAGGCCGAGACCCTGGACGCGCTGCGTGGATTCGCCGCCCGCAACCAGGTGATGACCCAGATGATCGGTCAAGGCTTCTACGGCACCCACACTCCGCAGGTGATCCTGCGCAACGTACTGGAGAACCCGGCCTGGTACACCGCCTACACCCCCTACCAGCCCGAGATCTCCCAGGGTCGGCTCGAGGCGCTGCTGAACTTCCAGACTATGGTCGCCGACCTCACCGGCCTCGACATCGCCAACGCCTCCCTGCTCGATGAGTCCTCCGCCGTGGCCGAGGCCATCCTGCTGATGCGCCGGGCCAATAAGAAGAAGGCCGCCGGGCGGATCGTCGTCGACGCCGACACCTTCCCCCAGACCCTCGACGTCGTCCGGGGCCGGGTGGAGCCGCTGGGACTTCAGATCGACGTGGTGGACCTCGCCGCCGAGGGCCTGCCCGAGGGCGAGATCTGTGGTGTGGTGCTCCAGCAGCCCGGTAACTCCGGTACGTTGACCGACCACTCCGGGCTGATCGCCGAGGCCAAGGAGCGCGGTGCGATGGTCACCGTCGCCGCCGATCTGCTCGCACTCACCCTCATCACCCCTCCCGGGGAGCAGGGTGCCGACATCGCTGTGGGCAGCTCCCAGCGCTTCGGCGTCCCCCTGTTCTTCGGTGGACCGCATGCGGCCTATATGGCGGTGCGCTCGGGGATGCAGCGCCAGCTGCCCGGGCGGCTGGTCGGCGTCTCCGTCGATGCCGAAGGCCGCCCCGGCTATCGGTTGTCCCTGCAGACCCGTGAGCAGCACATCCGCCGCGAGAAGGCGACCTCCAACATCTGCACCGCCCAGGCGCTGCTGGCCGTGGCCGCGTCCATGTACGGGGTCTACCACGGACCCGAAGGACTGACCCGGATCGCCGGTGAAGTCCACGCCAAGGCCCGGGCACTCGGGAACGCGCTGCGGTCAGATGGCCTCGAGCTTGTCGCCGAGGACTACTTCGACACCGTTCAGGTGCGGCTGGAATCTGAGCAGGTGGCCGCAGAGGTCGTCTCCGCCGCCGCGGAGCAGGGCATCAACCTGCGCCGGGTGGAGGCACGGACCGTCGGCGTCTCCGTGGACGAGACCACCACCGAGGCGACGCTGCGCACCGTGCTGGGCGCCTTCGGAGTCCACGCCGAACTGCGCGTACAGAGCACGGAAGAGGGCACCCAGAACAGCGTCCCGGAAGCGCTGCGCCGCACCAGCGCGTTCATGACCCACCCGAACTTCCACGCCATCCGTTCCGAGACCCAGATGATGCGCTATCTGCGCCGGCTGGCCGACCGGGACCTCGCGCTGGACCGCACGATGATCCCGCTGGGCTCCTGCACGATGAAGCTCAACGCCGCCACGGAGATGGAAGCCATCTCCTGGCCCGAGTTCGCATCGATCCACCCCTACGCGCCGGAGGAGCAGACCGAAGGATGGCGTGCACTGATCGCCGACCTCGAGGACCGGCTGACCACCATCACCGGCTACGCGCAGGTCTCCATCCAGCCCAACGCCGGATCCCAAGGCGAGTACGCCGGTCTGCTGGCCATCCGCGACTACCACCGCGCCCACGGCGAGTCCGACCGTGACATCTGCCTGATCCCCGCCTCCGCGCACGGCACCAACGCCGCCTCCGCCGTACTGGCGGGGCTACAGGTCGCCGTCGTCGCCACTGCGGACGACGGCACGATCGATGTGGATGACCTCGCTGCCACGATCCAGAAGTACCCCGGCCGGGTGGCGGCGATCATGCTCACCTACCCCTCCACCCACGGGGTGTACGAGGAGAACGTCCGTGAGGTCTGCCGGACCGTCCACGAGGCCGGCGGGCAGGTCTACGTCGACGGAGCGAACCTCAACGCGCTGGTCGGCCTCGCCCAGCCCGGCGAGTTCGGCGGCGACGTCTCCCACCTGAACCTGCACAAGACCTTCTGCATCCCGCACGGCGGCGGAGGCCCCGGTGTGGGCCCGGTGGCCGTGGCCGAGCACCTTCGGCCCTTCCTGCCCACCACCTCCGTGGGGCTGTGGGCCCATGACCCGGAGGCCGACCAGGCTGCCGACGCCGTAGCCGACGGCGCCCCGGTGACCGCCACACCCTACGGTTCGGCCGGGGTGCTGCCGATCTCCTGGGCGTACCTGGCACTGATGGGCGGCGAGGGGCTCACCTCGGCCACCGCGCACGCGCTGCTGAGCGCGAACTACATCTCCCGCCGACTGGCTGAGCACTACCCGACCCTCTACACCGGTGACACTGGGTTGGTCGCCCACGAGTGCATCATCGACCTGCGCGAGCTGACCAAGGCCTCCGGAGTGACCGCCGAGGATGCCTGCAAACGGCTCATCGACTACGGCTTCCACGCCCCGACGCTGGCGTTCCCGGTGGCCGGGACGCTGATGGTCGAGCCCACCGAATCCGAGGACATCGACGAGATCGAACGGTTCATCGAGGCGATGGTCGCCATCCGTGCCGAGATCCAGGAGATCACCGACGAGAAGATCGCCCTGGAGGACTCCGCGCTGCGGCTCTCCCCGCACCCGGCCGCCGTCGTCGCCTCCGAGACCTGGGACCGGGCATACTCCCGGGAGCGGGGAGCGTTCCCGGTGGCCCGGCTGCGCCAGGACAAATACTTCCCTCCGGTCTCCCGGATCGACGGAGCCCACGGGGACCGCAACCTGGTGTGCTCCTGCCCGCCTCCCGAGGCCTTCGAGATCGACTGACGCGCACCGACCACCGAACGGACTGAGGAACACTATGAGCACCGATCCCCAGCGCACCGCCCTCTACGCTGAGCACGAGGCCCTGGGCGCCTCCTTCACCGACTTCGGCGGCTGGGCCATGCCCCTGAAGTACAGTTCTGAGCTTGAGGAGCACCGCGCCGTGCGTGAGGCCGCCGGACTCTTCGACCTCTCCCATATGGGGGAGGTGCGCATCGTCGGCCCCGACGCCGCGGTCTTCCTCAACACCGCCTTAGTCGGCAACCTGGCGCAGGTCGCCGTCGGCAAGGCGAAGTATTCGATGATGTGCACGCAGACCGGTGGCATCGTCGATGACCTCATCAGCTACCGGATCGAGGAGAACGAGTACCTCGTCGTACCCAATGCGGCGAACCGGCAGCGGGTTGTGGCAGAGTTCGAGAAGCGCGCCGCCGGTTTCGACGTCGAGATCTGGGACGAGACCGAGGGCATCGCGCTCATCGCCGTGCAGGGACCGAACTCCCAGGCGATCATCTCCTCTCTGGTGCGCCAGGATGAGGTCACCATCGTGGAGAACACTCCCTACTACGCCGCGGACACTGTCACCATCGGCGGTGACCAGGTGCTGCTGGCCCGCACCGGATACACCGGGGAGGACGGTTTCGAGCTCTACCTCCCGGAGGACCGGGCCGGAGCCCTATGGAGGGCGCTGCTGGCCGGCGGCGAGGACCACGGGCTGACCCCCTGCGGGCTGGCCTGCCGCGACTCGCTGCGCCTGGAGGCCGGTATGCCGCTCTACGGCAACGAGCTCACCGAAAACACCACCCCGTTCGAAGCCGGCATCCCCATCGTCGCGCTGTCCAAGGAGGAGGACTTCGTGGGCCGGGCAGCGCTCGAACAGGCCAAGGCCGAGGGGCTGGGCAAGACGTCCGGGCGCCGACTGGTCGGGCTGAAGGGTCTGGGCCGACGTGCCGGACGCGCCGGGTATCCGGTGGTGCACGAGGGCGCCAACGTCGGGGTGGTGACCTCCGGGCAGCCGAGCCCGACTCTGGGATACCCCATTGCGATGGCCTCTGTGGATGTGGCCTACACCGAGCCGGGCACGGTCCTGGACATCGACGTCCGCGGCAAGCCGCAGCCGGTGGAAGTCGTCAAACTGCCCTTCTACCGCAGGGAGACGTGATCCCTCATGGCGATCAGCATCTTCGACCTCTTCAGCGTGGGCATCGGGCCCTCCTCCTCCCACACTGTGGGTCCGATGCGCGCGGCTCGGCGGTTCGTCGCCGAGCGGCTCGCCGAGGTCGAGTTCGACGGCCTGCGCGTGGACCTCTACGGCTCGCTCTCGGCCACCGGGCAGGGCCACGGGACCTTCGAGGCAGTGCTGCTGGGGCTCGAAGGCTGGGACCCGGAGACGGTGAAGCCCGAGGACGTCGACGGGCGCACTGAGGCGATGCGTCAGAGCGGGATCGTGCAGGTCGGTGCCCAGCTGGGCCGCCACACAGACGTCGCGCTGCGGGTGGAGGATTTCGTGCAGCGGCCGCTGACATTCCTACCCCAGCACTCCAACGGGATGACGCTGACCGCGCGGCACGGGGAGCAGGAGGTCGCCTCGGAGACCTACTTCTCAGTGGGCGGCGGCTTCGTCGTCACCGAGGCAGAGGCTGAGGCGGAGTCGCTGGGTGCGGTGGTGGAGACCACCGCTGATGCAGTGCCCTACCCGTTCACGACTTCGGAGGAGCTGTTCAAGCACTGCCAGCGCACGGGGCTGCCGGTCTCGGAGATCATGCTCGCCAATGAGCTGACCAACCGGACCGAGGAGCAGGTGCGGACCGGTGTGCAGCACATCTGGGACGTGATGGAGGAGTGCAAGAACTCCGCGCTCACCAGGACCGGTCAGCTGCCCGGCGGGCTGAAGGTCAACCGCCGGGCGCCGGGCTGGCACGAGCGGCTGTGGGAGCAGGATCCCGAGCGCAGCCACGCCTATTGGCAGGAGTGGGTGAACCTGGTGGCCCTGGCCGTCAACGAGGAGAACGCCTCCGGGGGACGAGTGGTGACTGCCCCGACCAATGGTGCCGCAGGGATCATCCCCGCCGTCGGGTTCTATGCCACCCACTACGGGCCGGGGGCGACGTTCTGCAGCCCGGAGGACAAGGAGCGCAACGTCTTCCGCTACCTGATGACGGCGGCCGCCGTCGGTGTGCTCTATAAGGAGCAGGCCTCGATCTCCGGAGCCGAGGTCGGCTGCCAGGGTGAGGTCGGTTCAGCCGCCTCGATGGCGGCCGGGGGACTGTGTGAGGTGCTCGGCGGGACACCGCAGCAGGTGGAGAACGCCGCGGAGATCGCCATGGAGCACAACCTAGGCCTGACCTGCGATCCGATCGCCGGGCTGGTGCAGGTGCCGTGCATCGAGCGCAACGCCATCGCTGCGACGAAGGCGATCAACGCTGCACGTATGGCGCTGATGGGTGACGGCGAGCACCGGGTCTCGCTGGATGAGGTCATCGTGACCATGCGGGAGACGGGGAAGGATATGTCCTCGAAGTATAAGGAGACCGCCCAGGGTGGGCTGGCGGTGAACGTCGTGGAGTGCTGACTCACCTTTCTTGAACGTGATCGAGTCCCCGATTCCCGACGCATCTCGGGCCGTTTTCGGCCCGACACGCTGCGGGAATCGGGGACTCGATGCAGGTGAGGATCAGGCGAAGGCGGAGAACCCGGTGAGGTCGCGGCCGACGATGAGACTCTGCACCGATTCGGTGCCCTCATAGGTGTGGATCGCCTCGATGTCGGCCATATGGCGGATGACCTTATTCTCCAGCAGAATGCCGTTGCCACCGAGCATGTCCCGGCCCACCTGGGCGATCGCGCGGGCCTTGCGCGTGTTGTGGTACTTCGTCAACGAGGCCTGCGGACCGGTGAGGCGGCCCTCGGCGTCGAGCTCAGTGGCGCGACGGGCGTGCAGCTGCATCGAGGTCAGCTCAGAGACCATCCATGTCAGCCGCTCCTGCACCTGCTGGAACTGGCCCAGCCGCTTGGAGAACTGCTCGCGCTGACGGGCGTAGTTCAGCGCAGTCTCAGTGATCGCCGCCGCGTGGCCCACGGCAGACCAGGCCACTCCCAGCCGGGTGGCGAAGAGCACCTCTGAGGCCGAGGCGAAGGAGACGGAGCCGGGCAACACCGCCGAGGCCGGGACCTCGACGTCGTCGTAGGAGATCAGGGCCTGATCGATGGCGCGCAGCGAGGCCTTGCCCCGGATCACCTCGGCCGAGTAGCCCTTCGTGGCCTGATCGATCATGAAGCAGCGCACCTTGCCGTCGAACTCGCCTCCGGAGACGCGCGCCCAGGTGAAGGTCAGCCCGCCCGAGGCGCCGTTGCCGATCCACTTCTTCGCCCCGTTGATGACGTAGTGGCCGTGGTCCTCGTCGCCGATCAGAGTGGCTGTGGTCTCCAAGGAGACAGAGTCCGAGCCGTGGGTCGGCTCGGTCAGGGCGAAGGCGCCGAAGGTGCGCCCGGTGGCCAGATCCGCGAGATGCTCAGCCTTCTGCTCCTCGGAGCCGAAATAGGCCAAGGTCCGCATGGCCAGGCCGCCCTGAACGCCGAGCATCGTGCCGACGGAGCCGTCGAGGCGGGAGAGCTCCATGTTCACCATCGCCGCCGCCAGCGGGGAGAGAGTGGTGACCGCCTCATCCACCCCGTCGACGTCGACGCCGTCGGTGAGCAGCCCGCGGCGCCCGAGCTCGCCGATCAGGTCGGTCGGGTACTCGCCGCGCTCCCAGTGCCCGGCCATCCGATCATCGAGACCGGAGGTGAACTCCCGGGTCTTCTTCCGCCACTCCAGTGCGTCCGCGGGGAGATCTGCCAGGACGTCGTAGTAGTCGAGGTCCAGCGGGGTGGTGATGTCGTAGACGGGGTCGATGTCCTCGAGCATGGTTCCTCCATTCAGACGGGGCGGCGTGCGGGCGCGACGGATGGCCGTGATACCGGTCATATTACTCACCAGTCACCTGGGAGGGAAGCCGGGCGGTGCGATGGACTGACGACTGCGGCGCCAGGAGTACAGAATTACTTCCCGTCATAGTGACGCAATAAAGCAAGGTTGACCTAATATGTTCCGAGTGGGCGATGTTCTGGACGCAGGCGCCAGGACCGTCCGACGTCGACCGCCTGCTTCGGAAGGGACTCCATGGACCACCAGCACAGTTTCCAGCCCCGTCGCTGCCTCGCCGCGCTCTCCGGGACCGCCGCCTTCGTCCTGGCGCTCAGTGCCTGCGGAGGCGGAGGCGGAGGCGACTCTGATCCGGAGAGCGGTGAGGGCTCCGAATTCGAGGCCGTCGAGATCGAGCACGCCCTGGGCACTGCCAGCATCGAGGACCAGCCGGAGAGGATCGTCACCCTCGGCCAGGGTTCGGCCGAAACCGCCATCGCCTTGGGGCACACTCCGGTCGGTGTCGAGGAATACGCCTGGGGCGCTGACGAGACCGGATACCTGCCCTGGATCCACGAGGCCGTGGAGGAGACCGACGACGAGCTGCCCGAACAGTTCACCGGCGGCACCGAGCTCGATGTCGAGGCGATCCTCGAGCTCGAGCCGGACCTCATCCTGGCTCCCTGGTCCGGCATCACCCAGGAACAGTACGACACCCTCGCCGATATCGCTCCCACTGTGGCCTACCCCGAGCAGCCGTGGACCATCACCTGGGAGGAACAGATCGAGACGGTCGCCACCGCCCTCGGTGAAGCCGACCAGGCCCCCGAGCTCATCGAGGAGATCGAGCAGGAGTTCGCCGACGCCCGCCGCGAAGAGTGGTCTGAGTACTCCTTCTCCTTCATCTACAACGACGGCCCCGGCACTCTCGGAGTGTTCTTCCCCGACGAGCAGCGGGTCGCCATGGTCCGGGAACTCGGACTCACCGTTGATCCCGTGGTCGAGGAGATGGACGAGTACGAGGTCGAGGGAACCGACTCTGCGATGATCGGCCTGGAGAACGCCGACATGCTTGAGGACTCCGACATCATCTTCACCTTCTACGCTGATGAGGACAACCGTGAGGAGATCGAGGCCCAGGAGCTCTACGCCTCCATCCCCGCGGTGGAGGCCGGCGCCGTCGTCGCCCCCACGGACCAGTCTCTGGTCACCGGCTCCTCCATCATCAACCCGCTCACCGTGCCTTGGGTGGTGGAACGCTACGAGCCGATGATCGAGGAAGCCATCGCCCAGGCGGAGGGTGAGGACTCCGCCGACGACTCCGAGTGAGACCCTGGGCCGTCCCTCTGCTCAGCCTGCTCCTGCTGGCCGCGGCGGCCGCGGCATCGATCGCCTTCGGTGCGCGGGAGAACGAGCTGGCCGCCGTGGTCGAGGTGCTGCGCGGCGGCGGAGATGCCCATCTGCAGGAGGTCATTGCGGCACGCTGGCCGCGCACTGTACTCGGAGCGACGGTCGGTGCCGCGCTCGCGGTCTCCGGAGTCATCATCCAGGGGCTCACCCGCAACCCGCTGGGTGAGCCGGGCCTGCTCGGGGTAACTGCCGGAGCCTCCGCCGCCGTGGTCACCGCGACCGCGTTCCTCGGCATCTCTGCAGGGGTGGGCACGGCCACTGTATGGATCGCGCTGCCCGGAGCACTGCTCGTCGTCGTGGTGGTCTATGTGCTGGGCCGCCCGTCGGGAAGTCCATCGGTGGTGCCGCTGGTGCTCGCCGGAGCGGTGGCCTCGGCGGTGCTCGGCGCCTACATCCAGGCGATGGTCCTCACCCGGCCCGAGGTCTTCGACTCCTACCGGCACTGGGTCGTCGGCTCTCTGGCCGGGGCGAGGTTCGAGACCCTGTGGGCGGTGCTGCCGGCCGTGCTGCTCGGCCTGCTCTTGGCGGGTGTTTTGGCGCCGGGACTGAACACTCTGGCCCTCGGTGACGACGTCGCCCTCTCGCTGGGCGCGCCGGTGACCGCGATCCGTGCCGGAGGCATCCTGGCGGCGACGTTGCTTGCCGCCGCGGCCACAGCAGCTGTGGGGCCGATCGTCTTTGTCGGGCTGGCGGTGCCGCATCTGGTCCGTGCCATGGTCGGCGGCGACCATCGGCACCAGATCCCGACGGCGGTGCTGCTCGGTGCGGCCCTGCTGCTGGGCTCGGATGTGGTCGCGCGAGTCATCGCCCGCCCGGAGGAGCTCATGGTCGGAGTGGTCACCGCGTTCATCGGGGCGCCGTTCCTGCTGGTCGCCGTGCGACGTGGGAGGGCGGGAGCATGAGGCAGATGACAGTCCGCAGAGGCCACGACGGCGAGAGGATGCTCACCCTCGGCAGCCGCCTCGCCGTGCCCTGGACTGAACGCACGGCGGTACTTGCCGCAGGGGCCGTCGTCCTCATCCTCGTCCTGGCGGTGCTCACCCTGGCGTGGGGCCCGCTGGGTGTCGGAGCCTCCGAAGCGGCCGCGCTGATCACCGGGGAGGCTGAGGCCAGCACGCTCTTCGTCCTGGAACGCCTGCGCGGGCCGCGAGTGCTGGTGGCGGTCGGCGTGGGCCTCGCCTTCGGCATCTCCGGGGCGCTGTTCCAGACGGTGACGCGGAACCCGCTGGGCAGCCCCGACGTCATCGGCCTCGGAGCCGGGGCAGGTGCCGGTGTGGCGACGGCGACCCTGTTCTGGCCCGGCCTGGTGCCCGCGCCGCTGGGTGCACTGGCAGGGGCCGCAGCAGCGGTCGGACTGGTGTGGTTCTCCACCGGGCTGGGGTTCGCCTCCCCGGCGCGGGTCATCATCACCGGGATCGGCGTGGCCGCGATGGCGACGGCGCTGACCCAGTACGTCGTAGCCGTGGCGCTGCGGGATTCGGCCTCGCAACTGGCCGCCTACCTCGTCGGCTCCCTGGGCACACGCAGCATGGAGCACGTCGCCGTGATCTTCGCAGCACTAGCGGTGCTGGTACCGGCCGCGGCTGCGCTGAGCCACAGACTCACGCCGATGGATATGGGGGACCAGCTGGCCGACTCGCTGGGCGTCTCAGCAGTGGGCACCCGCACGCGTGCGATCCTGCTCGGCGTGGTCCTGGCCGCAGCTGCGGTCTCCGTGGCGGGCCCCATCGCCTTCGTTGCGCTCTCAGCTCCGCACATCGCACGCCGGGCGGCCCGCACGCCGGGACCGCATCTGGTGCTCTCGGCGCTGGTCGGAGCGGTGATCATGCTCGCGGCGGATTTCCTCGTCCAGCATGTGCCGCTGTTCGAGGGGCTTCCGGTGGGTGTCATCACCGCCGGTGTCGGAGGGGTGTATCTGGGTTATCTGTTGGTCAGCACATGGAGGAGGGCCTCGGGATGAGGAGCGGAGCGCACACAGGGCAGAACGGCGCGGCCAATGGAGGGGCGGGGCCGGGGCCGTCGTCGTTGAGGGCCTCTGGGATCACGGTGGGATACGGGGCGGCACCGGTGCTGGAAGGTCTGGACTTCGAGGTGCCCGCCGGACGCTTCACCGCCGTCGTCGGCCCCAACGGCTGCGGAAAATCCACTCTGGTCAGGACCTTGGCGCGGACGCTGCGCCCGGGCTCGGGACAGGTGCGCCTGGACGGGGTGCCGCTGGCCCGGCACCGCTCGAAGGAGATCGCACGCCGGGTCGCACTGCTGCCTCAGGACCCGGTGGTGCCTGACGGCGTGAGTGTCCGCGGGCTGGTCGCCCGGGGGCGGCACCCCTACCACTCGGTGCTGCGTCAGCGGGTGCCCGGAGACGAGGAGATGATCGCCGCGGCGATGGAGGCCACCGGTGTGGCCGAACTGGCGGCGGAGCCGGTCGCAGGGCTCTCCGGAGGGCAGCGACAACGGGCCTGGATCGCGATGATCCTGGCCCAGGACACCGAGTTCGTGCTGCTCGACGAACCGACCTCTTTCCTTGACCTGGCCCACCAGATCGAGGTGCTGAAGATCTGCGGCAGAATGCGGGAGCAGGGCCGCAGCGTCGTCGCTGTGCTCCATGACCTCAACCAGGCGGCACGTTATGCCGACACGCTGGTGGTCATGCACCGGGGGCGGATCGTCGCCGCCGGGCCGCCGCAGGAGGTGCTGACCACGGTGCTGGTCGAGCAGGTGTTCGGGCTGCGCAGCCAGATCGTCCCGGACCCGCAGGCAGGCACGCCGATGGTGGTCCCGCTGGCCCGGTGAGCGGATCAGCTGCGGCGCAGACCGCCCTGCCACAGCGCGTCGAAGGGAGTGCCGCCCTCCACACGCTGGCGGATGCCAGCGGTCACGAACTCCTTGGCGCGCCGGGCAGCCTCCAGAGGGGCAGCACCCTTGCTGAGCTCGGCGGCCACCGCAGCGGCCAGCGAACAGCCGGCACCGGAGACGGCATGGTCCCCGATCTTCGGCGCCGAGAGGATCTCCGTGGACTCTGAGTCCACGAAGACGTCCACGGCGTCGTCGCCCTCCAGCCGCACACCACCCTTGGCGAGCACGGCAGCGCCGGAATGCCGGTGGATCTCCTCGGCCGCGGCCTGCAGATCCTCCACCGAGCGCACGGACATGCCGGAGAGCTGCTCGGTCTCGAAATGGTTCGGCGTGACGAACGTGGCCAGCGGCAGCAGCTGAGCTTTCAGCGCATTATCAGTGTTCAGCGCGTGGCCGGGCTCCTGGCCCTTGCAGATCAGCACGGGGTCCAGCACCACCTGGCGGGTCTGGCGGAGCCTCAACGCGGAGGCCACAGTCTCGATCGTCTCGGGGGAGCCCATCATCCCCAGCTTGATCGTGTCGAGCTGCTGCGCAGAGTAGTCAGCGAAGATCGCCTCGATCTGATCCGCGATGACCTGCTGTTCGACGGGCACGAACCGGTGGTTCCAGTCGTCCTTCGGGTCGAAGGAGACGATGCAGGTCAGCGCCACGATGCCGAAGGTGCCCAGTTCCTGGAACGTCTTCAGATCTGCCTGGGCTCCGGCGCCGCCGGTGGCCTCAGAACCGGCGATGGTCAGCGTCATCGCCGGGGATGCTGTCGTCTCGTTCATAGCGTCTCCTTCTGTGTCATGGAGCCTGTGTCATGGAGTCTGTGTCATGGAGTTCACAGAGTCCTCTGCGGCCTCGGTGCCCTCGGTGCCTGCCGTGTCCTCAGCATCCTCCGGGTATTCCTGCGTCTGCTCAGCATTCGGATCCTCGATCCGCACCAGCGGCTGGGCCACCCAGCGCCCCAGCCCGAGCAGCACTCCGGCAGGGAACCCGATCAGCGGGATGAGCATCGGCATGAGCCCGCCCACACCGGCGATGAGCACCACCGGTCCGTAGAGCAGCCCGACGAGCACATAACCCAGCACATGGATCACCGGGGAGAGGTGGTGGCGGTAGAGCCAGGTGACCAGCAGAGTGCCGGGAATGCCGATGACGACGGCGGCCCCGCCGATCAGCGGGATCAGCGGAGTGAGGAAACCGTCGGAATCGAGCCCGGGGACGAAGCTCAGCGCCAGCAGCACAGCCCCGGTCATCGCCGTGGGCACCAACCAGGAGACCGCCCAGGCGGTGAGTCCCATCCGGATGCGCGGCCTCGGCGCGGCCTCAGCTCGGCTGCGGTGCGGCCGGACGCGGCGGGCGGACTTCTCGGGAGCGGGTGTGGTCATCGGGCTTCTTTCGAGGACGCGTACGGTGCAGATGTGCCCGTCAGGCAGAGAACCATTCTATCCAGCAGTACTCAGCCGACGTGGCCAAGATGCGCCAGCGCCTGGCGGACGAGCTTGTCCCGCCCACCGACGAACTCCTCCTGGATATGGGGGCTCAGCGCCTGATCCGGCGTCATCCAGGACAGCTCCAGGGCATCCTGCCGTGGCTCGCATTCACCGGTCACCGGCACGACGAAGGCCAACGAGACCGCATGCTGACGGTCATCCACCAGGCCGGTCTCCGAAGGGTACGGGAAGTACTCGGCCACTGTGAACGGCACCGGTGAGGCCGGAAGCTGAGGCAGCGCCAGCGAACCGAGGTCCTTCTCGATATGACGCAGCAGCGCCGCGCGGATGGTCTCCCGGTAGAGCACCCGCCCGGAGACCACACTGCGGCTGAACTGGCCGGCGTCGTCGGCGGTGTAGAGCAGACCGATCTCGGTGACGTAGCCCAAAGCATCCAGGCGCACCGGCACGGCTTCGACGTAGACCATCGGCAGCCGCCGACGCGCCTCGTAGAGGTCTGCCTCATTGAGCCACCCCGGGTTGGGATCGGGGGTACGGACGCTCATGCGCTCCTCCTTCAGATGATGTCGTCGACGGGGCGGCCCATCGCCGCGCGCCGTTCGGCATAGTTGATGCGATGCCTGCGGGACTGGGTCGCCAGGATGATGATGAAGGCGCCCATCGCCGCGACGATCGCCACCGTCACCGACTGCAGATCCGAGAGCAGACGGGGGAACACCAGCCAGAACATCCCCCATCCCAGGCCCAGGGCGATGGTGATGCGGCCGCGCTCGGTCATCGAGTACAGGGCACCTAGCCAGATACACACGGCCAGCCCCGCCAGCGCCCAGACAGTGTCCGGCACCCCGGGGATATGGATGTTGTGCGCGGTCAGCCAGGCTGAGAGCGACCCCATGGCGTGGACCATCGCGAAGCCGGTGAACAGCCCCACCGGGCCATCGGTGAGCCGCCGCTCTGCCGAGTTCCGTGCGGTGCGCAGCGTGAACTGGCGGATGCAGTCGATGAGCGCCAGTGCAGCGGCCAATGCGGCGAGAGCGGCGAGGGTCAGGTTGTCTGCGCGGACGGCGAGGACCCAAACGAGCATCAGGATGGAGGCCAGAGCGACCAGCCAGCCCGTCCGACGCTGCCGGGGAGTCGAGATCTGCGAGGTGGACCACTGGTGGACAGCGTGGCCCAGCAGGGTCACCACCACTAACGGCCAGAACCAGTAGAACCAGTGCGAGGGGGTCAGCAGCGCCTGCTGGCCCGAGTACCAACCGTCGACGAGGTCGGTGAACCCGTCACCGATGAACATCGCGGAATCCCACATCACCAGCACCGAAGCCGCCGCCGCGACGACGCCCAGGGTCACCACCGCTTGACGCACCATATCGGTGGCACGCGGCCGGGGCTCCGGGTCCCGGGAGGGCAGGTTGTACGGGGGGATATAGGTGTAGGCGCCGTCGTCGTCGACACCGCTGTCCGCGCGCTCCTGGGCTTCACGCCGCTCCTGCTCGGCCACCGCCTCGATGGCGGCGGCCTTCTCCAGGATCACCGCACGACGCCGCTCCTCGCTGGCGGAACGCCCGGAGCTCTCGGTCTCCTCGGCCACCGCCTCGTCGGGCTGGGCGGAGGGAGGTTTGGGCAGGCTGATCCGGCTGTTGCGCGTGGTCGTCGCCGAGATCACCGGGATGGACTGGGTGGCCTCCGGGTCATTGAGGCCGGGGATGATCGACTCCCGGCGGGTCGGGTCGGTGTCGGCGCGGGTGGCCTCCTCGACGACGTCATCGGCCCAGAACCCGCGGGGACCGGTGCTCGCGTCGGTGTCCCAGGCAGCGTCCTGACTGGGATAGTCCTCGTCCTCGGCCGGCGAGTAGAGGCCATCGCCGCCATTGACGGAGTCCGGGCCGTACTGCTCGTCGGCGTCGTCCTCGGCGCCGCGGTAGCCCTCCACATGCGGGACCTGGACCTCATCGGGGTCCGGGCGGCGGAAGGCCTGGCGCAGTCGTGTGCTGGCGGCGCTGAGGCGCTCGCCGAGCCCGTCGAAGAAGTCCTCGTCTGCGGCGTCGTCCTGGCTCTGAGGCTCCAGGCTGGGCGTGGCGTGGCTGCGGCGGACCTGCTCGTCAGGGACCACCGTCATCCGCGGCTCATCCTGCGGTGACTCATCCTGCGGCGGCTCGGCCGGGGAGTCAGCCGTGAGGTCAGCAGCCTCGGAGGACCGGTCGGTCATGATGCGATTCCCCCTCCGGCAGCTCGGCTCTGCTCACGATGCTGAGACCCGATCAGCCGGCGACGACCCAGCACGGCGGCGATCAGGAACCCCACTATCGTACCTGCCACAAGGCCGATGAGTGTGCTAGTCCACGGGGAGAGGCCGGTGGCGGCGCCGGTGCCCCACCCCAGCCCGATCAACCAGCCCGACCACACTGCCGCCCCGAAGACGGTCTGCGTGCTCAGCCCGACCCATCCCATATGGGTCATTCCGGCCGCCGCCATCGAAGCGGTGCGTCCGCCGGGGATCCACCGGATGAGGAACAGCCCCCACCAGGTGGTGCGCGGGCCGATCCGCACCGTGATGCGCAGCATACGCCGATGCAGCCCGCGACCCCACCGCCACCGGTGCATCACGCGCAGCACCGGACGCCGGAACATCAGGTAGACCATGATGTCGCCGATCAGGCAGCCGAGGAACGTCACGGCGCAGACCAGCCAGAGGTCGATGGAGCCGTGGGCGGCCAGGCTTCCGGACCCGATGACCAGAATCTCAGAGGGGGTGATGGGGATCGGACCGGTGATGAGCACCGCGAGGAACTGGATGCTCAGGAACCACGGGCCCCAGTCGGCGAACAGCTCCTGAGCCGTCATGCGGGGTCTCCCGAGACGGGTGCCTCGGACAGCGCGCGCCGGGAGGTGAAGGATCGCTGCTGGCCGGTGAGCGGGTCGGTGAAGCTCAGGTGGCGGGCCAGCAGCTGCAGCGGCGCGTCGAAGTCGTCCGGGGCATCGTCCAGCAGGTCCGGGTAGAAGCGGTCATGGAGGATTCCCAGCCCCAGCAGGGCCATATGGATGCGCAGCTGGTGGGTCTTGCCCGTGTGCGGGGTCAACCGGAACAGTCCGACGTCGTGAGGTGCGCGGCTGCCGGAGGGTGCTGCTCCCTGGGCCAAGAGCTCGATCCGGGAGGAGGAGTTCGCTCCGGGGACCGGCTCGGTACGACGTCGGCCGCGGCGCCGACCGCGCCGGTCCTGGGGGCGGCGGCCGGAATCGGCGACGTCGTAGTCGACCCGTTCGGAGACGACGACCCCCTTGGTCTTGGAGATTCGGCTGCGCACCGTCAGCGGAAACCGCGCGGCACGCTCGGCCGAAGTGAGGGGATCGGAGCCGTGTCCGGTGGTGAAATCTGTGGTGAAGGCAGAGACGCATTCGTAGGTCTTATGCACCTGCCGATCCTCGAAGCACAGCTGATAGGTCCCGCGCGTCTCGGGACGCTTGGAGAACAGGACCACCCCGGCGGTGCCGCGGTCCAGCCGGTGGATCGGGATGAGGTCCGGCAGCTCGAGCCGACGTCGCAACCGCACCAGCAGGGACTGCTGCACATAGCGCCCGGCCGGCGTGGTGGGCAGGAAATGCGGCTTGTCCGCCACCACCAGGTGCTCGTCTTCGAACAGCACCTCTTCAGTGACCGGCAGTGGGGTCTCATCGGTCACGGACCGGTAGTACCAGAGGAAGTCCACGGCACCGAGCGGGGTCTCAGTGGTCAGCGGCGTGGCCTCGGCATCGACGACCTCACCGTCTTCGAACCGCTGGGTGATGCCCCCGTGGTCGATGTGCCCGAAGGTCTCCAGTACGTACTCGTGGACGGTGCGCCAGGGGCCGTCCGTGGGCACGCGCAGCCGTGTCGGATTGACCCCGTCGCGCACGGGAAGCGGCGGACGGGCAGACATGGGGGAGAGATCAGCCCCAGACCGGTGGACGGGCCTGAGCGGATTCCTCCTGCCCGGAGGACAGCGGAAGGTTCACCTGCCAGGAGACGCCGAAGGGGTCCTGGATCCAGGCGAACCGGCGGGAGAAGCCGTAGTCGTCGGGCTCCATGAGGAAGGAGCTTCCTGCGGCGGTGAAGGCCTCGACGATGTCCTCGAATTCGGGTGAGGTGTCCACGACCACGGCGAAGGAGATCGCCGGGGTGAAGCCGAAGTCATGGCGGATCAGGCTGTCCTGGATCATCATCGCCTGGCCGCCGATCCGCAGCTGCGCGGTGGCCACCAGCCTGTCACCGGCCCGGCCGGGGGTGACCGGCTCGCCGCCCTCTGCGACGGCGCCTTCGGCGTGGTGCTCGAGCTCGAGGAGCTCGGCGTCGGGGAAGGCGCGCAGGTAGAGGTCGACGGCCTCCTGGGCTCGACCCTGGAACATCAGGAACGGAAGCGAGAGCGTCATGGAATCCAGCCTAGTTGGTGTGGGGTATGCAGCGGGGTACGCATGGGTCTTCTGAGGCGGCGAGGTGGTGCCGCGGTGGTGGCCTCTTATCGATGGTGATGCCTCACGTGCTGTTCATACCGCTGGTGCGCCTAGCCTCGGCGAGTGCCGCGCCAACTCCCATACGCCAACCCGACGCCTGCACCCAGCGGAATCCCGAACGCGAGGGCCACACTGATGTGCGGCTCGAGGAGGAAGAACAGCAGGAGCCCGACGACCACGCCCATGGCCACCCCGACGGCGATCCAGGTGTACTCGATCTCGTTCTGAGTGTCTTTGCTCATCGTCATCCTGTTCTGCAGCAGGGCCCCAGCTGACATGGGGGAGCGGCTGAGATCAGCGTATCGCCCGCGTGCGCTGCGGTCATCAGGGAGGTCTCGTCTCAGCAGCCGTCGCTGGTGTGGAAAGCGCGGATGCTCTCCAGTGTCCCGGCCAGACTGTCAGTGGGGCAGTTCGAGGTGATGAGATGTAGGTAGAGGAAGACTGCGACCAGGACCAACGCGGCGGCGGCTGTCCAGCCGAGTGAGGATCGTGCCTGCTGAGCCATGGAGAGGAGTCTACTTCGTCCTCCCCACCCCATCAGTTCACTACCGCAGCCAGCTCACCACCGACACCTTCATCCGTTCCGCGCAGTCCGATGTCGAGGCGGTGGCCCACTGAGACTGACGGCTGCCTGTTATTCCGGGCCCTCAGCGTCATCCTGAGAAGCGGAGTCCTGAGGGGGAGGTGTGGAAACCGGCTGCGCGCAGGGCATCGCCAAAGGGATGCTTCAGGGCGGAGATCCCGCTGATCTTCTCCACCGCGAGCCTGCCGGTATGGGCCTGCCGCAAGGTGTCCACCAGCGGCTGGGCCACCTCGGTGAGCACCTCCTCGTCCTCGGTGTAGACCAGCATGGTCCTGCCACCGCGTTCCATATAGACGATGAGCTCTCCGCCGCGCAGCACCACCACGGCTCCGGCCTTGCGCCCGGGACGGTGGCTGACGCCCTCGAGCTCCGGCCAGTCCAGTGCTGCGCCGTAGGCGTTCGCCGGGTCAGTCGCGGCCAATACGACGACGTCGGCACCGCGGCCATCCTCCAACGCCTCGGAGACCTGCCGGATCCGGTCGATGGTGGCGGAGAGCGCGAACTGGGCGGCACCGAGACGCTCCACCACATACCCGCGGCGCACCCGTCCGGCCTGCTCTGCGGCTGAGAGCACCCGGTAGACCGCTGCGAAACCTCCCGCCTGCTGCTCAGCGGCGACGGAGCCTCGGGTCAGCACCCCGTACCGGTCCAGCAGAATCTCCGCACGGGCGTAGCTACGCGCAGCCTGGGCAGCCGAGGGTTCCTGCGGATCCGGTGGGGGATCGGGTGTGATCCTCGCCCAGCGAGCCCCCGGCGCGGCCTGCTCCCCGCGGCGCTCCTGCACGGCCCGGCGCAGCGCCGTTCTGCGTGCTGCATGGCGGCTGCGGGCAGGACGGCTCCGCGTGCGGTGCGCGGTGGCACCACCGGCGAGCCGATGACGCACGGGAGCGAACGAATCAGGGTGGACCTGCCCTGCCCAGAACAGCTCCCACAGGGAGTCCTCCACCTCGCTGCGGGAGGCCTCGAGCCGGGCCTGCAGGGCCTCGGCGAACCACGCGCCGCCACCGTCGAGCACCTCACACAGCGCCTGTTGGCGGGCATCCGGGACGAAGCGCTCAGCCTGCGGGTCCTGCGCCGGAAGCAGCCCGGCTTCAGCATCCTCGCGCGGATGGAAAGACACCCACCCATCATGGCCGGAGAGCGCTCCGCGCCCGGCGACCACGACCTCCCCGGAGGTGATCAGCTCATCCAGCAGTGCCGGGCGATAGTCCCTCACCCGGGCAGGAAGGATCAGGCTCTCCCAGGCACTGGCCGGGGCGGCGACACCGGAGAGCTGAGTCAGCGCCTCCACCAGGCCTTCCCGGCCGTCAGTGTGGGTGTGCGGGGACGCCGACTGCCACACCGGCAGGAAGGCCGCGAAGGCGGCAGGGGAGACCGGTTCCACATCGGCACGCAGGGCGGCCAGCGAGCGACGACGGATCCGCCGCAGCATCTCGACCTCACACCACTCCTCGACCTGCGCACCCGAGGCGCTCCGCTGCTCAGCACGCTCCGGACGGAACAGGCCCGCGACCACCCGGGACTCGCCGGCCAACCGGTGCAACACCTCCTCGACGACGGCGGTGCTCAGCCCCAGCGCCTCCGCCGCCTCAGCGGTCAGGAACGGACCGTGGGTGCGGGCATAGCGGGAGAGCAGATCCCCCAGCGGGTCCTCCACGGGCTCGAGGAACACCTGGGGGATCCCCGGAGGCATCGGGGTGCCCAGACCATCACGCAACCGGGCGGCGTCCTCGATCGCCGCGTACCGGGTGTCCGCACCGGCCCCGATCCGGAAGGCCCGCTGCGCGGTGACCAGAGCCTCAGCGTGCCGCTGGGCCTGCCACGCGGACAGGACGGAGTCCTCAGATTTTGGGGCTGGGCCGCTGGGCTCAGGACGCTCGTCCTCGCGGCGCTCGGCCTCCTCCTCGGGACGCAGCCTGCGCGCCAGCTCCGCCGCCGAGAGCGGTCCCAGCAGCCGGAGCAGATCAGCCACCGACTCAGGACCGTTGACCTCGTCACCGCGCAACCGCCGAGCCGGCAGCAGACGTTGAGCATACGCTTCGGCCTCAGCGATGATCTCGGCGTCGAGCACATCGCGCAGCTCCACCCGCCCCAGCAGCTCACCGAGCATCTGTGGATCCACGGACAGGGCGGCCGCCCTCCGCTCAGCCAGCGGAGAGTCGCCCTCATACAGGTACTGGGCGATATAGCCGAAGAGCACCGATTGGGCGAAGGGGGAGGGGGTGTGGGTGGTGGACTCCACCATCCGGACCTCGCGGCCGGCGATCCGGCGCATCAGGTCCAGCAGGGCGGGCATGTCATAGACGTCCTGGAGGACCTCGCGCATCGCCTCCATGATCATCGGGAAGTCCGGGTACCCGGCGGCGACCTCGAGCAGCTGAGAGGACCGCTGCCGCTGCTGCCACAGTGGTGTGCGCTGTCCCGGATGCGTCCGCGGCAGCAGCAGCGCCCGCGCCGCGGCCTCCCGGAACCGTCCCGCGAACAGCGGTGAGGAGCTCACCTGGGCGGTGACCAGCTCTTCCAGCTCATCGGCCTCGAAGCGGAACAGCTCTGCTCCCGGGGGCTCCTCATCCATCATCGGCACGCGCAGGACGATGCCGTCATCGGAAGCCATCGCTGAACCGTCCAGCCCGTAGCGTTCGTGGAGGCGTTCGCCGACCGCCAGCGCCCAGGGCGAGTGGACCTGCAGTCCATAGGGGGAATGGAGGATGATGCGCCAGTCACCGAGTTCATCACGGGTGCGCTCGACGACGAGTGTCGTATCCGAGGGCAGCGCGCCCACGGCCTCGGACTGCTCGCGGAGATATCGACGCAGATTCTCCCGGGCCCACTGGTCCAACCCGATCCCGTCCAGACGGCTGCTCTGAGGAGACTCGCCTTCGGCCAGTACCTGCCGCTGGAACTCGCCGAGCGCGCGTCCCAGTTCAGCCGGACGCCCCAACCCGTCACCCCGCCAGAACGGCATGGCTGCGGGCTGGTCGAAGGCCGGGGTGACCAGGACACGGTCGAAGGTGATCTCCTCGATCCGCCAGCTGGTGGCTCCGAGGGCGAACACATCACCGACCCGCGACTCGTAGACCATCTCCTCATCCAGCTCGCCCACACGGCGCCCACCGGTGCGCGCCGAACCGGACTCCTCACCGCCGGCGAGGTAGACCCCGAACAGCCCGCGGTCAGGGATCGTGCCGCCCGAGGTGACCGCCAGGCGCTGCGCGCCCGGACGCCCGGTCAGTGTCCCTGCCTCGCGGTCCCAGACGATGCGCGGACGCAGCTCGGCGAAGCGGTCGGAGGGGTAACGGCCGGCGAGCAGGTCCAACACGGCCTCGAAGGCCGAGCGCGGCAGGGAGGAGAAGGGGGCGCTGCGCCGGACCGTCTCGAACCAATCCTCGACGTCGAGAGGTTCCAGCGCCGCGGCGGCCACTGTCTGCTGCGCCAGGACATCCAGCGGATTACGGGGCACGTGCAGCGCCTCGATCCGACCGTCCAGCATCCGCTCCACGACGACGGCGGTGGAGACCAGATCGCCGCGATGTTTGGGGAAGAACCACCCGACGGAGACCTCACCGACCTGGTGGCCCGCCCGGCCCACACGCTGCAGACCGGCCGAGACGGCAGGGGGCGATTCGACCTGGACGACGAGGTCCACCGCACCCATGTCGATACCCAGCTCCAACGACGAGGTGGCGACCACACAGCGCAGCCGTCCGGCCTTGAGATCCTCCTCGATGACCTCGCGCTGCTCCTTCGACACCGAGCCGTGGTGGGAACGGGCCAGCAGGGCGGAGGCCTCGTCGTCCTGACTGACGGCCTGGCCGTCGTCTTGACCGCCACCGGTGACTGCTTGCCGTTCCGCCCAGATCTCGTTGAGCCGCCCGGTGAGCCGTTCGGCCAGTCGGCGGGAGTTCACGAAGACGATGGTCGAGCGCCGCTGGGCGACCAGGTCCACGATCCGATGCTCGACATGCGGCCAGATCGAGGGCTGCATCGGGGCGGCGTCGTCGGTTCCACCTTCGTCGAGACCTTCGGGACGTCCCAGATCCGGCACCGGTACCGAGACGGTGATATCCCACTGCTTCTGCGCCGGCGGCGCGACGACCTCAGCCGGAGCGCGCCCGCTAAGGAAGCGGGCGACCTCGTCGCGCGGCTCCACCGTGGCGGAGAGGCCGATCCTCTGGGCGGGGGCCTCCAAGAGCGCATCGAGACGTTCCAGGGACAGCGCCAGATGGGCGCCGCGTTTGGTGCCTGCCAGGGCGTGGACCTCGTCGACGATCACAGTGGAGATCCCGGTCAGTGTGCTGCGCGCCTGGGAGGTCAGCATCAGATACAGCGATTCCGGGGTGGTGATCAGCACGTTCGGCGGGTTGCGCACCAGATCCCGGCGCGCCTTGGCCGTGGTGTCCCCGGAACGGACCCCGACGCTGATCTCGCTCGGCTCCTGCCCCAGGCGCCGAGCAGTATGGCCGATCCCGACCAGCGGGCTGCGCAGGTTGCGCTCGATGTCCACGCCGAGCGCCTTCAGCGGAGAGATGTAGAGGACGGCGGTGCCTTCAGCGGGGGCGGCGAATAGTCGGTCCAGCGACCACAGGAACGCTGAGAGCGTCTTCCCGGAACCCGTCGGCGCTACGACCAGGGCATTCTTCCTCTCGGAGACCGCCCGCCATGCACCGGCCTGAGCCGCCGTCGGGGCGCCGAATGCCGCACGGAACCACTCACGTGTGGGCTCGGTGAAGAGCTCCAGGACGTCGTCGGCAGCCTCAGGCTCGACGTGTGCCCCGGTGGGGTGATCCTGCGCATCGGTCATGGGACAACTCTAGGCATCCACCTCTGACACGGTGCCTCGTGCTCCGCGGACGAGGCTTCCGATCAGTGCGATGACGGCGCTGACGAGGAAGGCTTCGGACATCGAGCTGAGGTCTGCGACCGCACCGAGGATCGGGGTGGCCGTTGCCTGTCCCAGCGCGATGGCCAGGAACGCGATGCCGACACCGGTCGATGGTCGGTCGATGTACAGCCGTGTGCCCCACACCAGCAGTAAGCCCGTGAGCCCGACGTAAAGGGCTCCGAAGACGGCTGAGGCACTCACCGCCACCAGAGGGTTCTGCGGCCAGAGGGCCCACACTGCCGTAGTGGCTGAGAAGACGAGCATCAGCGAGGACCACGCGGTGAGCAGCGACAGGCGACGGATCAGGTCACCGCTGACGGCACCGAAGAGACCGCTTGCACCCAGAAAGATCCAGGCCACGGTCGTCAGTGTGCGGCCGTGTCCACCCTCGTCTTGGAGGAAGTCCTGTCCGAAGGTCCATCCGGCCGCGCTCGCCGCGCCCATCAGCACGGCCGCTGCGATGAGGGCGAGTGACCCCCTGGGGACGAGCTCCGACGGCCTGGGACGCCTCCGGTGGCCGGACTCCGGGGCGTCGTGGCCGGAGCGGGCCGGAATGGTGTGCCACACCCAGAAGGCGACGGCGGCCGACGTCAGGGCGAAGGCGAACCATCCCATCCGCCAGTGGTCCTGGGTCAGCAGGGCGACCGGGCCGGAGACCATGACCCCGATGCCGGTACCGGCATTGACCACCGTCTGGGCGCGATCGCGTCGCAGAGGGTTGATGTGCAGCGCCACGACGTGGGCCAGCGGGGGAGACGCCACCCCGGTGCTGGAACCGGCGACGGCGACGCCGAGCCCCAGAGCCGCTGCTGAGGGTGCGGTTGCGATCAGCGTGCAGCCGAGCATGGCCAGGGCTCCTGCTGCGACGGCGACGGCGCGGGCCCCCAACCGTGGAGTCAGCGCTGCGGAGGCTACGATCCCCCCCCCCCCCGCAGTAGGCCGCGTAGCTGGACGCCGCGATGACTCCGGCGGTGCCGGCGCTCAGGGCGAACTCCTCCCGCATGCCGGGAAGGAATAGTTCGTAGGCGAAGCGCGCCAGGCCGTAACAGACCGCGATCAGGCAGGCGCCGGAGACCGTGAGGTGCAGTGCTCCCCGAGTGGGCAGAGTTCCCGCTTGACGCATGCTGACCTCCCGCCGAAAAGTTTACCGATCGGTGAACCGCCTCAACGCTAGCTATACTGATCGGTGAAGTCAACGATGGAGAGAGCCATGCTTCGGACGCAGACCACGAGGCCCACCCCGGGTGCCGTCAAGACTCTTGATGCCGCCGAGCGGCTCTTCAGCGTCCGTGGGATCCACGCCGTGGGTGTGGAGGTGATCGCGACCGAGGCCGGCGTGACCAAGCGGACGCTCTATGACCGGTTCGGGTCAAAAGATGCGCTGGTCGAGGCGTATCTGCGGCGCCGGCATGAGCAGTGGTGGGCGCAGCTGCAGCAGAGGCTCGCATGTGCCGCGGCCCCAGCCGTCCTTGCAGTCTTCGACGCCTACCTCGCCGCGTCAGACCACCCCGGGCACGGGTGCCCCTTTCTCAACGCCGCCGGTGAGCTCCCGGACGGACATCCCGGCCTGCAGGTGGTGATGGACCACAAACGACAGGTCCGTGAGGAGGTCGGTCGACTGGTCGAGGTTGACCTCGCGGACGCGGCGCCCGCCGAACTCGGTGAACACCTCTTCCTGCTCCTCGAGGGCGGCATCGCACACCGGGGGATCGACACCGGCGTCGACCACCTCCGCGCCGCCCGGGCGCTAGCGGAGCAGCTGATGGCTGCGGCCCAGTGAGCGGCCGCCGGTGTTGTCATGTCCGAGAGGTCTGTGTGATCTGGATCTGGAGTGTGAGGCCGTCCTGCCCTTAATCTCGAAGTCATGCCCCCGAGTGCAGCTCCGAACGTTCTCCGCTCGGTGGACTGTTCAGAAAACAACACCGTCCGAGGCGTCGGATGTCGCAGCGGTGAATTGACTCTGGGGTAGGGTCCCGGCATGGACGAGATGGTTTGGATCTTTTGGGTCGTTGGACTCGCCTTCATCGTGGGAGGCGTCCTCATGTACCGACACCGCCGTTTCCTCGGCAGTGGGATGCGAAAGTTCACCCCCGTCCTGCGGGGTGGGCCGGAGGGGCCCCTCGCTGACGGTTCACTCTTGATCATTCCAGCAGTGTTCGCCCCGCCGATGGGTGTTTTCTTTCTCTTCTACGCTGCTTCTGAGACTTTTGGCTGGGGCTAGTTCTGATCGCCACATGAGGTGGAGCCTTGCGAGCGTCGAGGATCGTTCGTGGGAGCCGCGCGTGACCTCTACCGACTGACGCGTGACCTCTACCGACTGACGCGTGACCTCTACCGACTGAACAGGCAGCCGCAGGAACCCGACGAGTCGGATATGATCTCGACGGTCTCTCTCAGTTCCGCAGAGGTTCGGTGGTCGGTTCACCTGAGCCGTCGCAGCAGATCCTCGCGCCGCAGCCGCCGGTCGAAAAGAGGGCCGTCGGGCTCCATGATCCGGGATGCGCCGAGCGGGCCCATCGACACCGGATCGAAGCCCATCCGGTCCAGCATCGCCATCACCATCCCGCGGTCAGCATCGACGTCACCGGCGGCTCCCGCGGCCCGCCGCTGATCCCGCGGCAGCTCAGGGCGGATATCGTCGAAATCCGCGTGGGCGATGTGGTTCAGGGCTTTGACGGTACGCGCTCCGGGGAACCGCGCGGCGATCGCCGTCGAGGTCGGCTGATCGGTGTCCACAGCCCGCTGGAGCCAGTCGGGCAGGATCTCGTGGTGCCAGGCGTTCGTGGCATCGACCATCACGCAGCCGTCGGCCCAATCGGCCTCCACCTCGTCGAGGTCCTCCTGCGGCACCGCGAGGATCACCACAGCCCGTTCCTGCTCACGCGCACGGGCCGCGACATCGTCAGCGTCTACTGCCTGAGCCCCGGGGGCGTAGATCCTCAGGTGATGGCGCAGCGCCTTCGGCGGCCGGGTGCCGGCGATATCCACTTCGTAGCCGGCTCTGAGCAGTGCACGCGCGAAGGCCGTCCCAGCCCGCCCTGCCCCGAGGATCCCGACGACGCCGGGGCAGTTGGGTGAGTCGGGGGAGTCGACTGCGAGATCAGACATCTCAGACATGGTGGTACGGCCTCCCGGCGGAGATCTCCTGGGCGCGGTAGACCTGCTCGGCGAGGATCATGCGCACCAGCTGATGCGGAAACACCAGTTTCGAGAGCGACCACACCAGATCGGCCCGACCACGCAGCCGCTCATCGACCCCGTAGGCTCCGCCGATGACCACCGCCACAGTGGCGCCGAGGTCGAAACGCCCCTGCAGATGCCGGGTCAGCTCCGGGGAGCTGAGGTTCCTTCCGCGTTCATCGAGCAGGATGACATGCTCCTGTGCCCTGATCATGTCCAGTATCCGCGCAGACTCCTCAGCCCGTGCAGCCTCCTGGTCCCGCGAGGAGTGGGGGAGCAGCTTCCACTCCAGGTCATAGGGTTTGCGCAGCCGATCGGTGTACCGCTCGATGCCGTCGACGGCCCACTTCTCGTGTTTCTTCCCCACCGCCAGGACCCGGATGCTCATACTCCGAGCCTAGTCGCCGCAGTCATTCTGACGCGGCCGGCAGCTCCAGCCCGCCGAAGTTCTCCCGGGTCAGCGCCGCGGCGCGCTCGCCGTCGCCGGCTCTCAGGGCCGCCAGGATCTGTTCATGCTGTTCAGGCGAACGCGCACCGGCCCAGGTGCCGAAGTGGAAGTACTCTCCGCGCCGCAGGTACGGTGTCACCGTCTCCAGCTGGGTGGCGATCAGCGGATTCCCGCTCGCGGTCACCGGCACACTGTGAAAAGCATCGTCAGCGGTGATCGCCGCCATCGGATCCCCGGCGTTCAGGGCGTCCTGGAGTTGTGTGTTCGCCCACGCCATCTGATCCAGCTGCTCGTCCGTCAGGGCGACGACCGCCCGCCGGGCCGCCAGAGCATAGAGTTCCGCGGCGATCTCCCGGCAGTGGGTGAAGGTCTCCGGGTCGATCGGGGCGACCTTGGTGGTCCGCCCCGGATCCGCCTCCACCAGCCCGGCCTGAGCCAGCCGCAGCAGGGCCTCACGCACCGGGGTCCGGGAGACGCCGAGCCATTCGCCCAGCTCGCCATCACGCAGCTGTTCGCCCGGTGCGAGGTCCCCGACGACGACGGCGTCGCGGATCGAGTCGTAGACCTCATCGCGGAGCAGGCGCCGCGCGTGGATTCCACGCACCGGAGGGAACGGCATCTCGGAGGACTCCTGGGCTGAAGGGGTATCGCATCGGTGTGACCTATGCCATGATAAGTCATACGTCATGCAATATATTGCATACGGAATCGTCGTCCGCTCCCCACTGGAGGTGCCCCATGGCCACCCGCGATCTGCCCCGCTACCCCCTGACGTTCGGCCCCAGCCCCATCCACGAGCTGCCGCGTCTCGCCGCGCACCTGGGCGGCCCGCGCATCTTCGCCAAGCGCGAGGACGTCAACTCCGGGCTCGCCTTCGGCGGGAACAAGACCCGCAAGATGGATTACATCGTCCCAGACATCCTCGAATCCGGCGCAGACACGCTGGTCTCCATCGGCGGCTACCAGTCCAACCACACCCGCCAGGTCGCCGCCGTGGCCGCGCACCTCGGGCTGAAGGCTCGGCTGGTGCAGGAGCGCTGGGTGGACTGGGACGACCCGGTGAACGACAAGGTCGGCAACATCGAACTCTCCCGCATTATGGGTGCCGACGTCCGGCTCGACGACGCCGGCTTCGACATCGGCATCCGCGACTCCTGGCAGCAGGCCCTGGCCGAGGTCGAAGAAGCCGGAGGCAAGCCGTACCCGATCCCCGCCGGCGCCTCCGAGCACCGGCTGGGCGGCGTCGGATTCGCCAACTGGGCTCACGAGGTCGTCGCCCAGGAGGCCGAGACCGGGGAGTTCTTCGACACGATCATCGTCTGCGTGGTCACCGGCTCCACCCAGGCCGGGATGATCGCCGGCTTCGCCGAGATCGAAGACGCCGGGGGCCGGACGCGGCGCGTCATCGGCATCGACGCCTCCGCCACCCTGGAGAAGACGGTGGACCAGGTCACCCGCATCGCCAACACCACTGCCGAGCAGATCGGACTCGGGCGCCAGATCCGCGACGACGAGGTCATCATCCGCTCGGGCTGGGAGGGCCCCGCCTACGGCATCCCGGATGACTCCACGATCGAGGCCATCCGCACCACCGGTGAGCTCGAGGGAGTCATCCTCGACCCCGTGTACGAAGGCAAGTCCATGGCCGGACTGTACGGGCTGATCCGCAACGGTGAGCTGACCGAGGAGAACACTGTGCTGTACGCGCACCTGGGCGGCCAGCTCGCCCTGAACGCCTACAGCTCAATCTTCGAGTGAGCCCGCACGCACCCGCTGAAGACCCTCTGAGGAGCCTGAGATGACGCGAGACGTCGAGGAGCACGCCCAGTTCGAGACCTCCGCCCAGGTGGACCCGCCCAGCGCCAATGAGCGCCCGCTGCGGGCCACCGCCGACGCCGAAGTGCTCGACGAGGTCGCCCAGCGGGTGCTGTGGCTGGCCACCAGCATCATCGATGCCGCCAACCGCGGCCGTGAGAATCCCGACGGCATCAAGGTCGGCGGACACCAGTCCTCCTCAGCTTCGATGGTCGGGATCATGACGGCCCTCTATCTGACGGAGCTGACCGGCCGGGACCGGGTCTCGGTGAAGCCGCACGCCTCGCCGGTGCTGCACGCGCTGAACTACCTGCTCGGTGATCTCGAGGAGAAGTGGCTGACCACGCTGCGCGCTCGCGGTGGGCTGCAGCCCTACCCCTCGCGGACGAAGGACCCGGATACGGTGGACTTCTCCACCGGCTCCGTCGGGATCGGGGCCACCGCACCGCTGTGGGCCGCGCTGTCCCACCGGCATCTGGCAGACCGCTTCCCGGCGACCACCCCGGAGGCCGGGCGATTCATCTCCTTACTCGGTGATGCCGAGCTCGACGAGGGCGCGGTCTGGGAGGCGATCATCGATCCGGAGGTCCGCGGCCTGGGCAACGTGCTCTGGGTGGTGGACCTGAACCGCCAGTCGCTGGACCGGGTCATCCCGGATGTTCAGATCCGCCGGCTGCAGGGCATGTTCGGTGCCGCTGATTGGCAGGTGCTCACCGTCAAATGGGGGCGCCGTCTGCGGGAGCTCTTCGCCCGTGACGGCGGCGAGCTCCTCGAGCGGCGCATGGACCAGATGCCCAATGGGGAGTACCAGCGTCTGCTGCGCTCTCACCCGGGTGAAGTGCGTGAGCGCATCCTCGCAGGCGTCGGCGAGGACGCCGAGGCTCTGGCCCAGCTGCTGGCTCCGCTCAGCGACGCGGACCTCGCCGAAGCCGTCCGGGACTTGGGAGGTCATGATCTGGGCCGACTCACCGAGACCTTCGGTGAGGTGTCGAAGGACCGTCCCACGGTGATCTTCGCCTATACGATCAAAGGCCGCGGACTGGCCACAGAGGGGCATCCGGGCAACCACGCGGCCCAGCTGACCGAGGACCAGATGCAGGATCTTGCTGAGGCGTCGGGGATGACGCTGGATGACCCGTGGCATCGGTTCGCTCCTGACTCTGCGGCCGGTCAGCTGGTGGCCGCCGCCGCGCAGCGGCTGCACCGTGAACCGGTCACCGATCAGCCCGTCCCGCAGGTTCCCGCGGAACTGGGCTGGTCTCCGAAGGCGGTGACCTCCACACAGACCCAGCTGGGGCGGCTGCTCTCCGATATGGTCCGGGCCGCCCCACAGGTGGCCGCTCACGTGGCCACGGTCAGCCCGGATGTGGCGACGTCGACGAACCTCGGCGGGTGGATCAACAAATCCGGTGTGTGGTCCATCGCCGGGCGCCACGACTGGTTCGCCGATGACCGTGAACGCATGCTCCGCTGGCAGGAGGGCCGCCGCGGCCGTCACATCGAGCTGGGCATCGCTGAGGTTAACCTGGTCAGCCTGGCCGGTGAGCTCGGCTCACTCGGCCAACGCTGGGGACGTCCGCTGATCCCGATCGGCGTGCTCTACGATCCCTTCATCAACCGGGCGCTGGAGCCGTGGACGTTCAGCCTCTACGCGGGTGGACGGTCCATCATCGTCGGTACCCCTTCAGGGGTGACGCTGGCGCCGGAGGGTGGTGCGCACCAGTCCTTCAACACCCCGTCGGCGACTCTGGAGGTGCCCGGGCTGACCAGTTGGGAGCCGGCTTTCGCCCAGGATCTGGAATGGACGATGCTCGAGGCGATGCGGCGGCTTCACCTGCCTGAGTCCGACGGCGGCGAGGCGGCCTACTTCCGACTCTCCACCCGGCCGATCGAGCAGTCGCTGGCCGGTGTGCCGGATGACCCGCTGCTGCGCGAGCGCCGACGTCGGCAGGTCGTCGCCGGTGGGTACCGGATGAGTGAGCAGCCCGCGGCACAGGATGAGGTGACCCTCGTGGGTGCCGGTGCGATCATGCCCGAAGTCCTGCGTGCCGCCGAGCGCCTGCGTGAGATGGGCGTTAGCGCCGGTGTGGTGTGTCTGACCAGCCCGAGCCGGGTGTTCCGCTCGCTGCAGGACCGTGGACGGGTCGCGGAGTCGCGGCGTTCGGCCATCGTCGATGAACTGTTCCCCGCCCAGGCCCCGGCTCCGCTGGTCACCGTGCTCGACGGGCATCCGCATACTCTGGCGTTCCTCGCCGGGGCCCGCGGAGACCGCACCCGGAACCTCGGTGTCACCGAGTTCGGGCAGGCCTCGTCGATGACCCAGGCCCACCGGATCCACGGCATCGACGTCGAATCCGTGGTGTCCGCGGCCCTTGATCTCACCGGTCGCGGCTGAGGTGCGGGGCTGAAACAGGGCGCCGGTAGAGGTAGGCAGAGCGTCAGGTTTGCTCAGTCCCGCTCGGCCTGACGCTGCAGGAACTCGAAGACCTCCACCTCATTGACCCCGGGGAAGGCGCCCGAGGGCATCGCCGCCAGCAGGTGGGCATTGGCGCGTGCTGCGGGCCAGGCGTTGCCGCCCCAGGCGGACTCCAGCTCGGGGGAGGGCAGCCGGCAGCAGGTGGGGTCCGGGCAGCGGGAGACCGAGCGTGAGGTGGTGTCCTTGCCGCGGAACCAGCGGGCGTCGTCGAAGGGCACCCCGATCGAGAGCGAATACAGCCCTGAGGAATGTCCCTCCACCACGGCCGTGCACCAGAACGTGCCGGAGGGGGTGTCGGTGTACTGGTTGAACGCCCGGAAATGGTCGCTGATGCCGAAGACTTCCCGGGAGGTCCAGTACCGGCAGACCTGCTGGCCCTCGATCGCGCCGATGTGGTCGGACGGGAACGTCACCTCGTCGTTCTCGTAGGCCTTGTGGATGATCCCGGACTCGTGGACCTTCTGGAAGTGGCAGTGGATCCCCAGATGCTCGGTGGCCAGATTCGTGAACCGGTGGGCCGCTGACTCATAGGAGACCCCGAAGATGTCGCGGAGATCTTCGATGGCCAGGTCCCGGCGGTCCTTGGCGGCGCGCAGAAACCGCACCGTCTCCTTCTGCGGCATCAGCAGGGCGGCAGCGAAGTAGTTGGTGTAGACCCGCTGGCGGAGGAAGTCGGAGTAGTCCTCCGGTTCACCTTGGTTCAGCACATAGGCGCCGATGGCCTGCAGCAGCACCGAACGGGGTTCGTGTCCCGGCGTCCCGGCGCGGGAGAGGTAGAAGCGCCGGTTCTTCAGGTCCGTCACAGAGCGAGTCGAATGCGGCAGCCCGGAGACCAGGTGCACGGTGAATCCCAGATGCTCGGCGATATCAGCCACGGCGTGGTGGCTCAGCGGACCGTCGGAATGGCCGACGGCGGCCAGCAGCTGCTGGGCCTGCTGCTCCAGCTCCGGATAGTGGTTGCCCCGGGCCTTCATCTCCTCGCGCAGCTCCACATTGGCCCGCCGTGCCTCTTCCGGCGTGGCGGCCTGCTCCTCCATCCGCCGCCGCAGCTCCTGCTGGAGCCCGTCGATCACCTCGAGCACATCCGTCGGGGTCCGCGGGGTGATCTTCACGCTCGGCAGGCCCAGGGAGGCGTAGTGCGGGGTGCGCTGGGCCTTCTCCACGGCGATCTCCAGGGCGGCGCGGCGGGTCGGTGCCTCTGAGGAAAGCAGGGCATCGACGCTGGTGCGCAGGGCGGTGGCCAACTCGGCCAGCAGGGACAGCTTCGGCTCGCGTCGGCCGTTCTCCACCAAGGAGAGGTGCGAACCGGTGGTCCCGACCTTCTCGGCCAGGGCGTCCAACGTCAGGTGCCGTTCAGCGCGCAGGTGACGCAGGCGCCGCCCGAGGACGACGGCGTCCCACTGCTCGGCGGTGTCATCAGCGCTGCGGTGGTTCGTCCCTGGTGCGGCGGAAGGGTGTGCCATGGCAGGACTATGGCACGGTCTCTACGTGGATGTCCACGCGGAACTGTCAAGAAGCGAGCTTTATTCACCCATCACGAGGATTTATCGAGGTTCTAGTGGCAAGGAACGCAAAAAATGCACCTCTGATGTCCCTGTCATCTCCCGCGGAACTTTTCTTCGTTCACCCCTCGTGGCACCGGTGGCGGACCGAGAGAGTAGTCATCACAAGCCCCACAGCGGGGCAGCTGAGACGACGATCCAGCTCAATGAGAAGACGTCACAGATGATGACGACGATGACGAAGGAGTCAGATCATGGGACAGCAGCAGACACCCGCTTCCGCCGAGCAGATCCGCCACGACTGGGACACCAGCCCCCGGTGGCAGGGCGTCGAGCGCACCTACACCGCCGAAGAAGTGGTCAAGCTGCGCGGACGAGTGCAGGAGGAGCACACGCTGGCCCGCCGCGGCTCCGAGAAGCTGTGGGAGCAGCTGACCTCCGAGCACAGCAGCGGCCAGTACACCAACGCCCTCGGCGCGCTGACCGGTAACCAGGCGGTGCAGCAGGTCAAGGCCGGGCTGCGCGCCATCTACCTCTCCGGCTGGCAGGTCGCCGCTGACGCGAACCTCTCCGGCCACACCTACCCGGACCAGTCCCTGTACCCGGCCAACTCAGTGCCGCAGGTGGTCCGCCGGATCAACAACGCCCTGCTGCGGGCCGATCAGATCGAATGCGCCGAAGGCGTGCAGTCCGTGGAGGACTGGCTGGTGCCGATCGTCGCCGACGCCGAAGCCGGATTCGGCGGCCCGCTGAACGCCTACGAGCTGATGAAGTCGATGATCACCTCCGGTGCCGCCGGTGTGCACTGGGAGGACCAGCTGGCCTCTGAGAAGAAGTGCGGCCACCTCGGCGGCAAGGTGCTCATCCCCACCGGACAGCATGTGCGCACCCTCAACGCCGCCCGCCTGGCCGCCGACGTCGCCGATGTTCCCTCGGTGATCGTCGCCCGCACCGACGCTGAGGCCGCGACGCTGATCACCTCCGACGTCGATGAACGGGACCGTGAGTTCCTCACCGGCGAACGCACCGCAGAGGGCTTCTACAAGGTGCGCAACGGCATCGGGCCCTGCATCGCCCGCGCCAAGGCCTACGCCCCCTACTCGGACCTGATCTGGATGGAGACCGGCACCCCGGACCTCGAGCTCGCCCGGCGCTTCGCCGAAGCGGTCAAGGCCGAATACCCGGACCAGATGCTGGCCTACAACTGCTCGCCGTCGTTCAACTGGAAGAAGAACCTCGACGACGAGACCATCGCGAAGTTCCAGCGGGAGCTCGGGGCGATGGGCTACACCTTCCAGTTCATCACCCTGGCCGGCTTCCACGCCCTGAACCACTCCATGTTCGACCTGGCACGCGGCTACAAGGAACGCCAGATGTCGGCCTACGTGGAGCTGCAGGAGCGGGAGTTCGCCGACGAGGCCAACGGCTACACCGCCACCAAGCACCAGCGTGAGGTCGGCACCGGCTACTTCGACGCGATCTCCACCGCGCTGAACCCCGACGGGTCCACGCTCGCGCTGGCCGGATCCACCGAAGCCGGACAGTTCCACTGATCATCGTGGCGGGTCCGCCCCACAAGGAGCGGGCCCGCCGCCCACCCCCTTGAACCACCTGAATCTTCCGGTCCGGCGGTGAGCCGCCGGGCCGGAAGCACAGCCTCTGAGTAGGAGCACATCATGTATTCAGCCGACACCGAAGTCACCGTCAACGGCATCACGCTGCGCGGACACCAGGTCCGCGGCCAGCGTAAGGTGCTCACCATCGAGGCACTGGAGTTCCTCGCCCACCTGCACCGCACCTTCGAGCCGCGCCGTCGTGAGCTGCTCGCCGACCGGGAAGAGGTCAAAGCGCGCATCTCCGAAGGGTGGACCCCGGACTTTCCGGAGGAGACCCGGGCGATCCGTGAGGACGACACCTGGAAGGTCGCACCGCTGGCGCCGGGCCTGAACTACCGGCAGGTGGAGATCACCGGTCCGGTGGACCGCAAGATGACCGTCAACGCGCTGAACTCCGGGGCGTTGGGGTGGATGGCCGACTTCGAGGACTCCTCGACCCCCGCCTGGGAGAACGTGGTCTGCGGGCAGATCAACATGCGTGACGCGATCCGTCGCCAGATCGACTTCCGGACCGAGGCCGGTAAGCGCTACCGCCTGGACCCGGAGCCTGAGGAGCGGATCCCCACCATCAACGTCCGGCCCCGCGGGCTGCACCTGATGGAAGATCATCTGCTCATCGACGGTGAGCCGATCGCCGGGGCGCTGATGGACTTCGGGCTCTACTTCTTCCACAACGCCCAGGAGCTCATCGCCCGCGGACGCGGTCCCTACTTCTACCTGCCCAAACTGGAGCACTACCGGGAGGCCCGGTGGTGGAACGAGGTGTTCTGCGCCGCGCAGGACTACCTCGGCCTGGAGCGGGGCACCATCCGGGCGACCGTGCTGATCGAGACGATCACCGCGGCGTTCCAGATGGAGGAGATCCTCTACGAGCTGCGCGAGCACGCCGCCGGTCTCAACGCCGGGCGTTGGGACTACATCTTCTCGATCATCAAGATGTTCCGCGACCGCGGTGCGCAGTACGTGCTGCCCGACCGAGTGCAGGTCACGATGACCGCGCCGATGATGCGGGCCTACACGGAGCAGCTGGTCCGGGCCTGCCACCGGCGTGGAGCCTCGGCGATCGGTGGAATGGCGGCTCAGATCCCGAACCGTCGGGACCCGCAGGCCAATACCGCGGCACTGGAGAAGGTCCACGCCGATAAGCTGCGCGAGGCCACTGACGGCTTCGACGGCTCCTGGGTCGCCCACCCGGATCTGGTGCCGATCGCCCGGGAGGCCTTCGACGAGGTCCTCGGCGGGTGTCCGCATCAGATCCGCACACGGACCCGCCAGGACGTCGTCCCTGATGCGGAAGGTCTGCTCAACGTCGGTGCGACGGAGGGTGAGATCACCGAGGCCGGCATCCGGACCAACATCGACGTCGGTATCCGGTATATGGATTCCTGGCTGCGCGGTTCGGGTGCCGCGGCGATCCACGGGCTCATGGAGGATGCGGCCACGGCGGAGATCTCACGCTCGCAGATCTGGCAGTGGATCGATGCCGGAGCCCAGGCGCGGATGAGCGACGACGGCACGATGCGCCGGGTGACGCGCCGCTGGGTGGAGGAGCTCGTCGACGACGTCTTCTCTCAGCTGCCCCGCAGCGCCGGTGACCGGTTCGATGAGGCCCGTGAGCTCTTCGTCGCCTCAGCCCTGGCCAAGGAGTTCCCGGCGTTCTTGACCGTCCCGGCCTATGAGCAGTGCCTTTCGGCGGTCTCGCAGGCGCCTTCCCAGCAGGAGGCTCCGGAGCAGGTCGGTGGTCGTCGGCCTCAGGGTTCCTCGGCAGGGTCCCGGGGCGGTGAGATGGCCGCCTGAGGTACCCGGTTCGTCATCGAGTCCCCGATTTCCGGGGCGTGTCGAGGCCACAATGGCCTCAGAAGCATCGGAAATCGGGGACTCGATCATGTCTGGGGTTGGCAGTGCGGGCAGAAGAAGATGATGCGGTCGGTGCGGCCCCGGCGTCGGTCCTGCTCTTCGCCGAGTTCTGCGCGATGGATGCGCCCGCGGCAGCGCAGGCATAGCTGGCCGTCCCGGCCGTAGACCCAGCTGCGCACCGCCGCCGTCGCGCTGCCGGTGGTGACCCTCCGTGAGCGGAGCCGGTTGACCTGCAGGAGCCGGTGCGCGGTGTCCACGATGCCCGGCAGATCCACCACCTCTGCGACTGGGGTAGCCGGGTGGACTCCGTGGAGGAAGCAGATCTCATTGCGATAGACATTGCCGATCCCCGCGAGATACCGCTGATCCAGAACGGCAAGCCCGATGGGGCGTTCCGGCCGTGATCGCAGGCGACGCACCGCTTCTTGAGGATCCCAGTCCGCACCGAGGAGATCGGGTCCGAGATGACTTTGTTGCTGTGACAGCTCCATCGCGGGGAAGACGACGAGTTCCCCCAGCGCAAAGCCCACGGCCTGATGCTCGGCAGTGGAGAGGATGCAGCGTGCCGTGTGACCCGGGCGCCGCCATCGTGGTGTGCCATCAGCCAGAGGGTAGAGGTGCCAGACCCCGTCCATCTTCAGGTGGGAGCGGATGATCATCCCGCCGGTATGGATGAGCAGGTATTTCCCGTGGGCGGTGACATCGTCGATCCTGTGTCCGGTCAGGTCCACCGTGGCGTAGTCCGGGACGCGCAGATCGCAGCTTTTCAGCCTGTGCCCTGTCAGCGCGCGATGAAGCTGAGCAGCCTGACGGAAGACGGTATCGCCTTCGGGCATAGAGGCTCCTGCGCGGTATCCGGTGGCTCATGGCGGGCGGGTATGCGTGGTCATCATGTCACCGCAGGCTGCACCGAATCCAGAGAGGTCTCATGGCCGGAGGATTGACAGCACTGCGATCGATGACGAAACTGACATTCATTTGGGTGTGGTGTATCCCACATCCTGACTTATCCGCCATCGAGAAGGGGCGCCACATGATCCGCCGCCACGTCACTGTGCTCACCGGAACTGCGCTCGCCGGGCTGTTGGTCAGTGGCTGCGGAGGGGCAGGTTCCCATGACAGCGAGAGCGCGGAGGGTGGTGCCGAGGGCGCAGAAACCGGTGGTGACTCGCGCCTGGATGCGGTCCTGGAGGAGGGTGTGCTCGATGTCTGCACCACAGGCGACTACCCGCCCTTCACCGAATACGACGAAGAGGCCGATGAGTACGAGGGGATCGACATCGACATGGTGCGCGGCCTAGCGGAGGAGATGGGTGTGGAGATCGAATGGGTCCGCACCAGCTGGGACGACCTCATGGATGACTACCTCGCCGACTGCGACATCGCCGTCGGCGGGATCTCCATCAACGCTGACCGGGCGCAGCAGGTGTTCTTCAGCAGGCCGCTGATGGCCGACGGGAAGACCCCGATCACCCGGTGCGAGAATGTCGACGACTATCGCACGATCGACCAGATCAACGATCCCGAGGTCACCTCGATCATGCCCAGCGGCGGGACCAACCAGATCTTCGCCGAGGAGCACTACCCGGAGGGGAACCTGGTCACCCACGACAACCTGACCATCTTCGATGAGCTGGCCGAGGGCAACGCCGACGTCATGACCACGGACAGATCAGAGGTGCTCTGGGTGGCCAACGAGTACGAGGAACTCTGCGCGGTCAACCCGGACGAACCCTTCGACTACTTTGAGAAGGCGTACATGCTGCCCCGCGGTGACACGGTGTTCGCACACTACGTCGACCAGTGGTTGACCATGTCACTGCATGATGGGACCTATCACGAGGCGACGTCCGAGTGGTTCGGCGATGATGTCGAGATCGAGGTGCCCTGAGCGCAGAAGAGCTCCAGGCGCCGAGCACTTCCCTGAAAGCGGCTCATCGAGTGTGATGGGGTGAGCCCCATGTTCCGCCCAGAGAAAGAAGCTGTCATGAGTACAGTCGCCGTCGTCCAGACCTACCCCGTCATCGGTGATACTCCCGCCACTGTGGTCAAGGCGGAGAAGCTCATCCGTGAGGCCGGGGCCCACGGGGCCGAGGTCGCCGTGTTCCCGGAAGCCTTCATCGGCGGCTACCCCAAGGGGAGCAGGTTCGACACTGTGGTCGGCACGCGGACCCCGCTGGGGCGCGAGGAATACCGTGAATACGCTAACGGGGCGATCACCCTCGGCGGTCCCGAACTGGAGACGCTGGCGGCAGCCGCGGCAGAAGCTGGGGTTTTCGTGGTGCTCGGGATCATCGAACGATTCGGCGACACGTTGTACTGCACGGCGGTGCTCATCGACCCGCAGGCGGGCGTTGTCGGCAATCACCGGAAGCTCATGCCCACCGCCAGTGAGCGGCTGATCTGGGGCTTCGGCGACGGCTCCACGCTCGATACTGCCGAATCCTCCGCCGGTCGGGTCGGCACGGCGATCTGCTGGGAGAACTACATGCCGATGCTGCGCCAGGCGATGTACGCCCAGGGTGTCGACCTGTACTGCACGCCGACAGTTGACGACCGCGCCGTATGGCAGTCCACGATGACGCATATCGCGTTGGAGGGGCGTACCTTCGTCCTCTCAGCCTGCCAGGCGCTGCCGAAGTCGGCCTACCCGGAGGGCACTGAGTTCCCGCCGCAGGTCGGCAACGCGGAGTGGGTGATCCGCGGTGGCAGCGTCATCATCGACCCGCTGGGTACAGTGCTGGCGGGGCCGGTCTACGAGGAGGAGACGATCCTCTACGCCGAAGTCTCGCAGGAGGCGCGTACCCGTGGGCATTTCGACCTTGACGTCACTGGTCACTACGGACGGCCCGATGTCTTTGAGCTTCATGTCAACACCCGGCCGCAGGCGGGGACTGTGTTCGACGGGTGAGGGGAGTTTGAGGGGCGCGGGAGTGCTGCAGGGGCCCTGCGCCCCTGTGCTTCGATGGTCCGGGGAATCGAGGTTGCTTTTGCAGTCACGGATCAGGGGATTTCCGGGCTCAGCGGGGCCGGCCGTGACTGAAAAGGGAACGTGGATTTCTCATACCCGGGTCACGGCTGGTGCCGTGCAGCGCTGAGACGCCCAGCTCATACACGCGCCCATTGCCATAGCCTCTGATCCACATGGGGGAGCTCATGACAACAAGAGACCCCCGCCAACCTGTTTTCCCAGGTCAGACGGGGGTCTGAATGCGGAGGCGGGGGGATTTGAACCCCCGGTCCGGTGTTAGCCGGACCCTTCATTAGCAGTGAAGTCCATTCGGCCGCTCTGGCACGCCTCCCCGCATCATCGGGTCTACACCCAGCAGATGCGACTCATAAGCCTAGCGCGAGGTCGTCGTCCAGATCAAAGTCCACCCCTGGGGCCATCGGTCCTGTCCTCGCCCTTTCAGTAGGCTGAGCCGTATGCAGAGTCCTCAGGAGCATGTGATCGCCGTCGTCGGCGCCGGACCCCGCGGCACCTCATTCCTGGAGCGTCTGCTGTCCCACCTCGAACGCATCACCGCGGATGCGGCCCGTACCCGCCCGCTTCGCCTCATCATCATCGACCCCGCCCCTCACGGGCCCGGTCGGGTGTGGGACCCGGAACAGTCGCCGCTGTTCCTGATGAACACCCCTGCCTCCTTCCCGACGGCGGCACCCACTGCGGCGACCTGTGCCCAGCTTCCTGCCTCCTCGGCCGCCATGAGTTATGCCGAGTGGCGCCGTTCCGCTCCGGGCCGCCGCAGCGCCGCTGACGCCGAGACCGCCCCCGGGCAGAATCTCGGGGGAGAGGGGGATGATAACGACTACCCGGCCCGCGCTGACTACGGCCGTTACCTCGCGGCGCTGCACCAGGGCGTCGTCGAGGAGCTGGATGCGTTGGAGGGTGTCACAGTGGATTCCCGGCGCGCTTCGGCCACCGGTCTGCGGCCGCGCCGCGGTACCTATGAGATCACCCTGGACGACGGCACCTGGCTTTCGGCCCATGCCGCCGTGCTCAGCCTGGGTCATGTCCCCGCCCGGCTCAACGAGTCTGCTGCGCGCATCGCCGTGGTCGCCGAAGAACTGGGCCTGCATTATGTCCCGCCAAGCGTGCCCACTGATGTCGATCTCGACGTGATCCCCGCCGGAGAGCCTGTGCTGATCCGCGGGATGGGGCTGAACTTCTTCGATCTGATGATCGGGTTTACCGCCGGACGCGGGGGAGTCTTCACCCATGACCCCGGGGCACCGGCAGGCCGACGGATGACGTACACCCCCTCCGGCCGGGAGCCGCATCTGATCGCTGGTGCCCGCCGCGGCACCCCGTACCGGGCGAAGTCGGTGGCGCGAGGGTTCGTGCCCGACGGCGTCGAGTTGGTGCACTTCACCGATGAGGCGGTCGCCGACGTCGTCGCCCGGCATGAGACGGTGGAGTTCGCCGCGCATCTGTGGCCGCTGCTGCAGCGCGACGTCCTGCGCACCTACTACCGCACTCTCGCGCGGGTCTCGCCGGAGCTGTTCCAGACTGATGCGGAGGATTTCCTCGTCGAGTTCGATGCTCTGCTGCGCACCTCTCGCGGCGGGGAGCAGGTCCTCAACGCTCAGGGGCGGCGGATGCTCAGCCACCACGCCCCCGATGCGTTATGGTTCGATGTCCGTGCGATGGCTCGGCCCTTCGCGGACACGATCTTCGATTCTTCCGCCCAGTATCAGCAGCAGCTGCAGGCCTATCTTGAGGACGACGCCCATTCCTCCGTGGCGGGTGCGGCCAGCCCGGTGAAGATGGCCGTGGGCGCGTTGCACGCCGGTCGGCTGAAGCTGAAATCCCTGATCAGCGAGCATGTGATCTCGGATGCGAGCTTGGTCAGCGACGTCGAGGGGTGGTTCGAGGCGCTCGTCGAGGGCCTGGCCAGCGGGCCGCCGGTCCAGCGGATCGAGGAGCTCGCGGCGCTGAGCAGAGCCGGCGTCGTCGAGTTCCTCGGACCTGACCCGAACTTTGAGATCGCACGGGAATCCGGGACATTCACCGCTGAATCCCCCTGGGTGGACGCTGATCCGGTGCATGCGCGCTGGTTGCTGGAAGCGATGATGCCGGCGAACCGGGTCCAGCTCTCGGACTCGCCATTGGTGGCCGGGCTGCTCAGTGACGGCTACGCGCGGCCGCGCGAGATCCTGGACGCGGTGGGCGCGCCTCGGGCGGGGAAGGGGTTCGACGTCACTGAGCAGCCGTACCGGCTCATCGATGCCCGCGGTGAGGTCTTGGACGGTGTCTACGTGTTGGGGCTCCAGCTCTCCTCCGTGCAGTGGGGTACGGCGATCGCCGCCGAATCCGGGGGAGCCGTGGAGGACACGGCCCGCACTCTGGCTGATGCAGACGCCGCCGCCTCCCGCATCCTCACCCAGGCACGTTTGTCCGAACTCAGTGCGTAATCCGGAGGCTATTGGGACAGGATCTCTGAAGGAATTCGGATAAGCGTGCGTATCAGGGGGAGAGGGCGGTGCGGAGAGTTTCGACGTAGAGCTCCGCGCCGGTCGGCCCCGGGTGGATGCCGTCGCCGGCCAGGAGCTCGGGCTGTTGGCTGATCGCCGCATCCCAGTCCACTAGGTGGACATTCTCGTGATCTGCAGCCGTCTCGGCCAGCAGCGCGTTATTCCCAGAGACCCAGTTCACCGACGGCCCGTGCGCATTGACCAGGTACACCTCGCGCTGCTCACCGGCCACGGAGATCAGCTGTTCCAGCTCCTCCTCGGTGACCGGTCCATTGGTCGCCAAGGACACGACGACGACGTCGCGCAGCGACCCCTCCTGCTCGAGCTGTGTGGCGATATCCACCCCGTCACCGATGAACCGTGAGGTCGCCGCGTGGATATCGATGCCTGCCAACTCCTCCAACAGGGCGGGTGAGGCCGCCACGCCGACGGAATCGCCGATGTAGGTGATCGCCTCGCCGGAGATGTCGCCGTCGTCTGTCGGGGTCGCCTCGTCATCGGGTGCGGGGCCGTCTGAGTCATCAGAGGAGTCCTCCTCAGCATCCTCCGGTTCTCGGGAGGCGTCGGCCTCCCCGGTATCCTCAGCCTCCGGCTCCCCAGACGACTCCGGAGTCGGCTCCGCGTCGGCCTCTTCCAGGGCCTCCTCACCTGCAGAAACGTAGTCCTCCGCGGCCGTCTGCTGCGGGGCCACCGCCACGGCGCTGCCGGTGGCCAAAGCACCGAGCAGCACCGCCGCGCTCGCGGCCCGGGCGTAATGCGCCTGCGAGGTCCCGGCGCGTCCGAGCAGACGCCGCCACAGCATCTCCGTGCAGGCCCCGAACCCGTACCGACGGATCGGCTCCTCGACGTATCGGTGGGACAGTGCCGCCGCCACCACGGAGAGCACCAGCACCAGTCCGGCACGCAGCAGCGGATTCATCAGCGGCGCGGCGTGGACGAAGAGCACGTACACCGGCCAATGCCACAGGTAGATCCCGTAGGAGCGCCGTCCGATCCACACCACCGGTGAGAGTTCCAGCAGGCGCACGAACGGACTGCGCGAACCGCGACGGGCATCATCGATCACCGCGATGAGCGCCACGAGGGTCAGCAGGCTCGCCGCCGCCAGACCCCAGGGGTGAAGCCACAGCGGATGCTCACCTGCCGCAGAGAGCGCCAAGGCCACCAGTGCCGCCGCAGCCAGTGGTCCCATGACGTGGCGGCTGAATCGGCGGGCGCTACGCCGCTGCAGCGCATTGCCGTGTTGTGGACCTTGCAGCACCCAGGGCCTTGCCAGAGCCAGTGCCGCCCCGGCCATCAGGCCGAAGGCGTGCGTATCCGTGCCGTAGTACACCCGTGAGGCGGAGGAACCGGTCAGGATCAGCACCAGCATGGCGATCACCGACGCCGCGGCCAGGCCCAGGGTGACCCAGCGGGTGCGGCGGACGCCGGGCAGCAGGGTCAGCATCACTGCGACCATCACCGGCCACAGCAGGTAGAACTGCTCTTCCACCGCCAGCGACCACAGGTGCGTGAACAGCTCCGGACTGCTCTGGGTGAAGTACTCGTTGCCCGCGGCGATGTTCGTCCAGTTCGAGGTGAAGCTCAGCGCGCCGAAGACCTGCCGGTCCATCCCGGCCAGTGCGTCTCCACCGACGGCCAGCGCCGCCGGCACGGTGACCAGCACCAGCAGCAGGATCGCCGGCAGAAGCCGTCGGATCCGGCGCACCCAGAATCGGGGCAGACTCAGGTATCCGTTGTTCTGGCCCTCCTTCAGCAGCAGGGAGGTGATGAGGAAGCCGGAGATGACGAAGAACACGTCCACACCGATCATCCCGGTGGGCATCCATGCGGGCAGCAGGTGATAGATCAGGACCAATGCGACGGCCAGGGCGCGCAGTCCGTCGAGTCCGGGAAGCACGTATCCGCGTGTGATGTGCGTCGGCCTGCCGCCGAACCGCTCCGTACGCCCCGTCTGCTGCACCGGCGGTCTCACTTCCCCTGGTCTGCTTGCCGTCCCCGGTGGATCAGTGTATAGAGCCGTACGCCCCGGAATCGTCCAGATCGACCGGTGTCCCCAGACTGTGATCATCCTGTTGCCTGGCAGTGTGCGAGCACGCGCCGGAGAACTGGAACCGGGTCCTCAGCGACGTTGTGCCTCCGGTGCCGCACGGGCCACTCTCCGGATAGGTGCTGCTACCCGAGATGGTCCATGACCAGGGAGCCGATCATGCCGCCGCCGAAGAGGACCAGGAAGGCGCCCGCGATCCCGGTGAGCCACGGCAGCAGGCGCCCCATGCGCGTCAGCGCACGGCGGGAACCCAGGACGACGGCGACGAACACATCCCAGACCAGCACGATCGAGAACATCCACGCCCCATAGAGCGCGAGCGTCACTGGGGCGGCGGTTCCGACCGCGGCGGCCAGACTGATGTAGAACAGCGCGTTCTTGGGGTTCAGCAGGCCTGAGGCGATGCCCAGGCTGAAGTTCCTCCACCAGGTCCTCCGCCGGGTGCCCGGTACGTGGCCGAGGTCGATGCGTGCTCGTGATCTCAGGAAGGCGAGGCCGACGAAGATCAGGAACCCGCCGCCGGCGAGCTGGATCGCATCCAGCAGCAGCGGGTGCGAGATGAGCGAGATCCCGCAGAACGCAGCGGTGATGAAGATCCCGTTCGCGGTGGCGATGCCCAGGCAGGCGCCGGTGGCGTTGCGCCATCCGCTGGTCATCGCCGTGCGGGCGATGAGGAAGAAGTCGACCCCGGGGATCAGCAGGGCCAGGAAGTGCGCGGCGGCGACGGCGAGGAACTGCTCCATCTCTCCCCTCGGTGCATGACGATCAACCTGTCAAGCATCGAAGGGCCTATGCGCTGCGGTCTTGTACGTTCTTGCAGCTAGCGCGGTAGGAGCCGGGTGAGGTGGCGACGTGGGCGCTGAAGACGCGGTGGAAATGGCTCTGATCGGTGAAGCCCAGTGCGTACGCGCTCTCAGCGATCGGCTGTCCCTGCCGCAGCATCTCCCGCGCTCTGAGCACCCGAGCATTCTGCCGCCAGGCCAACGGCGGGAGTCCGGTGGCACGTCGCATCGCCCGGACGAGCTGGTAGGTGGTCATCCCGACGGCGGCAGCCAACTCGCCCAGGCGCGGGTTTGATTCGTCGGTGCGTAAGCGGTGCATCACCGGTGCGAGACGAGCGAGCAGCTCAGGGTCGGCCTCACCGCTGATGGCGTGTGCCGGGGCGGCAGCCCCGAGCGAGGCGAATAACTCGGTGAACCGGGCCTCCAGGCGTTCACGGGGCTCATCGGCGCAGATCGCGTCGTTGACCGCGTTGACCTGGGTGTACAGCTCCGGGCTCCGCAGCACCCGGATGGTCTCGAACAGGCGGCTTGAGCCGCGTCCTGGTGCCAGCGACTCCGCCCAGGCCTGATCCATGTGGATCATCTGGTACCGCCATAGGCCCCGATCAGGGTTGCAGGCGTGCACCTGGTCGGCAGGGATGACGATGACGTCGCCCGGTGCCAGGCGTACCCCACCCTCGAGCGGGCCGGTCACCACCGAGGTTCCCGCGTCGATCGCACCGATGGAGAAGGAGTCGTGGGCATGGGGCCGGTAGCAGACGTTCTCCCGGCATGACCGTCGTGCTTCCAGATGCGGAAGTGTTGAGCTTCGCCGGAACTCCGTCACAGGATTCCCCGGTGGGGGTTCAGCAGGTGCTGCGGGTCGAATGCCTCTTTGATGCGGCGCTGCAGTGCGATGAGTCCGCTGCTCTGCTCCCAGTCCATCCAGCGCAGCTTGTATCCTCCGACCCCATGCTCACCTGAGATCGTCCCGCCCAGCTCCAGGGCCACCCGCACGGAATCATCCAGGGCGGCATCCAGGCGTGCCGTGACCTCTTGCAGTTCCTCGTCTCCGGAGGTCCGCACTGAGAACGTGGGGTGGAGGTTCCCGTCACCGGCATGGGCGACTACCTTCAGCTCCACGCGGTGGGCCCTGGCCACCTGGTGCATCTTCTCGATGCAGGTCACCAGCTGCGACCGGGGGACCGCGATGTCCTCGCCCACGCGGATCTCATCGACCAGTCCGTCACCGCGGGCGTGGCGGCGCAGCTCCACCAGTTCATCGGCTTCCGCGGAGCCGGGTTCCGTGACTTCAGCTCCCAGGTCGCGCAGGGCTTCACGGACCAGCTCGGCCTCGACCTCAGCACCGTGTCCGTCGGTCTGGACCAGCAGCAGCGCCTCGCCGCGTCGGGCGAGATCTGAGCCGTGGGCCTCGTCCAGGGCGCGCATCGTGGCGGCGTCGAGCAGTTCGGTGATGGCCGGCTGCACTCCCACCCGGGACATCTCGACGACGCCGGAGGCCGCCGTCGAGAGCTGCGGGAAGAACGCGCCGATGGTCTCGACCTTCTGACTGCGGTGGCGCAGCCGGACCGTGGCACCGACGACGATGCCCAGCGTGCCCTCCGAGCCGACCATCAGGGAGGTCAGGTCATATCCGACGACGTGCTTGAATGTGGCGGAGCGGGTGTGCAGCAGTGAGCCGTCGGCCAGGACCACGTCTAAGGACAGCACTGAATCGCGGGTGACCCCGTATTTGGCGCACCGCAGACCCCCGGCGTTGGTGGCGATGTTCCCGCCGATTGTGCTGATCCGCCAGCTGGCCGGGTCCGGAGCGTACATCAGGTGATGTTCGGCCGCGGCGGCGTCGAGATCGGCGACGATCACCCCGGGCTCCACAGTGGCCGTGGAGTCTTCCGCGCTGACTCGCAGGATCCGATTCATCTGCGTGGTCTCCAGCACCAGGCAGCCAGCGACGGCGTTGGCTCCACCGGCCAGTCCGGTGCCCGCCCCGCGGGTGACCACAGCTCGGCCGTGTGCGGCGGCGATGCGCACGGCGTGCTGGACCTGCTCCACGGACTGCGGACGCACGACGACGGCTGGTTGTTCCGGGGTGAGGTGCTCACTCGGTCCGAGATCCACAGAGCGGCTTCGTAGGTCTTCCGGGTCTGTGCTCAGTGCCGATGCGGGAAGGGCCTCACGCAGCTGCTGGAGGAAGGCGGCCTCGGATTCGGCGCTGGGTTGGGCGCTGGAATGGGCCTCGGAAGGGGTGTGCATGCCTTGATCGTAGGCCCCGATGCGGTGCGGAGAGCAAGTGGACCGAGATGAACGCTCACTATTTACCAACCAATCGGTCAGGAATGGTGCTAGAGTGCCCGTATCAGTGATTCGCGTCACATCACCGATGGCATCTGCCACTCGCATTCACATTTCGGAAGGGGGCCCTGTTGAGTCAGCAGGCCTATGTCAGCAGCGAAGGTCACGAGATGACCCGCGAGGAGAAGAAGGTCCTCGCCGGCACGCTGGTCGGTACCACGATCGAATGGTACGACTTCTTCATCTACGCCCAGGCTGCGGGGTTCGTCCTCGCGGTGCTCTACTTCGAGCCGCTGGGCGCTGAGAACCCCGCGCTCGCCCAGATCGTCGCCTGGTCCTCAGTCGGCATCTCCTTCCTCTTCCGGCCGCTGGGCGCCATCATCTCCGGCTATCTGGGGGACAAATTCGGCCGCAAACTGGTCCTCTTCGTCACCCTGACCGGCATGGGTCTGGCCACTGTGCTGATCGGTATGCTGCCCACCTACGCCGCCTGGGGTGCGGCCGCACCGATCCTGCTGATCGTGCTGCGCATCCTGCAGGGGCTCTCCGCCGGTGGTGAATGGGGCGGTGCCGCGCTGCTCTCGGTGGAGCATGCGCCGCGGCATAAGCGCGGTCTCTTCGGCGCCTACCCGCAGATCGGCGTGCCGCTGGGCATGCTGCTGGCCACCGGGTTCATGTTCGGCCTCAACGCGGTGACCACTGAGGAGCAGTTCCTCGCCTGGGGCTGGCGCGTGCCGTTCCTGTTCTCCTTCGTGCTGATCATCGTCGGTGTGCTCATCCGCCTGAAAGTGGACGAGTCCCCGGTCTTCGAGGAGATGAAGGAGCGCAAGAAGGAGTCCTCGGCGCCGCTGTCCGAACTGGTCACCACCCACAAGAAGTACACCTTCCTGGCCGCGCTGATCTTCGCGGCAAACAACGCTGCGGGCTACCTGGTCATCGCCTTCTTCGCCGCCTACGGGGTCAACACTCTGGGTATGGACCGCGGGGCGACGCTGATCGCCTCGGTCATCGGCGGCGTCGGCTGGTTCATCTTCACCCTCTTCGGCGGCTGGGTCTCCGACCGCTGGGGCCGGGTGCGGACCTTCCAGATCGGCTACGCGATCATCATCATCTGGGCCGTGCCCATGTGGTTCCTGCTCGACACCGCCTCGCTGCCGCTGTTCGCCCTGGCCATCTTCATCCTCACCATCGGCCTCGGCCCCTCCTACGGGCCGCAGTCGGCGCTCTATGCGGAGATGTTCCCGGTCTCCATCCGTTTCTCCGGGGTGTCCATCGGCTACGCGCTCGGTTCCATCATCGGTGGCGCCTTCGCGCCGATGATCTCCCAGGCCATCCTGGACAACACCGGCAAGTCCTGGCTGATCGGTGTCTACATCGCCGGGCTCGGCATCATCTCGTTCATCGGCGTCTCCCTGGTGCCCAAGGACCTGCAGGGAGTGGACCTCAACGACGATTCCGAGCGCAACCTCACGGCAGCGGTGGGTCGCTGAGGGTTCCTCGTGAACCTCAGGCAGGATGAACCAGACGCCATGACATCAGGCACCGGACACATCACCTCAGCACCGTCATCATCAGCACCGTTCAAGGAGGAACCATGCCTCAGCGACACCACCTCATGAAGGTCACAGCACTCACGGGTGCTGCGGCCCTGGCGCTCACCGCCTGCGGAAACGGCGACGGCGGGGGAGACGGCGACGGCGAGAGCTACAGCATCGGCGTCACCCAGATCGTCTCCCATCCTTCGCTGGATGCCGCTCGCGACGGCTTCAAATCGGCCTTCGAGGAGGCCGACGTCGAGGTCGACTGGGACGAGCAGAACGCCCAGGGGGAGCAGGCCACCGCCACCAACATCGCCGGCACCTTCGCCAACGACGATAAGGACCTCGTGTTGGCCGTCGCCACCCCGACGGCCCAGGCCGCCGCGCAGGCGATCACCGACACCCCGATCGTCTTCACCGCGGTCACCGATCCGGAGGAAGCCGGTCTGGTCGACTCCTGGGAGGAGCCCGGCGGAAACGTCACCGGCACCTCGGATATGAACCCGGTGCAGGAGCAGCTGGAACTGCTGCAGGAGCTCGACCCCGACGCCGAGACCGTCGGCATCGTCTACTCCTCCGGTGAGGCCAACTCCCAGGTGCAGGTGGACATGGCCAAAGAGGCCGCTGAGGAGCTGGGCCTGGAGATCGAAGAGGCCACCGTCACCAACTCCTCCGAGGTCCAGCAGGGCCTGCAGTCCCTGGACTCCGATGCCATCTACGTCCCCACCGACAACGTGGTGGTCTCCGCGTTGGAGACCGTGATCCAGTACGGCGAGGACAACGAGCTGCCGATCCTCTCCGCTGAGGGCGACTCCGTCACCCGCGGGGCGGTGGCCACCTACGGCATCAACTATGAGGCACTGGGCAAGCAGGCCGGAGAGATGGCGCTGCGCATTCTCCAGGATGACGAGGATCCGGCCTCCATGGCGGTGGAGGAGCAGACTGAGCTGGAGCTCTACGTCAACCCGGAGGCCGCCGAGGCCCAGGGCATCGACCTCTCCGAGGACCTGCTCGATCGCGCCGACGTCGTCGTCGGTGAAGACGTCGACGCGCAGGACCCGGCTGAAGCCGGTGAAGAGGAAGAGGACGAAGAAGAGGGCGAGGACTCCTGATCGTCACCGGCCCGGCGTAGGTCCCCCGCTGACTTCTCGGCGGGGGGCCTGCGCCGTGACCTGAAGATTTCAGTAGGATTCCCCCGCATGACTCTTCCGCACCACCTTTGACGAGGACAGATGATCACAGCAGTCGAACTCGGCCTGATCTACGCGATCGTGGCACTGGGCGTCTACCTGACGTTCCGTGTGCTCAATTTCCCCGACCTGACGGTCGACGGCTCCTTCACCACCGGTGCGGGCACTGCCGGTGTGCTGATCGTCCAGGGGGTGAACCCGTTCCTCGCCACTGCGGCCGCGTTCATCGCCGGTGCGCTGGCGGGGCTGATCACCGGCCTGCTGCACACCAAGGGCAACATCAACGGTCTGCTGGCCGGAATCCTGACCATGATCGGGCTGTATTCGATCAACCTGCGCATCATGGGCGCCTCGAATGTGCCGCTGCTGGGCGAGGACACGCTGTTCACCATGATGTACGGCTACGTCGATCGCGGCGTGGCCTCCATCGTGGTGCTGATCGTCCTCGCGCTGCTCTTCAAACTGGCTCTGGACTGGTACCTGCACACCGACACCGGAATGGCGCTGCAGGCCACCGGTGACAACGAGCTGATGATCCGGTCCTTCGCGGTCTCCACCGACCGGCAGAAGATCTACGGGCTGATGATCTCCAACGGGCTGGTCGCCGTCGCCGGGGCGCTGGTTGCCCAATATCAGGGATTCGTGGATATCCAGATGGGTATCGGTCTGATCCTCGTCGGCCTGGCCTCGGTGATCGTGGGTCAGGCGATCTTCGGCTCACGGCTGGTCATCCAGGCGACGTTCGCCGTGGTGCTCGGTGCGGTGCTCTACCGCCTGGCCATCCAGTTCGCGCTCAACGCCGGGCTGAATCCCAATGACATGAAGCTGCTCTCAGCCCTGTTGGTCATCGCCGCGCTGCTGCTGCCGCAGTGGTCAGGCTTCCGGAAGATCGCCACATGGCGGCGCGGTCTCGGTGCCGGGGGAGGTTCGGCGATGCTGACCTCAGAGGGCGCCGACGCCGCCGAGGCACAGAGCGTCCCCGCGGAAGAGGCCGTCGAGGAACCCGCAGGCGCGGTGAGAACTGAGGGGTCCGGCGGCTCCGCCGCCCCTGGGCAGGACCGCAGCACCGGAGAGAAGGAGTCCTGAGCATGCTGACCATCGACCAGGTTTCGAAGACCTTCTTCCCCGGCACCGTCAATGAGCGCAAGGCGCTGGTGAACGTCTCCCTGGAGATGCACGAGGGCGACTTCGTCACCGTCATCGGTTCCAACGGTGCCGGAAAGTCCACCATTCTGAACACGATCGCCGGGCGTATTCCGCAGGATCACGGTCAGGTGCTGCTCGACGGCCGGGAGATCTCCGGGCAGAAGGAGCACCAGCGGGCCGCCCGCATCGGCCGGGTCTTCCAGGATCCGATGGCTGGGACCGCGCCGAACCTCACGATTGAGGAGAACCTGGCCCTGGCTGATCGCCGCGGCGCATTCCGCGGGCTGGCCCGAGCGGTCACCGGGGCCAAGCGTGAACGGTTCGCTGAGGAGCTGAAGGTGCTCGAGCTGGGGTTGGAGGACCGGTTGAAGACGAAGGTCGGCCTGCTCTCCGGCGGTCAGCGGCAGGCGTTGAGCCTGCTGATGGCGACCTTCTCCGGCCCGAAGGTGCTGCTGCTCGATGAGCACACCGCCGCGCTGGACCCCCAGCGGGCTGAATTGGTGACCCGGCTGACCCGGCAGGTGGTCGAGGCCCAGGGGCTGACCACGCTGATGGTCACCCACAATATGAACCAGGCGTTGGAGGTCGGCAACCGGCTGATCATGATGCATGAGGGGCAGATCATCCTGGACGCCTCCGAGGAGGAGAAACGGGGTATGACCCCGGATGACCTGCTCCAGCGCTTCGCCACGCTCAAGGGTGCCGCCCTGGATGATAAGACCATGCTGCAGTAAGCCGTCGTCGGGCTGGTCCCTCACGCGCCCATCGAGTCCCCGATTCCTGCGGCGTGTCGGGCCGTTTTCGACGCAACACGCCGCAGGAATCGGGGACTCGATCACGTGTGGGGAGTGCTCAGCCGGAGACGATGAGCATCGTCGCCGCGAACACCAGGCCCGAGGCGATCAGCGCGATAGTCGTGTAACTGAGGATGTCGCGCATCTTCAGCCCCGCGATCGCCAGCAGCGGCAGCGCCCAGAAGGGCTGGATCATATTCGTCCACTGGTCTCCGTAGGCCACCGCCATGATCGCGACTGACGGGTCCGTGCCGAGTGCTTCGGCGGCGTCGAGGAGGATCGGTGCTTGGATGGCGATCTGGCCTCCGCCGGAGGGGACGAAGAAGTTCACCAGTCCGGCGGAGAGGAAGGCCCAGAGCCCGAAGGTCTCGGGGGTGGAGATGGCGACGAAAGCCTCGGAGAACACCTCGATCAGCCCGGTGCCGGCCATCATGCCCAGGATTCCGGCGTAGAGGGGGAACTGCAGCAGGATCTCCCCGACGTTGGAGGCGGCGTTCTTCGTCAGCACGATCAGCTCGAACGGGCTGCGCACCAGCAGCATGATCAGCGCGAGGAATGACCAGTTCACGATGTCCAGGGTCAGCGAGCCGCCGCCGGCGAAGTGGATCACCAGATACCCGGTGAAGAGCAGCCCCATGATCAGGGTGGGGATGCGGGAGGCATCGGCGCGGTCTGCCGGAGTGACGATCTCGGTGTCGGTCTCGACGTCGGCTTCGGTGATGTCGACGTCGAGCGTGCGCACCTGAGCGGGGTCCCGGGGCGCGACCAGTGCGAGGGACAGCCCGACGACGAGGATGGTCACCACGATGGCGATCAGATTCCAGCTGGAGAAGATCGTCTCCGAGATCGGCAGCGGCTCGCCCAACTGCTCGGCGACGAAGGAGTCCTCCGTGGCTGCGGTCAGCGGGCCGGAGGCTGAGTACCCCATATGCCAGACCACGAATCCCGCGAAGCCGGAGGCCACCAGCATGGGGAAATGTACGGGGATCTCGCGGCGTCGGCTCTGCTCGGCCACCTCACGCGCTAGCAGCCCGCCGACCACCAGCCCCAGTCCCCAGGTGATCAGCGAGGCCAGTGCGGCGACCAGGAAGACGAAGAGGTAGGCCTGCATCGGGGTGCGCGGCACCCGTGCGAGTCGGCGCAGCAGTGCGCGCACCGGACGGGTGGAGGCGAGGATGTGGCCGAGGAAGAGGATCAGCGCCATCTGAGTGATGAAGTCCAGCAGTCCGGAGAGGCCGAGGCCCCATTCCTCGACGACGGTCAGCGGTCCGGAGTCGGTGAGCGTTAGTGCCAGCACGGCGACGATGAGCGTCAGTGCGATAGCGAAGAGCAGGGCGGAGGGGATGAAGCGCTCGACGACGGCGTTAATCGGGCGCATCACGGGTTCCAGCAGGGCGCCGCGCCCGCGGGAGCGTGGGGAGGGGTTCATGGGTCTGGAGTCTCCTGATCGTGTGCGATGACGTCACCACTGTAGTGTGGGATGTGTCACGTGCGGTCCCATGTCTGGTGTCCCGCGTGGCTGCCACGCTCGTGATTGACCTCACAAGGCCACCGTGGAACAGTGTGAGGTGAACGATCGGTCAGTAATTCTGGCCTTCTGTCTTCCGAGCCTCACAGAGGAGCCGCCGTGCCTGCCCCATCGCCCGCCTTCCTCGTCTCCGGCACCCGGACCCCGGTCGGGCGCTACGGAGGTGCACTCTCCTCCGTCCGCCCCGATGACCTGGCGGCCCTGGTCGTCCGCCGCGTCGTCGAGGATTCCGGGATCGACCCGGCCGACGTCGATGAGGTGATCCTCGGCAATGCCAATGGCGCCGGTGAGGAGAACCGCAACGTTGCCCGGATGGCCTGGCTGCTCGCCGGGTTCCCCGATTCCGTGCCCGGCATCACGGTCAACCGGCTCTGTGCTTCTGGGCTTTCTGCGGTGGCCCAGGCCTCGCACATGATCGCTGCCGGTGCGGCCGACCTCGTCGTCGCCGGGGGTGTGGAGTCCATGTCCCGGGCGCCGTGGGTCATGGCCAAACCGACTACACCCTTCGCCAAGCCGGGGGAGGTCTTCGACACCTCCATCGGCTGGCGGTTCGTGAACTCGGAGTTCCTGCGCATCGATAAGCGCACGTACTCCATGCCGGAGACTGCGGAGGAAGTGGCGCGGATTGACGCGATCACCCGGCAGGACGCCGACGCCTTCGCCGCCGAATCTCAGCGCCGGGCGGTCGCCGCTGTGGAGGCCGGTCGTCTGGCCCGCGAGATCACCCCGGTGGAGGTGACGGGCCGCAAGGGAGCGGTGACCGTCGTCGAGACCGATGAGGGGCCACGCCCGGACACCACCGCTGAGGTGCTGGCGAAGCTGCGCCCTGTGGTCGCCGGGGGCGAGGTCGTCACCGCCGGCAACGCCTCCTCCCTCAACGACGGCGCCTCCGCGGTGATCGTCGCCTCTGAGCGTGCCGTCGAGAAGTATGGACTCGCTCCCCGGGCGCGAGTGGTCGGTTCGGCCAACGCCGGAGTGGCGCCTGAGGTCATGGGGATCGGCCCGGTTCCCGCGACTCAGAAGGTGCTGGAACGGACCGGCTGGAGCGTCGGCGACCTCGGCGCGGTGGAGCTCAACGAGGCCTTCGCGAGCCAGTCGCTGGCCTGTATCCGCCGTCTGGGGCTGGACCAGGCCATAGTCAACGCCGACGGCGGCGCCATCGCCCTGGGCCACCCGCTGGGATCCTCCGGATCGCGGATTCTGCTCACTCTGGTCCGCCGCATGGAGGACGAGGGCGTCACACGCGGCCTGGCGACTATGTGCGTCGGCGTCGGGCAGGGCTCGGCGATGGTAGTGGAGAAGGTCTGAACCCATGGATGACGCCGTGATGACCGGGCTGGACCCGGCCGAGTTCACCACTCTGCGGCTGCGCGAGTCCGGGGACCGCATGCACGCCGTGCTGGACCGTCCCGAGGTCCGCAACGCCATCGACGCGGCGATGATCGCCGAGCTGCACACGCTGTGCGCCGCGCTGGAGACCACACCGAAGATCCTCATCCTCTCCGGCACCGAAGTGCCCGGACGCGACGGCACGACGAAGGGACTCTTCGCCTCTGGGGCCGACATCGGACAGCTGAAGGAGCGCCGCCGTGACGATGCGCTGCGCGGCATCAATTCCACCCTCTTCGACCGCCTGGCCCAGCTGCCGATGCCGGTGATCGCCGCCCTCGACGGCTTCGCCCTCGGCGGTGGCGCTGAGCTGGCGTGGGCGGCAGACTTCCGGCTCGGATCTGACACGCTGAAGCTCGGGCAGCCGGAGACCGGCCTGGGAATCATCCCCGCCGCCGGTGCTCTGTGGCGGTTGCGGGAGCTCGCCGGTGAGGCGATCGCCAAGGAGATGCTCTTCGCCGGGCGCATCCTCGACGCCGAGGAGGCGCTCGCTCATGGACTGATCAGCTCAGTGCACCCCTCTGAGGAACTGCCGGCTGCGGCCGAGGCGCTGGCCGACCGGATCGCGAGGCAGGACCCGCTGGCGGTGCGCATCACCAAGCAGGTGTTCGCGATGCCGCGGGACGCCCACCCGCACGTCGACAACCTCGCCCAGGCGATCCTCTTCGAATCCGAGGAGAAATTTGCCCGCATGCAGGCCTTCCTGGATCGGAAGAAGAAAGGGACCACCTCATGAGCACCGCGATCCCCACCCGTGTCGGAGTCCTCGGCGGAGGCCGGATGGGCGCCGGCATCGCCCATGCGTTCCTCATCTCGGGGGCGAGCGTGACCGTGGTCGAACGCGATCCGCAGACGGCCCAGGCTGCCCGTGAGCGCATCGAGTCGGATCTGGCGAAGTCCTTGGAACGGGGCAAGATCGACGGGAACCTCGACGTCTGGGCCCAGCACCTGTCGGTGAGCCTGGACTACGCCGACTTCGGCGCCTGCGAGCTCGTCATCGAAGCCGTGCCCGAGGACAGGGACCTCAAGGCTGCCGCTCTGAGTGAGGTGGAATCCCATGTGGGGGCTGGGGCGTGGCTGGCCTCGAACACGTCCTCTCTGTCCATCACGGATTTGGCAGCATCCCTGCGCCGGCCGGAACGGTTCTGCGGTCTGCACTTCTTCAATCCGGTGCCGGCGTCGAAGCTGGTGGAGGTCGTCCTCGGTGGGGCCACGGGTGAGGAGCTGGCGAAGCTGTCCCGCGGCTGGGTCGAGGGGCTGAACAAGACCGCCGTCGTCGTCCACGACGCCCCTGGCTTCGCCTCCTCCCGGCTCGGTGTGGCGATCGGACTCGAGGCCATCCGCATGGTGGAGGAGGGTGTGGCCTCGGCTGAGGACATCGACAACGCCATGGTGCTGGGCTACCGGTACCCGATGGGTCCGCTCGCGCTGACTGACGTGGTGGGGCTGGACGTGCGCCTGGGGATCGCTGAGCATTTGCGCCGCGAGCTGGGGGAGCGGTTCGCCCCACCGCAGCTGCTGCGCGATAAGGTCGCCCGCGGCGAGCTGGGGCGCAAGTCCGGCAAGGGTTTCTTCGATTACTCCTGATTCCCTCCACACACATCGAGTCCCCTGCTTCAGCAGCATGTCGGGCCGGAAACGGCCACAACAGCACCTGAAACAGGGGACTCGATGGTCAGGGGGTGGGTCACATATCGGCCAGGGCTCCGGCGGGATGCTGCAGGCAGGTGGCCACGAAGTTCAGGAACCCGCCGGCGGTGCCGCCGTCGCACACCCGGTGATCGAAGGCCAGGGTCAGCGTGGTGATCTGACGGACCGTCAGCTCGCCGTCCACCGCCCACGGCCGCTCCAGGATCCGGCCCATGCCCAGAATCGCCACCTCCGGGTGATTGATGATCGGGGTCGCCCCGTCCGAGCCGAAGACTCCGTAGTTGTTCACGGTGAACGTCCCGCCGGTGAGCTCCTTGCCCGAGAGCGTGCCGTCACGTGCCTGGCCGACGATCCGGCCGATCTCAGTGTGCAGTCCGCGCGCGGAGAGGCGCTCGGCGTGACGGATCACCGGGACGACGAGGCCCTTCTCGGTCTGGGCGGCGAAGCCCAAGTTCACCCCGTCGAAGCGGACGATCTCCTGCTCACCGGACTTGTCGGTGTCGATCCGTGTGGCCAACTCCGGGTACTTCGCCAGCCCGGCGAGTACGAAGCGGCCGACGAAGGCGAGGATCGACGGCGCGCCCTCCGCAGAGGTCGCCTTGAGCTTCGCGCGCAGCTGCATGAGCTCGGTGACGTCGACGTCCTGCCAGACTGTCGCCTCCGGGATCTCCCGGCGGGACTGGCTGAGCTTGGTCGCCACTGCACGGCGCATGCCGGTCACCGGGGTCCGCTCGACGATCTCCAGGCCGCCCGGTGCCGGGGCCCCGGCACCGGACTGCGGAGCCGGGGCCGACTCGGAGGAGTCGCGTGCCGCGGGAGCCTCTGCGGGATCTCCGGCGTCGGCGGCGGCGAGCACATCGGCACGTACGATCAGACCGTCCGGCCCTGAGCCCCTCAGCGAGGACAGCGCGAGGCCGTGCTGTCGGGCGAGCTTACGCACCAGCGGGGAGGAGACGCGGAGCGCCTTCTCGGGCACCGCAGCGGCAGGCTCGGACGCCGGTTCCGATACCGCGGACCCCTTGCCGTCGCCTTTGCGACGGCGACGCCGACCTCCCGCTGAGGACGAGGTGCCGTAGCCGATGAGCACATTGCCCGAGCCTTCGTCGTCAGTGTCCCCGGCCTCATCGGCGGCGGCCGGATCTGTTCCGGCACGCTCTTCCTCGCGGTAGGGCTGCGCGCCCGCGCCGTCGGGCACGTCAGCGCCGTCACCGGTGTCAACGGTGATCAGCGGCTCGTCGACGATGAGCGTGTCACCCACTGCGCCGTGCAGAGTCTTCACCACCCCGGCGTACGGGGAGGGCACCTCGACGGCGGACTTGGCGGTCTCGACCTCGGCGATGGGCTGGTCGATGACGATCTCCTCGCCCTCGGACACCAGCCAGCTCAGCAGTGTGGCCTCGGTGAGTCCTTCGCCCAGATCGGGCAGATCGAAGGTGGTCATCTCAGTCCTCCCACTGGAGCTCGTCGAGGGCGTCGAGGATGCGGTCCACATTCGGCAGGTGAGGCTCCTCGAGTTTGGGGGCGGGGTAGGGGATGTCGAATCCGGTCACGCGCAGCACCGGGGAGGCCAGGGAATGGAAGCACTGCTCCTGGATCCGGGCGACGATCTCACTGGCCACGGAGACGAATCCCTGGGCCTCGGCGACGACGACAGCGCGTCCGGTCTTCTCCACAGTGGCCCGCAGGGCGTCGTCATCGAAGGGCACGATGCTGCGCAGGTCCAGGACTTCGGCGGAGATGCCGTCCTCCTCTGCGGCGTCGGCGGCCTTCAGCGCCGCGGAGACCGAGGGGCCGTAGCTGATCAGTGAGACGTCGGTGCCTTCACGGACAACCGCGGCTCGGCCCTGAGCACCCACGGTGCGCGGTTCGCCGTCGTATTGGGCGTGGTCGTACTGGGCGCGCAGGTCCTCGAGGCTGACCTCGTCCTTGGACCAGTAGAGCTTCTTCGGCTCGAAGAACACGACCGGGTCCGGGGAGTCGATGGCCTCGCGCAGCATCAGGTAGGCGTCCGAGACGGTTGCCGGGGTGAAGACCTTCAGCCCGGCGGTGTGGGCGTAGTAGGCCTCGGAGGAGTCGCAGTGGTGCTCGACGCCGCCGACGCCCCCGCCGTAGGGGATCCGGATGACCAGCGGCAGCCGCACGTTTCCGCGGGTGCGGTTGGCGTATTTGGCGATGTGGCTGAAGATCTGCTCCAGCGCCGGGTAGGCGAAGGCGTCGAACTGCATCTCGATCACCGGCCGCATCCCGTTGAGCGCCATGCCCACGGCCATGCCGGCGATCCCGGACTCGGCCAACGGGGTGTCGAAGCAGCGGGAGGTGCCGAAGCGTGCGGTCAGCCCGTCGGTGATGCGGAAGACGCCGCCGAGGGTGCCGACGTCCTCACCGAAGACGCAGACCCCGTCCTCGGCCTCCATGGAGTCAGCAAGGGCTGTGTTCAGTGCAGCGGCGAAGGTGGTCTTCGCAGGAGCCTGGGTGGTTGCGGTCATGTCAGCGCTCCTCGTTGCGAGCCAGCTCATCGGCCAGCTGCTCGCGCTGGGCGCGCAGCTGGGCGGTAGGCTCGGAGTAGACGTGGTCGAAGATCTCGAGCGGATCCATCGACGGCTCAGTGGTCATGGTGGTGCGCAGAGCGGCGGCGACCTCCTCGGCGCGTTGGCTGATACGGGTCTCATCCTCAGCTTTCAGCGTCCCCTTGGCGGAGAGGAACCGCTGCATCCGCAGCAGGGGATCCTTCTCCTTCCACTGCTCCACCTCATCGGAGTCCCGGTAGCGGGAGTCGTCGTCGGCGTTGGTGTGGGCCTGCATGCGGTAGGTCATCGCTTCGACCAGCAGCGGCATCGAGTGTTCGCGGGCGAGGTGGACCGCGCGCCGCAGGGCGGCCAGCACGGCGACGAGGTCGTTGCCGTCGACCCGCTCACCGGCCAGGCCGTAGCCGATGGCTTTGTGGGCCAGGGTCGGTGCGGCGGACTGGCTGGACAGCGGCACGGAGATGGCGAAGCCGTTGTTCTGGATGAGGAAGACGACGGGAACCTCGAAGACGGCGGCGAAGTTCAGTGCTTCGTGGAAGTCACCCTCACTGGTGGCGCCGTCGCCGCACATGGCGATGACCACGGTGTCCTCGCCGCGCAGCTTGGCCGCGTGGGCGACGCCGACGGCGTGGAGCAGCTGGGTGGTCAGCGGGGTGGACTGCGGGGCGACGTGATGGGCGTGCGGGTCGTAACCGCAGTGCCAGTCGCCGCGGAAGGAGACCATGACGTCCTCTGGGGCGACGCCGCGGGAGATCACCGCGACAGTGTCCCGGTAGGTGGGGAACATCCAGTCGCCGTCTTCCAGGGCCAGGGCCGCGCCGACCTGGCAGGCTTCCTGCCCGTGGGAGGAGGGGTAGACGGCGAGGCGGCCCTGGCGGACCAGTGCATAGTTCTGGTCGTTGATGCGGCGTCCGATCACCAGTGCTTCGTAGGCGCACAGGAGGATGTCGTCGTCTGGGATCGGGTATTCGTGGCCGGGACTGGTGCCCTGTTCGCTTTCGGGGACGAGCTCGCCGCTGGGGGCGAGCAGGCGGATCTGTTCCCCGGCGGGGAGCATGTACTGTTCGGGGCTGATGCCGAACTTGCGGCTGGCCTCCATGATCTGCGCGGCGGGATCGGAGGAGGGGCCATCGAAGGAGTCCTGCAGAGGGGTGCTCTGTGCAGACATGGGTCACCTTCTTCTGCGTCGGATGCGGTGGAGGGCTTCTCCTTCAGAGTGTGACCGGGTTCATAGTGAAGCCGCCAGATCTGCGGTGGTGGTTCAGGACATTCCGGACGGTCTGTGGATTGAGCAGGGTGTGGAGTGGACGGTATCTCCTCTGAGGGGAGATTCAGAGTGGTATCGTCTGGTGCTATGCAGGTCTCACCGGACGGTCCGAAAGCTTCTTCGGTGGTGCTCGACGCTGCTGATCACCGCATCTTGGAGGCTCTGAGCCGCGATGCCCGGCAGTCGGTGACGGCGTTGGCGCAGTCCCTCCACCTCTCCCGTGCCGCCACCTATGAGCGCATCTCACGACTGCGTGCCGCCGGTGTGCTGCAGGGCTTCACTGCGGTGATCGATAGGCGGCGAGCGGGGCAGGCGACGGCGGCCTATGTGTTCCTCACGCTGAAGCAGGATGACTGGGAGGTACTGCGCAGCGGGTTGGCCGATGAGCCGGCTGTTCAACATCTGGCCCTGGTCGGAGGGCAGTATGACGCGGTGCTGCTGGTGCGCACGTCCTCAGTGGAGGAACTGCGCCGGGTGATCTTCGAGCGGATCCAGTCTCTGGGCTGCGTGGAGTCCACGCAGACGGCACTGATCTTCGACGACCACGCCGAGCACCGCTACGCGGTTCCGGGGAAGCCCTGAAGGGCTCAGCGCTTGAGCGAGACTCCCCGGCGTGGAACTAGAATTTGATTATGGTCTTACGAGCCGCGCAATCAACTGATGCCGTGCAGATGGCAGACGTGCAGAACGCCATCTACCGCGCCGGACTCCGTCCAAGCCCCGTCGATGCTGAGCTAGTGAGAGAGCGATACCTCGACTCCGCCCACCGGATCGCCTGCACAGTCGTCGAGCAGAACGGACGAATCGTCGGCTTCCAATCCCTGATTCGAGCGTGGCCGGGCAACCCCTATGGAGTGACGGAGGGCTGGGGGGTCATCGGCACCCATATCCGTCCTGATGCGGGACGACGTGGTCTGGGGCGTCGCCTGTTCAGCGTGAGTCTGACAGCGGCACAGTACGCGGGCCTCAGGCACATCGATGCGACCATCGGAGCGGACAACGCCCCTGCGTTGGCATATTACTCTGCGATGGGATTTGCTCCTTACCGAGAAGGGTCCGACTCCATCCCGCATCGCCTCGAGGTACCGCCGAGCACCGGAGTCTCCTGAGCGTCATTGGTGCCGTGCTGTGGCGGGCGCAGGCTGATCCGTATGGACGACAACCGCTTCGCGATGGGCATCTGCTTCAGGATGATGGGCCGCGGTTCGAAGGATGAGTCCTGATTCTGGCAGGACTGAGTCAGTGTGCGCTCACGCGAGGCTGATCAGCGGAAGTGCGACGGCGAGGATACCCAAGCCGGTCACCTGTGCAAGGACGAGTCTCTCGCGCAATACCAGCATTGCGAGCAGCACGGGCAGCGCGGGTCATCGGGTGAGGGTTGCTGAGTCGATCGGGGAATCAGCGGGTGAGGACTGTGAACAGGTCGCCGGTGTCATTGACGAAGTCGCAAGTGTTATGGCTGTCGATGAGGGGGGTCTGGAGGATGTGCGCGTAGATCAGGCTGATCATCAGCCGTGCCCGGCGGGGTGCCTGGGCGCGGGCCTGTCGGGGGTCAAGTCCGCCGCCGGTGGAAAGCCAGAGCACTACGTACTCGCGGAAGAACTCGAACGCTTCAGCATAGACTTCGTTCGCAGCGTTGTGAACGACGGGATTGGTGACGGCCTCCGCCCAGACTTGCACGATGAAGCCGGTCGGCACGTTCGTTTGCGCGATCCGTTCGGTGATCAAGGTGATGAGGAGCTCGGGTCTGGGGAGTGGGTCTGAGTTCAAGATCTCTTCGAGCCGACTGAACACGCTGCTGACGGTGGTGCGGGCTACGTGGGCGATGATCTCGTCCTTGCTCGAGAAGTGGGTGTAGATCGCCCCGGATGACAGCCCTGAGGCGTCGATGATATTGGCCATCGAGGTCGAGTGAATGCCACGAGCGGCGAACTGCTCCACAGCAGCCTGGGAGATTTGATCGCGTCGCGCCTGCCGCTGTGCCTCGCTGATCTTCGGCACCTACACCCTCCCTGCTGATAGAGAACGAACCTTCCGGATCGTATCAAGTCCGCACTCCCTGGCTTGACGACTGTATCAACGGTGTCGCTAATATAAAAAGGGATTATTCGGTTTTATTGGAGGTGCAGGGCATGAGCGCTAACGAGTCCACGACTGGGGAAGGGAGCCATGGGGGTCGGGTGTGGGGCATAGTCTCGGTGGCGGCAGTGGCTTTGACGTTGCTGGCGCTGGCGTTCGTGTGGCCATCAGCCGAAGGTGAGGCTGATGGCATCTCGGTGGCGGTGACCGGACAGCCGGAGGCCGTCGAGGGATTCGTCGAGGCTGCGGAGGGCGGACTGGACGAGGTGGTGGACATCGTCGCAGTCGATGATCGCGCTGCGGCGGTGGCCGGGATCGAACAGCGGGACTTCATCGGTGCACTCGTGCTCGGAGAAGAGCCGGAGGTGTTGACTGCGTCCGCGAATGGGCAGGTGCCAGCGGCGTTCATGACCGAGATGGCCTCGCAAGTGCAGATCAACGCTAGCGAACAGATGTACGCGGGCGTGACCGGGCAGATGCAGGAAGCTCTCGCCAGCGGTGAGGGCGACCCTGCCACAATGCTCAACCAGCTCCCCGAGAGCCTGCCTGCAGTGCAGGTCACCGACGTCGTGCCGTACTCGGAGGGAGACCCGAACGGAGTCGGACTCACCACCGCCGGCATCCCACTGACCGTGGGCACGCTGCTGGCGAGCATCCTGATCGCGTTCACTGTCGCCGGGCGTTGGCAGCGGATCAGCGCCGTCCTCGGCTTGGGGGTCGGCGGCGGACTCATTCTCACGCTGGTGCTGGGCACCTGGCTCCAGGTCTACCCCGGAACGTTCGGACTGGTCTGGGCCGCACTGTCGCTGTCGCTCACCGCAACGAGCGCCCTGTTCGTCGGACTGCACGGCCTGCTCGGGCGGACGGGACTCGGGATCGCAGCGGCCGTGACGCTGTTCGCGGCGATGCCGTGGGCCGCGTTCGCCGTGCCCTACCAGTTCCTCCCCGCCGGACTCGGGCACATCGGCCAGTTGCTCATCCCCGGCGCGACAACCACGCTCACACGCACCGTCAGCTACTTCCCCGACGCCACCGCCAACACGTCCTGGTGGGCGCTGGCGATCTGGGCAGCCGCCGGACTAATCCTGGCGCTTCTTGCCCGCCAAAAGCACCCCAGCGAAACGGCCGCGTCACCGGCCACGACCGTACGTCATTGACAAGGAGCATGTATGGATTCGAGCAAGAGTGAAGAGACCGTCGATTGCGTCGTCGTAGGCGGCGGCCCTGCAGGAATGATGACGGGTCTGTTGCTGGCCCGGCAAGGAGTACGCGTACGGGTATTGGAGAAGCATCCCGATTTCCTCCGAGACTTCCGGGGTGACACGATCCATCCCTCCACGATGAAAGTCATGGACGAACTCGACATCATCGACCGATTCCTCAGCATCCCGCACCGCCGCATGAAGACCGTGGCTGTGTCCGCCCCGGATGGTGAGTCTGTTTTCGCGGACTTCTCCCTCTTGCCAGAGCCTTACAACTATGTGGTGTTCATGCCCCAGTGGGATTTCCTTGACTTCCTCGCCGAAGAAGCCCATGCGTACCCATCGTTCGAGTTGATCCGCGAAGCCCAAGTGACCGAACTGCTCATCAAGGGCAATCTGGCATACGGCGTTCGTTACGCCACCCCACAGGGCGAACAGACGTTGACTGCCCGGCTTGTCATCGGGGCGGACGGTCGCCACTCCACGGTGCGCACACGCGCATGGCTTGCCCCCACTGAGAGTGATGCTCCCATGGATGTGCTCTGGTTCCGGATCAGCAGGGAAGACGATGACGAGGTACCCTTCGTCAGCGTCGGATCCGGATTCACTATCGTAGCCGTAGACAGGGGATCATATTGGCAAGTCGCTTATTGCATCCCCAAGGGCGAATACGACCACCTGCGGGCTTATCCCACTAGTGTGGTCTCCGACCGGATGCATCAGATTCTCCCCAGTCTCGCGGAGCGCTTCACCCAGGAGATTGACTCCTGGGATGACCTGAAGCTCCTCAGCGTCTCGGTCAACCACTTGGCGCGTTGGCACCGCCCCGGCTTGCTTTGTATCGGCGATGCCGCACATGCCATGTCGCCCGCTGGCGGCGTCGGCATCAACCTGGCGGTTCAGGATGCAGTGGCAGCATCTCGCATGCTTGGGCCAGGCCTCGCAGCAGGAAAAACTCCGACGGAAGCGTTGCTGAGGCAAGTGCAGAAACGGCGAGAGCGACCAGCGAGGATCATCCAGGCCGGACAGGTGAAGATCCTTGCCGGCCTGTATCCGAAACACCTCGACGATACGTATACGACGCCCACGGTAGCGAAGATCGTCCGCCAGTCGCGTTGTTTACAGAAGACCGCCGCTCGTGTCATTGGTCTCGGTCTTCGCCCCGAGCACGTATAGGGCCTTGAGCTACCACTCCGACAATCAACGAGGGATGGCCTTGTGCAGGGAATCCTCCCCATTGCGATGACCACACTCGCACGCACCGTCCGATGCTTCCGGGACACCAGCACCACCGCATCGGGATGGTCTCTGGCGATCGGGACTGGTACCGGATTTGCCCTGGCGCTAATAACTCGTAAGAAGCGCTCCAGCGAAGAAATCACATCCCCACGATAAACCGAACATCCGGCACGGTATCGTCGCACTTCGTTTGTCTTCAATACGTGACCGTCAGACGGGTGCGGATATGCCGAGAAGTAGATCTCTTATGTGCAAGGTGCTCGACGTGGCCAGAGTCCTTGGACGCAGTTGACCGATTTGGGCTCGTTTGTGGTGGAACTGCAATACCTCTCCGAACGCTGGGAGGGGTGCGAATGTGAGCCTGTGCTCACCGGACGATGCTGTGTGAACTACATGACCGGTTGCAGCTGCATTGACCAGCCGAAGGCGAAGATCCGGGCTCTGCGGAGTGGACTCGCTAGGGCCACTACGTCACACGGAGCTGGGTCGTCTGACGCTAATTCTCCTTCAGTCTCACCCATGACTCTTATGGAAAGGCGGATCTGAAGGCTAGCGTGGAATCACCCTGAGCGGCACGTGCTGTGGAAGAACGCTTGCCTTTGACTATCCAGGGGGATTCGTCGAGATCGGGAGGATGCGGCCATGATCGATCCGCGGAATGTGCTCGTACTCATCAGAGGCAACCCGCATTCACCCTGGCGTGATGAGACCCGTAGCATCGAGTCCTTCGAAGACGGACCGTCGCGGATCGCTATCACCTTCGCAACCAAGTACCAGGCGAAGCCATCTAAGACCTACTACTTTGGGCGCTCACGCGTCGCCGTCTGTACGCCGGGAAGAGCGGTGCCGATTCCTCCGCAGCATCTGCTGTATGTAGGGGGTGCACCCCGTCAGGAAGCCGGGCTGGAAGTTGTCCAGTTCAACGGCCCTGAGGGGGCATTGTGCAAGGTCTTCTGGACTGACAGGGCGGGTGTCGAAAGATCTGATCTGTGCGGGGCGGAGGAGGTTGAGATCGTTCCCGACGCGACGGCTTGCTCTCCGCGATCAGCGGCAGTGCTGCAGTACTTTCGCGAGATCGTTGAAGCGAAAGATGCTGACGAGGATCCGATCGTCAGTGCCTACCGGACACTCGACTTCGTGCATCCTGAGAGCGCACTCGCCCGGTATATGGCGGCCTCGCCGTTAGAACCGCACGAGGCACCTGCGGTGCGAGTCGTTCCCTTCCGTAGCAACCTCAGTCAGCAGAAGGCCATCGACCAGGCACTGACGTACAGCACCTCGATCATCGAAGGGCCGCCGGGAACGGGCAAGACTGAGACCATCCTGAATCTGATCGCCAATATCGTAGTCGGTGACCTCGGTAGTGTCGCTGTGGTCTCGCTGAGCAATACTGCGGTCGACAACGTCAGGGAGAAGCTCCACGAGTACGGGTTCGGTCACATCGTTGCTCAGCTTGGCAATAAGAATAAGCGGGAAGCGTTCTTCGCCGAGCAGGCAGCGCACCACGAAGCAGCGGCTGAGTTTGTGCAGCAGGCTCCCGCCGCGCCGGCACCCGCATACATTGCTGAATTGGGCAGGCGTGTGCAGAGGCTGCAAGCTGCGGAGCGTGAGCGCGCGGAGACCCGTGCCCTCCTCGCGGAATATGAACTGGAACAGGAGCATTTCGAGCGACATCGCGACCATGAGGCGTCGATCGACGTGGACCGTCTGCCGTCACTGCGCCGCCCCACCTCCCGCATCCTCGAGTTCCTGGCGGAAACAGCGATTGAAAGTGAGCTCGATCGTAGACCTGGACTGCTGACCAAGATCCGCAAGCTCTTCAAGTACGGCCGCATGCCAGATATCGATCCCGACGATGTCGAGGTCGTGCTCGCGTTCCAGTCCTCCTACTATCAGCGGCGCATCGCAGAGCTGCGGCTGAGGGTCGCCGAACTCGACCAAGAGCTCGCCGGTACCCATTTCGATGATCTGGTGGAGGAGCGGCAGCAGCGATCGCTTGAAGCATTCGCCGCCTCGGTGGCGTCGAGGATCGCAGGAGACAATCGACCTGTTTACACCCCAGATACCTTGGCGAACCCGAAGTCGTTCCGCGCCTTCGTCAGGGATTACCCCGTTGTGCTGAGCACCTGCCATTCAATTCGCAGGAACATCCCCGCAGGTTATCTCTTTGACTACCTGATCATCGACGAGGCCTCACAGGTTGATCTGCTCAACGCGAGCCTGGCCATGTCGGTGTGCCGCAACCTCGTCATTGTGGGTGACCGCAACCAGCTTGCGCAGATCAGCAAGGTGCCCGAAGGCACCGGGCCTGCACCGGCGCCAGAGTATGACTATGGTGAGCAGAGCCTTCTCTCCTCGGTTCGGCTGCTCTACGGCGATGATGCGCCGAGCACGTTGCTGCGCGAGCACTACCGGTGCCATCCGACGATCATCGGCTTTTGCAACCGGGCTTTCTATGATGGCGAGCTGATTCCCTACACAAGCGCTGACGGGCGGGTGGCGCCGGCCATGCGTGTTCAGCCGACGGTCCGCGGCAATCACATGCGGCAACACCGGGGCGGCGGCAAATCGAATCAACGTGAACTCGACGTCGTGCTTCAGGAGGTGTTGCCGGTAGCGCCATCGGGTGTTGGACCGGATGACATCGCGTTCGCTGCTCCCTATCGTCAGCAGATCACCAAGGCGAAGACGCAGCTGAGCGACCAGATCGACACTGTTGACACGGTGCACCGGTTGCAGGGCAGGCAGAAGCCGATGGTGGTGCTGACCACGGTGCTCTCCGAAACATGGCAGGGGGAACGGGGCCTCCGCTTCGTGGATGATCCGAGACTCATCAACGTTGCGGTTTCTCGTGCCATCGATACGTTTGTGCTCGTCACCAACTTCGAGCGATTGCCGAAGAGCCAGTACGTGCGGGACCTCATCGGCTACATCGAGTACCAGTATCCGGATGAGATCATCGAGCCGAGCAATGTTGTCTCGGTGTTCGATCTGCTCTACCGGGATTATGAGGAACGGCTGGCACCGTTGGCTGCCAGGCTCGACAGCACGGCTCAGTACCGTTCGGAGGAGAGCATCAGGGTGTTGCTCGGCGACATTCTCGATAAGCCGCAGTACGGTCATCTTCGCGCGAAATCGCAGATCTTCCTCAAGAATCTCGTACCGCCCGATACGGTGCTCACCGATGAGCAGGCTGCGTTTGTCCGGCGTACCTCCTCGGTGGATTTTGTCGTATATAACGTTGTGACGAAGCTGCCGTTGCTGGTGATCGAAGTGGATGGCTTCGCCTGGCACGAGAACAACCCGGCTCAGCTGCGGCGTGATGCCCTGAAGGACTCGATTTTGGAGCACATCAGGCTGCCTCTGCTACGACTGCGCACTACTGAGAGCGGTGAGGAGGCGCGGATACGGGATGCACTCGCGACGGCTGAATCTGTGTATGCCGGAAAGTTGCGTGACTGAGTGCCGTCGGCATTGGAGCGTCACTCTCAGGTATTTCTGGGGCAGTACAGAGACTGAGCAGTGCAGAGACTGAGCGTTGGTGCACGACAGTAGCCCCTGTGAGGTGGCACACGCTAGGATGGACGCTAAACCGACCGATCGGTCGGTAATCCCGTGCCGAGAGGACACCATGCCCGCGTCCGAGACCCTAGTGCCCACCGAGATCCTCCCCAGCCTCATCCGCGATGCCTGGTGGCGGCCGGAGAACCCCGAGCGAGTCACCGAGGTCCTCGACGCCTCCACCGGTGAACTGGTCACCCGGATCTCCACCGACGGGATCGACGTCGCCGGTGCCGTCGAGCACGCCCGCACCTACGGCCAGCAGAGCCTGGGAGAGATGACCATCCATCAGCGCGCACTGCGCCTGAAGGAGATCGCCCAGCACCTCGACGCCCATAAGGAGGAGCTCTACGAGCTCTCCGATAAGACCGGGGCCACCCGCAAGGACCACCTGATCGACGTCGACGGCGGCATCGGCACCCTCCGCGTGTTCTCCTCCAAAGGCCGCAAGGAGCTGCCCAACGCCAACGTCATCGTCGACGGTGAGGTCGAACAGCTCTCCCGCGACGGTTCCTTCCTCGGCGAGCACATCTACACCCGGCTCACCGGCGTCGCCGTGCAGATCAACGCGTTCAACTTCCCCGTCTGGGGGATGCTCGAGAAGTTCGCCCCGAGCTTCATCGCCGGCGTGCCGAGCCTCGTCAAACCGGCGACCCAGACCGCCTACGTCGCCCAGGCCTGTGTGCGGCTCATGCTCGACTCCGGTCTGCTGCCTGAAGGCTCGCTGCAGCTGATCGCCGGTTCCGCCCGTGACCTGCTCGACCACCTGGACCACCGGGATCACCTCGCCTTCACCGGTTCGGCAACCACCGCCCAACTGCTGCGTTCCCACCCGCAGGTGCAGAACGAGGGCGTTCGCTTCACCGCGGAGACCGATTCGCTCAACGCCGCGATCTTGGGCCCCGACGCCGCTCCCGGCACCGAAGAGTTCGACGCCTTCATCCGCTCTGTCACCCTGGAGATGACCGCCAAAGCCGGCCAGAAGTGCACTGCGGTGCGCCGGACTATCGTGCCCAGCGAGCACGTCGACGCCGTCGTCGCCGCGCTGGGGGAGCGGCTGGAGTCCCGCGCAGTGCTCGGTGATCCCCGGGACGAGGGCACGACTATGGGCGCGTTAGCTTCCAAGGACCAACAGGCCGAGGTGGCCAAGGCAGTGCGCATCCTCGTCGACTCCGGCGGCACCGTGCGCGTTGGTGGAGAGGCAAGCGGCACGGGGTCCGCCGATGCGAAGGCCGGGGCCTTCTACCCGGCCACTGTGCTCTCCTTCGCCGACGCCCGCACCCCCGAGGTCCATTCGGTGGAGGCTTTCGGCCCGGTGACCTCGGTGCTGGGATATGCCGACGTCGACGACGCCGTGGAGCTCGCGGCCCTGGGCGGTGGCTCCTTGGTGGCCACGGTCTGCACCCATGATCCGCAGATCGCTGTCGACTTCGCCCGCGGCATCGGCTCCCACCACGGACGTGTGCTGTTCTTGGACCGCGACGACGCCAAGACCTCCACCGGGCACGGCTCCCCGCTGCCGCACCTGGTCCACGGCGGCCCGGGCCGCGCCGGCGGCGGAGAGGAGCTCGGCGGAGTGCGCGCGGTCAAGCACTACATGCAGCGCACCGCCGTGCAGGGCTCCCCGGACCTGCTCACCGGGGTGACCGGCATCTGGCACCGCGGGGCGCAGGCGAACACCGCCACCCCGGTCACTGTGGCTGAGGGCACCGCCGTCCACCCGTTTCGGAAGTCGCTGGCCGAGCTGCGCATCGGTGACCAGTTCGCCTCCGACCTCCGTCTGGTCACTCTGGAGGACATCCTTGCCTTCGCCGAGTCCACCGGGGACACCTTCTACGCGCACACGGACGAGGAAGCCGCCATGGCCAACCCGTTCTTCCCGAGGCGGGTCGCCCACGGCTACCTGCTGGTCTCCTGGGCTGCCGGGCTCTTCGTAGAGCCCGCACCCGGACCGGTGCTGGCCAACACCGGGCTGGACAACCTCTCCTTCCAGGTGCCGGTGACCTATGACGACTCCATCCGAGTCACGCTGACCGCCAAGCAGATTACTGCGCGGGAGACCGACGACTACGGCGAAGTCCGATGGGACACTGTGCTGCACAACCAGCGTGACGAGGTCGTCGCGACCTACGACGTGCTCACCCGTGTGGCCAAGGCCTGGCCGCCGCAGGGCTGACTTTCCGGTGCGGGATCACGGCTGCGGCTAGGGTCGAGACATGGAACATGACCGACCTGCCCGGGGTGGAGCCCGGCCCGCCGTCGTCGTCACAGGTGTCAGCCGACGTCAGGGCATCGGCTATGCCGTGGCCCGGCGCCTGGCGGCCGCCGGGGCCGATGTGTTCTGCCATCACTACGCGCCGCACGATGCCGAACAGCCCTGGGGCGCGGATCAGGTGGAAACTGTACTGGACGAAATCCGTGAGGCAGCAGCCCCGCATGCTCGGATCATGGGTCTCCATGCGGACCTGGCGGAGACCGGCGAACCTGCTCGGGTGATCTCCGCAGCCTGGGAAGAATGTGGTCGGCTCGATGGGCTGGTGTGCAACCAGGCGCTCTCCGGCTCCGACGGGCCACTGGGTGCCCTCACCGAGGAGGACCTCGATAAGCACTGGCGGGTCGACGCCCGCGCCTCGATCCTCCTCGCCCAAGCATTCGCAGAGCACTGCGTCGACGGCGCCTCAGTGGTGTTCATGACCTCTGGCCAGGGGCAGGGGCCGATGCCCGGAGAGGTGGCCTACGCCGCGGCGAAGGCAGCGATCGCTGGTGTCACTCTGACTCTTGCTGATCAGCTCGCCGACCGCGGGATCCGCGTGAACACGGTCAACCCCGGGCCCGTGGACACTGGCTACCTGGACGAGGGGATGTGGCAGGCAGTGCGTGCCAAGTTCCCCTTCGGGCGTTTCGGCCAGCCTGACGACGCCGCACGGCTGATCGGCTGGCTGCTCAGCGACGAGGCCCGATGGATCACCGGGCAGGTCATCAACTCTGAAGGAGGCTTCGCCCGGTGGCGGACATGACCCTAGGCCACAGTTTCGACGACTTCGTCCCGGCACCGAACCAGGCGGATCATCGTAGCCTCTACGAGGTGGAGAACCGGGCGATCGACCCGCACGGAACTCTCTGGCGTGCCCTGGAGGAAGCGGCTCCATGGCACGGACGCACCCTCTTGGACCTGGGCTGCGGCACAGGTTATTGGCTGCCGCATTACCGTGACGCAGCCGAAGTCATCGGCGTCGAGCCCGACGCTCGGCTGCTCGATTCCGCGCGAGCGCGTTCGGGTGGCGCCCGGGTGCTCTACGGCTCGGCTGAGCGCCTGCCCCTCGACGATGACAGCATCGACGTCGTCCACGCCCGTTTCGCCTACTTCTTCCCGCATGAGAACTTCGACCCGAGCCCCGGGCTGACAGAGGTCGCCCGTGTGCTGCGGCCCGGCGGTCGGCTCGTCGTCATCGACAATGACACTGAGAACGGTGAGTTCGCCGAGCTGCTGCGGGCCAGTGACTGGGCCGAGAACCAGGGACAGACGCCGTACCCCACCCGGTGGTGGGCTGAGCGCGGCGCGAGCACCACCCCGCTGATGAGCGCCTGGAGCTTCGAGGACGCCGCAGACTGTGAGGCGGTGCTGAGAATCGAGTTCCCCTCCGACGTCGTCGATGCCTGGTGGTGGGAGAACGGACCCACCACGGAGCTGAGCTACGGGTATCTGCTCCACCTCTGGGAACCCCCAGTGTGAGCGTCCGGCTCAGGACCTCGTGAACGTCAGCCCTCCACGTCGACGGTCACTGTCCCCTCGAAAGCCCGATCCCTGTATCCGGTCACCACAATGATCGCCGTACCGGATTCGGAAGCCTCGGCCTCCAGATACGGGTCAAAGCTGTTATCTGTGTCCGGGCCGGCGGAGCCGCGGTCGTCGTTCTGCTCCGAAGAACCATCCGGCAGATACACGCTCAGATAGCCGTCCTCGCCACTGTCAGCTCCCCGGACGTCTACGGACAGCGTCTCGCCTTCGGAGAGATCCACAGTCCCGACCCAGTGCTCGTCGTCACTGAAGGAGACATCGAAGTCACCGGAGTCCAGCTCAGACTCATCAGCGGCGATCGGATCTGACAAGACGTCGACGTCGATGCGGCCGCCGGCGTAGCCGGAGACGATGACCTCATGATCGCCCGGCTCCAAGAAGGCGACGATGCCCGCATCGCGGGTATTCGAGGAATCCACGCCGCCGTCGTCGACCGAATCGATCTCGCGGCCGTCAGGGTCGCGAAGCTCCAGCATCGGGTCATTGCCCGAGGAACTGCTCGTCTGGATGTGGTACAGCCCGGCTTCGTCCACCGGTAGCGTCACAGTGGCGCGCTCGCTGTAATCCAGGTTCAAGGAGACTGAACCCTCCGGTTCCAGAGTCTCCTCATTCTCATCAGTGTCAGGACTCTCGGTGGTGTCCTCGGTGGCATCCTCGGTCGGCTCATCCGTCGACTCGTCGGTGGAGTCCTCCGTCGCGTCTTCTGTGGCCTCCTCAGTGGGTGAGCTGTCGCCGTCGTCACCGTCTTCATCATCGTCCGAACCCAGGAGGAGGAAGAACGCGATCAGCGCTCCGACGATGAGCACGCCCAGGATCGCAATGATGCCGATGATGAGCCCCGCGCTCAGGCCGCCCTCACGCGAGGAGTCCTCTCCTGAAGGCGAGGGCGAGTAGGCGCCGGAAGGCGCTGAGGAGTACATGCCCGAAGACTCCCCGGCGTAGCTGCCCGAGGAATCCGTCGAATAGTAACCCGCCGCAGGGGACTGCGCGGCGGCTTGCTCGGCAGACTGCTCCGAAGATGACCCCGAAGACGACCCCGAAGATGACTCCGCCGGCCGCTCAGGAGACGAACCCTGCTCCGGGACGGCAGTGGTGTGCGCGGTCCATGTGCTGCCGTCCCACCAGCGCAGCTGCCCCGGAACCTGCGGATCGTGATACCACCCTGCCGGAGGCGTCGTCATGGGATGGTCCCCCTTGTTCTGTGTCCTGGATCCCCGTCAGACTTCACGGCCGTTGCCGCGTCATGCTTATGAGGGTAGCGCTTTTGCCCACGGCCCTGAGGAAATGGCACCGGCGAGTCCCAGCCTCCGGATCGGCTGCGGCTCCGGCGGCAGCGGCGACGAGCAGCAGCCCAGTCAGTGTCCGCGGAACTGCGGGGTCCGCTTGGCCTGGAAGGCGGCGAAACCTTCGGCGTAGTCCGATGACGCGCACAGCCGCCCCTGAGCGCGGTTCTCCTCGTCGAGGGATTCCCAGAGTCCGATGCGCTCATCGCGCAGTCGCCGCACCAGCTCCTTCGATTCGCGGAAGGCCAGAGTGGCTCCGGCGGCGGCAGCTGCGGCTTTGGCTCGGGTGAAGTCGACCAGCTCCTCGGCGGGCATCGCACGGGAGAATAGGCCGCTGCGGACTGCGTCTGCCCCGCTGAGGAGATCTGCGGTGTAGATCAGGTCCAAGGTCCGGTGGGCACCGAGGCGTTCGACGAAGAGCGCGTGCCCGCCGGAGTCGAGAGTGGCGCCGAGATTCGCGAAAGGGGAGCCGATCTTCGCGTCCTCGGCCACGTAGACCACGTCGGTGGCGATCGCCAGTCCCAGGCCGACGCCGAGGCACGGCCCCTGGACCGCGGCGAACGTCGGTGCGGGGAAGGCGGCCATGCGGCGCAGCATGGGGGTGACCTTCTCCTGCAGGTAGGCCAGGGCGTCATCAGTGGCGGGATCCACGGCGGAGATGTCTCGCCCGGCGCAGAATCCCTTACCCTCGCCGCGCAGCATCAGAGCACGTGCGCCGGCGGCCTCGGCCTCACGGTAAGCGACGTCGAGCTCAGCCAATGCCGCCTCATCCAGCGCGTTCAGCTTCTCCGGCGCATCCAGCACGACCTCGGCGAGGCCGCCGTCCATCGTCCACTCCACCACCGCATTCTCCTCTCAACCACGTTTATCCGAACTCAGTGCGTAATCCGTGCCTTATAGCGTCCGGATAACGCACCTGATCCGGACAAACGTGTGTGGGTTAGGAGTCGAAGTCGACGGTCAGCTTCGTCGACGTCGGCCGGGTCTGGCAGGTCAGCACGTAGCCGGCCTCGACCTCGTCGGGTTCCAGCGCGTAGTTCTCCTCCATCTGGAAATCTCCGGTGACGACCTTGGCCCGGCAGGTGCCGCACACCCCGCCCGCACAGGCGAAGGGGACGTCCGGACGGCTCCGCAGGGCGGCGTTGAGCACTGTCTCCTGTGCCGACTTCGGCGACTCCACCTGGCCGGTGAGGCCATCGAGGGTGAACTCGATCTCGAAGTTGTCGCCCTTCGGATCCGCCTTGACCTCACGGCCCTGCTGACCAGCGGGACGGTCCGGGCGACCAGTGCTGAACAGCTCGAAGCGGACCTTCTCCTCCGGCACACCCCGGGCGGAGAGCCCGTCGCGGACCAGCTGGACCAGCTCGAACGGACCGCAGAGGAACCACTCGTCGGTGCCTTCGACGCGCAGCACCTTGTCCAGCAGGTCATCGAGCTTCTCATGATCGATACGCCCGGTCAGCATCGGGTTGATGCGCTGCTCCCGGGAGAGCACGTGGTGGACGGCGAACCGTGACGGGTACCGGTCCTTCAGGTCACCGATCTCCTCGGCGAACATCACGTCCCCGGCCGAACGGTTGCCGTAGACCAGGTCGAAGGAAGTGTCCTCATCCGCGGCCAGCACCGACTTCGCGATCGCCATGATCGGAGTGATCCCGGACCCCGCGGCGAATGCCACCATATGGACATGCCCGGGCTCGGCGGCGGCCTCCGCGGCCACCTCCTCGGGACGGTTCAGCGTACGCAGCGCGGTCTTGGAGACGAAGGTCCCGGCCGGGTTCATCACCTCCAGAGTGTCCCCGGCGGTGAGCTCATCATTGGCCCAGGTGGAGAACAGCCCACCGAAATCACGTTTGATCGCCACCCGGATCTCCCCGGGCACCGGGGTGGTGCAGATCGAATACGACCGCCGGACCTCCTGCCCCTCGATCTCCGCCCGAAGCGCCACATACTGGCCCGGCGCGTAGTCGAAGTCGTCCTGCAGCTCCTCCGGGATCGCGAAGGTGACCTCCACGGAGTCCTGGGTCAGCCGCCGCACCTCAGAGACGGTGAGGGTGTTGAACGTCGCCCGACGGCGGGCCGGGGCGGAGGTCTGCGCATCTGCGGCGTCAGTGGTCATCAGTGCACCTTGAAGTGGTCGAAGGGTTCCAGGCAGCTGTTGCAGCGGTAGAGGGCCTTGCATGCGGTGGAGCCGAAATGCGCCATCTCCCGGGTGTCGGGGGAGTCGCAGCGCGGGCACTTCACGCTCAAGCCCAACCGGACCGGGCCGGCGGCCGCACGGCCGGTGGGAGGGGCGATGCCGTACTCGCGCAGCTTCTCCTTCCCCTCCTCAGTCATCCAGTCCGTGGTCCACGCCGGATGCAGCACCAGATCCACACGGACCCTCGGCCAGCCCGCCTGCCGCAGGGCGGCGCGGACGTCGTCGGTAATGGTGTCCATCGCCGGGCACCCGGAGTAGGTCGGTGTGATCACCACGACGGCGGTCCCGTCCTCCTCCACAGCGGTCTCACGCAGGATTCCCAGGTCAGCGATGGAGAGCACAGGGATCTCCGGGTCCGGGACGGTGGCAGCGATCTCCCAGAGACGTGCGGCCGGATCCGTCTCCGATGCGTGGTCAGTCATCGCGGGTGTGTTGCTCATCGGGTGGTCACCAGGTCGCTCCGGGATGCTGACGGGCTAGCACCTGCATCTCGGCGAGGATGAAGCCGCGCTGCTCCGAGTAGCGTCCGCTGCGGTCACCGCCGTAGGCCGGCGGCGCCTCCGCTACGGTGAGGCCGGCATCGGTGATGACCTCAGTGATCCTGTCCAGGGTCGGCTCACGGAGGCTCGAGGGGGCCACTGCCACGCCCTCGAGTCGACCCACCGGCTCGACGTCGGCGAAGAGCTCCTCGACCAACGGCCAGAGTTGATCGATCCCGGCCTGCATCCGCCGGGCCGACTCCTCGGTGCCCATGCCTAGCCTCAGCACCCACTGGGCGGCATGATCCTGGTGGTAGGCGACTTCACGCAGTGCCTTATCCGCGATGGCGGCCAGTGTGGCGTCGGAGGAGTTCACCAGGCGGCTGTAGAGCTCATGGGCATAGAAGCTGAAGATCAGCTGCCGTGCGATGGTCTTGCCGAAGTCCCCATTCTCCTGCTCGACGAGACGGCAGGACCGGAACTCCTCTTCATCACGGAAGTAGGCGAGGTCGTCTTCAGTCTTCCCCCAGGCGCTGGCCGCGTAGGTGAGCAGGAAGCGGGCATGACCCAGCAGATCCAGCGCGATATTGGCCAGCGCGATGTCCTCTTCCAGCTCCGGAGCCCGGGAGATCCAGGCGCCGAGGCGCTGGGCCAGCATCAGGGAGTCATCCCCGAGGATCAGCGCATAGCGGGCGACATCCTCGGTGGCTTGGGCGCCGGAGCCGGCGATGCTCTCGGCGATATCTTCAGGGGTGATCGCCTCGCCCTGGGACTGCTTGGTGGCGGAATCGTGGGAGGCGAAGCTCATAGATGCTTCACCCCTTCCGAGGTCGTGTAGTACGTGGCGTGGCGGTAGCTCTTGCCCTGAGCGGACTCGAAGAACCCGCCCTTGGAGTCCGGATCGGAGGCGGTGACTGCCTCCGCCGGGACCACCCACACCGAGGTGCCCTCATTGCGACGGGTGTAGAGGTCACGCGCGTTGCGTACTGCCATCGTGGCATCGGGGGCGTGAAGCGAGCCGGCGTGGACGTGGGAGAGCCCGCGGGAGGATCGGATGAAGACTTCCCACAGCGGCCAGGCGCTGGAGGACGAATGTGCAGAGGTCATGGGTGAACTGTCTCTCTTGGGTGAACTGTCTCTCTTGGGTGACAGTGTGAGTCAGATGGGTGAGTCAGATGGGGTGCGATGCGTGGAGTCAGATAGGGCTCAGGCGCCGAGGAGCCCTGCCTGCGGGGCGGTCTGACGCTGGGCGTAGGCAGCCGCAGCCTCTCGCACCCAGGCGCCTTCGTCGCGGGCGCGCCGGTAGTGGTCCATGCGCTGGCGGTTGCACGGTCCGCCGCCTTTGAGCACGGTGAAGAATTCGTCCCAGTCCAGCTCACCGAAGTCGTAGTGGCCGCGCTCCTCGTTCCACCTCAGCTCCGGGTCCGGCAGGGTGAGCCCGAGCGCTTCGGCCTGCGGAACGATCATGTCGACGAAGCGCTGACGCAGCTCGTCGTTGGAGAAGCGCTTGATGTTCCAGCTCATGGACTGCTGGGAGTTCGGAGAATCAGCGTCAGGCGGGCCGAACATCTGCAGGGCGGGCCCGTAGAAGCGGTCCACGGCCTCCTGGGCCATCTGCTTCTGGGCCTCAGTGCCGTGGGCGAGGGTGTGCAGGATCTCCCAGCCCTGACGTTGGTGGAAGGACTCCTCCTTGCAGATGCGGACCATCGCCCGGCCATAGGGGCCGTAGGAGGCGCGGCACAGCGGGACCTGATTGCAGATGGCGGCGCCGTCGACGAGCCAGCCGATGGCGCCGATGTCGGCCCAGGTGCGGGCCGGGTAGTTGAAGATCGAGGAGTATTTCGCCTTACCCGTGTAGAGCTGCTGATACATCTCATCGCGCGGGGTGCCCAGCGTCTCCGCCGCGGAGTAGAGGTAGAGCCCATGGCCCGCCTCGTCCTGGACCTTGGCCATGAGGATGGCTTTACGCTTCAGGCTCGGAGCGCGGGTGATCCAGTTGCCTTCGGGCTGCATGCCGATGATCTCGGAGTGCGCGTGCTGAGAGACCTGCCGAACGAGGGTCTTGCGGTACTGCTCCGGCATCCAGTCCCGTGGCTCCACGCGGGAGTCCTCAGCGATGAGCTGCTCGAAGCGGGCTTCCCCGGCCGCGGCGTCCTCACGTGCTTCCTGCAGAGAGCTGACATCGGCTGACATAGTGCGTCCTCGATCCGTCGCAGAATTACTGACCGTTCGTTCAGTATATGCCTGCGCCTCTGTGACAGTCAACACACCGGGCGAGTCCTGCGAGCTCAGCGCCGCAGACCGTCCAGCAGCAGCGACACCATCGAATCCCGCAGTCCAGCGACTGATTCCACCCGATCCGGGCGGTACCAGTCGACGATCGAGTTCACCATGCCCATCGTCAGCCGCGAGACCGTCCGCGCATCGATGTCCTCGCGCAGATCGCCGTCATGCTGGGCTCGCCGCACCAGCTCCGCCAGGCGCAGGGTGATCTCGCGCCTGCGCTGCAGCGCGCGGACCTCCAGCTCCGAATTGCCGCGCAGCCGCAGCAGCAGCGTGACGTAGGGCAGCGACCGAGTCAGCACGTCGACGGACTCACCCAGGATGCGTTCGAACTCATCGACAGCCCGCAGCCCCGCCGCGCCAGCGTCCTCGACCACACGCTCCAGCTCCGTCAGCGAATGGGTCAGCGCGATGTCCAGGATCTCCTCCTTGGAGGAGACATGGTGATAGATGGCCGACTTCGAGATCCCCAGCTCGCGGGCCAACGCACCCATCGAGGTGCCCTCGTATCCGTGCCGGTTGAAGGCTTCGACACAGATGCGGATCAGCTCGTCGCGATCGTAGCCGGGCCGCCCGCGGCGTGCTGCAGGAACCTGCTGTTCAGTCATCTCCGCCCTCACTGGGCCGCACCGGGCCCGTCATCGGGGTCGCTCGTCGTAGATCCTCCTCAGCTTCCCAGAGGAACGGGCCAATGAGCCGGGTTCTTCGACGACGACACGGCAGGATGACCCGATCCGGACCTTGATCTGCTCGGCCAGACTCCGCCCGGCGGACTCACCGTCATCGGCGGAGACCTCCGCGCGGCGCTCGATGTGCACCGTCATCTCGTCCATCCGGTCCGGACGGGTCAGCCGCAGCTGGAAATGCGGAGACAACGGCTCGAGGCCCAGCGCGATCTCCTCGATCTGCGACGGGAAGAGATTGACCCCGCGCAGGATGATCATGTCATCGCTGCGACCGGTGATCCGGCCCATCCGGCGGTGCCCGGGGCGGTCGGTGCCCGGCAGCAGCTGGGTGAGGTCATGGGTGCGGTAGCGGATGATCGGCAGCGCCTGCTTGGTCAGCGTGGTGAAGACCAGCTCGCCGTGCTGACCAGTGGGCAGCACCTCCTCGGTGAACGGATCGATGATCTCGGGACGGAAATGGTCCTCCCAGATCGTCGAGGCGTCCTGCCGCTCGAAGGACTCCCCGGCCACGCCCGGCCCCATCACCTCGGAGAGGCCGTAGATGTCACAGGCCTTCAACGCGAAGGTCTTCTCGATCTCCCGGCGCATCTCATCGGTCCACGGCTCGGCACCCAGGACCGCCACCTCCAGTGAGGTCTCACGAGGATCCAGCCCGGCCTCACGGAATCCATCGGCCAGCGCCAGCAAGTAGGTGGGGGTGCAGAGGATCGCCCGCGGCCGGAAGTCGTCGATGAGCTGCACCTGCTTGCTCGTCTGCCCTCCGGACATCGGGATGACGGTGGCCTGCAGCTTCTCGATCCCAGCGTGGGCGCCCAGACCGCCGGTGAACAGGCCGTAGCCGTAGGCGTTGTGCACCAGATCCCCAGGGCGGATGCCGGAGAATCGCAGGCACCGGGCCACGAGCGTCGCCCAGTTCTCCAGATCCTGATCGGTGTAGCCCACCACTGTGGGCCGTCCGGTGGTCCCCGAGGAGGCGTGGATGCGCCGGACCTGCTTGCGCGGCACTGCGAAGGCCTTGAACGGGTAGGCCCGGCGCAGAAACCCCTTGTCCGTGAAGGGGAACTTCGCGAGGTCTTCTAAGCTCTGCAGATCCTCGGGGGTCACGTGATGGGCGTCATAGAGCTCACGGTAGGCCTCGACGTTTTCGTAGGCGTGCCGAACGGTGGCCTGCAACCGGCCCAGTTGCAGCTCCTCGATCTCAGCGCGGCTCATCAGCTCTTCCGGATCGGGCCGGGAGGGATCTGTTTGCGAAGCAGCGGGAGGCTCAGTACTCATGGGGCGGTTTCTCTCCATCAGATCGCAGGGGAGGAGGGGGCGGGGATCGTGCGGTAGCGCCCGCGGAACAGCGCGACGGTCTCACCGGTGCTGCCATCTTCACTCTGCCGGGAGACGACGACGTCGCAGACTCCGCTGCGGCCGCTTCCGCTGACGGCGCGGGCCTCGGCGATGAGCACATCGCCGACTGCGGCGGGCTTCAGGAAGTTGATGTCCACTCCGGAGGCCACGGTGATGGTGCCGTCATCGCCGGTCGGGGCGTTGCATGACATCGCGAAGGCCGTGTCGGCCAGGGAGAACACCATGCCGCCGTGGGCGATGGCGAAGCCGTTGGTCATTTCCCGGCGTACGGTCATGGTGATCCGTGCATGCCCGGGGTCAGCCTGCAGGACGTCGATGCCGAGCCACTGGGAGGCGTGGTCCTGGTGGAGCATCACGTGGGTGGGGGCCTCGCCGGAGGCAGGTGCAGGCGTGGCGGCGGGTGGGTGTGCGGGCATCGGCTCTCCTGGGAATAACAGACCGTTCGGTCGGTAACTAACTCAAGCACCGAGGGTCTGTGATGTCAACCACATAGCGAGGGTTGCGTGCCAGGGTGCGCACCACGACGACGGCGGGCCGCCCTGCCCGAAAAAGGGGAGGTGCGGCCCGCCGTCGTCGGTGGGTGTAGGGGAGGGGTTCAGCGCTCCGCTTTTTCGCTGATCTCCTCAGTCACCGACCGCGCCGTCGCCTCGCTGTGAGCTTGGACCTTCTCCTTGCCCAGCAGGTCTTGCTCCCGCAGGAAGAGCGTCCCGACGAAGGAGACTGCCGCGGTGAAGATGAAGAACAGGCCCGGGGAGGCGACGTCGCCGGTGCTCTGAATCAGCCAGGAGGCAATGAACGGGGCCGATCCGCCGAACACGGCGACCGGGATGTTGTACCCCAGGGCGATCCCCGTGGAGCGGACGTGGGTCGGCAGCAGCTCGCTCATCGTCGCGTACGGCACGCCGCAGTACAACCCGAAGCCGACTGCCAGCGCGATCAGCGAAGGCAGCAGGCCCAGCGGTGTCTCGGCATTCGGAGCTGACCAGAAGAACCAGCCCGCTGCGGCGGCGAGGAAGACGCTGGTGACCAGCAGGTAGTTGCGCCGACGTCCCAGCCGGTCAGTGATCCGGCCGCCGACCGGCATCAGCACCATGCCGATGACGCCGGCGAGGAGTACGTAGGTGAAGGTCCCGCCCCAGGAGAGCCCGAGGATGGTGTTCAGGTGCGTGGTCAGGTAGGTCATGACCAGGTAGAAGCTCGAGGCCAGCAGTGTGATGACCGCGGCGACGAGCAGCAGCTGGCGCGGGTAGCGCAGGGCATCACGCAGCGGTGCCTTGGAGAGGCGGTTCTCCTTCTGCAGCGTCTTGAACTCCGGTGAGTCCTCCAGGCGCATGCGGATGAAGATGGCCACCGCGCCGAGGGGTCCGGCGATGATGAAGGGGATGCGCCAGCCCCACTCGGTCATGGTCTCCGTGCCCAGGATCCAGCTGAGGCCGTTGCCCACCACGGCCCCGGTGAGCAGGCCCAGCGCGGCGGTGACCATGAGCAGGCTGGTTGCCGTGCCGCGGGTGTACTTCGTCGAGTACTCGGAGATGAAGGCGGTGATGGTGGAGATCTCCCCGCCGGCGGAGAAGCCCTGGACCAGGCGCAGGAACACCAGCAGTATCGGTGCGACCACCCCGATGGTGTGTGCAGTGGGAAGCAGGCCGATGAGCATGGTGGCGCTGCACATCATGGTCAGCACGATCAGCAGGGTGTTGCGTCGGCCGATCTTATCGGCGAGGGGCCCGAAGAACAGGCCGCCGAGCGGGCGGATGAAGAAGCTCAGCGCGAAGACGGCGAAGGCGCTGAGGATGCCGACCAGCGGGTCATCGGAGATGAAGAAGTTCGCCCCGACGTAGACGGCGAGGAAGCCGTAGATGCCGTAGTCGTACCACTCGATGAGGTGGCCGACGGTGGCGCCGACGAAGGCTTTGCGCCGGGCTTGGGAAGTGGCTTCGGGAGTGGTGGGCCCACCGGCGGTGCCGCCGGTAGGCGCAGATGCGGAATGCGGGTGTGTCGAGCCGGTGTGTGGTGTGGTGGGCGGCTCGGCGAGTGGTTCGGTGCTGGTCATGCGGTCCCCTCTGAGCATGAAGGTCGCTCCTCAATTAGTCGGACGACCAACTGTTTATGTGATGTGGATCATAGTAGCGAGGGTTCGCGAAGGAGTCCAGAGGATGTGTCTCAGGTGGGACAGGCTGTTTCGGGCTTGTCAGGGCTTGTCAGGGCTGTGCTGGGCAGAGCAGGACTTGGCAGGGCTGGGCAGGGCAGGTGAGGTGAGACGGTGCCGGGTCAGGTGCCGTCAACTGCGGCCAGTTCCAGTGAATACCCCGAGCGGAAGTCCGGATGCTGCAGCCGGTGGCCATGATCTGCCAGCAGCGAGTGCAGTCGTGAGCCGTCCATCCGGCGCCCGTGGGCCTGTGCCTCATCGAGTTCAGGCCAGGGCAGCGGTCGGTCCAGCTGCTCGGCCAGCCAGTTATGCACCGCACCGATCGCCACAGGACAGTGGTCGACGCCGATCACTGCTGCCGGCGGCTCCGGTTCGTTGAGGAGGCATTCTGCGGCGAGGGCGGCATCATCGGCGTGGATGCGATTCGAGATCCGCAGCGGATCCCCCAGGCGTTCCCGGGAGGCGGGGCTGGCGTCGAAGCCCTCGACGTTGTTCAGCAGGCGTCGGCGTCCCGGGCCGTAGATCCCGGCGAGCCGCAGGGTCGAGGCGGTGATCCCCTCGGTGCGGGCGCGGAGCACCAGTTCCTCCACCTGGGCCAGGACCTCAGCGGTCGGTGTGTTGGGGGTGAGGGGAGCATCTTCGTCGACCCGCCCCTCGGCGTCGCCGTGGACGGCGGTGGAGCCGATGACGAGCAGCCGCGGGCGGGGCCCGGGCAGCGCGGCGATGTGTTCGAGCACCGCGGACAGTCCGTCGTGGAGCACGGCACGGTATCGGGCTGCGGTGCGCTCGCCGGCGGTGGGGGTAAACACCACCAGGGAGGTATCGGTGGGCAGCTGCGGCAGCTGGGCGGGGTCCAGGAGGTCGGCGGACACTCCTTGGATTTCGTCTCGGACTTCGTCGGGGAGCCGGTCAGGGGAGCGGCGCCACCCCTCGACGTCGAACCCTCGCTGGTGCAGGCGCCGACCGATGCGGGTCCCCAGGTCCCCGCAGCCGACGATGACGGCGCGGCCGCCGGTGCTCATCGTGTGCTCCATGGACTGCACCCTACCCGCCCCCACGATCGAGAATCCCTGGGTTTGTGAGTAATCCCGTGGAACATACGGCGGGATACCTCACAAAGCCAGGGATTCTCGATAGGGGTGGGGTCAGACGAAGGCGGAGACGCCGGTCAGGCCGCGGGCGACGATCAGCTGGTTGATGCCGTAGGTGCCCTCATAGGTGTAGATCGCCTCGAGGTCGTTCATCATCTTCGCCATCTCAAAATCACTGACGATCCCGTTGCCGCCCATCGCATCGCGTCCCAGCGCGGCGGACTCGCGTCCCAGGCGAGTCGTCGTCGCCTTGGCCATCGCGGCGTGGAGCATCTCGAGGCGCCCTTCCTCCTGCAGCCGGTTGACCTCGGTCATCATGCCGATGCTTGCCGCAAGATTCCCGGCGATATGCGCGATGGCCTGCTGGATCAGCTGCAGCTTCGCCAGCGGGCGGCCGAACTGCTGCCGGCTCAGGGCATAGCGGCGCAGGATCTCCAGCAGCCCCTGCTGGGCGCCGACCGCCTGCCAGCCGACCCACGCGCGGGAGGCGCGCAGCAGCTCATTCGCCGCCTCGAAGCTGGTGGCCCCGGGCAGCAGGGCATCTTCGGGCAGGCGGACGTCATCGAAGACGATGTCGGCGTTCTGCATGATCCGCAGGCCGATCTTATTGCTGATCTTGGTGGCCCGGTACCCCGGAGTGTCCGTGGGTACGAGGAAGCACTTGATGGCGTCATCGGCGGTATCCCGGGCCCAGACCAGTGCGACGTCGGCCAGCGTGCCCGCCCCGATCCATCGTTTGGTCCCGCGGATGACCCATTCGCCGTTGTCCAAAGTGGCAGAGGTCTCCAGTCCGCCGGCGATGTCCGAACCATGTTCCGGCTCAGTCAGGCAGAAGGCGCCCAACGACTCCAGCCGTTTCATCGCCGGCAGCCACCGCTGCCGCTGCGCCTCAGAGCCGAGGTGCTCGATCGTGCCGACGTTGAGCTCATTGTGGATCCCCACCAGCGCGGAGAGGGAGAGATCGTGACGTGCGATCGCCGCGTGTGTCAGCCCCTGGAACAGGGTGGACGAGCCGTCGGTGAAGATCTGCCCGAGTCCCAGCGCGCCGAGGCCGGGCAGCAGCTCGGGGACGAACTCCTCGCGGTTCCACGGCTCGATGGCCTGCTGGCGCACATGAGTCTCCAGGTGAGCCTCGATGGTCTCCAGGCGGCTGCGTTCCTCGGCGCTGAGCCGGGAGCGCAGATCGAAGAGGTCGACGTGGGGCAGTCCGTCCGCGGAGGCGGCGTCGGGGCCGCCTGCGGGCGAGGTGGGGTGGGTCATCGGGACTCCTTTGTCGCGAGTTTGTCACGGGTCTGAGCAGTCCGCAGGGTGTCCGGGATCTGTCCGGAGACGTCATGGAGCTGCTGGGCCGGGTCGGCGGCGCGGGGCCGTGAGGCTCGCCGTCGGACGCTGTGTCTTTACCGACTATAGGATATCCAAGTAAATTAGGCGTGTCTCACATCACACGTCGAGAGTTCGTCGTCTCGCACCAGGAGGTTCCCGCATGTCGGTGACACAGCAGTTCATGCAGGCCCGTGACCATCTCGTCTCGCTTCAGCAGGACTGGGAGCGGGCCCGCGAGGAGTTCGTCTGGCCACGCTTCGAAGAGTTCAACTTCGGTGTGGACTGGTTCGACGCCGTCGCGGCGCGGAAAGAGCGGGCCGATCAGGATGCGCTGGTCATCCTGGAGGAGGACGGCTCCGAGTTGCGGCGCACCTTCGCCGAGCTCTCCGCCACCTCGAACCAGGTGGCCAACTGGCTGCGCGAACAGGGGGTCCGCCGCGGTGACCGGCTCATCCTCATGCTCAACAACCAGGTGGAGCTGTGGGAGATCATGCTCGCCTGCATCAAGCTCGGCGCGGTCATGGTGCCTACCACCACGCAGATGGGCCCCTCTGACCTGCGGGATCGTGTGGAGCGCGCCGAGGCCCGCTGGGCGGTGGCCGGGGGAGAGGACCTGCAGAAGTTCGCCGACGTCGACGGCGACTACACCCTCATCCACGTCCCCGGGGTCTACGCCGACGACGCCGGACGCCGCACCCCAGTACTGCCCGGACGCACAGTGCTCAGCCTCCCGGAAGCCTACGAGGCTGGTACTGAATTCACTCCCGAAGGTCCCACCGGGGCTGATGACACGCTGCTGCTGTACTTCACCTCCGGTACCACCTCGAAGCCGAAACTGGTGGAGCACACTCACACCTCCTATCCCGTGGGTCACCTCTCCACGATGTACTGGATCGGTCTGGAGCCCGGCGACGTACACCTCAACGTGGCCTCGCCGGGATGGGCCAAGCACGCCTGGTCGAATTTCTTCGCACCGTGGATCGCCGAGGCGACAATCTTCGTCTACAACTTCCGCAAATTCGACGCCGGCAAGCTGATGGCCGCGATGGACCACGTCGGGGTCACCAGCTTCTGCGCGCCGCCGACCGTGTGGCGGATGCTGATCAAGGCCGATCTCACCCAGCTGAAGACCCCACCGCAGAAGACGATCTCCGCCGGAGAGCCCCTGAACTCCGAAGTCATCGACCAGGTCAGCCGTGCCTGGGGCTGCACGATCCGTGACGGCTTCGGCCAGACCGAATCTACGCTGCAGGTGGCCAACACTCCGGGGCGTCGGCTGAAGATCGGGGCGATGGGGCTGCCGCTGCCCGGCTACGACGTCGTGCTGATCGACCCGCTCACCGGCCAGGAGTCCCAGGAGGGTGAGATCTGTCTGCGCCTGGACCCACGGCCGGTGGGGCTGATGAAGGGTTATTTCGGGGCGCCCGAGAAGAACGACGAAGTGTTCCGCGACGGTTTCTACCACACCGGGGACATCGCCTCACGGGATGAGCAGGGCATCTTCACCTACGTGGGCCGTGCTGACGACGTCTTCAAATCCAGCGACTACAAGATCTCACCCTTCGAGCTGGAGTCTGTGCTGGTCCAGCACCCGGCGGTGGTGGAGGCGGCACTTGTCCCCGCTCCCGATGAGATGCGTCTGGCGATCCCGAAGGCCTATGTGACGCTGACGGCCGGTTATGAGCCCTCGGCTGAGACGGCGACGGAGATTCTGCAGTTCTGCCTGGACCGGTTGGCTCCGTATAAGCGCATCCGGCGGATCGAGTTCACCGAGCTGCCCAAGACGATCTCGGGGAAGATTCGCCGGGTGGAGCTGCGCCAGCATGAGAGCCGTCGTGCTGATGCCGCCCCGGACGCAGCTGAGGCGGCTCCTGCCCTGGGGCGGGAGTTCCGTGAGGAGGAGCTTCCGCTGCGCCGGTGAGGTGCGGCGGAAGTCGGTGAGGGGCAGTCGTAGACTGTGACGATGCCGAACAGACCCACGGAGCTGAGCAGAGATCCCATCGCCGAGGCGCGGCGGAATTGGGAGCGTCACGGATGGGGGGAGGTGGCCGCCCCGATGGCGGCGGTCACCTCGGTGATGCGTGTGCAGCAGATCCTGCTCGCCCGGGCGCAGCAGGTGCTCAAACCGTTCCGGCTGACCTTCGCCCGCTACGAGATGATCGCGCTGCTGAGCTTCTCGCGGGAGAAGCAGATGCTGATGAGCAAGGCCAGCGCGCTACTGCAGGTGCATCCGACCTCGGTGACGAATACCGTGGACCGGTTGGAGGCCGCCGGGCTGGTGGAGCGCCGCCCGCATGCCTCAGACCGGCGGGCGGTGCTGTTGATCCTCACCGATGAGGGGCGTCGTATTGCGGAAGAGTCGACGTGTGCGCTGAACGAGCAGCTCTTCGCCGAGACCGGGTTCGAGGCCGAGGACGTCGCCGTCGTCAACGACATCTTCACCCGCTTCCGTGCTCGCTCCGGGGACTTCATCACTTAGCCCAGAACGAACCCAGAGCACAAAAATCCGAACTGTGTGGGGAATCCTGGCCTTATAGAGACCGGATTCCCCACACAGTTCGGATTTTTGTGGCTGGTCAGGGGTGGGAGGACTCGCGGATGGTGTTGATGATCCCGGAGAAGTCTTGACCCGCGCCCTCGCCCTCGGCGAAGCGGCGGTAGATCTCTCCGGCCATTCGGCCCAGCTGGGCGTCCACACCGGTCTCATCCAGCGCGTTGGACGCCAGCGTCAGGTCCTTCGCCATCAGCGCCCCGGCGAACCCGGGGGTGAAGTCCCGGTTGGCCGGACTGGTCGGCACCGGGCCGGGGACGGGGCAGTTGGTGGTCAGCGCCCAGCACTGCCCGGTGGCTCCGGAGACGACGTCGAACATGGCCTCATCCGAGAGTCCCAGCTTCTCCGCCAGGACGAAGGCCTCGGAGACGGCGATCATCGAGACGCCGAGGATCATGTTGTTGCAGATCTTCGCGGCCTGGCCCAGCCCGGCGTCGCCGCAGTGGACCACCCGGCGTCCCATGATGTCCAGCAACGGGTGCAGCTCGGCGAAGACCTCTTCGGTGGCCCCCACCATGAAGGCGAGGGTGCCCGCCTCCGCGCCGACCACCCCGCCGGAGACCGGGGCATCGGCCGCACGAAAGCCTGCCTCCCGGGCCAGGTTCGCCGCCTTGACGGCTTCGGAGGTGTTGATGGTGGAGCAGTCGAGGAAGATCGCGTTTGGCTGCGCGGCAGAGAGTAGGCCTGGCCGCTGGTCAGTGCCCGCGTAGGCCTCCTTCACATGCTTGCCGCTGGGCAGCATGGTCAGCACGACCTCAGCCTGCGCGACGGCGTCCCGGGGGTCCTCGACGACCGCCACTCCCTTGCCGCGGGCGGCGTCAATCGCGGCGGGCACCACGTCGAAGCCGTGGACCTCGACGCCGGCGGCGACGAGGTTGGCCGCCATCGGCCCGCCCATATTGCCCAGGCCGATGAATGCCACACGGGGGAGCCTGGTGGTCTCCCCGGTCACCGGGGAGGAGGTCTCAGTCATGATCGTCTCCGTTATCTGTTGCTGATGATCAGCTTCCTTCGGGCATGACGAAGCTGGCGCCGTCCTTGATTCCCGAAGGCCACCGGGTGGTGACGGTCTTGGTCTTGGTGTAGAACTTCAAGCCGTCGGTGCCGTGCTGGTTGAGGTCGCCGAAGCCGGAGGCCTTCCACCCGCCGAAGGTGTAGTAGGCGATCGGCACCGGGATGGGCACATTGACGCCGACCATGCCGACCTCCACGCGCTGGGTGAAGTCGCGGGCGGCGTCGCCGTCGCGGGTGAAGATGGAGACCCCGTTGCCGAACTCGTGCTCGGTGGGCAGGCGCAGCGCCTCCTCGTAGTCAGCGGCGCGCACCACGCAGAGCACGGGTCCGAAGATCTCCTCGGTGTAGATGCGCATATCAGTGGTGACGCGGTCGAAGAGCGTCGCGCCGACCCAGAAGCCATCCGGGTGTCCTTCGACGCTGGCGCCGCGGCCATCCACTCGCAGTTCCGCACCCTCGTCGACGCCGATGCCGATGTAGTCCTCGATGCGGGCCTTGGCGTCGGCGCCGACGACCGGGCCGAAGTCGGATTTCTCATCCAGCGAGGGGCCCAGCGTCAGCTTCGCCATGCGCTCTTCGAGCAGGGCGATGAGCCGGTCGGCGGTCTCCTCACCCACGGGCACGGCCACGGAGATGGCCATGCAGCGTTCACCGGCGGAGCCGTAGGCGGCGCCGATCAGGGCGTCGGCGGCCTGCTCCAGGTCGGCATCGGGCATGATCACCATGTGGTTCTTGGCGCCGCCGAAGCACTGGGCGCGCTTTCCATGGGTGGCGGCCGCGGTGTAGATGGCCTGGGCGATCGGTGTGGAGCCGACGAAGCCGACCGCTTTGATCCGCTCGTCGGCGATGAGCGTGTCCACTGCCGTCTTGTCGCCGTGGATGACGTTGAGCACGCCGGCGGGCATCCCGGCCTCGACGGCGAGCTCGGCCAGGCGCACCGGCACGGAGGGGTCACGCTCAGAAGGCTTCAGCACGAAGGTGTTGCCCGCAGCCAGGGCGACGCCGGCCTTCCACAGGGGGATCATCGCCGGAAAGTTGAACGGGGTGATGCCGGTGACCACGCCCAGGGGCTGACGCAGGGAGTGGACGTCGACCCCGCGGGCCACCTCGGAGGAGAACTCGCCCTTGAGCAGGTGGGGAGCGCCGGCGGCGAATTCGACGACTTCGACGCCGCGCTGGATGTCACCCTTGGCGTCGGGGAAGGTCTTGCCGTGCTCGTTGGAGAGCGTTTCGGCGAGCTCATCCATGTGGGTGTAGATCAGATCCACCCACTTGAGCAGGATGCGCCCGCGGCGCTGGGGGTTCATCGAGGACCAGCCGTCGAAGGCGGCCTGGCTGGAGGCGATGGCGGCGTCGACCTCGGCTTCATCGGCCAGCGGCACAGTGGCCTGTGGCGCGCCCTGGACCGGGTTGAAGACCTCTTTCGTGCGGCCCGAGGTTCCCTCGGTGCGCTGTCCGTCGATGAAGTGCGTCACCTGGTGCATAGAAGCTTCTCCTCCGCCTCGAGGCTGGAATAGTGTGTGAGCTGAGTCTCGTTGGTAATCTAGCGAGAGATTATTGGACGTGCAACTATTTCTGGAGGTCCCGCCCATGTCATCCACCGTCATCGTCTCCGGCGCCCGTACTCCCATCGGCAAGCTGCTCGGTGGTCTCTCCACTCTGCGGGCCGCTGACCTCGGCGCAGTGGCGATCAGCGGCGCTTTGGACCGCGCGGCAGTCTCCGGCAATGATGTCGACTACGTCATCATGGGGCAGGTCATCCAGGCCGGCACGGGGCAGAATGCCGCGCGCACGGCGTCGTTGGCGGCAGGGATTCCGGCCTCGGTGCCGGCGATCACCATCAATAAGGTCTGCCTCTCCGGACTCAATGCGGTGGCGACGGCCGATCAGATGATCCGGGCGGGGGAGTGCGAGATCGTCGTCGCCGGGGGGATGGAGTCGATGTCTCAGGCGCCGCATCTGCTACCGAAGTCACGGACCGGGATCACCTATGGTGACGCCACCCTGGTGGATTCCATGGCTTATGACGCGCTCTGGGACCAAGCCACGGATCAGTCCATGGGCGCGCTGACCGAATCCTGCAACAGTGGTGAACGGGCCTATACCCGTGAGCAGCAGGATGAGTTCGCGGCGGCCTCGCACCGCCGTGCCGCTGATGCGGCCCAGGCGGGCCGCTTCGACGAGGAGATCGTCGAGGTGCAGGTGCCCCAGCGTAAGGGTGAGCCGGTGCGGATCAGTGCTGACGAGGGTGTGCGGGGTGACACGACGGCGGAGTCCTTGGGACGGCTGCGTCCGGCCTTCGCCAAGGACGGTACGATCACGGCCGGTTCAGCCTCACAGATCTCCGACGGCGCCTGTGCGATGGTCGTGATGTCCAAGGAGAAGGCCGAGCAGCTCGGCGTGGAGTGGTTGGCAGAGATCGGTGCTCACGGGATGGTCGCCGGTCCCGATTCCTCCTTGCAGCTGCAGCCGGCCCGTGCCATTGCTCGCGCTTGTGAGAAGGAGGGTGTTGAGCCGGGTGCTTTGGATCTGATCGAGATCAACGAGGCGTTCGCCGCCGTCGGGTTGGCCTCTGCCGAGGAGCTGGGCGTCGAGGCCGAAAAGGTCAACGCGGACGGCGGCGCGATCGCCCTGGGGCACCCGGTCGGTATGTCCGGTGCGCGCATCCTGCTGCATCTGGCGCTGGAGCTCAAGCGCCGTGGCGGGGGCACTGGTGCGGCGGCTCTCTGCGGTGGAGGCGGCCAGGGCGACGCCCTCATCGTCCGCGTCCCCTGATACCCCCGCACCGCACGTTTATCCGAATCGCTTGCGTAATCCGGCCTCTATAAGGCACGGATTCTGCAGAGAGTTCGGATAAACGTGCAGTGGGGTGTGCCCGGGTTGCCCTGAGGGGGTTTCCCGGGCACACTGATTCCTAAGGTCAAGAGTGCCAGCGCGAAACCCCGGTTTGCTGGCCGGCAACCCTCCAGTTCGCGGTGGGGTGCCCCGGGTGACGACCTGGCCTGACCGGTCTGCGGACATTCCGCAGTACCGGTGAGGCAAGCGCGGGCCTCCACGTCAGTGCGGCCCCACGCCAGTCCATGAGATGCCACGTCCATGGGGCAGGGCCGGAGGGCTCCGCGTCGTCGGAGGTCGGGTCCTTACCCCCAGGGACCGGACCGAACGGAGACGCCACATGACTGAGAGCACGGCACAGTCTGCCCATCGCTTTGAGACCCTCCAGATCCACGCTGGTGTTGAGCCGGATCCGCACACCGGCGCCCGTGCTCTGCCTATCCAGCAGAGCACGTCCTTCGTCTTCCCCAGCACCGAGTCCGCGGCCCGGCGCTTCGGCCTGGAGGAGCTCGGTCCCATCTACTCCCGGCTGACCAACCCGACGGTGGAGGCCGTGGAGAACAAGATCGCCGCCCTCGAAGGGGGCGTGGGAGCCCTAGCGGTGGGTTCCGGGCAGGCGGCCACCACGCTGGCGCTGCTGAACATCGCTGAGGCCGGCGCCCATGTGGTGGCCTCCCCGCAGCTCTACGGCGGCACGCAGAACCTGTTCAAGCACACGCTGCCCAAGCTCGGCGTGGAGGTCAGTTTCGTCGAGGACCCCGATGACGTCGAATCCTGGCGCGCGGCCGCCAAAGAGAACACGGCGGCGTTCTTCGGAGAGGCGGTGGCCAACCCTCGCGGTGACGTCCTCGACATCGAAGCCGTGGCTTCTGCCGCGCATGAGCTGGGCGTGCCGCTGATCATCGACTCGACGCTGACCACTCCGTACCTGATCCGGCCGATCGAACACGGCGCCGACGTCGTCGTCCATTCGGCGACGAAGTTCCTGGGCGGTCACGGGACGGCCATCGCGGGGATCATCGTCGACTCCGGCCGGTTCGACTACACGCGTTACCCGGAGCGGTACCCCGGTTTCACCGAGCCCGATGAGAGTTATCACGGGTTGGTCTTCGGTCGTGATCTCGGTGCTGACGGGGCCTTCGGGGTGAACCTGTCCTACATCATGAAGGCGCGGGTCCAGCTGCTGCGTGACCTGGGGCCAGCACTGTCACCGCATAACGCCTTCGAGATCAACCTGGGGCTGGAGACGCTGAGCCTGCGCATGGAGCGCCACGTCGCCAACGCTCAGCGCGTGGCCGAACATCTCCAGGCCCACCCGGCGGTGAAGCGGGTGAACTATGCCGGTCTGGCATCCAGCCCCTGCCATGAACAGGCGCGCCGGTACCTGCCACGCGGCGTCGGCTCGGTGCTCGCCTTTGAGGTCCGCGGTGGCGCTGAGGCTGGACAGCGCCTGGTGGACGCGCTGCAGCTGCATTCCCTGGTGGCCAACGTCGGTGACGTCCGTTCTCTGGCGATCCACCCGGCCTCGACCACGCACAGCCAGCTCAGCGAGGAGGACCAGCGGGCCGCAGGAGTCTCACCGGGAATGGTGCGACTGTCCGTGGGGCTGGAGCATATCGATGACATCCTCGCGGATCTGGACCAGGCGCTCGCCGGTGCCTCGGCCGAGGACTGAGCCACTGAGCACAGCCACGCAGACCTGCCCGACGGACCTACCAGCAGAGGATTCCACAGACGATGAGCACACCGGTGCTGTCCACCACTTTGAACGACTTCGGCCACCGCCCTGCCGGAGCCCTGCAGGTGCTCGACGTCGGCGGTTACACGTTCGAGGCCGGTGGTGCGTTACCTCAGGTGGAGATCGCCTATGAGACCTGGGGGCGGCTCAATGCGGCTGGTGACAACGCGGTACTGGTGGCCCACGCGCTGACCGGTGACTCCCATGTGGCCGCCACTGAGGCGGACCCGAGCACCGGGTGGTGGGAGGAGCTGGTGGGCCCGGGAAGGCCCCTGGACACGGACCGCTGGTTCGTCATCGCTCCGGCCATGGTCGGCGGCTGCTACGGCTCCACCGGCCCGGCGTCCCCGGATCCCGACGGCCGTCCCTGGGGTTCGCGGTTTCCCTTCGTCACCATCCGTGACACCGTCTGTCTGGAGGAGCGTCTGCTCCGTGCTCTGGGTGTGACCCGACTGCACGCGGTGATCGGGGGTTCGATGGGTGGTGCCCGCTCCTTGGAATGGGCCGCGACGTTCCCGGACTGGGTGGACGGGGTGGGGGTCTTCGCCTGTGGCGCGGCTTCGACTGCTGAGCAGATCGCTTTCGGTCAGGCGCAGGTGCAGGCCATCGAGAACGATCCGGACTTCGCCGGGGGTGACTACTATGACGGGGCGGCACCGTTGCAGGGGCTTGCGCTTGCCCGTCGGATCGCGCATATCACCTACCGCTCGGAGTATGAGCTGGGGGTCCGCTTCGGCCGTGAGGCTCAGCCGGGTGAGGAGCCGTTGGGGTGGGCCCAGCGGCGGCGTGGACGCTACCAGGTGGAGTCCTATCTGGATCACCAGGCGAAGAAGCTGATTTCCCGGTTTGATCCGAACGCCTATCTCGTCGTCGCCGAGGCGCTGATCAGCCACGACGTCGGCCGCGGGCGCGGGGGAGTGGCGCAGGCGCTGGCCGGGGTTTCTGCGAAGCCCCTGCTGGTGGCTGTGGACTCAGATCGGCTTTATCTGCCGTCTCAGAGTGAGGAGCTGGCACGGTTGATCCCGGGCGAGAACACCGTGCACATGATCTCCTCGCCCATCGGTCATGACGGGTTCCTCACCAGCGCCCAGCAGCTGGGTACTGAGATCCGTGAGGTGCTGCGGCTCTGAGCTGAGCTGCGGTGAGCTGGTCTCTAGGGCGGCAGCAGATACCGGGGTCAGTCGCCCTCGGGCCCCTCTTCGAAGTGCTCTTTGAGGGCATCGGTGAGCTCGTGGATGGTGTCCTCATTCCGGGGATCCTCAGTGCCGCCGATCACCACCAGATGATTCTGCCCGTAGCTCTGCCCTGCGACGACGCTGAGGCCGGTCATCTGTGCCTCGTCACTGACCACGTAGATGCCGTCCATGTCTCCGTCGAGGTCGTCCAGCTCCCAATCCGAGGCTTCCTCGGTCTCATCGATGAGCTGCTCGGCGCAGGTCTCCCAGACATCAAGGAGCCCACCGGCGACGTCATAGTCCTCCGTGCTGGAGAACGCCACTGCACTGAACCAGGACTCGCCGTCTCCGCTCATCTCGTATTCGGCCTCGGCTTCGTAGGAGAGTTCGATGTCCTCGATATCGGAGGTCAGGTCCTCTGCGGCCTCCTGGCAGTCTTCGGAGTCACCGTCGCGCTCAGCCTCATCCACCATAGAGGCGATGAATCCGGCGCTCACCTGGTCGGTCAAGGGTTCTCCGCCGGCGTCGCGCCCGGTGGGACCGTCGATGAGGTTCCAGCCTTCAGGGACATCTCGGCCGGTGATCAGCGTGCTCTCCAGCTCCTCGGCATTCATCGGTCCGCTGGGCACACTGTCCCCGCAGCCGGTCAGTGTCAGGATCACGGCGGATGATGCGCCGATCAGCGTGGCGCGAGAGGTACGTCCTCTCCGGACCGGGCCGTGATCCACCACTTGCCGCGGAGCGGTTGTGTGCTGCTGACCTGCCATGGTGTCCCCTCATTCCCCTCTATGTCAGGTTCGTCATCTCTTCATCATCATGAGTCTCTGACTGCTGTGACCGGCGCTACATCAGTCACCTTATATGGCGGATGTCATCCTGTCAGTCGTCGCCCTGAGGGCCCTCCTCGAAGCGTTCCTTCAACGCGTCGAAGAGCTCCTCGAAGATCTCTTCATCCCGGGGGTCTGAGGAGAAGCCGCGAGCCAAGAGATGATTCTGCCCATAGCTCTCACCTCCTACAGCCCTGACCCCGCCGACGTCGGCTTCATCGCTGATCGCCGTGACGCCGTCGAAGTCCCCTCCGAGGTCATCGAGCTCCATGTCCTCGGCCCAGTCCCCGTCCTCGACCAGGTCCTCATAGCAGGTTTCCCAGAGAGTGACGGCCTCATCAGCGAGATCCACCTCTTCCGACGTCGAATAGGACAGCGCCACGGCAGTGCCCCTGTCCTGATCCGACGGCTCGTAGGACGCCGCGGCCATGCCGACCAGTTCGGCGTCGTCGAGTGCCTCGTCGAAGTCGTCCTGGGCGTCCTCGCAGACCTGCGAGTCGGCGATGCCGGCAGTGGCCTCACGGATATCGGTGAAGTAGTGGACCGCCAGGGCCATGCTGATGTCGTCACCGTAGACGTCCTCGCCGGTGGGCCCGTCAGTCAGATCCCACCCCTGGGGGATGTCTCGTCCGGTGAGGAGGGTCGACTCCAGCTGATCCTCATCCATCGGCCCGGAGGGGACGTCGTCTCCGCAGGCGGTCAGCGTCAGGGCCACTCCTGAGAGGGCACCGATCAAGGCGGTGTTCCGAGCGCTTTGAGATGCCGGAGTCTGCGTCGTCCTGACCGTATCAGTGGTTTCACGCATCAGCTGTCCTCGCCCTCCTCAGATTCGTCCTGCTCATCCTCCGGCTCGTCGCTGTCTTCCTCCTCCTCAGCGGAGTCCTCGGTCTCACCGTCATGGGGGAACTCCACCTCGTATCCATCGGTGGTGAACTCCACCGTCTGGCTTAGCGGGCTGCCCGAAGGCGAGAGTTCAGCGCTCAGGCTCGGCGTGATGGTGAAGGAGGTCGCGTCCGCCGGCACCTGGAGCATCATGAGGAACTCTTCGGAGGACCCTTCTCTGGTGATGACCTCGCTGTCGCTGCTGCTCGCGGTGTCTGCACCGTGATCCACCGAGACAGAAAACTCTGCCTCTTCGAGCGACCAGGTCCAGGAGTCTGCTTCGAGGGAAGAGTAGAAGTCCACAGCAAGCCACATGTTGCCTTCGTCGGCCCACCCCTGTTCCGCGCTGTAAGGCACGATCTGGGCCTCCATGAGATGCGTGTCGAATGAGATCTCCGCATCGAATTCGTCCTCGCCGTCGGTCAGGGCCACGTCCTGGTCTGCGAAGGAGTACTCATGTTGTAGGTCCTGCTGGGTCACGTCTCGGTAGTAGGTCGCTGCGACTCCCGCGTCGCCGCGTTCGCCGGCGGCCAGGTTGAACCCCTGGTCGTGACCATCTGCTGAGATCTGCAGGTGGTCCCCGTCGTCGGCCTGCGCCGAGACGAGGAAGGTGTAGTCCTCAGACTCCGGCTGGCCCCATCCGTCGCCGCCGTCAAGGGTGAACAGTTCGGCCTGCTGGCCGCCGGTGTTCAGCGTGACGCTTGGAGAGACGTCAGGGGAGCTCTCGGCGGGTTCGAACGTCGCGTCCACGAGGTAGAAGGTCTCGCCTTCTGCAGCGGCGTGCGGCAGCTCGCCGAAGGTCACGTCGGAGGTGCCGTCCTGATCTGTGCCGTAGGCCTCGGTGTCGTCAGTGTCCTCGGTGCCGTCAGTGTCGTCCTCGTCGAACTCACTCTCCGAGCCGTCCCCGCCGAGGTTCCGTTCCACGTCCCCCTCCAGGGGAAGCTCCTCGACGGTGGAGATCGAGGTGATCTCGAGGTCACCCGCCGTGGTGCGGATCAGGCCCTCGCTGACGTCGATGTCCTCGGAGGTCTCCAGGGAATCCAGGGCCTCATGGTCCACCACAGTGATGCCGGATTCCGCAGTGGGCATTTCCGGTGCGTCCAGATCATCGAGGCTCTCCGGTGCCGCATCGCCGGAGGCGTCGACGACGTCCCCGCTTGGACGGGCGGTGCCGATGTCCATATCGGCGAAACCTTCGGAGGCCAGTTGGGCATGGAACTCGTTGTCGGAGTTCTCCCGGATCTGCAGCTGACCGATATCCCACCCTTCGTCAACTTCGGCACCGGCCAGACGGTAACCGCCGCAGGCCAGTTCATCGGTGACCGCCTCGTCGCCGTCGAGCACAAAGAAGCAGCCCGCTTCATCGGCGATCTCGACGTTCTCCTCGGGTAACGTCTCGCGCCAATCCGAGGAGACGTCCTCGAGGAATTCTTCGGCGTTCTCGACGGTGTCGCCGTCCGACGTCTCGATGGAACCGACGACGTTCTCGCCCCCGCCTTCTTCACCACCATTTCCTCCGCAGCCGGCGAGCATCAATGCGGCGGTCATTCCCAGCGCGCCCACTTCAGGAGCCCGGTATCTCTTCCGTGCAGTCCGGAGGATATGATTATTCTCTTCGGCCATACTTTCACCCCTTCGTCGCATGCCCCAGAGACCCTTCGGTTTCGTCAGTGTACAAACTGACGGTCTCGGGTCGCATCAGAGAACGCATCACAAAGCTATTACGGCTGACCGTTCTTCACGACGTGTTCAGCGCAGCTGAGCCTGCTCTAGAAAAGGGGTGTGAGAGCAGAGTGATGCCGGACAGGTGCCGGTCATGGGGGAGCAGCCTCTCCGGCTCACTCCAGCGGACCGAGCTCGAAGTCTGCCAGCCGTTCTTCCGGCTGTGCGTCGCCGCCGTGCTGCTGCTCGAAGGCTTCCGTTCCATCAGTGCCGCAGAGCCCCTCGATGGCCTGCTCCCCGCCGGGGTGCTCGGCGACCCACTCGGTGAGGTCGTAGACGGTGTCGTCCACCACGGTCCAGCAGGAATCCGCTGAGTCGTGCTGGGCCACCTCGTCCATCGTCAGAGCGGCTGTTTCCTCCTCAGCGGAGGGTTCTTCCTGGGCCGCGGCGGACTCGGACCCGTCTGGTTCCTCAGATCCTCCGGCGCCGCCCCAGACCTCCTCGGCCCCGGAATGCCCGGCCAGGATAGTGAGCGTGGTGGCGGCCACTGCCAGCACCACGGTGGCGGCTCCGAGCACCGCGCCTGACGGCGAGCCTCCTGACCCCGCAGCGCCGTCAACCTCAGAGGGCGCCGCACGGCCTGCCCGCCATGTGGTCCACGCCCAGACAACGGCGACCGCGGTGAGCGCCGTGGCGGTCAGGAAGGTCGGCAGGCCCCAGCGGGCGTGAGCCTCCGGTTCTCCCACGGTGGCGGCCAGCTGCTCTCCGGACTGCATCGCCAGGAACGCCCCGGCTGCACCCATACCGATGAGCACCACTCCAACCAGCATCAGGTGCCGGCGCAGCGGTCTGATCGCGACGGCGAGGATGAGCATGATGCTTGAGAGAGGTATCAGTACCACCGGCAGATGCGCCGCCAGCGGATGGATGGGCAGGTCCATCGTGTGCTCCTTCCAGTGGGTTCATGCCGGCAGTCGGTTCGCGCCGGCTCAGGCGTCCTCCTCAGAGGTGCCCGGCGGCATGGCGCCACCGAAGAGCGGCTCAGCCTGCGGCCGTTTGGGATTCACTCCGTCGCCGGAGGAGCGTCCGCGCAGACGGCGGACCACCCACGGGAACAGGTGCTGACGGGCCCAGACGACATCGTCCACATACGCCTCTCGCCAGGTACGGTCCGGCAGCGGCCGCGGAGCGATCGGATCCAGATCATGTTCCACGTTGAGGGTATCGAGCACCATCCGCGCGATCGTGTGATGACCCAGCGGAGAGAAATGCAGCCGATCCTTATCCCACATCGCCGGGTTGGCCAGTTCGCGCAGTGACCACATATCGGCCACCAGCGCGTCATGACGCAGCGCCACAGTGCGCACGTTCTCGTTGAATATCGCGACTTTGGAGCGGATCGAACCCATGACGGCGCTGTCACGCACATCGGGGCCGTTGAACAGCACGATGGTCGCCCCCGTCGTCGCGAGGATCTGGATCATCGTGTCCAGAGTCGCGGCGACCTGATCCGGATCTCCGCCGGGCCGGATGACGTTGTTCCCTCCGGCGCAGACCGAGATCAGATCCGGCTTCAGCTCCAGGGCGGGAGCGACCTGGTCGTCGCGGATCTGCTCGATGAGCTTGCCGCGTACTGCCAGATTGGCGTAGGCGAAGTGCGGCCCACCCAGCGCCAGTTCCTCGGCCACACGGTCTGCCCAACCGCGGTGGTATCCGGAACGGTCGGGGTCGGGATCTCCGATACCCTCGGTGAAGGAGTCTCCGAGGGCGACGTACCTCGTCCACGGGTGCTTCACCCCTGGCTCACAGTCCGGGCGGCGGTCATCGCTGAGATCGTCGTCGAAGTCGCTCACGCGGTCATTGTGCCAGACCCGGCTACCGGTGCGTAGGATGACCGATGCCCCGATGTACCCGCCCCATCCCCGCCGAGGAGGCCTCATGACCGATGACGCGATGGACGCCCCGCGCACTGATCAGGCCCGGGCCGAGCGGCCCGCTGGCGAGCCCGCCGAGCAGCCCGTCGTCGTGTGGTCCCGGAATTCTGAGGAGCGGCAAGGCACTCCGCTGGTGGTCATGCTCCACGGCTTCGGCTCGCATGAGCGTGACCTCTTCTCCTTCGCGCACCTGCTCCCGGAGCGCTTCACCTATGCCGCTGTCCGCGCGCCGCTGGCTGAGGGCCCCGGATACACGTGGTTCCCCTTGGACCCGATGCGCCTGGCCTACCGGTCGGAGGACGCCCGCCGCGCCGTCGATGAGCTCTGGGCCTGGATCGATTCGGTCCGCGGTGACCACAGCTCGGTGACCCTGCTGGGCTTCTCGATGGGGATGGCCATGGCGACCTCGCTGCTGCGCTCTCGCCCCACGGAGTTCGCCGCGGTCATCGGTCTCTCCGGGTTCGCCGTCGACCCGGAGGGTGACCCCGAGACCACGGAGTATTTCGACGATGAGGGCCTCGCTGCGGCGCAGGTGCCGTTCTTCTGGGGCCGTGACCAGGAGGACCCGGTGATCCCGGCCGAGTACGTGGACTACACCCACTCCTGGGCCAACCGGGCGGTGAAGCTGACCAAGGTGCTCTACGCCGGGGCCGGGCACGGGATCGTGCCGCAGGAGATCACACACATGGGGGAGTTCCTGGAATTCAGCGTGCGGGGCTGAACGTCTCCGGCCCTCAACCGGAGGTGACGGTCAGCCGAACGGCGGGCAGTCCGAAGGGTTCGCCGTCGACGTCGACGATCTGCCCCACTGTCACCTGGCGGCCACGCCGGAGTTCCGGTTCACCGTTGACACGGACCGCTTCGGCCTCAATCAGGTCACGGGCGACGGCACCGTTCTCCGCCACACCGGAGAGCTTCAGCAGCTGACCCAGGCGGATGCTCTCGTCACGGATGGGGACCTCGATATGTTCCTGGCTCATGGGACCAGTGTCTCAGGGCTGAATAGTTGCTGCCGACGGCATCTCGGGAAGTCCCTAGAATAAGGCGAGTGCACGCTTCGAAAGGCTCTCCCAGCTATCCGCCCATCGTCTGGATCGGCTTCGTCGTCCTGATGATCGCCGCCGGCGGCGCCATCCCCCTGCAGGGGCGGGTCAACGCGGCCCTCGGTGCGGAGCTCGGTGACCCCTATCTCGCCGCGCTGCTCAGCTTCGGCGGGGGACTGGCGCTCATCGCGCTGATCGCCGTGGTGACCCGCCGCGGCCGGGCGACGATGCGCCGGGTTCCTGCCACGTTGCGCAGCGGCGCAGTGCGGCCCTGGTACCTGCTGGTGGGGCTCGGCGGGGCCTATTTCGTCCTCGCTCAGACGTTGACCATCGGGCTCATCGGTGTAGCCGTCTTCACCGTCTCCGTGGTGACCGGCCAGACGGTGGGCGGCCTGCTGTGGGATCGCATCGGCCTGGGGCCAGCTGGCCGTATCCGGCTGACCGCGCTGCGGGTGATCTCTGCGGTGCTGACGGTGCTGGCCGTCCTCTGGGCGGTGTCCCCGCAGCTGCAGGGCGCCCAGCGCGGATGGGAGCTGCTTCTGCTGGTGGTGGTCCCGTTCTCCGGTGGCTTCATCAATTCCGGGCAGCAGGCCATCAACGGCCGCCAGACCGCTGCCTACCGCAGTCCGATCCCGTCGACTCTGTTCAACTTCCTCTCTGGCACGGCAGCGCTGGCCGTGGTCTGGGTGGGAGTGCTGTTCGCCGGTGAAGTCAGCGCCCCGGAGTCTCTGCCGTCTCAGTGGTGGCTGTACTTGGGTGGACCGCTGGGTGTGGTCTTCATCGGTCTGGGGGCGCTTCTGGTCACACGGGTCGGAGTCCTCGTGGCCGCGATGGGCATGATCGCCGGGCAGTTGGTCGGCTCTCTGCTGCTCGACGTCGTGGCCCCTGCCCCCGGGTCCGTGGTGACCACTGCGACGGTGCTGGGCACGGCCCTGACCTTGGCCGCGGTGGCGCTGGCTTCCCTGCCGGACATGCTCAGGGCGCGGCGGTGGCGCCGGTGAGCAGCAGGACCGTCCTCTCTGACGGTAAACTTGCGCCAGTGACGATCCGGCGCGGGCCCCTCGGCCGGTCGGACGTCCGTCTGTCATGACCTCCGATGCGCCCCAGAGGTGGAGAACATCTATGTCCGTTGAGAACGCCCTCGACAAAGTCATCTCGCTGGCGAAGCGCCGCGGCTTCGTCTACCAGTCCGGTGACATCTACGGGGGCTCCCGCTCAGCCTGGGACTACGGGCCTCTGGGCACGGAGCTGAAGGAGAACATCAAGGACCAGTGGTGGAAGACCTTCGTGCGCGGACGCGGGGATATGGTCGGCCTGGATTCTGCGATCATTCTGCCCCAGCAGGTGTGGCACGCCTCGGGTCACGTCAAGACGTTCTCTGATCCGCTGGTGGAGTGCACCCAGTGTCACCGCCGCCACCGCCAGGATCACCTGGAGGAGGCGTTCGAGGACAAGAAGGGCCGGGCGGCGGAGTCGATGGCGGAGATCGTCTGCCCCGACTGCGGCACCCGCGGCCAGTGGACCGAGCCGCAGCAGTTCTCGGGACTGCTGAAGACCTACCTGGGTCCGGTGGACAACGAAGAGGGCTTGCACTACATGCGCCCGGAGACCGCTCAGGGTATCTTCGTGAACTTCAACAACGTGGTGACCTCTGCTCGGAAGAAGCCGCCGTTCGGCATCGGTCAGATCGGCAAGGCGTTCCGCAATGAGATCACCCCGGGGAACTTCATCTTCCGGACCCGTGAGTTCGAGCAGATGGAGATCGAATACTTCACCCACCCCGAGGACGCGCCGAGCTGGTTCGACCACTGGGTCGAGGCCTGCTGGGACTGGTTCGTCGGCCTCGGTCTGAACCCGGAGAACCTGCGCCGCTTCGACGTGCCCCAGGAGGAGCGGGCCCACTATTCGGCGGCCACGATCGACCTGGAGTATCGGTTCGGCTTCCAGGGCTCGGAGTGGGGCGAGCTGATGGGAGTTGCCAACCGCACCGACTATGACCTCGGCTCCCACACCGAGGCCTCGGGCCAGCGGCTGCAGTACTTCGACCAGGGCAGCGGAGAGCGGTACACCCCCTACGTCATCGAGCCGTCCTTCGGTCTCACCCGGGCGATGATGGCGTTCCTCATCGACGCCTACGCCGAGGATGAGGCCCCCAACACCAAGGGCGGCGTGGATGTCCGCACTGTGCTGAAGCTGCACCCCAAGCTCGCGCCGGTCAAGGCCGCAGTGCTGCCGCTGTCGAAGAAGCCTGAGCTCGCCGAGCCGGCGCAGCGACTGGCCGCTGAGCTGCGCCGCGAGTGGAATATCGACTACGACGACGCCGGTGCCATCGGCCGTCGCTACCGTCGGCAGGACGAGGTGGGCACCCCGTTCTGCCTCACCGTCGATTTCGACACCCTTGAGGACCAGGCTGTGACCATCCGCCACCGTGACGAGATGACCCAGGAGCGCGTCGCGCTGGACCAGGTGACCTCCTACCTGGCGCAGTACCTGGTCGGTTGAGAATTGCCCGCGCCCACGGTGCGGGACTAGACTCGCGAGGCTGAACGCATATCCGGTGTGCGGGAGGCGGTGCTGAGCTGCGCCGCCCCGCCCACGACCCGTGGACGAAGGACACGCGATGAGCTTCTCGCACGACGGCGCCACCCGCGCTGAAGAGGTCTCCTGCCTGACCCTGGAATCCGGGCTGACCGTACGCCCCTGGGAAGACGGAGACGATCTCGCGCTGCTGGAGGTCTGGGGAGACCCGGACAACGCCATGCACCACCAGGACCGCAGCCTGCTGCGCCCGTCCTCTGATAAGCCGTGGTCGCGGACCGTCGTCGCCGAGGACCACGGGGTGCCGGTGGCTGCCGCCACGCTGCTGCGTTCCTCCCTGCACCCGGACCGGCTCTCCTTCTACGCCGAAGTCGCCCCCGAGCACCGCCGGCGCGGTGTGGCCGTGGAGCTGCTGAACCTGCTGCAGTCCGAGGCGGAGAACTGCCAGGTCCAGAGCCTGAAGGCCCGTTGTGCCTCACGCACCGCTGCCCAGTGCTTCCTCAAGGACAACGGCTTCCACAAGATCCAGGCCTCCCGGCGGGTGGTGGTGCGCCCCGGCGCCCTGCCGATGCCTGACCTGGAAACGGACCAGCTGGACTTGGAGGACATTGCCACCGGCTCAGTGGAACTCAGCTCCCTGGTCACGGAGTTCTACAACACCATCCACACCTGGGACCGCTCGGAGATGACCGTGGGCAAGGCCCAGCAGCTGCTCCTCGCCCCGGAGACCGGCGCCTCGGGCGCCGTCGTCCTGCGCGACCGCGCCCCCGGTGCCAAGGACCGTATTCTGGCCTTCGCCGTGAGCTACACACCGGAACGCAGCGAGGACCCCGCCGATGTGCTGCTCGGCTGGAACCCGGCGTTGGAGGACGACGAGGCCGAAGCGGCCTCGCAGATCCTGCTGGCGCTGCTCTCCGCACGGTACCCGGTCACCGTCGAAGTCGATGACGCGATGGCACCGCTGAAGCGGGTGACCAGCCGACTCATCGACGAGGGCCAGGCGGACTCAGACTTTGAGGCGATGATCTACGCCCGTGACTTCTGAGACCGTACCCGCAGAGCACCTCCACACCACCACCGAGCCTCCTGCCACCGCTGAGCCCCTGCTGCCACCGCTGCAGCTGGGGTCTCTCACAGTGGACACCCCTGTGGTGCTCGCGCCGATGGCCGGGATCACCAACACGGCCTTCCGCAGGCTCTGCCGAGAGTACGGCGGCGGCCTCTACGTCAATGAGATGGTCACCGCCCGGGCCTTGGTGGAACGGCGCCCGGAGTCGCTGCGGATCATCCGCCATGAGCCCGACGAGCGGCCCCGCTCCGTCCAGCTGTATTCAGTGGACCCGGTGACCACCGGCCATGCCGTGCGCATGCTCGTCGAGGAGGACCGGGCCGACCACATCGATCTGAACTTCGGCTGCCCGGTCCCCAAGGTCACCCGCAAGGGCGGAGGTTCTGCTCTGCCCTGGAAGATCCGGCTCTTCGAATCCATCGTCGCCACCGCTGTGCGGGAGGCCGCACGTGGTGGGATCCCGGTGACGGTGAAGATGCGCAAGGGCATCGACGAGGACCACCTGACCTACCTGGAGGCCGGGCGGATCGCCCGCGACGTCGGCGTCGTCGCCGTGGCTCTGCACGGACGCACCGCCCGTCAGCACTACTCGGGAACTGCCGACTGGGAGGCGATCGCCCGCCTGCGCGAGGCGCTGCCGGATGTCCCGGTGCTGGGCAACGGGGATATCTGGTCCGCGGAGGATGCGGTGGAGATGGTCCGGCGCACCGGGGTGGACGGCGTCGTAGTCGGCCGGGGCTGCCAGGGCCGCCCGTGGCTGTTCGGTGACCTGCAGGCCGCTTTCGAGGGGTGCGATGACTGCTACCGCCCGGATCTGCCGATGGTCTCCGCCACGCTGCTGCGCCACGCGAAGATGCTCGTCCCCTACTTTGACGGTGACGAGCGCAAGGCGATGCAGGACATCCGCAAACATGTGGCCTGGTACTTCAAGGGTTATCCGGTGGGTTCGCAGCTACGGACCCAGCTGGTGACGGTGGAGTCGATGGCGCAGTTGGAGGATCTGCTTGCGGGGCTCGATCAGCGCATCGGCTACCCAGGCGCCGACGCCGAGGGGCCGAGGGGGCGGGCTGGTTCGCCGAAGAAGGTGCACCTGCCGGAGGACTGGCTGGCCTCTCAGGAACTCAATGCCGCCCAGCAGGAGATGATCCACGCGGCCGAAGTGGACATCTCCGGCGGCTGAGCGCTGCCCGGCCCGTCGTCGGCGCCTTCTGCCGGCATCGGGGGAGTCTGTTCCAGAACTTCGCTGTGAGGCACCTCGATAGACTGTGCCGGTGACGGATCAGGGGAGGACTGTGGGCACAGCGAACACCGAACGGGTCGAGGGCGACTACGCCGCCCTGAGACCCGGGTACACCGCGGCTGATGAACAGCGGTGGTTGCCCGAACACGGAAAGTCCGTCTACCGTTCCTCCTTCGAGCGCGACCGCGCCCGGCTGCTGCACTCCTCCGCCCTGCGACGCCTCGGCGCCAAGACCCAAGTGGTCTCACCCGATGCCGACGATTTCGCCCGCACTCGGCTGACCCACTCCCTGGAAGTCGCCCAGGTGGGCCGTGAGCTCGGACGGATGCTCGGCTGCGATCCCGACGTCGTCGACGCGGCCTGCCTCTCTCACGACCTGGGCCACCCGCCGTTCGGCCATAACGGGGAGGCTGTGTTGGCCGAATTGGCCACCGGCATCGGAGGGTTCGAGGGCAACGCCCAGACCCTGCGGCTGCTGACTCGGTTGGAGACCAAGCGCTTCCACCCGGATGGGCGCTCCGCCGGGCTCAATCTCACCCGGGCCTCGCTGGATGCAGCGTGCAAGTACCCGTGGACGGCCGAGGAGGCGCCGCTGCTCTCCGACGGCACCCGCAGCCGCAAGTTCGGGGTGTACCTGGACGATCTCGACGTCTTCGAATGGATGCGTGACGGCGTCACCGGGACACGGAAGTCCGTGGAGGCGCAGGTGATGGACGCCGCCGATGACATCGCCTATTCCGTCCACGATGTCGAAGACGGCATCTTCTCCGGGCTCTTCCAGCTGAAGTTCATCGACGACGTCATCCAGCGCCGCCGGGTCATCCAGGTGACTCGTGAGTGGTACTTGCCTGAGGCTGAGGACGATCGGATCAGCGCGGCCTTGGACCGGCTCGCCGCTACCGAGGGGTGGGTGCGGGAATCCGACGGCTCCCGCCGCTCTCTGGCGGCGCTGAAGAACATGACCAGTGAGCTCATCGGCCGTTTCTCAGGCGCCTGCTACAGGGCCACCCGTGAAGCCTACGGAGACCGGGCGCTGGTGCGTCACGAGGCGGACTTGGTGGTGCCCAAGGAGACCGACGAGGAGATCGCCGCGATGAAGGGGATCGCTGCGGCCTACATCATGACCTCGAAGCAGCAGCGGCCCATCTACCTGCGTCAGCGTGAGGTCCTCGAATCTCTGGTGGAGCTTCTCGTGGACACCGGCAGTCAGTACTTAGAACCGATGTTCCAGGGCGACTACCTGGCCGCCGTCGATGAGGCCGGGCGGCGCCGGGCGGTCATCGATCAGGTTGCCTCGCTGACCGACGGTGCAGCGCTGGAGTGGTACGCGACCCTGGTCCAGGGCAGACCGATGTACAACCCGCTGTTCGGGTGAGCGGGGGAGCAGGACGGTGAAGAGGCTCCCGGCCGGGCCCGGTGATGCCGCCGCTCGGTGTGGGTCGAGACGGCTGCGGACCCGGTGATGGCCTTCGGCTACTGAGCTTTCGTGCGGGTCTGTGATTGCTCGGCGCGGAGGCGGGACGACGTTCCTGTCCCTGTTCTGCCCCTGGCCTTCACCAGAATGCTTAGCTAAGCTTGGTCTATGAACGGTGTGCAAGTCAACATGCATGAGGCCAAGACGCAGCTCTCCGCGCTGGTTGAGCGTGTCTTGGCGGGTGAGGAAGTGACGATCGCACGTGCAGGGCGGCCTGTGGTAGACCTTGTCATCCACACCGAACCCGCGGTATTGATGGGTCTTGGGCGGCATGAGCTGCCGACCACGGCGGACATCTTCGACGGGCCGGACGACGAGATCGCGGCGATGTTCTACGGCGAGGACTGATCGATGCTCCTCGACACCAATGCCCTGCTGTGGGTTCATCGCGACGCTGACCAGTTGGGTCAGGTTTCCCGCAGGATGCTGACTGATGGGCGACGAGTGTGGTTCTCGGCGGTCTCCGTCGCCGAGATCACGATCAAACACATGTTGGGACGTCTGGCGCTGCCCGGTGAAGAGGACTTCCCGGAGATCTTCCGCAGTGCGGGCCTTCAGGAGCTCCCCCTGACCGCGGTGGAGGGGAGCATGATGATGCGGGACCCGGGGCTGGTGAGGCACGATCCCTTCGACAGAATGCTCCTTGCCCAGGCTCGGGCGCAGAAGCTCGAACTGCTGACCTCTGACGCAGTCCTGCTCGGCCTCGGTCACAGCTGGATCCTGGACGCGCGCCGGTAACTCCTGCTCAGCCTGCCGGACTGGGCTACCGGGACTTGGTGATGTCGTCGACGATGACGTCGTAGGCTGCGAACAGCTCCGCGGAATCGACGAATAAGCTCAGTCCGTCAGCACCGGCCCCCATGGCGATGCGCCCGGAGATCGACTCGTCGGCGTAGATCGGCCACCTCGTACCGTCGGTGGCCTCAGAGCCGAACGGGGTGATGGTCCCGGGGCGGTAGCCGGTTGCCTCCACGGCCTCCTCGGGAGCGGTCATGGAGACCTTCTTCATCCCGGCCAGCCGACGCAGCTTCGCCCAGTCCACCTGCCGGTCACCGGGGATGAGCGCTAAGAGGAAGCTGTGCTCCTTCGTCGTCTGCGTCAGCCGCGCTTTGGCCACCAGAGTCTTGACGATCCGGCGCGGCTCCACACCGATGTTCGCCGCCGCCTCCTCGAGGGTGTGGGCCTGCCCGCGGGCCACGAACTCGACGTCGACGCCGTGGGCTTCAGCGTCACGGCGCAGCCTCTCCACGGTGGAATCCTCTGTGGTCATGCTCCGTCCAACTCCCAGCGCCTGCCTCTGATTCCTCAGAGTTCCGCCCTGTGGAGAACGCGGGCGGCAGACTCTCCCACCTGGGTAGAGTTGTCCTGTGGCAGGACTGATCAGACGCGAGGACATCGATGCGGTACGCGAGCGTGCCGACCTGCGTGAGATCGTCGAACAGTATGTGACGCTGCGCGGAGCCGGCGTCGGCTCGTGGAAGGGTCTCTGCCCGTTCCACGACGAGCGGACCCCCAGCTTCCACATCCGCCCACATATCGGCACCTATCACTGCTTCGGCTGCGGGGAGTCCGGTGACGTCTTCGCCTTCCTCATGGGGATGGAGCACACCGGGTTCACCGAGACGGTGGAACAGCTGGCCGCCAAGCTCGGCGTCGAGCTGCACTACGAGGACGGCGGTTCCGGTCCCAGCAAGCAGGAGATCTCCCGCCGTCAGCGGCTGCTGGATGCGCATAAGATCGCTGATGAGTACTTCCAGCGCCAGCTCAGTTCTCCGGAGGCTCAGATCGGCCGGGAGTTCCTCACCGGAAGGGGCTTCGGCCGCCAGGAGGCCACGGACTTCGGCGTCGGATACGCGCCCAAAGGGTGGGACAACCTGCTGGGCCACCTGCGGACCAAAGGGTTCCGTGATGAGGAGCTCACACACACCGGGCTCTTCTCGGAAGGAAACCGTGGCATCTATGACCGCTTCCGGGGCCGGCTGATCTGGCCGATCCGGGACATCACCGGCGCGACCGTCGGCTTCGGCGGACGCCGTCTCTACGATGACGATAAGGGCCCGAAGTATCTGAACTCCCCGGAGACCCAGATCTATAAGAAGTCTCAGGTGCTCTACGGCATCGAGCACGCCAAACGGCAGATCGCGAAGAAGAAGCAGCTCGTCGTCGTCGAGGGGTACACCGATGTGATGGCCTGCCACGCCGCAGGCATCGACACTGCCGTGGCCACCTGCGGTACGGCCTTCGGTGAAGGGCACGTGAAGATCGCCCGCCGTCTGCTCTCCGATGACGGCGGTGGGGGAGAGGTCATCTTCACCTTCGACGGCGATGAAGCCGGCCAGTCAGCGGCTCTGAAGGCCTTCGACGAGGACCAGCAGTTCCTAGCCAGGACCTTCATCGCCATCGGCCCTGAGGGGATGGACCCCTGCGACGTGCGTCAGCACCGTGGTGATGAGGCGGTGCGTGAGCTCATCGAATCCCGCCGGCCGCTGTTCGAGTTCGCCATCCGTGCAGGGATGAAACGCTATGACCTCTCCACAGTCGAAGGCCGGGTGGGTGCTCTGCGTTATGCCGCACCCGTGGTCGCCGGGATCAAAGACCCTGGTCTGCGGCCCGCCTACACCCGGGAGCTGGCCGGATGGCTGGGCATGGATATGCGCGACGTGCAGGCAGCTGTGCAGTCGGCCGGTGGACGCGGCGGGCCACGCCGCCAGAGCGCCCCGCAGGGCCAGGACACCGCAGCAGCGGGTGGGCCGGTGACTCCTCGTTTCCAGCGCCCTGACACCAGGGACCCGGCGGTGGCCATGGAACGCCAGGCCTTGGAGGTCATTCTGCAGCACCCCACCCGTCTGACTGCTGAGCAGTGGGAGGAGATCTTCGCGGTGCGCTTCACCGCCCCGGCCCACGCTGCCGTTCACGCCGGCATCATCAGTGCCGCCGCATCCGCCACGGATCCACGGAACTGGGTCGCCACTGTCTCCGACGAAGTGCCGCAGCCGCTGCGTTCCCTGGTGGGGGAGCTGGCGGTGTCCCAGCTGCCGGCACGCACAGAGGACGACGTCGAGCGCTATTGCCAGTCGATCCTCAACCGGCTGGTGGAGCTGAAGATCACCCACCAGAAGGCCAGTCTGCTGGGACGGCTGCAGCGGATGGACCTGAGAGAGAACCCCGAGGAGTATCAGCGCCTGAACCGTGAGCTGATGGAGCTGGAACAGCGCCGCCGGGTGCTGCGCGGAGACGATTAGGCCTGATGTGAGCAGACCCGGCGGGCAACCCCAGCGGGCAGACCCAGGCGGGCAGCTGCTGGCCGTGGATCAGCGCGTCGGTTCTCGCCACATGCCGACCTGCGCCGGGCACCCCTCACCGACGTCGATCTGGGCGGTCTCCACGAAGCCGAATCGTTCGTAATAGGGGATCAGCGTGCGGACACACTCCAAGTAGGCGGGCAGCCCCTGGGCATCGGCACGGTCCAACCCGGCCTGGATGAGTGCGGAGCCGATACCGGCGCCGTGGGCGTGCGGTGCCACACCGACTCCGGCCAGGTACCAATGCGGTGTCTGCGGGTGGGCCGCGCGCATCGCCTTGTCCACCATCGAACCGCGCTGAGCGAAGCGCCGCAGCTGCGGTGGCGAGGCGGCGAAGAACATCCGTGGTGCATTCATCAGTTCGCGCCACCACGCCGGTCGCCACGTACCCGGGGGTGACCACGCGGCAGCACCGGAGATCACCGACGTCGGCTCTGCCTGAGATTCCGGTGACTGATCAGCGGGCTGGTGAGCAATGAGCACTGTTCCAGTGCTTCCCACATGGCGCAGAGAGGACCCGAAGAACACCGGCAGCAGCGAGGCACGAGCCTCATCGTCGGGGAGGATCCAACGGAACTCGGCATTGTCCTGGAAGGCTGCAGCCATGATGCGCGCGCATTCCGGGAGCTGGTCAGATTCGGCATGGAGGACCCGTACATCGTGGTTGCTCATGTCTTCACTGTAGGCCCGTACGGTGCCTCGGCGCACCGCCGGAGCTGGGAGGGTGTCGGGCCGGGAGACGGTCAGAGCAGATATCCAGTCAGTGGGGCACTCTAGGATGACAGGATGACCACTCACCTGCCCTCCGTGACCGATGATCCTCACCTCTGGCTCGAAGACGTCACTTCCGAGGAGGCCCTGGACTGGGTGCGCCGTCGCAATGCCCGGGCGGAGGCTGAACTCATCGACGAAGAGTTCGCCCCGTTGGAGGGCCAGCTGCGTGAGATCCTCGATGCCACCGACAGGATCCCCGGGGTCGTGGCCCGTGGTGAGCACCTCTACAACTTCTGGACTGATGCGGACCATCCGCAGGGACTCTGGCGCCGTACCACATGGGAGTCCTACCGCACGGAGGACCCTGACTGGGAGATTCTGCTGGACGTAGACGCCCTCTCAGCCCAGGACTCCGTGACCTGGGTCTGGCACGGCGCCTCAGTGCTGCGGCCGCAGGACCCCTCGGCCCCGTACCGTCATGCGCTGATCTCGCTCTCCCGGGGTGGCTCAGATGCTGATATCACCTATGAGTTCGACCTGCACACCGGGCAGTTCGTCCCGGAATCGGAGGGCGGTTTCGTCAAGCCGGAGGGCAAAGGCTCGCTGAGCTGGATCGATGCGGATACCGTCTACGCCGCCGTCGATGCCCCGGGAACCGGTGATGACGGCGAAGCTGTCACCAGCTCCGGGTATCCGCGCCTGGTGCGCCGGTGGTCTCGGGGGACGGCGTTGGAGGACGCCCCGCCCGTGGTCGCAGTGGGCTCCGATGACATGGTTGCCGGTGCCGGGCGGATCAGCACTCCGGGATATGAGCGTGACCTGGCCGTACGTGTGCTGAGCTTCTACGAGGCCGAGACCTACCTGATCACGCAGCCGGATGACGCCCAGCCCGGCGGCGCCTGGCCTGAGCTGACCCGAATCGATGTCCCCCTGGACTGCCGGACCGCCATCCACCGGGATCTGTTGGTGCTGATGCCGCGCAGCGATGCTCATCTCGGCGGAGTCGAGGTGCCCGGTGGCGGCGTCGCCGTCGTGGATCTCGAAGGATTCCTCATCGGAGAGGCCGCCGTGCAGGTGCTCTTCGCACCGACGGCGGCGACGTCCTTACAGGGTGTGATCACCACCCGCCGGGCCATCGTGCTGACTGTGATGGAGGATGTGGTCCAGCGTCCTGAGGTTCACTTCCGCCGTGATGGCGCCGAAGACAGTGGTGAAGACGGCGCTGGAGGCATGGACTGGGTGCGTCACGATGTTTTCACTGATCAGAAGGGCACGTTGAGCATCGCCGCGGTGGATTCCCGGGAATCGGACCAGGTCTGGCTGACTGTTCAGGACCAGCTCACCCCGGTGACGCTGCACCTGGGAGACCTTGCCCCGCTGATCGACGCGGACCCCGGCGGTGAAACTCTCGAGCCGATCAAACAGGCGCCGGCACGGTTCGATGCGACCGGGCTGAGTGTCACCCAACGGTTCGCTACCAGCGACGACGGAACCTCCGTGCCCTATTTCCTCATCGGACCCGCTGAGACTCTCACTGCCGATGAACCCACACCCCGCCCCACAGTCCTTTACGGCTACGGCGGGTTCGAGATCTCCCAGACCCCGAGCTATCTGGGTCTGGTGGGCAAGGCGTGGCTGGAACGCGGAGGAGTCTTCGTCGTGGCGAACATCCGCGGGGGAGGGGAGTACGGGCCCAGGTGGCATCAGGCAGCGCTGCGGGAGAAGCGGCATCGGGCCTATGAGGACTTCGCCGCCGTCGCGCGTGAACTGGTGGCCAGCGGGGTGACCACGGTGCCGCAGCTGGCCTGCCGTGGTGGTTCCAACGGCGGTCTGCTCACCGGGAACATGCTCACCCAGTACCCGGAGCTCTTCGGCGCAGTGGTCATCCAAGTGCCGCTGTTGGACATGAAACGCTACGCACACCTGTTGGCCGGTGCCTCCTGGCGGGCCGAGTATGGTGACCCGGAGACTGATGACTGGGAGTTCCTGCGTACCTTCTCCCCGTATCATCTGCTCTCTGCTGAGGCGGACTACCCTGCGGTGCTGCTGACCACCTCCACACGGGATGACCGCGTCCACCCGGGCCACGCCAGGAAGATGACCGCAGCTTTGGAGGAGCTGGGCGCTGACGTGCGGTACTGGGAGAATATGGAGGGCGGCCACGGTGGGGCCGCCACTCCGGCGCAGCAGGCTCGGCTGAGCACCTTCGTCCACCGATTCCTGGCCCAGCAGCTGGGCCTGACACCTGAGAACTGACAGGAGACCCCTGAGATGACAGCGTCCTCTGACGCACCAGCTGTGGAGACCCACGGTCTGGTCAAACGTTTCGGTGCCAACGTCGCCGTCGACGGCATCGACCTGACCATTCCTCGCGGTGGGATCTACGGTGTTCTGGGGCCCAACGGGGCGGGGAAGACCACGGCGATCCGGATGCTGGCGACTCTGCTGCGCCCAGATGGCGGGCAGGCGTACGTGCTGGGCCATGATGTGGCTACTGAGCCGGCGACCATCCGCGAGAAGATCTCCCTGACCGGCCAGTTTGCCTCTATGGATGAGGACCTGACCGGGATGGAGAACCTCATCCTCTTCGCCCGGCTGCAGGGATTTAGCGCTAAGGGCGCGCGCTCGCGAGGCCTGGAGCTGCTGGAGGCCTTCGGGCTGACTGACGCGGCCAAGCGCCAGGTCAAGAAGTATTCCGGTGGGATGCGCCGCCGTCTCGATATCGCCAGTTCCCTGCTGGTGACTCCGCAGCTGCTGTTCCTGGATGAGCCGACGACGGGGATCGACCCGCGCAGTCGTATCCAGGTCTGGGACATCATCCGCACTGTGGTCGATGCAGGGACCACAGTGCTGCTGACGACTCAGTATCTGGAGGAGGCCGATGAGCTGGCTGATCGGTTGGCGGTGATCGATCACGGCCGGGTGATCGCCGAGGGGACCCCCGCGCAGCTGAAGTCGCAGATCGGTGCTGGGGCGCTGAGCATTCGTGTGGCCGACGGCGAGGACCGCGAGCGTGCGGCGCAGATCGTGGCCGCTTCTCTGGGTGTAGAAGTGACGCGGGAAGCCGATCCGACCGCGCTCTCGGCCCGGCTTGAGGCAGATACTGCGGTGTCACGGGCATTGGCAGGGCTGGAAGAGGCAGGCATCGGTGTGGAGAGCTTCTCCCTGGGGCAGCCCAGCCTTGACGAGGTGTTCCTCGCACTGACCGGACGCCCACAGGAGACGACGGAGGAGAACCAGCGATGAGCACTGAGACGAGCGCCGCACCCGCTGCGCAGGATCAACCCGAACAGCCTGACACCCATCCGGAGCGGATCAGGATGGTGCTGGCCGGATCCGATGGGCGGGCTCGCCGCGCCGGTCCGTTCACCGCCTCGCTGACCTACGGGTGGCGGGCGCTGCTGAAGATCAAGCACGTCCCCGAGCAGCTCTTCGACGTGACGATCTTCCCGATCATGATGACGGTGATGTTCACCTATATCTTCGGTGGTGCGCTGGCCGGATCTGTGGATCAGTATGTGCAGTGGCTGATCCCCGGCATCTTCGTCCAGACGATGGTGATGGTCACCATGTATACGGGTCTGACGCTGAACCGGGACATCTCCAAGGGCATCTTCGACCGTTTCCGCTCACTGCCCACGTGGCGCCCTGCACAGCTGGTCGGGGCGCTGCTGGGGGACCAGGTGCGCTACGTCCTGGCGGGAATCATCATCCTCAGTGTGGGCTTCGTGATGGGTTTCCGACCTGACGGCGGTGTCCTCGGTGTGGTGGCTGCGTTCATCATGCTGCTGGTGTTCAGCTTCTCGCTGTCCTGGATCTGGACGATGATCTCACTGCTGGTGCGCACTGAACAGGCGGCGATGGGGGTCTCCATGTTCATCCTCATGCCGCTGATGTTCGCCTCGAACATCTTCGTGGATCCTGAGACGATGCCGGACTGGCTGCAGGCTGCGGTGGAGGTGAACCCGGTCTCGGTGGTGGTCACCACGGTCCGGGAGCTGATGGGCGGCACCTATGATCTCGGTTCCGTCGGGCTCGTGGCACTGTGCTGTGCGGTACTGATCGCCGTATTCGGCCCGATCTCGATGTTCATCTACAACCGGAAGAGCTAGCCCACCTATGGCGGTGTCGGACGTTGTCTGACTTCCGCGTAATTCCGGGCTTCTTGGTGCTAGCGACATACGACGCTGCGTGATATCCAGCGCCCTTCGCGTTGTAAATCCGTTGCAAATCAGAGTGACCCCCACGCCCGCGAGGTGATACCTGGGGTATCAGGTGAGAAGTCCATTCTAGGGTGACCCCGCGTGGGTCAGGTGATGCGCAGTACATCACCTGTTACTCGTGATCCGTCTGGTAACGCTTACCAGTTGCACAGAGTGAGACCCCCCGCGCTCGTTGTTCACGGGGGGTCTCGTCCGTCGGCCGATGAGAGTGGGGCAGAAGGAAACCCCAACCGACGGGTCCCGGGGGATACACCGGACCTGGCAGAACAGGTCCCCCGGGGGTCTATGCGCCGCGGTACACGGCGGTGAACTCTCTGTGGTGCGGTCGCCCCTGGGCGGTGTGGGTCTGGACCTTGCCCTCGATCTCCATCTCCGCGCCGTCCCAGACCACTCGGGAGGAGTTGGAGAACTCGGGTGCCGTGGCGGGGATGATAACCCGGTAGCGGCCCGTGAGGGCCAGGTGCAGCCGCTGGTCGGGGTCCTCGGAGCCGGCGGGGAAGACCTGGGCGGGGATGTCGGTGTCCTCGTAGGTGGTGATCGGCTGTCCCCACCTGTCATGCGCGGTGGTGGCCACCCGCACGGTGATGGTGTCTTTGAGGATCATGACGCCCGTTTCCGGTACCGGTTGAGCACCATCGTCTCGGCCAGGGACCAGCCTTTGAATCCGCCGGAGTAGCGGACCGCGCCGACGGAATAGTGGATCTGTTCTGGATTGGCGACCAGCCGTGCTGCGGCGGTGGTGATGACCGCGGCGATGTCCTCGGCCACACCATCGGCGGTGAACCCGTTGCCGCGGGTGTAGGCCCTCGCCATTGCGGTGACGATGGGGACGTGCTCCTGGGCCAGGGTGGACACGCCCGTGTGTTCCCCGCCCTGACCCAGGAAGTCAGCCACGTCCTGCCCGGTGGGCAGTGCGACGTAGGTGTTCATCACTCGCCGCCGGTGCCGCCGTCGCCGCCCATGATGACCACGGCCTCCGGGCGCAGTAGCCCCAGATCCCACCTCGTGGTGACTCGGATGGCCTGCTGGTCGAACTCGGCGTAGCGCTGGTCGAGGATCTTCACCGAGGGGGCGGTGTCGCGGACCACTGCCACGCTGGAGAAGTCCGCGAGGATCGCCGTGCCCGCGGGGATCTTGTTCGAAACGGTCACCGGGACCCCGAACAGCCGATAGGTGGCGTCGCGGGTCAGGTCCGACTCCAGCAGGTAGCGTCCGTTTCCATCCTTGGCCTTGCGAAGGGTGATGAAGTCGGTGCCGTTGACCAGCAGCCGGTTCGCGGTCACCTCAGCGGCGGAGAGCAGCGCCTGGGCGTCGAGGACCGCGTCGGGCTCGGAGGCGTCGAACGCCGCCGACTGTGTCCCATCCTGGTGCAGGATGCCGGTGATGCTGTCGTTGGTCCCGTCGCCGGCCAGCAGCTGGTCATCCAGCATCTGTGAGATGTCGTTGACCATCCGGGCTTTGAGCACCGCGTCGAGGCCGACGATGGACTGTCGGGCCAGCTCGTTGCTGTACCGGGTGATGGACTTGATCGACTTCCGGGACTCGGGCATCAGCCGGATCTCTCCGAACTCGGCGGAGAAGTCGTCGGGGATCTGCTCGGACTCACCGACCACCGCTGGGGTGCCCGATCCCACCAGGGTGGGGATGCGCAGCGGGCTGGCGGAGTCGAAGACCTTGGGGCCTGCGGCGAGCACCACCGACTGGGCTTCGAGGGGCTGCAAGAGCATGGAGGAAACCTGCTCCTGCAGGAGCTCTGGGGCGTCAGCGCGGTTCATTGCCATGAGAAAGCTCCTAACGGTTGAGGTTCGAGATACGTGGTCATCACGCACCTGCTGGTGTGACCTCGGCCCGCCAGGAGCCTAGAGAGGGCCGGCCTCCAGGACCGACCCCCTCAGTATACCCCACAGGGGTACTAGGTGTCGTGTGTGTCAGGGTGAGCCCTGGCGATGTGCGCGAAGGCCCGGGCGTAGCGGATCGCTGACTCGTGCGACAGCGGGGCCTCGAAGCCCTTGCGCGTCCGATGGTCCATCTCAGCGGCCATCAGCTTCTCCAGGGCCTGGTAGAGCGTGTCTGCGACGCGGTCCCGTGCGCTCATCCTCCCGCTCCCGCCCGCAGCAGGCCCGCCAGGTCCACAGATGACGGATCGTGCGGCTGTGCTCCCTGCCCGATGGACCCGTGGGGCCGCCGTGCTGCCAGGTGGGGTTTGCGGGCCAGCAGGTCGTCCAGGGCTTCTGTGAGCGCGTCCTGGTCCTCCAGGTGGTCGGGGTCGAACTCCAGGTCGGTGGGGTCCGCCAGGCGTCCTGTAGCCGCTGTCAGAGCCGTGTGGAGTCTGTGGGCGTAGTCGTCGGCCTGCTTGGCGCGCTGACGGTAGCGGGCGTTCTCGTCGCGCAGCTTCTTGACGTACCTCCTGGAAAACGCGTCGGGCTCGCGGGGGTGTTCAGTGGACACCTCCTCCTCGGGGATGTTCTCAATCTGAGAACTTTCGGCGGGGGCGTTAGTGGCGGATTCGCCACTAACAGAGGTCGCGTCCGAAACGCGACCTTGCCCTGCCGCATCTGGAGTGCGGTTGGGCTTGCCCGCATTTGAAATGCGACCTGCCTGCTCGTGCTCGGTGGTGTCCTGCTCGGTCATGGTGTCCTCCTTCATCGGGCCAGGCGCTGTGCCTGGGATTTGGTCTGATAGTTCACACTGAGAACATTGATCTGGGGTACGGGGTGGCATCGGCAGCCGGTGTGCCTGGGCATGCGGTGTGTGGGCTGGAAGACCCGGCCCTCTCTCCACCACCAGGTGCAGAGTTGGCAGGCTCCGGTGTCGAGGCCGCGTGTCCATCCGGTGACTCGTCGCTCCTTCTGCATGGCCTGCTGGAATCCATCGGAGGCGGCCTCCATAGGCTCCGCAGTGGCCAATCGGTCCAACTGCATGGGGGTGTCCTGTGAGGCGGTGAGGATGGTCGCCAGGGCCGTGGAGAGCCGGTCGGCCTGTGATTCCGGCAGGGTCGCGGCCAGGGCGTAGGGCCGGCCGGTGGCCTGCTCGACGTAGGCCCTGAAATAGGCTTCCCCGGCGGCGGTGCCGCGCTGTCGGGCCACGTCCACCACCGTGGCGGCGGTGTCGATGAACTCCTCCCGGGTGATGGTCCCGGCCTCCATGAGGCTGTTGAGGCCGAGCAGGGAGGCCGAGGCCTGGGCACCGAGCCGGTCCACGATGTCCTCGTAGAGCTTCACGAGATCACCTGCCCGATCTCCGTACCGACCCTGTCAAGGGCTTCACCGCGCCTCTCGGCCCGGATCCGGGTGATCTGGTCCTCCGAGTAGCCCAACCGCTCCAGGGCAGACGTGGCAGGCAGCAGGCCCGCGGTGTAGAGCTTGACCACCGCGTCGGCCTCCTGAGCGGCGGAGCGGGTGGCCGGGTCGGCCCACACGATGCCCACGTCCGCTGTGGCGGGGTCGGTGCCGGTGGCCACCGCATGTGCCAGGGCCATGACCTTCTCCCAGGCCCGACCGAACGTGGCCTGACGTGCCTCGCACCGGGCGGTCAGGGAAGCCTCAGCGGCCCGGAGCCCGTCCGCGCTGGGCGGCTGATTCCCGGTCACACCCACATAGTGGGCAGGCAAGCTAGAGACCGCCATGATCTGGGCGACGATGGACCGGATCGCGGTCTCGTAGCTCGCCAGGTCGGAGGCCGGCAGCTGCCCGAATTTGGAGTCCGGGGCCTCGGAGATCAGCATCCGATCACCCTCCGGGTAGGGGTTGGTGACCTCTCCGTCGTCGTCCTCCTCCAGCTCGATGCCGGTGGCCCAGCGGCGCGGGCGGGCGTAGTTCTCACTGCCGACCATCAGGTCGGCCAGCAGCTTGTTCAGGCTGTCCTGCAGCGGGATGATGTCGCGCAGCTCGGAGACTCCGGGTTCCAGCAGCCGGTCGGAGTTGCGGAACTCCACCGCGGGGACCACTCCGAGGGGGTTGGTCACGGTCTCGGCGGCGGTGAACTGTGAGGCCGCGGTCGCCCCGTGAGACGTGGACGTGTACCGGGTGATCTTCTCCGGCTCGTAGACCACGGCCTCGGTGCCGGTGGGAGTCGCCCACTTCTTTACCGCGGCGGTGATGGTCCGGGTGCCGGGGTCACGCCGGGCGATCATCTGGTGAGCCGACTCCACCGAGATCACCGGCCGGCCGGTCTCATCGGCCCAGACGATGACGAACGCCGAGCCGAGGATCAGCGCCTCCCGGTGCAGGGTCGCTGAGAGCTGATCCAAGTCGTTGGCGGCCCAGGTCTCCCACAGGGCAGGGTCGTGTGCTCCGTCGCGGGTGAACCCGGTGACCCGCAGCCGCTCCGCGATCGAGGTCACCGCCAGACGGCAGTAGTTCGCCGACATCCGGGTCAGCCGGTTGGACAGCGCTTCTCGGGCTTCGGGACTCATGAAGCTCAGGGGCGTCTCCCCGGCGTAGTAACTGTCCAAGTTGGACAGTCGGTGGGCGCGGCCGTCGATCTCTTGAACCATGCTCTGCAATAGGGTGGTGGTCATCGTTTAAAGCTCCTTGCTCTACGTTTCTTGTTCTTCTTCATCGCCCGCCATTGCGCCCGTGAATGGCCCATCACGGCTGCGGCGGCCAGGTCGATGTGTTTGGTGGATCCGCGCCGGGACTTGTCCAGCCGCACCCCCCGATCGGATTCGTTGACCACGGCGTTACCGATGTGTCGGGCCAGCCGTTCATCCCCGGAATGAGACACCGCCCCGTTGACACAGGCGTTGTAGAAGTCCGTGGTCGCCGGGGTGATGCGGGCATGGGACCAGGGGAATTCGGAGACGATGATGCCCTCGCGTTCGAGCAGCTGCAGGCTGCGGGTCCACCGGAACGGGTCCGCGGTGACCTCCAGGACGTTCCATTGCCGGCAGGCCGCCCGGATGGTGTCCTCGACCTCCTCCACAGGCACCCGGTAGGACTCATCCCCACCGGGCTCCCACAGGCCCACCACGTCGAAGTGCGGTTCCATCGCCACCCGGGCGACCAGCACCGCGGTCGAGTCCGAGTTGAACGACCCGTCCAGGGCCAGGATCACATCCTCGCCGGGGCCGATCTCCTCGCCGGTGTTCAGCTCCTCCCACCGGCCCTCGGGCAGGAACGCCCCGGAGGTCTCGGTGACGAACTGGCACAGCCTGGCCCGCCGGAACGTCGATTCCCGGGTCTTGGGAGGCAGCAGAGCCCGGATGGTCTCCCGGTTGAGGAAATCACCCAGGGCGGGGTTCGCCAGCTCCCAGCAGTGCTCGCAGTCCACCGGGTGGTCGGTGAATCCGGCTGCAGAGAACTCCCGGAACACCAGGGTGGTGTCCTCCGGGTGCGCCCGGTGGTAGTCCCGCAGGTCCGTCAACACGCTGTCGTGCGGGTCCGGGCCAGGGGTGCCGATGCCGATCATGGTGGACTGCTCACGCTTACCCTGAGCCAGGGCGATGACCTCCCAGACATCCCGGTTGACGACCCCGACCTCATCCACGATGGCCAGCGTCGGGTCCAACCCCTCCAACGCCTTCGGTGAGGCCGGCAGCACCTGGAACGACGCGCCCCGGGCCGGGACCACCAGCCGGTCCTTATACACCTGCACCCGGGTGGCCAGCTCCTCCTCCAGCTCCACCATCCGGGACGCAGCATTGAATACGATCTTCGCCTGCCGCTCATCCACCGCGGCCACCACCACCGAAGCGCCCTCCTGGCCCAGCAGCAGGTCGTAGAGGCCCAGAGCGGCCACCAGCGACGACTTCCCCTGACCACGCGGCAGCATCCAGCCAGCCGTCGTCGGCCACGGCTCAGCGTCCAGCACGCTGGCCACCAGATCGACCTGCCAGGGCCTCAGCCGCAGCCGGTGCCCCGCACCCTTGCCCTTGGGGACGTTGACGAACTTCTCGCAGAACTTAGCGAACCGGGCCGCACCAGACACTCTGGGACGGAACGGCAGCGCAGAGTCATCAACCCTGCTCTTAGGCCCAGCCTTCATCGTTCACCGCCCTCCTGCATATTTATTCTACCGTCTGCATAATTATGTGTGATAGTTCCTGTGCCTTCTGCCCCGGGCGCTTCCTTCGACCTCGGCGACCCCATCCCCCCAGGTCTGGCCTGACCTCGAGCCCGGTTGCACGCTCCGCAGACCACGTCGATGTCCTGGAGTCGGATCGCCAGCCGCCGGCGGTGACGTTCCCACGCCTCCGGGGTGTGGTCAGCCTGGAGGTCGCTCACGGCTCCGCAGTCAATGCACCACGGCTGCAGTCGGCGCGCCTTCCGGGAGAGCCGATCCCACCGAGAGTCATAGCCACGCTCCTGCCGGGTGTACTTCTTCGCCGGCCGCTGCTCCCGGCGGACCACGGGGGCATGGACCTCGCAGTAGGAACCACCAGAGAGCTCCCCGCAGCGCAGACACGGTTTCATCTCCGCTCCTCCTGGTGCTTCACCCGGTTGCCCCGGAGATGATCGAGATCATCCCTCGGCACCTCATCGGGCAGTCGCTCCTCAGGCTCCCCGGAGGCGTTGAGGTGTTCGTGAGTATGAAGATGAGTCATGATGCCTCCCGTCGTGCCCAGGCCGGAGCCTGAGGCCGAAGTGATTGCAGTCGCTCGTAAGGGTCAGCCGGCTGCCAGTCCGGTGAGTCGGAGATTGAGGGAAGAGGAGATGAGAGGATCTCTCCGGTCTCACGATCGACTTCTTCGTCATTCCCTTCTTCCACTTCCTCGTCATAGCCACTTGGTGAATTGGGACTGGTAGAGGGACTGATGGGCGGGTACTCAGTACCCTGGGTCTCCGGGTACTCACTACCCGTAGTCGGGGACTCAGTACCCGTAGGGCTCTCAGTACCCGGGGGGTAGTCAGTACCCGTAGTCGGTGCTTCCCCCAGGCGGTAGTTATTGGCGAACCTCCGACCGTTGTGGATGCCCCCTCGGGCCACCAGGACCAGCCATCCCTTCCGGGTCAGCTCGTCCCGGACTCGCCTGACATAGCGGGCGTCCATGCAGAGCCTGCGAGCGACCTCAGCAGGACCGATGTAGATGCTACTGAGGTCGCCGCTGGATGCTCGCCAGTACTCCATCAGGACGGCCCGTTCTGCCAGGGATAGGTGCTCACGCGGTACGCCGTCGAGCGTTCCCAGCCAGGAGAACTTGGTGCCGTCTGCGCTCACTCTGCCTCCTGATCCCTCCGGGCGATCTCGGCCTGCCTCCAGGCGTCCATCTCGTCGGCCTCGGAGATGAGGTAGTCGGCGATCTTCCGCAGGTCACCGACGCCGGCCCGGTGCACCAAGCCCTGACGATTGTGGGTCCTATGGTGCGCACCGCTCTCCGGGAAGTGGCAATCATGCTTTGTGCACCAGGTGGGGTGAGCGTTGCTCATCACTGACCACCCGCCTCGGTGATGTAGCTCCGGCGGTCCAGTCCGTACTCAGCGACGACGGCCTCGGGGTCAGAACCTGTGGCGACTGCTTCGATGGCGGTGGCCAGCCAACCAGTGGTGACGTTCCAGGTGATGGCCAGATCGATGAGATCCGCCATGGTCCAGTCGTGGCCCCGCGCCAGTCGTCCCCAGGCCCTCTCCGAGGAGAGCTGGGTGCTGTTGCGCAGGTACCACTGCTGTTCGTAGAGGCTGAGGCCGGTGGCCGCGCTGATCAGATCGTTGATGGCCGCGTTCACATCGTTCTCGGCGGTGGCTTCGGTAGACTGTGTCATGACGGAACCTTCCTGTTGGTGGGTTTCGGTGTGAGCGGTCCGGAGAGCTTCTTGGCGGGAGACTCCGGGCCGCTTTTTCGTGTGGGTGGGTCGTAGCTTCATGCGCTGACCTCGTTCTGCTTGGCATAGGCGTCCTCCACGAACTCCTCGCAGTCGCTTAGCTTGTAGAGTCGCCGGACTCCGAGCTTCACTGACCGCGGCCCTTTCCCCAGGCTGTGCCAGTAGCGCATTGTGCTCGGGGTGGTCCGTAGGTACTCGGCGGCCTCCTCGGTGGTCATCAGTGGGTCAGTCGGGGGTTTTCCGCCTGTTTCGCGCCTCAAGGCTCCTCCTATGTCGAAAATGCGTCGTACTCGGTTACAGTGACGTGCTTTCATCGTAAATGCTCGAACATCGTCGCGCAACTTCCGATACACGCGGATTCTTCGTATGCTCGTGGCATGAGTGAGACAGAGGAGAGCAGCGAGTCCCCGGACGCTCGGGTTGCGGAGAACATCAAGGCACTGCGAGCTAGAGCGGGCATGAACCAGCAAGAAGTTGCGGACGCGATGCGAGAAGCGGGATTCAAGTGGTCCCAGCGCACGGTGTGGGCCGTCGAGAATGGTGGCGCTGAGGGAGGACGTCCTCTGCGCTTGGTGGAGGCGTACGAACTGCTGAACATCCTTGGGCGCAGTTGGAGGATGTCCACGGATGACTTAGTGGAACCTTCGGACCTGAAGGACTTCCGCAGGGAACTGGAAGAGTTCAATGACGCATCTGAATCGATGAGTAGCGCTTTAAGCAGTCTGTTCCTTACCGGGCGCAGTTTGGAAGAGAGGATGGACGATTTGGTCGCCTCGGGGGCCACTAGCTCGTCGGATTACGCACGCCTAATGTCCAGAGCTAAGTTGGAGTTGCGGCGTCGCTACCCATTGGAAACCGTTATATCGAGGATTGAGTTCGAGGGGCAACACTCATCGACGATGGCAGGCGAACTCGCTGCAGACCTGCGTGAAGTCTGGAAAACTCACCGACCTCGACTTGAGTACATGGACGTGACCCACCGGAATGAGCGAGCACGGGAACGCGCTGAAATCGAGCGGCGACTCCGGACGATGAGGACTGACCATGGCCTCGATCAGGAAGCGTGAGGGCAAGAAGGTCACCTCGTACCAGGTGGTCTACCGAGACCAGGAGGGGCGGTCTCAGACTGAGACGTTTCGGAACTTCAACGCGGCCAGAGACTTCAAACGGCGCGTCGAGTATGAGGTTCAGTCGGGGACTCACATCAGCTCCTCGGCTGGGAAGGTGACCCCCGCGGAGTTCTACGCGGAGTATCGCCAGCGGCAGGTCTGGGAGCCGGGGACGTATCGGAACTACGACGTGGCCATGCGGAGCTGTTCGTTCGCGGACGTGCCGTTCTCCAAGCTCAGGACAGCGCACGCGGAGAAGTGGGTCCGGGAGATGGCGGACTCTCTGGCACCGGGGACGATCCGCACCTACGTCCGTTGTGTGAAGTCCGTCCTGTCAGGGGCGGTGAGGGAACGGCACCTAGTACGGAGTCCGTTGGACGGAGTCCCCCTGCCGAGGCTGGGGACAGGTCAGATGCACATCCCGACCCCACAGCAGGTGGGGCAGATCCTGGAGGGGTCGGAGCCTCACTATCGGGCGCTCTGGGCCGTCTGCGCCTTCGCCGGACTGCGGGCGGGGGAGGCGGCCGGGTTGAAGGTTGAGGACGTGCGATTCCTCCAGCGGCAGTTGCGCGTTGAGCGGCAGGCGGGTCGAGATGATAGGGACGGCGGGGTGCTGGTGAAGTCTCCCAAGTACGCCTCGCATCGCACTGTCTACGTCCCTGATGCCTTGCTGGAAATCCTGGCTGCGCATATCGAGATGGGCACCAATGGCGACTGGCTGTTCTGGGGGAGTGGTGGTCAACCGCCCGGTCACAACGTAGTGGGCTACCAGTGGCGGAAGATGCTCGACGGGCTCGGCCTGGTGCGGTTCAGGCTCCACGATCTCCGCCACTACTTCGCCAGTGGGCTCATCGCTGCCGGGACTGACGTGGTAACGGTTCAGAAGCAGCTCGGCCACAAGTCAGCCTCGGTCACTTTGAACACCTATGCCCACTTGTGGAGCACCGCAGAAGACGTAACCAGGGAGGCAGTGGCCGGGTTGATGGACCAGACGATGGGCGCTCATGCTGTAAATACGGTGCAAAATGCCTAGGTATAACGCTCTGACATGGGGAAATGATGGGAGTCCGGACTACAACCGGAAATCATGAGCTGCGGTCAGCTGATGAATCGGATGCTGATCGGGTACCGGAACGGCCTGCGGTCGTAGGCGGCGACGGCGGCCATGATCGAGAAGATGATCGACAGCAGCCAGGCCAGGAACAAGATGAGGAATCCGATGAGGATGAACGTCGTGATCATACCGACCACGTAGGCGATGAACAGGGTGATCTGGAAGTTCAACGCTTCCTTGCCGTGATCATCGAGCATGCGGCTGCGCTGGCGGAACACCAGCCACAGCACCAGCGGTACCAGCCAGGAGAGGAACACTCCGCCCAAATGCATGGCCACACCCCACCCCTGCTCCTCACCGGTGCTCAACGGAGCGGGAGGCCCGGCGTCGGGATACTGCGGCTGCTGACTCATATAGCCCCCTAAGAAGTGTTTTCCGGCACCGACTCTGCTCGCTTCACCTGAGCGCGGTGCCGGTACTGACGATCATAGACCCACCCCTGACGCCAGCGGGGCGTCTCGGACTACGGTGGACCCATGCGCAGAATCAGCGACGCCGATCAGCTGCCCCGGGAACTGCTGGATCTCATCGCCGAGGCCCGGTACGTGGCTGTGCTCTCAGGGGCGGGGATCTCCGCCGAATCGGGGGTGCCCACATTCCGTGAAGTGCAGACCGGGCTCTGGGAGCGGTTCTCCGCCCAAGACCTCGCCACCGTGGAGGCCTACGAAGCGGACCCGGCGCTGGTGTGGACCTGGTACCGCTGGCGCCAAGCTCTCATCGAAGCCGTCGAACCCAACCCGGGGCACCGTGCATTGGCGGCATGGCAGCAGCACCTGGCCGCAGGTTCCGGTCGGCTCAGCATCTCCACGCAGAACGTCGATGACCTTCACGAGCGTGCCGGCTCTGAGGTGCTCGGTCACCTCCACGGCGCCATCGCCGCCCATCGCTGCCTCGACTGCGGCGCCGAAGCCACCCTGCCCCGCCCCGAATACGACGGCTCAGTACCCCCGCAGAACCCCGAAGAGCCCCCGACCTGCACCGCATGTGGCACCGGACGGCTGCGTCCAGGGGTGGTCTGGTTCGGTGAGATGCTCCCCATGGATGCCTTCGAAGCCGCTGCCGAGTCTGTGCGCACCGCGGATCTCGTGCTCGTCGTCGGCACCTCCGGCATCGTCCAGCCGGCAGCGTCCCTGCCGCTGCTCGCCCTGGAACGCGGCACCCCATTGGTGGAGGTCAATCCGGAGGACACCGAACTCACTGAGTACATGGACTACGCCGTCCGAGGTGGCTCCGGGCAGATGATCCCCCGGCTGCTCGCCGCCGCCGGCGTGCTGGAGAGCAACGGTTTCGCCAGTGAAGAGCCTCAGCCTGAGGCTCATGGGAGGCTGTGATGGAGTGGCTCTACGTCCTCGCCGCCGTCCTGGTGGTCCTGATGCTGGTGGTCCTGTTCACCGGACGCGGTGCCTCCTCCGGCACTGTCGACGAGATCCCGCTGCCGCGCGGCCTCAGCGCCGCCAACCAGCCAGCCACTGGGGCTTGGCCCACTGCCGAACAGCTGACCCAGCTGCGCTTCACCACAGCGTTCCGGGGCTACAGCCGTGAGGAGGTCGACGTGCTCATCGAGGAGATCATCGACCTGCTGCGCCACCACCAGGATCGGCCCGGCCCCCAGGCTCAGCAGCAGCTCGCCGCACGGGTGGCAGACGCCCGGTTCGTCGTGGTCCTGCGCGGATACCGGATGGAGGAGGTCGACGCCGCGCTGGCGCACTTCACCGACCACTGAAGCCCCTGACCCGCAGCGCTGAACGGCTCCGGGATGACAACCCCGCTGAGTACGGGATAATGGGGTGAGCGGGACCTCAGTCCCGAGATCCGTGCAACACCAGGAGGGAACACTCGATGGCCGCAATGAAACCGCGCACCGGCGACGGACCGATGGAAGTCGCGCAGGAGGGCCGCAGCCTGATCATGCGGGTTCCCATCGACGGAGGAGGCCGCCTGGTTCTCGAGATCAACGATGACGAGGCTCAGGCACTGAGGCAGTGCCTCATCGACGCCGTCGGCGAGTGACCGCGACGAGCAGCCCGGTCCCGGTGCCCAGCATCGAGGTCACCAGGTGCTCGTCCTCAAGGAGCATCTGCTCCACCCGACGCATCTGCACTGTTGCCCCGTCCCGCACTGCGGGGCGGGGCACAGTGTCGTCTGCCAGCGCATCGACGACGATCAGCATCCCCCCGTCACGCAGCATCCGCAGCGCGTGCCGGGCATTGTCCACCACATCACGCGGATCGCCGTCGAGCAGGACCAGGTCATAGCCGCCCGGGCTCATCCTGGGCAGCACCTCTTCAGCTCGCCCGGTGATCAGACGGGTGCGCCCAGCAGGGAAGCCACCGTCGCGGAAGGCCGTCCGGGCCGCGTGAAGTCGGTCGGCATCGACGTCGATACTGGTCAGCACCGCATCCGCGGCGGCACCGCGCAGCAGGGACACCCCCGAGATCCCCGCCCCCGTGCCCACTTCCACCAGAGTCCGCGCCCCGGCTGCCGCGGCCAGCGTGGTCAGCGCCGCCGCTGTTCCGCCGCTGACCGCCGAGACGCCCAGCTCTGCGGCGCGCTGCCGAGCAGCGGCCAGCACCGGGTCATCACCGCGGTGCTGCTCGGCATAGGCCCAACTGGCGCGTTTGACGGTCTGGGGCGAGGCCATCGGCGGGTCCGTCCTCTCTTCACGGGCAGTCACAGGTCTCACGCGCCGAGCCGGACAGCAGCGACGGCGCGCAGGTGTCCCATCCTATCGCCGGGTATCGTTCAGGCATCGGCAAGCTGGAGCGTCCACAATGGACAGTGATGTCATCCAGGAGAGTACTGGCTTCCGGGGGACCCGCGGCACGAGAACGTGCCAGCGAACCACGGGTTGCCATCCCCGCCGCGACCCGGGCACCACGCTCCGGGCGCTTCGTCGTCCTCTCTCTTCTGACTGCAGTGCTCGGACTGATGGCCGTGCTGATCACGGCATGGATCATCGGAGGCCGTGCCGTGGCTCCCGCCTCGGCCGAGGACCTTCTGGACGAACCGAGCAGCAGCGACGGTCAGATTCCCCTCGACGAGCTCGAAGACCTCGCCCCGCTGGGGTGGAACGTCGCCCAACTGGGACAGGACGGCTTCGGCTTCACCCCCGAGAGCGCCCGCACTGATGTGACCGAGGGGGTGCGCACCGTCACCGTGCAGTTCACCCAGGGTGACCGCCGCCTGGTGGTCGCAGAATCCCGACCCGAAGACCCCCAGGCGCAGCTGCCCTCGGCCCGCGATCGACTCGAAACCGGCCGTCTCCTCGACGAACAGCCCCCACCGCAGACCTCGGCCGGCACGGACCCGATGGTCCTCGTCGGCGGGGAATCCGCACAGATGCACCACGTACCGGGCGAGTCCACCTGGTCAGCAGTCGCCGGCGACGACGACGTGCAGTACCTGATCACCTCCGACGCCGACCCCTCCGAAGCGCGCCCCATCACCTCCTGGGTGATGCTCTCCGACCGCGCCCGGGTCACCGGCACTCCCGACGCCCCCTCCGGAGTGGACCGGATCCAGGAAGGCTTCTCCAAGCTGTTCACCCGGCTGCCGTGAGGCGGCAATCCCGGGAGCTGAGCGCCAACCCCCGGGATTGCTGTGCCGGTGAGTCGAGGCGGTAGATTTGTGCCGTGGGCATCAACGGTTATCAGCTGATCATCCTCGTGGTGCTGGCCCTGCTCATCCTGGGGCCTGAGCGCCTGCCTGACTATGCCAAGAAACTTGCCCACTGGGTGCGTCAGCTGCGCGTCCTCGCCCAAGACGCCCGGGTCCGGTTCAAGGAAGAGACCGGCACAGACTTCGACGACGTCAACTGGCGCCAGTACGACCCCCGCCAGTACGACCCACGACGCATCATCCGCGAGGCACTCGCCGAGGACTACGAGGAGACCCAGCGCGCTGTTGGGTCGGTCCGGCGCTCCGCCTCGTGGGGCACCGGATCCTCACGCGGCGGCTCGGCCAGCGCCAGGGAGTCTCACCCCCGGGCATCCGGCCTGGGGCCTTCCACCGCTACGCCGCATGACACCGCTATGCCGCCTGAGACCGCCACGAGCCCAGCCGCCGGGTCATCCGACCCTCGCGCGCTGTTCGGTGGTGGCTCGAGTGGGGCAGCGGCCTCAGGGGCAGTCGCCGCCGGGCTGGCCGGGGCCGCCTCACTGGGCGTGACCGGCCGCTCCGTCACAGAGGAATCTGAGCTGATCGACCACGCCGGGGTGCCGCCGGCGCCCTTCGACGTCGACGCCACCTGAGCCGGGCCACCGGGCCACGGAACGACCCGTCACTCAGTCGCCAGCCACTCCATGATCTCTTCACGGTGCTCGTCCAGCCGGGGCGGGGCCGCCTGATAGGTGATCTGCGAGCGGGACCAGCTCACCGGGTGCGCAGCCGAGGTCGACGTCGTCCCATCGGCGCGGGGGATCGCCGCCCGAGCCTGGAGTCCCAGCGATTCCGCATAGTCCAGGCTCTCCACCACATCGTTGACCGGAGCGCAGGGGACCCCGGCCTGCCGGAGCCGCTCCAGCCACTCGGACGTCCCGGCGGCGCTGAGCCGCTCTTCCAGCAGCGCCCGCAGCGGCACCCGTTCAGCATTGCGCCCACTCATCGACGACCATCGCGCGTCCTGGGCTGCCTCCTGGGCATCCAGCGCTCCGCACAGCCGGGAGAACTGGCGATCGTTGCCGCAGGCGATGATGATCTGTCCGTCGGCGGTGGGGAAGGGGCCATAGGGGAACAGGCTCGGATGCTCGTTCCCCATCCGCTGCGGCGAGCTTCCGGTGTTCGCTGCCGCCGAGGTCTGGTTCACCAGTCCGGAGAGCATGGAGGAGAGCAGATTCGCCTGCACATGCTGACCGGTGCCGGAACGGCTGCGCTCGTGCAGCGCTGCGAGGATCGCACCGTAGAGATGCAGCCCGGCGATGACATCGCAGACGGCGACACCAGCCTTCATAGGATCAGACTCAGCATCCCCGGTGACGTGCATCAGCCCGGATGCCCCCTGGACCAACACGTCATAGCCCGGCAGGTTCGCGCCCGGCCCCTCGTGACCGAACCCGGAGAGTGAGGCGTAGATCAGGTGCGGGTGCTCCGCGGCCAGAGACTCGTAGTCCAGCCCGAACTGGGCCAGCCCACCGGGCCGGAAGTTCTCCACCAGCACATCGGCCCGGGTCAACAGTCGATCGACCACAGCCCGGTCCTGGTCATCTCCCAGATCCAGGGCGATCGAGCGCTTATTCCGGTTGATCGCCTGAAAATACGTCGATTCCCCGTCGGTCTCCGGAGGTCGCCAGGTCCGGGTCTCATCCCCAGCCGGGGACTCCACCTTGATCACAGTGGCTCCCATATCGGCCAGCAGCATGGTGGCATACGGGCCTGCCAGTACACGGGAGAGGTCGAGGACGACGACGTCGGCCAACGGGCCGGATGCCTCAGGCGCAAACGGGGTGGTCATCAGCTCAGCTGTCCTTTCTCGGAAGATACGATGGTTGGATGGAGGTGCAGCAGGCGCGCGTATTCATCGCAGTGGCCGAAGAGCTGCATTTCGGCCGGGCGGCCCAGCGGCTGCGCCTGACACAGTCGGCGCTGAGCCGCTCGCTGGCCCAGCTGGAGCGCGCCCTGGGAGCCCAGCTGGTCGAACGCACCACACGCGCGGTCTCGCTGACCCCCGCGGGGGAGGCGCTGTTGCCCCACGCCCAGGAGATCGTGGCGCTGGTGGACCGCTCCGCAGAGATCGTCTCTGCGGCCTCGGCGGGCCGCACCGGACGGGTGCGGCTCGGATTCGCCGGGCCGTCGACCAACCACGTCGTCGGGCTGCTGGCCCGTGAGCTGCGACGGCGGCTGCCCGGGCTGCGGCTCGAGCTGGTCTCCTCGATGCTCTCGCACACCAGCCTGGGGCAAGTGCTCGAAGGTTCTCTGGACATCGCCCTGGGCCGCTGGGATGTGCTCCCTGCCGACGTCGCCTCCATGGTCATCACCCAGGAGGATCTGGTCCTGGCCATGCCGGAGGGCCACCGGCTGGCCCGCCATGCGCGGGTCGGGATGAAGGAGCTGGCCCGTGATTCCTGGATCGTGCTGCCTTCCGGCCCCGGCGCGGCTCTGCCGCAGCGTCTTCACGTGTTGGCGGCTCAGGCTGGTTTCGTTCCGCGGATCACTCAGATCGCACCGGACTCGGCGACGTCGATGGTCCTGGTGGCCTCCGGCTTCGGTGTGGCGCTGACTCAGTCCAGCGTCCAGCGGCATATCCACGCTCCCGGTGTGGTGTTCCGCGAGCTGACAGAAGCACCGGCACCATTGCCGGTACGGCTGATCTGGCGCCGCGATGACACCAACCCGGCACTGATCGAAGTGGTGGAGACTGCCCAGGCGCTGCATCCCTCCACCCTGCGTGCCGGTGAGCCTCGAGCGGCTCACTGATCAGCAGAAGAGCGCTCACTGATGACTCAGAATCATAGATCAGTGTTTTTGGGTGCGTCAGGCTGGACAATCTGAACAGCCGCATCACTGAACCGCATATCTCAGCACACTGATCAGGAGGGCCCTATGCCGACACATCGCACCGACCTGCTGAACATCGAGTCACAGTTCAGCGCCGAGGAGCTGCAGACCCGCGATCGCATCGCCGAGTTCGTGGACCGTCGGGTACGGCCTCATATCGCACAGTGGTACGATGAGGCGGTGCTGCCGCTGGAGCTCCTCCCCGAGATGGCTGAGCTGGGACTCTTCGGCATGCACCTGAGCGGCTACGGCTGTGCTGGGCGCAGCGCCGTGGAATATGGACTGGCGATGCAGGAGATGGAAGCCGGCGACTCCGGGCTGCGCACAGTGGTCTCCGTGCAGGGTTCGCTGGCGATGTCAGCGATCCACAAGCACGGCTCGCAGGAGCAGATGCAGCAGTGGCTGCCGAAGATGGCCGCCGGTGAGGCGATCGGCTGCTTCGCCCTGACCGAGCCCTCAGCGGGATCCGACCCCTCCTCCATGACCACCCGGGCTCGTCGTGAAGGCGAGGAATGGGTGCTGAACGGGCAGAAGCGCTGGATCGGCCTGGCCTCCGAGGCGCAGGTGGCGATCGTCTGGGCGCAGGTCGCCGATGAACAGGCGGGCAAAGACGTGGTCCGCGGCTTCGTCGTGCCGACGGACACCGCCGGCTTCACCGCCACCCCCATCACCGGCAAGCTCTCCATGCGTGCCTCCCTGCAATGCGATATCGAGCTGACCGACGTCCGCCTGCCCGCGGAGGCGATCCTGCCGGAGAACCCGGGTCTGCGCGGACCGTTCTCCTGCCTCTCTGAGGCCCGCTACGGCATCGCCTGGGGAGCGATGGGCGCGGCACGGGACGCCATTGAATCCGCCCTGGACTACTCCGCCGAGCGTATGCAGTTCGGCAAGCCGCTCGCCGGCTACCAGCTGACCCAGAAGAAGCTGGTGGATATGACCCTGGAGCTGAACAAGGGCCAGCTCATCGCACTGAACCTCGGCCGCGCCAAAGACGCCGGCACTCTGGAGAACCACATGATCTCGGTAGGCAAGCTGAACAACTGCCGCGCAGCCATCGAGATCTGCCGGGAAGCGCGGACTGTGCTGGGCGGCAACGGCATCACCGGTGACCACCCGCCGCTGCGGCACGCGAACAACCTCGAATCGGTCCGCACCTATGAGGGCACCGACGAGGTCCACACGCTCATCCTGGGCCATCAGCTCACCGGGGAGCCGGCCTTCCGCTGAGGCGTCATGTGGTGTATATCACCATATAGTGAGCGATCACCCATGATCGCCATATCCTGAGGGGAGGGGCCATGGGGTCCACGCAGAACATTCACGGTGAGAGTACCCACAGTGAGACCAGCCACGGTGAGACCGGCCGCGGTTTCCTGCCGTCGCTGGGGCGGATCGAGACACTGTTCCTCGGTTTCGGGGCGATGATCGGCTTCGGCTGGATCACCCTGACCGCCGGGTGGCTCAACAGCGCCGGAACCATGGGTGCGGTCACGGCCTTCGTCATCGGAGGCATCATCATGGCCCTGGTGGGAGTGGTCTACTCCGAGCTGGTCGCAGCGATGCCGCTGGCCGGAGGCGAGCACAACTACCTGCTACGCGGATTCGGCCCGCACCTGGCGTTCATCGGCTCCTGGGGCATCGTCGGCGGATACATCGCCGTCGTCGCCTTCGAAGCCGTGGCCATCCCGCGCACCATCGCCTATATGTTTCCCCAGGTCCACACGATCCCGCTGTGGGAGGTGGCCGATTCCCAGGTGTACCTGGTCTGGGTGCTCATCGGCTCCGGCACCGGGGTGCTGCTGACCTGGCTGAACATCCGCGGCATCAAACCGGCCAGCCTCTTCCAGACCTCCGTGGTGCTCTTCGTCGTCGCGATGGCCGTGGTCCTGATCCTCGGTGCCTTCGTCGGCGGTGAGGTCTCCAATATGGACCCCTGGTACACCGGCGGGGCAGCGGGGATCATCGCCGTCCTGGTGATGGTGCCCTTCATGTTCGTCGGCTTCGACGTCATCCCGCAGTCCGCCGAGGAGGTCAAGCTCCCACCGCGGAAGATCGGACGCCTGGTGGTGATCTCAGTGTTCATGGCCGCGGCGTTCTACATCATCATCGTGCTCACCACGTCCGTGGCCCTGCCCGCCGCCGAGATGATGGACTTCGACCTCGCCACCGCCGACGCCATGGGCGTGCTCATGGGCAACACCACCTGGGCCAACGTCGTCGTCGCCGGAGGGATCGCCGGGCTGCTGACCTCCTGGAACGCCTTCCTCATCGGCGCCTCACGGCTGATGTGGGCGATGGCGAACTCCGGGATGCTGCCCACCTGGTTCGCCAAGCTCCACCCGAAGCATCGCACTCCGGTCAACGCCCTGCTGTTCATCGGTGCGCTCTCCGTTCTCGCCCCGCTGTTCGGCGAGACCATGATGGTCTGGCTGGTCGACTCCGGCTCGCCCAGCATCGTCATCACCTACCTGCTGGTCAGCGTGGTGTTCTTGGTGCTGCGCCGCAGAGAGCCGGAGATGGAGCGGCCCATGCGCGTTGGCGGCACCTCTGAGGTGCCGGGCATGGTGATCGGCATCGCCGCAGTGGTCTGTACCGCCGGGATGCTCGTGCTCTACCTGCCGGGTATGCCGGCCTTCATGGAGCCTCAGCCCTGGATCATGTTCGGCCTCTGGTGGCTGGCCGGGATGGCCTTCTTGGTCAGGGTCCCGCGCGGCATCGGCCCGGGCCCCGACGCCGAAGAGCGGCTGGTAGCCCGCCTGGCACAGCTCGGCCGTGGCCCCGGGACCGCGGCACACCGGCGCTGAACGTCCCCGATCCCGGAAGCCGTTGGCGGCCTCAGATCGACCGCAGGCTCAATATGTTCTGCGACTTCGCCCGCACCATCTGGACGGCCAGGACGAGGACGACGAGACCGGTGCCGATGAGGTCCTGCATCCGGTCCGGGCTGAGCATCAGCAGCGCGCCGGCGGCCAGCACGATCCGCGAATACCAGGGCACCGGGACCATGAAATGGCCCTCCAGTGCGACGGAGAGCAGCAGCACAGCGATGATCGCTGAGAAGAGGACGGTGACACCGGTGCCCAGCGTGACATCACGCATCAGCAGGTTCGGATCGTAGACGAACATATACGGAAGCACGAAGCCGGCCGCGGCGAGCTTCAGTGCCGCGAAACCGGTGCGCATCGGGCTGCCCCCGGAGATGCCGGCCGCCGCGAAGGCCGCCAGCGCCACCGGCGGGGTGATGTTGGCGAAGAGCCCGAAGTAGAAGACGAACAGGTGGGCCACCAGCGGCTCGACGCCCAGCTCGGTCAGTGCCGGTGCCGCCATCGTCGCAGTGACGATGTACGCCGGAATCGAGGGCAGCCCCATGCCCAGGACCAGGCAGGCGATCATCGTCATCACCAGCGTCCAGAACAGCACCCCGCCGGAGAGCGAGACGATCGCCCCGGCCAGCGTCAGCCCGAAACCGGAGAGCGAGACGACTCCGACGATCACACCGACTGAGGCACAGGCCACTGCTACGCCGATCGCCGAGCGGGTGCCATCCTCCAGAGCCTGCAGGATGTCGCGGAAGCTCATCCGAGTCGTCTTGCGCAGCATGGCGATCGCCACGGTCACCAGGATCGTGAGGAAGGCCGAGTAGAGGATCGTGCGCCCGGAGAAGAAGAGCATGTAGATGAGGAAGCCCAGGGGGATCAGCAGATGCCCGCGTTCCTTGAGCACTTCCAGCACCGCCGGCAGGTTGTCCCGGGAGACCCCCTTCAGACCCATCCGGGTGGCGCGCAGATGGATCTGGGCGATCAGGCTCAGGTAGTACAGCAGCGCCGGAACGATCGCCGCCAGCGCCACCTGGGTGTAGGGGATGCCGAGCGTCTCAGCCATGATGAACGCGGCCGCGCCCATGATCGGCGGAAGGATCTGCCCGCCCACCGAGGCGGTGGACTCCACTGCGCCGGAGAAGGTGCGGGTGTAGCCGACCTTCTTCATCAGTGGAATGGTGAAAGCCCCCGTGGAGACCACATTGGCGATGGCCGAACCGTTGATCGAACCCATGAATCCTGAGGCGATGGTGGCGACCTTCGCCGGTCCGCCGCGGGTCTGCCCGGCGATGGCCAGGGCGAGGTCATTGAACAGCGCCGACATCCCGGACTTCGCCAAGAACGCCCCGAAGAGGATGAACAGGAAGATATAGGTCGAGGAGACCCCGACTGCGGTGCCGAAGATGCCCTCAGTGGTGGCGTAGAAGCTGTACGCCATCGTATCCCAGTCATAGCCGCGGTGGCGCAGCAGCCCCGGCATATCCCGGCCGTAGAGGCCGAAGAGAATGAACAGCAGAGCCAGGATCGGCAGCGCCCAGCCGGTGACCCGCCGGGCCGCCTCCAACACCAGCACCACCAACAGGGTCGAGACCATGATGTCGGTCTCGGTGAACCGTCCTGCCTGGAGCACCACCTGCTCGTAGTTGCTCATCAGATACCAGGTCGGCACCAGGGCCAGCAGCGCCAGCACCGCGTCGATGATCCGGAAGACCGTGCCCTGAGCGCGCCGCGTCGGTGGGTAGAGCACGAAGACGAGGAACAGGATCAGGCTGACGTGGATCGATCGGTGGATCAACGTCGGGGGAGTGCCGAAGTACGCGGTGTACATGTGGTACAGCGCGGTGAAGATCGCCACCCCGGAGATCAGCTACATCAGCGGCTTCCACGCGGTGGTGCGCACGCGGGACTCGGAGTCGAACTGAGCGGCGACTTCTGCCGCCTCCTGCTGCTGACGCTTGCGCTGTTCCTCAGACTGCGCGGTGAGCGTGATGCCCTCGTCCTCGTGGCTGGGGTCGGGCCTGCGCGGTGTGCTCATAGGGGTCTCAGCTCCAATGGTTCGCGGTGGGGAAGATCTGCGGCGTCGATGAGCGACTCATCGCCGTCGATGCCGATCCGGTAATCGACCTCGTGGGAGTGGATCCAGCGGACGGCCTCGAACGGGCGGTCGATCTCGGTGATGATGACTCGGCCGTCCTCGATGCGGACCTCACCCTCATCCATGGGCATCCCGGCGCCATAGGCCTCGAGCTCTGTGCGGATGAGGGTGAGGCCGTCGGCCTCGCATCGGTAGGTGTCGCTCCACCGGGAGAGCTCGATGGAGTGGAGCCAGGAGTGGGTCAGCAGCATTCCCGGCTCCAGGGGGATCTGCGCGTAGATCTCCTCGCTGCGCTGATGCCGGCACACCAGCTGCGGCCCACCGGTGCCGAGTCCTGAGCATCCGGCAGCGGACACCGCGACGGCGGCGACTGCTGCCAGACCGGTGTGGCGCAGCAGCCGCCGCCTGCTCAGTCCGGTGGTATGCCCGGTCGAGCCCGGCGTGTGGTGCACAGCGGGGAGGGGTCACTCGTCGCCGGAGACGTCGACGTCGTGTTCTTCGAGGTAGCGCTCGGCGCCGGGGTGCAGCGGAACGGTGAGTCCTTCTGCGGCGTTCTCGAGCTCGATGTCCTCGGCGGCGGCGTGGGAATTGTGGATGGCGTCGATGTTGTCGAAGAACACCGCAGTGATCTCATAGACGGCATCCTCGCTGAGCTCGGAGCTGGCCATCAGGTGATTGGTGACCCCGACGGTCTCCACGGCCTCCTCCTGCAGGTAGGTGTCGCCGGGGATCTCGTCCTCGGTGAAGTAGTCGTGTTCCTCGAGCAGGGTCTCCTTCCCCTCGCCCTCGATCGGCACGATGATGAAGTCAGTGTTCGTGCCCAGCTCGGTCAGAGAGGGGTTCGGCACACCGGAGGTGACGAAGGCGGCGTCGATGTGCCCGTTGGCCATCTGGTCCGTGGCTTCCGCGTAGGAGAGGAAGTCAGCGTCGATGTCGTCGTAGCTCATGTCATAGGCGTCCAGGACCACCTGGGCGTTGAGCTCGACGCCGGAGCCGACATCGCCCACGGCGACGCTGCGGCCCTCGAGGTCCTCCACCGATTCGATGCCGGAGTCGGCGGTGGCCACGATCTGCAGGTGTTGGGGTAGAGCGCGGCGATGGCCATCAGGTTCTCGCGTGCGTCATCCTCGAAGGGCCCGGTGCCCTCCAGTGCCTGGACGTTGGCATCGCCCATGGTGAAGGCGATCTCGGCGTTGCCGTCGGTGAGCATGTTGATGTTCTCGGCCGAGGCGCCGGTGGCCTGGACTGAGGTGTCGGAGTCGAGCTCGTCCGCCAGTAGGTCCGAGAAGGTCGCACCGACCTGGTAGTACACGCCGGAGGAGCCGCCGGTGGCCAGAGTGAGGAATTCGGTGTCCAGGTCACCGACGTCCTCGGCGTCAGCGCTGTCTCCGCCATCGCCGTCGTCCGAGCCGCAGGCGGTCAGGGCCAGTGCGGCGACGGCGGCGAGGCCGACGGCGCGGCCATAGTGGCTGCGGCGCAGCAGGGCGGGGTTCTCAGCGGTGGAGGTGGCTGATGCGCCAGGCGTGATGGATGTGCTGGTCTTCGTGGTGCGCGTCATGGTGCGTGGGTCCCCTCCCGACCGAGTCGGCAGTCAGCGCCGCTGCGGCCTGTGATGTGATACGAGTAACACCATTATGCATTGTTGCATGCAACATGCAACCCGGTTATGTTGTGTGTCACACCGACACTGTGAAGGGCGGTGCAGATTCTGGTGGGGTTGGTGTATATCCGGGCAGGGTCGGTGCAGATCAGAGAGGAAACCCATGGCAGAGCTGCGCGTCGCCGTCGTCGGCGGCGGGATCGTCGGACTCAGCGTGGCCGCCGAGGTGCTGCGCCGCCGTGACGGGGCACAGGTCGTGGTCTTCGAGAAGGAGGACCAAGTCGCCGCGCATCAGAGCGGGCGTAACTCCGGGGTGGTCCACGCGGGTCTGTACTACGAGCCGGGAAGTCTGAAGGCCCGGCTCTGTCGCCGGGGAGCCGAGCAGCTGCGTGACTTCGCAGAAGAGCACAGTGTGGCTTACCAGGAATGCGGAAAGGTCCTGGTCGCCCAGAGTGCCGAGGATGAACATCGACTGGCCGAGATCTTCGCCCGCGCGCAGGCCAATGGGGTACCTGAGGTTCAGATGCTGGGGCCTGATGGGCTGCGTGAGGTGGAACCCCATGCCGTCGGCCGTGCGGCACTGTACTCTCCGCACACTGCCATCATCGACTACTCAGGTGTGGCCCGAGCGCTGGCTGGGGTGATCGCCGACTCCGGGGGAGAGGTCCGCCTCGGGCAGGAGGTCACCGGCATCGACGAGCAGCCCGGCGGACGCATCCGGGCCCGGGCTCCGTGGTCGGATGGGGAATTCGACGTGGTGATCACCTGTGCCGGTCTGCAGGCTGACCGGCTGGCTCGCGCCGGAGGTCAACAGCGCGAGCCGGCGATCGTGCCGTTCTTCGGCGACTACTTCGTCGTCGACGCGCCGCACGATGAGTTGGTCCGCGGGCTGATCTATCCGGTGCCGGACCCCCGCTACCCGTTCCTCGGCGTGCACATCACTCGTCACATCAGCGGAGAGGTGCACCTCGGCCCCAACGCCTTTCTGTCCTTCGCCCGCGAGCGCTACGGCCCCGGACGGGTCGATCCGAAGGATCTCCTCGAGGTGCTGCGTTTCCCCGGGTTCAGACGTTTCGCCGTCGCCAATACGGCGGCAGCCCTCCGGGAGGTGCGCACAGTGGTCAGCCGTCGGTTGTTCCTGCAGGAAGCTGCGGGGCTGCTGCCTGAGCTGGAGTCAGCGCAGATCCGCCGCGGCCCGCGCGGTATCCGTGCCCAGGCGATGCGAGCCGACGGAACGCTCGAAGATGACTTCGTGATCACCGGCGCCGGCCAGGTGGTCCACGTCCGCAACGCCCCCTCCCCGGGGGCGACCAGTTCGTCGGCCATCGCCGGGCACATCGTGGACCGGGCATTCGGCGGGGCAGGGGTCTGAGGCGGTGACGATGGAATCGGTGGAACGTCACGCCACACTGACCGAGCAGATCACCGCGCAGCTGCGGGCAGCCGTACTGGACGGTGAACTCGTCCCCGGCGAGCGCTACAGCGCCGGGGGGCTCGCTGAGCGGTTCGGCGTCTCGCGGACACCGGTCAGGGAGGCTCTGCTGGAGTTGGAGCGCTCCGGGCTGGTGCGCATCGAGAAGAACCGTGGTGTCAGTGTGATCCCGTCATCCTTGGAGGCGGTGGTGGACTGTTTCCAGCTGCGTCTGATGTTGGAGGCCCCGGCGGCCGGGCGCGCCGCGGCCGTCGTCGACGAGCGCAGCGCAGAAGGAGTGGAGAGCCGGTTTCAGGTGATGGAGGAGGCGGCAGCCCGGGGTGATGTGGACGGTGTGCTGCGCGCTGACCGGGACTTTCATCTTGAGGTGTTGGCGCTGGCGGATAATCCGCAACTGGTGAAAGTGCTGGAGGATCTGCGTAATACCGTGCTGCAGCGCGGCATCGCCACTGTGCCGCTGAGTCGCTCTCTGGAGGAGCTCGTGGCCGACCACCGGGATGTCCTGCAGGGGATCCGTGACCGTGACCCGGCTGCGGCCTCAGCGGCGATGCATCGTCATATCCTCAATACGGTCACGCTGCTGATCCGTAGGGAGGCTGCCGCTGATGAGACCTGTGAGGAGCAGATCCTGATGGATCGGCTGTTGGCCTTGGCTCCCCGACGGTGAGCGATTCAGGGTGGGTGAATCAGAGGGAGTAATTCGGGATGAGCGATTTAGACCGGGCTGACCGGCAGACTGCGGTCGGCGATACCCCGCGGACGCGAGGCCAGCTTCGCAGCGATGTCTCGCAGGGCCGCCCCGGCGGGGGAGCCGGGGGCAGAGAGGACGACGGGATCCCCGGCATCGCCTGCCTCACGCAGCCCGAGGTCCAAGGGGACTGAGCCGAGCAGCGGGACGTGTCCCCCGAGGGTCTCGGAGAGCCGTTCGGCCACGGTGCGTCCACCTCCGGAGCCGAAGAGCTCGAAGGTGGAGCCGTCGGGAAGCGTCATCGGTCCCATGTTCTCGATCACCCCGGCGACCTTCTGCTCCGTCTGAGTGCTCAGCGCTCCGGCGCGTTCGGCGATGGAGGAGGCCGCGGCCTGCGGCGTGGTGACCACCAACAGTTCGGAGCCCGGCAGCAGCTGGGCCGTGGAGATCGCGATATCTCCGGTGCCGGGGGGAAGATCAAGCAGCAGGACGTCGAGGTCGCCGAAGTGGACATCGGTGAGGAACTGTTCCACGGCCCGGTGCAACATGGGGCCGCGCCAGGCCACCGGGCGGTTGTCCTGGACGAACATGCCGATGGAGATGGTCTTCACCCGGTGGGCCACCGGCGGCAGGATCATCTCGTCCAGCCGGGTGGGGGACTCCGTGATGCCCATCAGGTCTGGGACAGAGAAGCCGTGGACGTCGGCGTCGACGATGCCGACTTTGAGGCCCTGCTCGGCCATCGCGCAGGCCAGATTCACGGTCACCGATGATTTCCCGACCCCGCCCTTGCCGGAGGCCACCGCATAGACCCGGGTCAGCGAGTCCGGCTGGGCAAAGGGGTTGGTCTTGGCTCCGGAGCCGCCGCGCAGATGCTCCTTCAGCTCAGCACGTTCTTCCGGGGTCATGACGCCCAGCTCCACCTCGGCGGTCCGTACCCCCTGTGCGCGGACGGCGGCGGCGGTGACGTCCTCGACGATGCGTGAGCGCATCGGGCAGCCTTCGATGGTCAGTTTGATGCCGATGTGTGCGGTGCCCGCGGAGTCGACGTCGATGCCTGAGACCATGCCGAGCTCAGTGATCGGCAGGCGGATCTCGGGGTCCAACACTTCGGCCAGACGGCGGCGGACCAGGTCCTCGGTGGTGCGCTCGTTCAGATGCGGATCGGACACTCCTCCAGTCTAGGGCCCTGTGGACAGTGGATCAGCCCGGCTGAGCCAGGCTCTGAGCGAACTCCGAGGTGCCCCGGCCGGCACTCCGGCAGAATGGAGTCATGGCGATGAATGCACCGATGGTCCAGGGTCAGAGCGGCGGGCTGCCGCGCGGAGAGCTGCTCGGCCGGTACCGCAGCTACGAGGAGGCGCAGAAGGTGGTCGCTCACCTCGCCGCCTCTGAGGGCTTCGACATCAAATACCTCAGCATCGTCGGCAATGACCTGCGCACGGTGGAGCATATCCGCACCCGGCTCTCCTACCCGCGGGTCGCACTCGGCGGTGCTGCCCAGGGCGCACTGTTCGGAGCGTTCATCGGCCTGCTGATCTTCACCTTCAGCCCTGACTCCACACCCCTGGACATCATCATGGCGATTCTGATGGGTATGGCGATCTGGATGATCGTCGGCGTCGTCGGGTACTCCGTGCGCAGGGGCCGCCGTGACTTCGCCTCTTCGTCCCAGCTGGTGGCGACCACTTTCGACGTCGTCTGCGATTTCAGCGTGGCCGCGCAGGCGCGTCAGCTCGTCCCCGGCGCCGGAGTGACGAGCCTCGGCCTCCACAATGATCCGACCTCACCGGCAGCTTCTCAGCCCGGGCCCACGACGCCCGGGGCGACAGCGACCTCGAGCAGCCACCACAACACGGCGGACCGCACTGCCGAGACCTCGGAGAACACACGGTCGAACACTGGCTACGAGGACCTCCCCGACGGGCGACCCCGTTTCGGTGTCCGGGTGGGCGGGGAGACTGTGGCGACGCAGACCTCGGTGACGCAGCAGACAGCTCAGGCGCATCCGGACAGCCCACCACCTGCTGAGGGGCCTGCCCAGGCGGAGCACCAGGAACACGGCTCGCCTCGGGAACACGGCTCATCCCAGGAACATGGCGCAGCCCAGCACACTGAGGAATCGTCAGAACGCTGCGCCTCGGAACCTGAGACCTCGGAGTCCCACACCGAAGGACCCTCGGACTCAGATACCAGCGAGCCTGAGGACTCCGGCCCCCGAATCTGAGCATGCCGTCAGAAGGTTCTATGGGAACCCCTGTCTCGTGTCAGGCTCAGCTGTCTAGCGTCAGGCTTAGTCGCGGTCGGCCCAGATCTGCTGCATCCAGGCCTCGACGGCCTCCGGGGTGCGCGGCAGATCCCGGGAGAGGTTCTCGTAGCCATCGGCGGTGACCACCACGTCATCCTCGATGCGCACACCGATGCCGCGGTACTCCTCCGGCACCGCCAGGTCCTCCTTCTTGAAGTACAGGCCTGGCTCGATGGTGAACACCATGCCCTCTTCGAGCACGCCGTCCAGGTACAGCTCCCGCTTGGCCTGAGCGCAGTCGTGGACATCAATCCCCAGGTGATGTGAGGTCCCGTGCGGCATCCAGCGCCGGTGGTGCTGGCCGGACTCGCTGAGCACCTCCTCCAACGGTGCGGGCAGCAGTCCCCACGCATCCAGCCGCTCGGCCAGCACGCGCACCGCGGCCTGATGGATCTCCCGGAAACGGACCCCCGGACGGACCACATCGAACGCGGCATCGGCGGCGTCGAGCACCGCCTGGTAGATCCTGCGCTGCACCTCGGAGAAGGTGCCGCTGACCGGAAGTGTCCGGGTGATGTCGGCGGTGTAGAGCGAATCGGCCTCCACGCCGGCGTCGAGCAGCAGCAGATCCCCGTCGGCGACCTCACCGGTGTTGCGGATCCAGTGCAGCACCGTCGCGTTGTTCCCCGAGGCCGCGATGGTGTCATAGCCGAGGTCGTTGCCCTCCAGCCGTGCCCTGGCGAAGAAGGCACCCTCCACGATCCGCTCGCCGCGGCGGTGCCCCACGGCGGAAGGCAGTGCGGCGACGACGTCGGCGAAACCGCGCATCGTGGCCTGAGCCGAACCGCGCAGCTGGTCGAGCTCCCACTCGTCCTTGACCAGACGGATCTCGGAGACGAACTCCGTCAGCTCCGCATCCAGCGAGTCCGAGGCCTCTAAATCGACTCCGGTATTGATCCGGGAGGTGTCCACCAGGGCCTCGACGTCGAGATCCACCTCGCGCAGCAGCCTGATCCGCGTGCCGCCGATCTCCACTGCCCCGGCGTTCTTCGTCACGGCTGTCTCCAACTCGTCCAACGGGGCGGTGCGCAGCCCGAGCCGGGCGTTGAACTCTTTCAGCGTTGGGCGCTCGCCGATCCAGAACGCCCCGTAGCGTGCGTCGGCATAGAACTCCTCGGAGTCCCGGCCGGCGGTGGGTTTGAAGTAGAGCGTGCAGAGGTGGTCTGAGCCGTCGTCGCCCTCACCGGGATCTGTCGGTTCGAAGACCAACGTGGCATGTGGCTCATGATCGAGGCCGAGACCGGTCAGATGGGCGAAGGCCGAATGGGGGCGGAACCGGTAGTCGGTGTCATTGGAGCGGACCTTCAGCGGCCCGGCAGGAATCACCAGGCGCTCACCGGGGAACCGCTCCGAGACCCGCCGCCGGCGCTGGGCGGCATAGTCGGCGACCTCATCTCGCTCTGGCTCTGGGCGCTCGTCGGCGGCCCATTCCGAGGCCATGAAGGCGCGGAACGCCTCGGAAGTAGGCCGCTGCGAACGGTTTGCGCCCCGGTCCTGAAGCTCCTGATGGTCCTCTGCGCTGGTCTGCTCTGAAGTCATGGAGCCAGTCAATCACGAGCCTCCGACAGCTTCAGCAAGCCGCCCCCACTATCGAGTATCCCTGGCTTTGTGAGGAATCCCGTGGAACATACGGCGGGAGAACTCACAAAGCCAGGGATACTCGATAAGTGGGGGAGGGGACGGCTGCGCAGCCGGAGATGCCGTGACAAGCAGTGAAGATACAGTGAGAGGTATGACCGTGGATCTGCATACCCACTCGCTGATCTCCGACGGCACGCAGCGCCCGGCGGAGGTCGTCGCCGAGGCTGCCCGCGCCGGACTGACCGGACTGGCGCTGACTGACCATGACACCACTGCTGGGTGGAGTGAGGCTCGCACCGCGGCCGAGGAGCTCGGCATGATGTTCGTGCCGGGTACGGAGATCACCACGCTCACCGACGACGGCATCAGCGTCCACCTGCTCAGCTATCTGCATGATCCCGAGCACCCGGGTTTGCAGGAGGCCATCGCCACAGCCCGGGACGGTCGCACCGACCGAGCACGCAGAATGACCGCGCGGCTGGCCCGGGACTTTCCGGTGACCTGGGACGACGTCGCCGCTCAGATCGCTGAGGGGGCCACCGTCGGACGCCCGCATCTGGCCGATGCCCTGGTCACCCGAGGCGTGGTGGGGGATCGGCAGGAGGCCTTCGACCGGCTACTCCACAAAGACTCTCCCTATTATGTCTTCCAGCGCAACATCGGCACCACACGGGCCATCCGACTGGTGCGGGAGGCCGGAGGAGTACCGGTGATCGCCCACGCCATGGCCTCCAGCCGGGGGCGTACCGTCAGTGAGGATCAACTGGAGGCCTTTGCGGCGGCCGGACTGGGCGGAGTCGAGGTCTACCACCGTGACAACCCGGATGCCGGGCGCGAGCGTCTGCGGGCCTTCGCCGCGCGGCATGACCTGCTGATCACCGGGTCCTCCGACTATCACGGTGCCGGCAAACCCAACATCATCGGGGAGAACAGCACCGATCTGGACACTGTGCAGGCGTTGATCGATCAGTCCGGTACGCAGCCCGGCGTGCAGCCCGGCTCGGCGTGAGTAGGCCTGAGTATCGGCTGTGTGATCCCCTCACTGTGTGATCTCGTACACTGAACCCAATGAGTCACGCACACTCCTCCAGCCCCGCCGCCCCGCACAGCCGAGCGAAGCGACTGCCCCGTGATGAGAGGCGCAGGCAGCTGTTGGACTGCGCCCTGCAGGTATTCGTGGCCAAAGGGTATTACGGGACCTCGATGGACGAGATCGCTGAAGTCGCCAGGGTCTCCAAACCGGTGCTCTACCAACATTTCCCGGGGAAGCGTGAGCTGTTCCTCGATCTGCTCGGCACTCATCTGGATCAGCTGCAGGCGATGCTGACCGAAGCTCTGGAGTCCACCGATGACAACAAGGAGCGGGTCACCGGGACTGTGACCGCGTTCTACGAGTTCATCGCGCGTAAAGACGAGGCCTACCGGCTGCTCTTCGCCTCCGGGATGGACAACGACGAGGAAGTCGAATTGCTGCTGACCAGGTTCTTCGACGCCGTGGCCGCCGCCATCGCCGAGGTCATCGCCGAGGACACCGGCCAGCCGATGGTCGCCGCCCGGATGCTCGGCCACGGGCTCATCGGGATGGCGGTCACGTCGGCGCGGCATTGGATCAGCCTCTCTGAACGCCCTGACATGGAGGTCTCCTCGGAGATCACCGCCCGCCTGGCATGGCGAGGGATCTCCGGTTTCCCGCTGGAGCCGGAGCTGCCGTCGGCCGGTCAGACGGCATAACTGCCCGCTGGCCTCTGCGGTAGAACCCTGGGGCCGGTCTGTGCCGCCGAACTCTGCGGCCGGTCTCTGCGCGGTCCGTGTTCTCGGCGCAAGCGTAAGCGCCGCCGCAGTGGGTAGTATCGAGGGCAGGAACGAATCCACCGATCTGCAGGGACGTCGTTGAAAGATGCGTCCCGCCCGTTCACAAGGAGTGGCATGGAAGTACGCATTGGTGTCCAGCATGTGGCCCGCGAGCTCGTCGTCGACACTGACGCCTCCACGGAGGACGTCGAGAAGATCGTCGCCGAGGCTCTCGAGGGCGGCAAAGCGCTGCTGACGCTGACCGACCGCAGGGAGAAGCGTGTGGTCGTACCCACCGCGACGATCGGGTATGTGGAGATCGGCTCCAACACGAAGCAGACCGTCGGCTTCGCCGCGGTCGCCGAATGAAAGAACATATGACTGAAGAGAACACGGTGAGCTTCTCCGATTTCGACGTCCGCCCGGAGATCGTGGCGGCGCTCGAGGAGAAGGGCATCACCACCCCGTTCCCCATCCAGGCCGAGACACTGCCCATCGCATTGGGCGGCTATGACATCATCGGCCAGGCGAAGACCGGCACCGGCAAGACCCTGGGATTCGGCATCCCCGCAGTGCAGCGTGTGGTCACCCCCGACGACGACGGCTTCTCCGAGCTCCCCGTCCCCGGTGCTCCGCAGGCGCTCATCGTCACCCCCACCCGGGAACTCGCCGTCCAGGTGGCGGGGGACCTGAAGGTCGCCGGCGCCCGCCGGGGGATCCGGATCTCCACGATCTACGGCGGACGAGCTTATGAGCCGCAGATCGAAGAGCTCAACCGCGGTGTCGAGATCGTCGTCGGGACTCCCGGACGGCTCATCGACCTGCACCGGCAGCGGCACCTGAAGCTCTCCAACGTCGAGATCGTCGTGCTGGATGAGGCCGACGAGATGCTTGACCTCGGATTCCTGCCCGATGTCGAGACTCTGCTCGCCGCCGTTCCTGAGGTGCGCCAGACCATGCTGTTCTCGGCGACCATGCCGGGGCCTGTGGTCTCGATGGCGCGCCGGTACATGACCAAGCCGACGCATATCCGCGCGGCTGATCCCGCCGATGACGGAGTGACGAAGAAGGACATCCGGCAGGTGGTCTACCGGGCGCACCAGCTGGACAAGGATGAAGTGGTGGCTCGTATCCTGCAGGCCGAGGGCCGCGGGCGGACCATCATCTTCACCCGGACGAAGCGCCAGGCCGATAAGCTCTCCGGCGAGCTGACCTCGCGCGGTTTCGCTGCTGGGGCCATCCACGGTGATCTGGGACAGGGGGCTCGTGAGCAGGCGCTGCGGGCTTTCCGCAACGAGAAGATCGACGTGCTGGTGGCCACCGACGTCGCGGCTCGCGGCATCGACGTCACTGACGTCACCCACGTGATCAACTTCAACTGCCCCGACGACGAGAAGACCTACCTCCACCGGGTGGGCCGCACTGGTCGTGCCGGTCAGAAGGGTACTGCGGTGACCTTCGTCGACTGGGAGGACGTCCCCAAGTGGAAGCTGATCGACCGGGCACTGGGCCTGGGCCAGCCGGAGCCTGCGGAGACCTACTCGTCTTCGCCGCACCTGTTCGAGGACCTGGACATCCCGAAGGGCACGAAGGGCCGGCTGCCGCGGCATAAGCGGTCCAAGACCGGGCTGGCCGATGAGGAGCTCGAAGAGCTGGACGGCCCCGGTGAGGAGAAGCGCTCGGCAGGCCGTTCCGGTGGCGGACGCTCCGGCGGCGGCCGTTCTAGTGGTGGCCGTTCCGGCGGAGCTCGGCAGCGCGGAGGACGCAACAGCAGTGGCGGGCGCGGCAACGGCGGCGGTGAGGCGGCTGAGTCCTCGAAGGAGGGCCAGAGCTCGTCCACCTCAGGCGGCGGGCGGGGCTCGTCGAATTCGAGTGGTGGGCGTCGGCGCCGTCGTCGTCGAGTGAATCGCTCGGAGTCCTGAGGTGCTGCGGCTGACCTTGCGCCGTCCCGCGTGAGCTGCGCGGAGCGTCGTGCCGACCCGTCCGCCGGGTCCCTGGTGATCGAGGGAGACAACCTTGAGCACCTGGGGTCCCTGCCGGACGGGTCGTTCGCGATGATCTACCTCGACCCGCCATTCAACACAGGCCGGGCACAGCGCCGAGTGCGCACCACCAATGAACGCCGCCCCAGCGGCGAGGGAAACCGGCTGGGCTTCGCAGGCCGCAGTTACCACACGGTGCGTGAGGTCTTAGCCGAATACGATGACACCTTCGCCGACTACTGGGAGTTCCTCCAGCCGCGGCTGCTCGAAGCGCATCGGCTCCTGGCACAGACCGGGACGCTGTACCTGCATCTGGACTACCGCGAGGTCCACTACGTGAAGGTCATGCTCGATGCGATGTTCGGCCGAGACTGCTTCCTCAATGAGATCATCTGGGCCTACGACTACGGTGGACGGACCAAGAAGCGCTGGCCGACCAAGCACGAGACGATCCTCGTCTACGTGAAGGATCCCCAGCACTACTATTTCGACGCCGAGGCCGTGGAGCGGGAGCCGTACATGGCCCCGGGGCTGGTCACCGCCGAGAAGGCCGCACGGGGGAAGCTGCCCACTGACGTGTGGTGGCACACGATCGTCTCACCCACAGGGCATGAGCGCACCGGGTATCCGTCGCAGAAGCCGATCGGGCTGCTCCGCCGCATGGTTCACGCCTCATCGCGTCCGGGGGACTGGGTGCTGGACTTCTTCGCCGGATCCGGCACCTTGGGTGCGGCCGCGGCAGAGGCCGGACGGCGGTTCATCTGTATCGACTCCTCAGCGCAGGCGATCGACGTGATGGAGCGGCGGCTGGGTGCCTATGCGGAGGTGTTGCGCCGCAGATGAGCGGGGCGGCTTCCCATCGGCGCCTGTGCCCCGTACGCTCAGGGGAACCACACTCGCGCGATACCGCGGAGACGTGATGAACGCCCGCTGACCAGGAGTTTCGGAACGACACTATGATCGAGTTCCGCCACGTGGCGAAGACCTACCCCGACGGGACCACCGCCGTGGAGGACTTCAGTCTTACCGTCCCCTCGCACACCGCCACAGTGCTGTTGGGCTCCTCCGGCTGTGGCAAGACCACCCTGCTGAGGATGGTCAACCGCATGGTCGACCCGTCCTCCGGCCAGGTGCTCATCGATGATGAGGATCTCGCTGGGGTGCCTCCCGTGGCTCTGCGGCGCCGTATCGGCTATGTCATGCAGAATTCGGGACTGCTTCCGCACCGCCGGGTGATCGACAACATCGCCACCGTGCCCCGCCTCAACGGGGTCTCCACACGCCAGGCGCACAGCCGGGCCCATGAACTCATGGAGCTCGTCGGGCTCGATGCCGCCCTGGGCTCCCGGTACCCTGGGCAGCTCTCCGGCGGCCAGCAGCAACGTGTCGGTGTGGCCCGGGGCCTGGCCGCAGACCCGAATATCCTGCTCATGGACGAACCGTTCGGAGCGGTGGACCCTGTGGTGCGGATGGAACTGCAGCGCGAACTGGGCCGGATTCAGACTGAGGTGAAGAAGACCATCATGTTCGTCACCCACGACATCGACGAGGCGCTGGCCCTCGGTGACCACATCGTGGTCCTCAAGAGCGGGGGCGAGGTGGCTCAGAGGGGGACGCCGCAAGAGATCGTCGAGGCACCCGCCGATGACTTCGTCGCCCAATTCCTCGGTGTGGACTCGGGGCAGCGCAGCCTGCAGACCCGGCCGCGTCCCAGCGGCGGGTATACAGTGCTCGACGGCGGAGGGCGCCCCGTCGGAGTGCTGGATGGCCTCCCGGCTGATACTCCACGGTCAGATCCCTGAGCCGGCGATGGAGTTCCTCGACTGGCTCCGCTGGGGCCTGAACAACGCTGATCGCGTGCTCACCCTGACCCTCGAGCATCTGGCACTGAGCCTGCCTGCGATTCTGGCCTCACTCGTGGTCTCTGTGCCCATCGCTGCAGCGGCTAACCGTATCCGCGTACTGCGCGAGGTCATCGTCTCCGGCACTGGGCTGCTCTACGCCATTCCGTCACTGCCGCTGTTCATCGTGCTGCCGATCATCCTGGGTACCGGTGTGCGGGACACGATCAATGTGATCGTCGCGCTGACGCTCTTCGGCATCTCATTGATGGTCCGTTCGGCCGCAGACGGTCTGGCGGCTGTCCCTGAGCACGTCCGGCTTGCCGCCACGGCACAGGGTTTCTCCGCCTGGCGGCGTTTTCTGGGGGTGGACCTGCCGCTGGCCGGCCCGGCGCTGTTGGCCGGACTGCGGGTGGTCAGTGTGAGCACGATCAGCTTGGTCTCAGTCAGCGCAGTGCTGGGGGTGCAGTCCCTCGGCTCCTTGTTCACCGATGGGTTTCAGCGCAGCATCGTCGGGTCCATCGTCATCGGGATCCTGGCGACGGCCCTTCTTGCGCTGCTCATAGATCTGATCTTGGTGCTGGTGGGCCGCCTGCTGATGCCGTGGACGCGGATGGAGCGTCTCTCGGGGAGAGCGGCCGCGCGGGGGCGAGGCCGATGAACTATCTGATTGAGGCTGTTGAGCTGCTGCTGGCTCCGGAGACCTGGACAGGTGCCACCGGCATGGGGGTGCGCCTGCTGCAACACCTGCAGTACACCGCGCTGGCCGTTGCGCTCGCCGCCATGATCGCGCTGCCGGTCGGGTTGGCCGTCGGCCACTGGGGTGTGGGTCGGGGCCCAGCGGTGATGATCACCGGTGTGGTGCGTGCTCTGCCGACCTTGGGGCTGATCACCCTCGTTGCCCTCTTCACGGGGCTGGGGCTGACCGCTCCGATGGTGGCCCTGGTCATCCTTGCAGTCCCGTCGATCCTCGCCGGCGCCTACTCCGGGGTGGAGTCTGTCGACCCACCGGTGGTCGATGCCGCAACTGCGCAGGGGATGAGCACCTGGCAGGTCCTCTGGCGAGTCGAGGTCCCCCTCGGCCTGCCCATCATCATAGGTGGCCTGCGGTTGGCGGTGCTGCAGGTCGTCGCCACGGCGACGCTGGCTGCCTATGTCGGCTCAGGCGGGCTCGGTGCGCCCCTGTTTCTGGGCCTGCGGACCTATGACTACCCGCTGCTGCTGGCTGCTTCCCTGGTCGTCATCGTCCTGGCGATCACCCTGGAGATCGTCTTCGCCCTGACTCAGCGAGTGCTGCGTCGCGTCCTGAGAGGAACATCATGAACCACCACGATGCACAGAACCGTCAGCTCCGGCTGGACCGTACGGGAACCGCGTGCTTCAGGAGCCCTTCCCATGGGTTGGTCCTTGGCGTGTCTGCTCTTCTGCTGCTCACCGCTTGCGGCACTGATGATCCGATGGGCGGCGGTGAAGGTGGCGATGCCGAAGCAGACAGCGGGACGCTGGTGGTCGGCTCGCAGCAGTACTACTCGAACACGATCGTCGCCGAGGCCTACGCTCAGGTCCTCGAAGACCAGGGGTACGAGGTCGAGCGGGAGTTCGAGATCGGCCAGCGCGAGGTCTACCTCCCGGAGATGGAAGATGGGGCCATCGATGTCTTTCCCGAGTACACCGGCAACTTCTTGCAGTACTTGGATTCGGAGTCTGAGGCTTCGGATGCTGAGGAGGTGGCTTCTGGTCTTGAGGAGGCCATGCCCGAAGGGTTGACCGCTCTAGCCCCGGCCGAGGCGACGGACCAGGACAGCTATACGGTGACTGCTGACTTCGCCGAGGAACATGATCTCACTGAGATCGGGGATCTGGCCGATATCGACGAGGATCTCTCGGTGGCAGCAAACTCGGAGTTCCAGACCCGGCCCTATGGTCCGGACGGTGTTGAGGAGGTCTATGGTGTGGAGCTCACGCTCAACGCCGTCGAAGATTCCGGTGGACCGTTGACGATCAATGCCCTGGTCGACGGTGAGGTGCAGGTGGCCGATGTCTATACCGCGGACCCTGCCATCGAGGAGAACGATCTTCTCGTCCTGGAGGACCCTGAAGAGCTGATCCTTCCGCAGCAGGTCGTACCGATCGTCTCTGAAGCCGTGGACGACGAGGCTCGTGCGGCCCTGGAGGAGGTCTCCGCTGCCCTGGACCAGCAGGCGTTGCTGCAGATGAACACCCAGTCGGTGGAGGACCAGTCCGAAGCCTCTGAGGTGGCCCGTGACTGGCTGCAGCTCGAGGGTCTCATCGACTGATCCCCGCTGCTGATCCCCACCACCCCAGGTTGACTCTGGAGTTGGTGCCCTTTTGGGGCCGTAAAGGCGCTCAAAAGGGCACGAAAAACAGAGTCACCGCGGGTGGGGTGTGGACGAGGGCCGGGGCGCCGCTGGGGTGGAGCGAGAGCCGCGGGTGGGGAGGCTCAGGACGCCTGTCGGCCCAGGCCGCGTGCGACGTCGAGACGCTCGATGCGGAACTCGCCGGTGCGGTGGTGACGGCAGAACCCGCCGTTGGGCACCTGCTGGAGATAGGCGGCCATCTGGGCCAGTTCGGCGGCGGTGAACTCCTCCATGCGCCGACGCTTCGCCGGTGCGGCGCGTTCCGGCTTCTCCCGAGGCGTCACCTCGAGGCCGAAGACATCTTCCAGCGCCTGGATGTAGTCCTGGCTGCGCCCCTCCGATGCCAGCTCACGGGCCCGAACAGTGGGAGTGTGCAGCAGCTTGCGGACCAGCCGACGCACCGCGAACTCGACCTCTTCGGCAGCGGCCGTACAGCCGTGCTGAGCCCGAATCCGCTCCATCTCGTCATCCAGCAGAGACAAGGTGTGACGCCGCAGCGCCACGATCGCATCATCGGCGCTGCGAGCGGCCCGTTCTGCCTGATACTCACCGACGGCGGCGCGGACCACTTCGCGTGCCTGCTCCACCGAGGCCTCGGCCTCATCGGGTGCGGCGAGCTTCACCGACTCCAGGGTGATCAGCTCCACCCCGGGGAGGTCGGCGACGTCGGCAGTGAAGTCATGGGAGAGGGCCAGATCGATGACGGTCAGCTCACGGGTGGCTTCGTCATCCGGGCGAATACCGGTCAGCGTGCTGATCTCCCCGGCGCTGATCCGGCGGCTGCCGCCGGAACAGCCGATGATCACATCGGCCTGCGCGAAGGCCTCCGCGAGATCCTCCATCCGCAGCGCCCGTGCGCCGCCACGCTCGGCGACGAACTGCTCGGCACGCCCAGAGCCGGAGAAGACCGCGATGTCGCGTACGCCCCGTTCGTGCAGCTGCGCCAGGGAGGTGCCTGCGTAGGCACCGGTGCCGACGAGCACCACGGAAGCGTTGCGGTAGAACGCCGTCGGATCCGGGTGCATGTCACCGGCCACATCCAGTGCCACCGAGACGATGGACCTGCCTCTGGAACCCAGGGCCGTGCGGGTGCCGACTTCTTTGGCGGTCCGGGTGGCCGATTCGAAGAGCTTGGTCAGAGTCCCTGAGGCGGTGCCAGTGGTCTGGGCCTCGGCGAGTGATCGCCGTACCTGCCCGGCGATCTCACGCTCGCCGATCACGGCGGAATCCAGCCCGGCGCCGACTTCGAAGAGGTGCGAGACGGCCTCGTCCTCAGTCAGGGTGCGGAACGAGGAGGTGATCAGTGTCCGGTCGAGCCCTGAGCCCTGGGCGACCGCCGCGATGAGCCGCTCGCGGGCCGCGGCGAGTTCCGTGGGATCCTCTGTGGCGGTCTCTGCGTAGATCTCCAGGCGGTTGCAGGTCGCCAGCGTCACGGCAGGCACATCTACGGAGCCGGCCACATCGGCCGCTCCTGAACTCATCTGGCCGAGCGTCTCAAGATCGAGGTCGGCGTGGGTTGCCACAAGGGAGAAAAGTGCCACGACGGACTCGATTCTACAACTTGTCGAGCGAGCAGGCAGAATTATGGCATGGCTTCTTCGACGGCTCAGTCCACTCTGCCTGCCCACCACCCGCTGGTGACCGGACGGACCGCAGAGTCCCCTCTGCTGAACCAGTACCGGGGGTCGCGGGACTCCGCGGGCACACCGGCCGCACCTCACCGGCGTCCGGTGTGGTTCATGCGCCAGGCCGGGCGGTCTCTGCCCGAGTACCGGCGGCTACGCGAGGGCACTTCGATGCTCGACGCCTGCCTGGACCCGGAGATGGCCTCGGAGATCACGATGCAGCCGGTGCGCCGTCACGACGTCGACGCCGCCATCTTCTTCTCCGACATCGTCATCCCGCTGCGCTTGGCCGGTATCGACGTGGAGATCGTGCCCAATGTGGGGCCGGTGCTCGGGACTCCGGTGCGCAGCCGGGTCGGCGTCGAGGCCCTGCCCGTCCTTGACGATGACGCCTTCGCCCCGATCACCGAGGCCGTCGGGCGGACCGTGGAGCAGCTCGGTGCCACCCCGCTGATCGGTTTCGCCGGGGCTCCGTTCACCCTGGCCGCCTACATGGTCGAGGGACGTCCGTCCCGGGATCATCTGGGCCCGCGCACGATGATGCACGCTGACCCCGACACCTGGCACGCGCTGGCCTCCTGGGCCGCTGATGTCTCCGGGCGCTTCATGCGAGCCCAGCTCGAGGCTGGGGCCTCGGCCGCGCAGCTCTTCGACTCGTGGGCCGGTTCTCTGGGCCGCACTGACTACGCCGCTCACGTGCAGGAGCACTCTGCCGCGGCGTTGTCCCATGTCTCCGGGCTCGGTGCTCCACTGGTGCACTTCGGCACCGGAACCGGGGAGATCCTGGATCTGATGCGCGAGGCGGGGGCGGACGTGATCGGGATCGACTACCGGGTTCAGCTCGATGAAGCCACTCGTCGGCTGGGCCCCCAGACCCCGTTGCAGGGCAATATCGACCCCGCCCTGCTCGATGCCGACTGGCCCGTCCTGGAGGAGCATGTGCGCCAGGTGATCACCAGCGGCTCCGAGGCGGCCGGCCACGTGCTGAACCTCGGCCACGGTGTGCCGCCCACTGCGAACCCCGAGGTGCTCACCCGGGTGGTCGAGCTGATCCACTCCGTAGAACCCAGCACGCCCTCCGCAGGGGCCTGACGTGGCGCCTGACATGTCTGCCCCAGCCCACCGCGTGCTGGTGATCGGTGGCGGGATCGCCGGTCTGGTCTGCGCCTATGACCTGACCCGGCAGGGTGTGAGCGTCACGATCGTCGAGGCTGATGAGGTCTGTGGCGGAGCCTTGGCATCCCGCGAGCGCGCCGGGCTCGCCACCGACGCCGGGGCTGAGGCGTTCGCCTCACAGTCCAGCGCGGTGACGGAACTGATCGATGACGTGGGGCTGAGTGAGCAGCTGGTCACGCCGAACCCTGCCGGTGCCTGGCTTCAGCTGCCCGAATTGGCGGCGCCGCTGCCGGCTACCGGCCTCTTGGGCATTCCCGGCGATCCCGAGGCTGAGGACGTGATCGCAATCCTCGGCGCCTCGGCGGCCGCCCGTGCTGCCGAAGACAGTACCGCCGACGTCGAGTGCTGGCGTTCCCGCTGGGAGGCTGTCGCCGCCGGTCGGGACCGGATCAGCCTGGCGGAGCTGGTGGCAGACCGGATGGGGCAGGCAGTGGTGGACCGTCTGGTTACTCCCATCGTCTCCGGTGTGCATTCTGCGGCGGCCGAGGCGCTCGACGTCGAGTCTGTCGCACCCGGTCTGGTCTCGCTGATGCTGCGTGAGGGCTCCTTGGCCCAGGCTGTTCTGGCCCGCCGTGCTCAGGCGCCAGCGGGTTCAGCGGTGCGTTCCCTGCGCGGCGGGATGCACACGCTCACCCTGGAGCTCATCGCTCGGCTACGTGCTGGCGGCGCCCAGATCCAGACGGGGGTCGCTGTGAAATCCCTGCGTGACATTCCGGAGAGCTACGATGACATCATCCTTGCCGTAGACGCCCCTGAAGTGGCTCGGCTTCTGGGTGTCGACGCTACGGCGGTTACCTCTTCCGGTGCTGGCGAGTCCCAGCAGGTCGAGGCCGGAGTCGGTGTTGCTCTGGTCACTCTGATGCTGGACTCCGAGGCGCTCGACGGATCCCCGCGCGGCACCGGCATGCTGGTCTCGCCTGCGGTGACTGAGGTGGCGGCCAAGGCTATGACCCATGTGACCTCGAAATGGTCCTGGGCGGCTGAGGCGCTGGGCCCCGCCCGGCATCTGGTGCGGCTGTCCTATGGGCGTGTCGATGATGACTCTCACGCCCGCCCGGGGGCCCACAGCAGTGATGAGGAGCTTCTCGACGCGGCGCGGGCGGATGTCGCCGCGCTCTTCGGCATTCCGCGGCTCGGCGAGCAGGTCCGGGAGGCTGACGTCGTGCGGTGGCGCCGGGCGATCCCGCTGTCCGGGCCGGAGCACGCAGGCCGTGCGGCACAGCTGCGCCGCCGTGTCAGGGAGACCTCCGGGCCTGGGGGAGCGAGGCTGCACGCCACAGGGACTTGGTTCGCTGGGACGGGGTTGTCGAAGGTCGTTCTCGATGCGCGGCAGACCGCCCGGGATGTTCTACGCAATGTAGAACTTCAGGGCGGCTGGCGGCGATAGGCTGGAGTCCGTGCTCATCAACCGTGCCCATCAACGGGGTGTCGACGACGAACGTGGAGGTATCCATGAGCTATGGCAGCAATGCCCTGCGGACTGCGGACGAGGTCAACGCCTCGGGCCTCGATTACTACGCCCTCTACACAGTGTTCGCCCGTACTGGCGGCGCCGGGCAGGCAGCAGCGCAGAGCGCCGATCATCACGGCACCACTGACGCGGCCGCCGACGAGTTCACCGCCTTGGTCGAGGCGCTCGACGCCGACGGGGTCACGCTGCGCGGCACCTACGACGTCTCCGGTATGCGCGCGGATGCTGATGTGATGACCTGGCTCACCGGTCATACCCCCGAGAAGCTGCAGGCGGCGCTGCGTCGTCTGCGCCGCACCGGTCTGCTGGCGAAGACGACGATCGTCTTCTCCGCGATGGGTGTCCACCGCACCGCCGAGTTCAACACCCGCCATGTGCCGGCCTTCGCCCTCGGAGTGGATCCGGAGGACTGGCTCGTCGTCTACCCGTTCAACCGCTCCTATGACTGGTACCTGATGGACCCGGCCAAGCGCGGTGCGATGCTGCGCCATCACGGTCAGCTGGGTCAGGAGTACCCCACGGTGCTGGCCAATACGACCAGCGCGTTCGCGCTGAACGACTGGGAGTGGATGCTCGCCCTCGAAGCCCCTGAACTGACTGATCTGGTGGACATGATGCGCCGCCTGCGTGAGTCCGAAGCCCGTTATCACGTCCGTGATGAGACCCCTTTCTACACCGGTCGGCGCCTGAAGGCCGCCGCCGAGATCGCCGAGGTGCTGCAGTGACCGATCAGACCACCGTTTCCGACTCCGCTGCGGGATTCGCTTCCGGCCCCGCCTCTCGGATCCGTACCCGTGACATCACCGGTGCAGCCTCTGAGCCGGGGCCTGATTACGACGCCTATGGAGTCATGGAGCCCAAGCGCTATGACGCCGTGCTGCTGGCCTCCTTCGGCGGACCCGAGGGTCAGGACGATGTGATCCCCTTCCTGCGCAATGTCACCCGCGGCCGCGGGATCCCCGACGAGCGCCTCGAAGAGGTCGCGACCCACTACCGCGCTCACGGCGGGGTGAGCCCGATCAACGAACAGAACCGCCAGCTCAAGGCCGCGTTGGAAGCCGAACTCGCCGCGCGCGGCATCGAGCTTCCGGTCTACTGGGGCAACCGCAACTGGGACCCCTATGTGCCCCAGACGCTGCAGCAGATCCACGACGACGGTCACCGTCGGGTCTTGGCCGTGACCACCTCGGCCTACTCCTGCTACTCCTCCTGCCGGCAGTACCGTGAGGACTTCGGGGTCGCCCTGCGTGAGACCGGCCTGGAGGACGAGCTCGCCGTCGACAAGCTGCGGCAGTACTTCGACCATCCCGGTTTCGTCCGTGCCTTCCTGCCCAGCCTGGCGGCCGGACTGCGCGAGATGATCGCCGCCGTCGGGGCGGAGAAGACCCACGTGTTCTTCGCCACCCACTCCATTCCGAACTCCGACGCCGCGGCGGCCGGTCCGCGGCCGCTGGCAGCGCAGCTGCGCGAGCAGACCGGTGCCGAAGCGGGAGAGGCCAACGGTGCTGATGTCTACTCGGCCCAGCACCTGGCCGTGGCCGAACTGCTGATGTCCATGGTGGAGGAAGGCTCCGAAGTGGACTGGTCGCTGGTCTACCAGTCGCGCTCCGGGCCTCCGTCGGTGCCGTGGCTGGAGCCGGACATCTCCGACGCCATGGAGCAGAGGGTCACACAGGATGGCGTGGAGGCCGCCGTCGTGGTGCCGCTGGGCTTCGTCTCCGATCACATGGAGGTCATCTGGGACCTCGACACTGAGGCCAAGGAGACCGCCGAGGAACTGGGCATCCGCTTCGTGCGCACTGATACTCCGGGCACTCACCGCGAGTTCGTCTCCGGACTGGTGGATATGATCTCGGAGCGTCTGGCTCAGCTTGACGAGCGGCCGCAGCGTGCCGGGATGACGCAGATGGGCCCCTGGTTCGACGTCTGCCGGCCCAACTGCTGCTCCAAGGTGATGCGCGACGGCACGATCAAGCCGACCACCTCCGCGGTGGACGCCGACGTCACCCCGCCGCAGGCACTCTGAGACAGGGCTGTGAACCTGATGCGAGGTGGTGAGGCCCCGGCCGGACGGGGTGCCGGAGATGACGAGTTCATCGTCGGGACGCGGGGGAGTCGGCTGGCGCTGACCCAGACCAGTGGTGCGGCCGAGGCGCTGTCGGCCTATTCCGGGTACGGCTACCGGTTGGAGACGATCCGCTCAGAGGGTGATGTGCTCACCGGTCCGCTCTCCCAGATGGGAGGAACCGGGGTCTTCGCCACTGCGCTGCGCAGTGCGCTGTTCGACGGGCGCTGTGACGTCGCGGTCCATTCGTTGAAGGATCTACCGGCCAAGGACCTGGAGGGCCTGTCCATCGCGGCGGTCCCGGTGCGGGCCGAGGTGCGCGATGCCCTCTGCTCCGCCGGAGACCTGCCTGTGGAGCGGCTGCCAGAGGGTGCGAAGGTCGGCACCGGCTCTCCGCGCCGGAAGGCGCAGCTGCTGGCCGCCCGCGGTGATCTCGAGGTGGTCGATATCCGCGGCAATGTGGGGACACGGCTGGCTCGCGTCCGCGGCCGGGAGGACGCCGCCGAGACCTCGACACAGGCTCCGGACGCCGCTCGCGGCGACCTCGACGCCGTGGTCCTGGCCGGTGCGGGACTGATCCGGCTGGGGCTGGAGCACCACATCTCCGAGCTCATCTCCACCGAGGTCATGGTGCCCGCTCCGGGGCAGGGCGCGTTGGCCGTGGAGGTCCGCGCCGTCGATGCAGAGCCGGGTACCATGCTCGGCGAGGCACTGGCGCAGTATGACGACTTCGCTGCCCGTGTGGAGACCACAGCGGAGCGGGCGCTGCTGGCCCGGCTCAACGCCGGGTGTTCAGCACCGATCGGCGGCCTGGCGCGGCTGGATGAGGCCACCGGCGTGCTGAGGCTGCGCAGCGTGGTCTGCGCCCCCGACGGCTCGAGCACGCAGAGCGCCGAGGCCGCAGTGGAGATGACGGCGGCCGCGCCTCGCGCCTCAGCGGTCGCGGCAGCCGCGCAGTTGGGTGCTGCGGTGGCCGAGCAGCTGTTGGCTGATGACACCGGCCTACTGGCCCATGTGATCGACACCTGAACGGCCGGAATCTCCACACGTGTAGAAGGAGGGGGCTGGTGAGCGGAGCATCGACGCGACGACGGCTCGTGCTGACTCGCGACCCGGCCGCCGCCGGCCGGTTGGAGGCCCAGCTGGGAGAGGCCGGCATCGAGTTCGCGCATCTGCCGCTGACTGAGCAACGGGCCTTTGACGACGACGCCGACCTCCGCTGTGCGGTGACCATGCTGCACCGAGGCCACTATGAAGCACTCGTGCTGACCTCGGCGAATACGGTGCGAGCGCTCTGCCGGGCCGGGTTCGGCCGGGATTCTGCGCATCCGGCGGCACCTGCCAGGATCGTGGTCACCGGAGCCGGGACCGCCCACGCTCTGCACCAGCTCACCGGGATCACCGAGACCTGGCACCCGGCGGGGGAGGCCTCCGCTGTGGGCATCCTGCAGGAGCTGCCCGCCCCGCGGGGGACGTCCCGGCTGTTGCTGCCGCAGTCCGCCCAGGCACGCAGCGAGCTTCACACCGGGTTGACCGAGCGTGGGTGGCAGGTGGACCAGATCAGCGCCTACTGCACTGTGCCGTTGTACGGCCCCGAGGCGCCCGGGCCCCGACCCCGCCAGCGGCTGCTGCCGGACGAAGGCGTCGCCAGGGAGCCTGGTGAGATCACCGCTGAGGACGTCGTGCTGATCACCAGCTCCTCCGCAGCGCAGGTATGGGCACAGCTGCGCGGCATCCGTCCACGGCCGTACCGGGTACTGGCCATCGGCGCGCCCACTGCGGCGACGCTTCAGGCTCTGGGCGAGCCCGTCGACGCCGTCCTGCCGACGCCGACCGCGCAGGGAGTCCAGACAGCACTCAGCTGCTGAGCAGTCAGTCGAGCACCGCGCCCTGCCGAGCACTAGACTGGGCGACGGCGCCTGCCGGTCGCCGGTCGGTGCCGTAGGGAGGCATCACCGGAGAGATCGTTAAGTGCCAGGTGATGCGTGTTGAATTATGCCTGTTGAATTGTGTCAGCTGACTCGTGTCCACGACGTCGTGAACCACCAAGGAGCCGCCCTGTGACGTTCCCTGCCCGCCGTCCGCGCCGTTTGCGCCGCACCCCGGCGATGCGTCGGCTGGTCGCGGAGACCCGGCTCCACCCGGCTGACTTCATCCTTCCGGTCTTCGTCCGTGAAGGGATCACCGAACCGCAGCCGATCAGCTCCATGCCCGGGGTCGTCCAGCACACTGAGCAGACGATCCTCGATGCCGCAGAACAGGCGCGTGACCTCGGACTGGGTGGTGTCATGCTCTTCGGCATCCCTGCTGAACGTGACGCCTCAGGTTCGGTCGGCCTGGACCCGGACGGCATACTCAACCGCAGCATCCAGGCGGTGAAGGACCGTGTGGGTGAGGACCTGCTGGTGATGAGCGACCTCTGCCTGGACGAGTTCACCGACCACGGGCACTGCGGTGTCCTCGACGAACTCGGTGAGGTGGACAATGATGCCACCTTGGAGCTCTATGCGCAGATGGGCGTGGTCCAGGCCGCAGCCGGTGCCGACGTCGTCGCCCCCTCGGGGATGATGGACGGTCAGGTGGCTGTGATCCGCCAAGCCCTCGATGAGGCGGGGTACTACGACGTACCGATCCTGGCCTATGCCGCGAAGTACGCCTCCGCGTTCTACGGGCCGTTCCGTGAGGCGGTGGACTCCCAGCTTCAGGGTGACCGGCGGCAGTACCAGATGGACGCGCCCAACCGGACTGAGGCGCTGCGTGAGGTCGAAGCGGACCTGGCCGAAGGCGCAGACATGGTGATGGTCAAGCCTGGATTGGCCTACCTGGACATCGTCTCCGACGTCGCGGCGATCAGCGATGTACCGGTCTCGGCCTACCAGGTCTCCGGCGAGTACGCGATGATCGAGGCCGCCGCGGCCAACGGGTGGATCGACCGCCGGGCTGTGATCCTGGAGGCCATGACCGCGCTGCGCCGGGCCGGTGCCCAGAATGTGCTGACCTACCACGCCGCTGAGATCGCCGGCTGGCTGCGTGGGGGCTGACCCCGGCGGAACAGTTTCGCCTGCCCGACCACATGCCTCTGAACCCGATTGAGCACGCCACGCAAGGAGAGATCCCGAGGATGCCCACTAACCAGCAGCTGTTCGACACCGCCTGTGACCTCATGCCCGGGGGAGTCAACTCCCCGGTGCGGGCCTTCGGCTCCGTCGGCGGTACCCCGGCGTTCATCGTCGACGCCGAGGGCCCGTACGTCACCGATGCCGAGGGGACACGCTATGTGGACCTCGTCGGCTCCTGGGGTCCGGCCCTGCTGGGCCACCGGCATCCGGAGGTCACCGCCGCCGTGCACCGAGCCGTCGACCACGGTCTCGGATTCGGCGCCTCCCACCCCGATGAGACCCGACTGGCGCAGCTGGTGCGCACGCGGGTCCCGGGTGCAGAGATGATCCGCATGGTCTCCACCGGCACGGAGGCGACGATGACCGCGGTCCGGCTCGCCCGCGGGGCGACGGGACGGAACCTGATCGTGAAGTTCGCCGGCTGCTACCACGGCCACTCCGATGGGCTGCTCGCCGCCGCCGGCTCCGGTGTGGCCACGATGGGCCTGCCGGGCTCGGCGGGGGTCACCGAGGCACAAGCCTCCGAGACCATCGTGCTGGAGTACAACGACGCCGCGGCGCTGGAGCAGATCTTCGCCGAGCACGGAGACTCGATCGCCGCCGTCATCACCGAGGCGACCCCCGCGAACATGGGCGTGGTGCCGCCGGCTGCCGGGTTCAACGCCCTGATCCGTGAGCTCACACAGCGCCACGGAGCACTGATGATCTTCGACGAGGTGATGACCGGGTTCCGCATCACCGAGGCCGGCTACTGGGGAGCCTCCGGCCGGGAGGAAGGATGGACGCCGGATCTGTTCACCTTCGGCAAGGTCATCGGCGGTGGCCTGCCGACGGCAGCGTTGGCGGGACGCCGGGAGATCATGGAACACCTGGCACCGACCGGCCCCGTCTACCACGCCGGTACGCTCTCCGGTAACCCGGTGGCGATGGCCGCAGGCACGGCCACTCTGGAACACGCCACGGCCGAGGTCTACGAGCACATCGACGCCCAGGCTGCGGCGGTCGCCTCCGCACTGGGCTCGGCTCTGGAGACGGCAGGTGTGGACCACAGCATCCAGAAGGTGGGTTCGCTCTTCTCGTTCTCCTTCGGCACCTCAGCCGGGGGCGTGCACAACTACTCCGACGCCCAGGCTCAGGAATCCTTCCGCTACGGTGCCTTCTTCCACGCGATGCTTCAGGCCGGTGTCTTCCTGCCACCGAGCGTGTTCGAGGCCTGGTTCCTCTCGGCCGCCCACGACGATGCCGCCGTCGAGCAGATCATCGAGGCCCTGCCCGGTGCGGCCGAGGCGGCGGCGAAAGCGCAGCCGCCGAGCTGACTCAGCGATCGGGATCCGAAATGGTGCCGTAGTCCAAGGCCGACCAGAAATCTCCGCGCACGTAACGGGAACTGGGGTCCGGGACGAGGTCCCAGGGGCGGGTACGTCCTGTGGACAGCGCGCCGCTGACTACTTGCCGCCGGCGCTGGGAGGCTCGTACGGAGGCATCCAGGGCTTCGAGGTCATAGCGCTCTTCCAGAGCGCGGCGCAGTGTGGCCGCCAGCGCGGAGTGCGCCGGATCCTCGGCGAGGTTCCGGGTCTCCTGCGGATCGGTGGAGAGATCGAACAGCTGGTCCGGGTCTCCGGGGCAGAGGACGAATTTGTGCTGCCCGCGCACCAGGGTCAGCTGCGGGTGGTGCACCCCTTCGGCCAGGTATTCGATCACCACATCCCGCTCGTGCGGCGTGCCAGTGCCCGCCGTCTCTTCGGCAGCGATTCTCCGCAGGCTGACCCCCGGCGCCTCAGCGTCCTCGGCCTCGGCGAAGTCCAGCAGAGTCGGCATCAGATCCACAAGTGAGACCGGACTGCTGAACCGGCCTCGAGGGACCAGATGCGGTGGTCCATAGACGATCAGCGGCACACGTGCCGACTGTTCGTAGGGGGACATCTTGTACCAGAGCCCCTTCTCCCCGCGCATATCCCCGTGGTCTGAGGTCACAATGATCACCGTGTCCTCTTCCAGATCCAGCTCACGCAGCCGAGACCGGATCGCCCCGACGTGGTCATCGATGTAGCTCACCGCCGCATAGTAGGCCCGCCGCGCTCGCAGGGTCTGCTCATGATCGGGCTGACGGACGTCGAAACCGCTCATCGTCCGCAGCCGGTGGGTGTGCGGATCACCCTCCGCATCCGGGGCATCAGGGTGTACCGGTGCGTCGATCTCCACACCGTCGTAGCGGTCCCACTGCTCCCGGGGCGGCTCGTAGGGATCATGCGGGTGGATGAAGGAGGTGACCATGAGGAACGGCTGAGGCTCTTCACCACGGGCGCGCGCCGCCTGGTCAGCCCGGACCCGGTCATTGAGGTGGCGCAGCGTATGGAAACCGACCTCCTCGTCGAAGTCGAGCTGCACCGTGGCCTTCGAAACACCCGCGGTGAAGACGCTGTCGGCATCGTGGTACCACTGCAGCTTCGTCTGCAGATCCAGGTCCCAGTCCGGGACCATGTCCATATCGGCCGGGTAGACGTCAGTGGTGAGCCGCTCCTCGAAGCCATGATGCTGATCCGGGCCGATGAAGTGCATCCGCCCCACCAGCGCCGTGTGGTACCCGGCAGCGCGCAGGTGATGGGCGAACGTCGGCGTGGAGGAGGGGAAGTCATCGCCGTTGTCATAGCAGCCGACCTCCGAGGGCATCCGGCCGGTCATCATCGAGGCACGCGACGGCGCGCACAGCGGCGTGTTGCAGTAGGCCCGGTCGAATACGGCGCCATCATCTGCCAGCGCATCAATATGAGGAGATCCCACAACATCATTCCCGTAGGCTCCCAGGGCATCCGGTGCCAGCTGGTCGGCCTGGATGACGACGATATTCGGCCGGCGGGACATCGTATGAGCGTCCCGGGCAGCACCAGTCTCCTGGGCAGTGCCGGTCTCCTGAGCTGCGCTGGTCATCTGACCTCCTGGGTCTGCGGGTACGGTGGTCCAGACCAGGCTAACCGGAGGTGGTGACATGAGCGGAGCACGCGGGCAGAGCTGTTGCGCCCCCGGTGCCGGTGAGGCACGCAGCGACAGGAGCGGATGCGGTGCGGCCTCTCGCGCTCAAGAACCGACCGGGGCGCCGTCGTCCTTGCTGAGGGCTCTTACGGAGCGCGCCGGTGACCAACTCACCATGGCCGGCCTGCCCGGCGGCACCTTCCTGATGGGCTCAGAGGATCACCTCGCCTACCCCCAGGACGGTGAGGGGCCGGTGAGGGAGGTCGACGTCGAGGCCTTCGCGATGGCGACGACGACGGTCACTGTCGCCGAATTCGCCGCCTTTGTGGCCGAGACCGGCCACCGCACCGATGCGGAGGTCCAGGGAGACTCTCTGGTCTTCCAAGGACTGCTGCCCGCAGACCTGCGGAGGTCCGCGCCCCGTGTCACTGCGGCCCCGTGGTGGTGCCTCGTCGCCGGTGCCTGTTGGTATGCGCCCGAAGGGCCGAACAGCTCAGTTCGGGGACGTGAACAGCACCCGGTCACCCATGTCTCACACCGCGACGCCCGTGCCTATGCCCAGTGGGCCGGCGCTCGGCTGCCCGGTGAGGAGGAATGGGAGTACGCCTGCCGCGGTGGGCTCGCACAGCAGCCCTACCCGTGGGGTGCGGTGCGTGAGCCGGCCGGGCGGAAGCTGATGAACATCTTCCCCGGAGACTTTCCGGAAGCCCCGCAGGGGGCGGTGGGCACTGTGGCAGTGCGGTCCTATCCGCCCAACGGGTTCGGGCTCTATGAGACCACGGGCAATGTGTGGGAGTGGACGGCCCAAGGTGTGCTGCGCGGTGGCTCCTATATGTGCCACGCGTCCTACTGTCGGCGCTACCGGACCTCGGCCCGGACGACGGCGACGCCGGACACCTCACTCGGACATACGGGGTTCCGGCTCGCGGCGGACCTCTGAGGTGCTCGATCGAGAAGTGTGCTCTGAGTGCCATGCTTGGCTCTCTGACGTGGGGAACGAGTACCTCAGCGCCATATGGGCCGGACCGATGATCAACCCGGCCAGGATCAGGCAGCCTGCGCCGTAGACCCATAGCTCTGGGGCACCCGCTGCCAAGGGGCGCAGGAGAAACTGGGGAGCCAGCATGACCGCGGCGATGGTGGCGAAGAACAGCAGGCCCTGTGGTGTGCTGCGCTGGGGCAGACCCAGCGCTCGCCGGTACCAGGACAGTGCCCCTACTGTGGCGCCCGCGATGACGAACGCCAGGATGAGCCAGGACGTGGAACCGCCGTCACCGAGCCCGAGGACGAATAATGTCGCGGTGGTCAGCAGGGTCAAGGTGATCAGTGAGCCGCGCTGATGACGGCGGCTCAAAGGTGGGCGTGGTGCTTCTTTGCGGTCCTCGGCCTCCAGCGCGGCAGCCAAAGATGCCTGGCGCGGTCTTAACCGGGTACCTGTGGGGCGCTGGTTTGCGACGGTGTCTTCTTCAGAAGTGGTCACGGCTTTCCCTCCTGTCTTCAGGCTTAGGCCATGAAGTCAGTGGGTCCGGGGCCTGCGTCGCTCCAGAGCGGTGACGAACCGATGAGCGCGGTGCCGCTGACAGCCACCGACTCGTTCACAACGTATCGCATAGGACTCACATCGGCCACCGTGGATCGACGTGCGCATCCGGTCGAGTCTTACGGAAGTACTCCTGCAGAGACGCCGCCTGCTCGGCCTTCCATCCGATCTGCAGGTCGTGGAGTTCCTCGGCTGGGATCTGCAGCTGCCGGTGACGCTGAGCGAGCACGTCGGCCAGTTCCACGGCGGCCTTCGCGTCCGGGGCAGCGGAGTGGGCGTCGTCGAGCACGACGCCATAGTGATCGGCCATATGCCCCAGAGTCCGCTTGCCGCGGCGGAACCGGTCCACCTGCTTATCGAGCACCAGCGGATCGATGATGGGCCTGGCCCTCGGCAGATCTGCGCCGTAGCGTTGGGCTTCGGCGGCAAGCACGGAGAGGTCATACGGGGCGTTGAAGATCACGACCGGTGTGCCGGCGTCGAGCTCCTCCACGATACGGTGCAGGATCTGCGGCACCGCCTCGGCCGCGGCGGTGCCGTGGCGGCGCGCGTAGTCGGTGCTGATGCCGTGGACGGCGCTCGCCTCCGCGGGGATCTCCACTCCCGGGTCGACCAGCCACTCCACGACGCGCGGGGTGCTGGGCTGTGCCTCCGCGTCCTGCTGCGCGGTGGCGTTCCCTGCTTCTGCGGCGTCCTGCGCGTGATATTCCACGACTGCAGCGGTGACGATCCGTGCCGTACGCGGATCACGGCCGGTGGTCTCGAGGTCGAAACCGATGCGACGGCCGCTGTGCCAGGAGGCGGCAGCAGGGGGAAGGTCGAACAACGCGGGATTCTCCATGGATTCACCGTAGCGCGTCCGACTGACAGCCTCGGCGACGAACTCATGTCATAGGGGTCTGATTTGATGGACCCATGGGACAGCACGAGGACGCACGCACCCCCGATTCCACTCCTGATTCCACCCCGGATTTCACACCTGACCAGGATCAACAGCGAGTCGTGGAGAAGGCTGCCGAGGGGGCGCACGGTCCGCTGCTGGTGCTCGGCGGTCCCGGCACCGGCAAGACGACGGTGATCACCCACCTGGCGCTGCGGTTCCTGCAGAGCGGTCACGATTCCCATGAGCTGTTGGTTCTCTCACCCTCGCGGACCTCTTCGGCGCGGCTGCGAGATGCCATCGAGTCTCGCTGGGCTCAGGACCCCCAGGATGGCACGCTCACGGATCAGCCCTCGCGTTCGTTCGCCTCCTACGCCTTCGCCGTCATCGCCGAGGCCAGACGCCGGGGGCTGCTCGATTTCACGGACCGTGCACCACGTCTGCTCTCCGGTGCTGAACAGGACCGTCAGATCGCCGCGCTGCTGAGTGCGCAGGAGACCGACGTGCAGTGGCGGGTGGTGGACCCGGCCACTGCCGGCACTGAGCGCGAGAGGGTCCGCGTGGATCTTCGTTTGGCTGCGGGCACTGCCGGATTCCGTCAGGAGATCCGTGAACTCTTCGATCGCGCCTCAGAATACGGGGTGAGCCCGGAGGAGCTCATCGCTTGGGGTGAGGACGCCGCTGCCGGGCGCGGTCCCGGGTATGCGGCGTGGCAACCTGCCGGTGAACTCTACGGGCTCTATCTCGATCTGCTGGGTCAGCAGGCGCCCCATGCCTTCGACCCCTCCGGGCTGATCGCCCGCGCCTGTGATCTGCTGGAGGATCATCCGGAGCTGTTGGCCGGGGAACGTCACCGCCTGCGGCTGATCCTCGTCGATGACGTCCAGGAGGCCAATCCCAATGTCTGGCGGCTGCTGCGGCTGATCGGCGCAGGTGGCCCCGTCATCGCCTGTGCGAATCCTGACGTGGCCGTTCAGGGATTCCGTGGTGCCCGCCCGGACCTGATGGCGAACTGGACCGGAGACAGCGATGACCACCTGCTGCCTGCCGGTGTGGCCGCACGAGGGCGCCGTGGCTCGATGCGGCCGGAGGACCCTGCCGTGGGGAAGGAGCCGGAGGTCCTCAGCCTGACTGTGGACCACCGGATGAGCCGGGAGATCGCGCAGGTCTACGGCAGCGTGGTCGAACGCATCGGATCGGTCGGGGATCCGCTGCCGTACCGCCGTCGTTGGGCGGAGCTAGCGGCACAACGGCGCACGGAATGGGCAGAACAGGCTCAGGAGCAACATGAGCATCAGCACGCCTCGCAGGCGCGTCTGAGCCCGGGGCCACGGCGGAACTTCCCCGAGGACGTCGACACCTCTGCTCTGGGTGTCTCAGTCAGCATCGTCGGCAGCGAGCAGCATGCCGAACAGATGATCCTTCAGGAAGTGCTGCAGCGGCATCACCGCGGGGGCGTCGATGGCGCCGGAGTGCCTTTAGGCCAGATCGCGGTGATCGCCCGCAACGGCGCTGCTGTCCATCAGGTGTCGAGGCTCTTCGCCGGCCAAGGGCTGCCCGTGGCACGGTCGATGAGCGAGGTCGTGCTGCGTGAGGAGACCGCTGTGGCTCCTTTGCTGCGTCTCATGCGTGCGGTGACCAGTACAGCACCCGTGGCAAACGCAGAATCCGGCACCAGCGCAGAACCTGACACCAGCGCAGAATCTGACAGCAGGATAGATACTGAAGCGAACCCAGAAACCGTCACCCACCCAGTGCCCAGTGACCATCTTGATCTGTCTGCAGTGCTCGCTCTGCTCTCTGGCCCCTACGGTGCGGTGGATGCCATCACCATGCGGCGGATCCGGCGCCTGCTGCTCGGTATGGAACGTACACAGGTGGTTGAGGGTGAGGGTGCGGCTGGGCAGCCGCGGTCCTCTGATCAGTTGCTCGTGGCCGCCGTGAACGAGCCCCAGGACCCCGTGACCCAGCTGCTGATGGCCTCTGAGCATCGGGCGCTGCGGGGGCTGCAGCGTCTGGTCAGGATGGTCCAGGCCGCCCGGGAAGCAGCGGAGGAGCCGGGCGCCGGTCCGGGTGAGGTGCTGTGGGCCCTGTGGCAGGCCTCGGCACGCCAGGCGCGCTGGGTCTCGGAGTCCCAGGGCGGAGGGGAGCCGGCCCGGCGGGCGAACCGGGATCTCGACGCCGTCGTCGCGCTTTTCGAGGCGGCCGAACGGTATTCTGAGCAGTTGCCGGGGCAGAGCATCCAGCACTTCGTGACCTATATCGAAGAGATGGAACTGCCGATGGATACCTTGGCAGAGACCTCCACAGTTCGCGAGGCGATCAGTGTGCTCACTCCTGCCACGGCTGTGGGCCGGGAGTTCGACACCGTCATCCTCATCGGTATGCAGGACGGGGTGTGGCCGAACCTGACTCCTCGTGGCGAGCTGCTGGGATCATCGGTGCTGGTGGACATGGTCTCCGGCGCCGCGGACCGGGGCAGTTGTTCAGTGCGTGCGAAGCGGATGCAGGTGCTCCAGGACGAGTACCGACTCTTTGCCGCTGCTGTCTCACGGGCACGACGGCGGCTGGTCGGCATCGGTATCACCAGCACCGATGAGACACCGAGCCTGCTGATCGATCTTCTTGTCCCCGCGGTTCTCCGGACATCGGCGGAGTTGGCGCGGCCGCGGCCGATGACGGCACCGACGTTAGTGGCGCAGCTGCGCCGCACAGTGGAGGCCCACGCAGGCCGGGCCGCGGCGCGAGGGGAACCGGCCGAGAAAAACACTGACCTGGGTGGTCCGGACGAGCTGAGCGACATGAGCGACACGGCAGAGAAGAAGAAAGAGGAGAAGGAGACCGAGGAAAGGGAAGCTGAGGAGGCCGCACGAGCCCTGGCGATCCTGGGGCAGGCCCGGGCCGAAGCCACGGGGGAAACCATCACCGGGGCCGCACCGCAGCACTGGTGGGGGCTGGTGGATCCGGCCCGGTTCGCCGCACTGATCACCGAGGAGGAACTCGACGCCGGCGCTCCCCTCAGGCTCTCTCCCTCAGCTGTGGAGAAGGCCCAGAACCGGCCCCTGGAGTGGTTCATCGACGCCGTAGGAGGTTCGCCGACCACCGATCAAGCCCGTGACCTGGGGACACTCATCCACTCCATCGCAGAGGACCATCCCCGGCCGGAACCCGGCGCCTCCCTGCTGGATACCGCGGATACTCTGCGTGCTGTCCTGGCCCAGCGCTGGGGGGAATTGGGCTTGGACCCGCAGAGCTATGACAGCAGCCGGAGTTTCGCGCGGGCGGAGCAGATGATGGGGCGGCTGGCCTGGTACATCCACGCTGCGCAGGAGGCCGGCCGTGAACACCTGCTCTCTGAGGTTCACATCACCGCCGGAATGCAGCTTCCGGTGCGTGGCACGCCCCGGGAGATCACCGTCTCCGGATCGATAGACCGGCTCGAAGTCGATGAGGACGGGGAGTATTACATCGTCGACTATAAGACCGGCACCAGGACCCCACGTCGCTGTGCCAAGCATCCGAAGGGAAGTTCCCAGACGGCGCCCGAGGACTGCGAACTGTGCGGACATGCTCAGCTGGGGGTCTATCAGCAGCTGGTCAGGACACCGCAGGACCACAAGACAGCGCGCCATGACGGCACTGACGTGGAGATCACCGGGGAGACAGCTGGTGCGGCGCTGGTCTTCCTAGGCGAGGACCTCGCGAAGGTCGAGGGTATCGAATACCGTCAGCAGGCCGTCAGCGGAGTGCCATCGGCTGAGGATTGGCCCGCCGGAGCCGGGGCCTGGCCTGATCTCGCCCTCATCGAGGCCGCGCAGACCGTCACCGCCGGGAAGTTCAGCGTTCACCATACCGAGGGTGCTCAGTGCCGTGCCGGAGTGCTCTGCCCCATCTGTGCCAGCGGGCGCGCCGTGACCCAGCCGATCGCCGAGTGAAGAAGCGAAGATCGCCGAGTGAGAAAGCGAAGATAGCCGAGTGAGGAAGCAAAGACGATGACGACGACCAGCTCTGTCCCTGGTGCTCCTGACATGCGGAAGTACTCAGCTCATGACCTGCTAGAACTGCTCCATGATCCGCTGGAAGGGTCCTTCAAACTACCGACTGCTGAGCAGACGCCGGTGATTGAACATGGGCTCGATCCCTTGTTGGTGGTGGCCGGAGCCGGCTCCGGCAAGACCGCGACGATGGCCGACCGAGTGGTCTACCAGGTAGCTATCGGCGCGGTGAAGCCTGACGAGGTGCTCGGGGTGACCTTCACGAAGAAGGCTGCCTCAGAGCTGCGTGAGCGGATGATCGGCAAGCTGAAACGGCTCGAGGAGCGGCGGGTGATCGCAGTCAGTGATCTGCTGGGTGCGGATGAGGCCGGAATCAGCGGGGTCGGGATCGACGGTGTGATGGATCTGCTGGCCCCCGAGGTCTCGACCTATCATTCCTACGCCCACGCTCTGGTCCAGGAGTATGGGTTGCAGATCGGCTTGGAACCTGAGACGCGTGTCATCACCGAGGCGGAAGCCTGGCAGATCATCACCGCCGTGGTGCGGGACTATGCCTCGGCCCACCGCGAGGAGCTGATTGAGCTCGACGTCAGCATCTCGACGTTGGCGAACCATGCCCTGACGTTGGCCTCAGAATGTGCCGAGCACTTGATCGACGATCCCGAGGAGGTCCGTCGGTTCCTGACCGCAGAGATCGACTATCCGGAGACTCTGGCCATGGATCAGGAGAAGGTCCGTGGGGCGAAGAAGGCCTTCACCGTGAAGGACCGGGAGCTGTTGACGAACCTCGCGGTGCGTCGTCATGTGGTCGACGTCGTGGAGGCGTATCAGCAGCGGAAACGGATGCGGCAGGTCATGGACTATGGAGATCTGCTGGTCAATGCGGTACGCATCGTACGAGAGACCGATGCCGCCGCACAGCAGAGATCGAAGTATCGGCTGGTGCTCCTGGATGAGTTCCAGGACACCTCCCACGCCCAGCTGGAGCTGTTCACGGCACTGTTCGCTCACTCGGAAGGTCCGGGGGTGACGGCGGTGGGGGATCCCAACCAGTCCATCTATGGGTTCCGCGGAGCCTCGGCCGGTCAGCTGTTTAGCTTCGTCGATCGGTTTACCCGGCAGGATGCCGACTCTGGTGAATGGTGTGCGCCACGGACCCTGCAGCTGACCAAAGCATGGCGCAACGGCACAGTGATCTTGGATGCGGCTAACCGGCTGGTCGCCCCCCTGCGGGAGAAACAGGGAAGAACAGCGCCAGACTGGAAGCGGTACAAACAGGACGAGAAACGGATCTCAGCGCTGACTGCGGGCAAGACCGAGCCGGGGGAGCTGCGCTGTGGCTGGTTTCCCTCTGACGACGAAGAGTTCGCTGCCGTGGCAGATCGGATTGCCGCAGAGTTGGCTGCCGCGTCTGCCGAACCGGCGGGCGCAGGTGAACCATCGTCGGGTGCAGGTTCCCCACCCCCGACGGCCGCAGTGCTCTCCCGCACCCGCAAGCATCTGATGGGCATCGCCCGTGAACTCGACGCCCGTGCTGTGGCCTATGAATTCGTCGGGTTGTCGGGCCTGTTAGAGGTTCCCGAGGTGGCCGATGTGATCGCCTATCTGCGAGTGATCTCTGACGCTTCACGCGGTGACGCCATGCTGCGTCTGCTGGCCGGGCCGAAGTACCAGATCGGTCCGCGGGATCTCATGCAGCTCAATCGTCTCGCGGCACGAACGCTTATGGCTCGGCAGCCTGTTGAAGCGGAGACCGCCCCGGCGGAAGAACCAGTGAAAGAGGCCGCGGAGCTGGCCTCTCTGGTGGAAGGACTCTTCGCCGTGCCCGCAGACCCCCGTGACCCGCAGGCTGAGGCCTTCACCACCGACGGCCATCAGCGGTTGGTGCGGGCCAAGCAGGATCTGCGCATCTTGGGACGCCTGGCGGGGCTGGATATTCCGACGCTGCTCGAACGGGTGATCGAGGTGACGGGCCTGGGGGTGGAAGTGCTGGTCCGGCCCGGTGATTCCCAACACCTCGCCCGCCGGCAGCTCGATGCCTTGCTCGACCACGCCAGGGGATTTGCCTCAGCGGCAGCAGAGAGCAGTGATGTGGAGGGATTCCTCGCCTGGTTGGATGCCGCTGAGGAGCGCGAACGAGGTTTAGGGCTGGCGGCCGCTGAACCGAGGCCCGGGGCGGTGCAGCTGCTGACCGTCCACGCCTCCAAAGGCTTGGAATGGGACATTGTGGCAGTCATCGGTCTGCGGGAGGGCATCTTCCCTAGCGACGCCTCAGACCGTTGGACAGGTTCCAACGGAGCACTTCCGTGGCCGCTGCGAGGAGACCGGGAGAGCCTGCCGCAGTGGGAGAGCCGGCAGGAAGCGTCTGTGGCGTTCTGGTCAGCCGCGCTGGGTGTGGCCAGTGCGGGCCAGACGAAGCGCTGGCGTGAGTCCGTCCGGGCCCGCCGGGGCTTCGACGAGGACGCTCCCGTGCTGACGTTCGCCGAGCAGGTGACGATGTTCCGTCGGGAAGAGGAACGGCGGTTAGCCTATGTGGCGGTCACCCGAGCCGAGCGCCTTCTGTTGGTGACCGGGGCACGGTTCTACGGGGCGACCAAGACCGGGCAGATCCCCTCGCAGTTCCTCCGCGAATTAGCGGCCGTTGAGGGAGTGAAGCCTTTCATCGTGCGGGACCCTGCCAGCGGGGAAGACCGCGAGATGTCCCTGCCATCTGAGGTGTCCTCGCCGGATATCGAGACCAGCGAGGACGAGGAGCTCTTCGCAGAGGTCAAAGACTTCCGACAGGAGCCGAATCCGAAAGCCTCTCAGCTGTGGGAGGGCGTGTGGCCCTTCGACCCCCTGGCGCAGACGCCCTTGCGCCTGGTGACAGAAGAACGCTACGAAAAAGAACCCTGGCGGGTGCCGGTGCGCAGGCCGATGGGCGAGGACAGCCCTGTGGTGAGCCGACGTCCGGCTGTGGAGGCTGCGGCCTCCCGCGTGCACGGGCTCATGGCCGGCGAGGGTACCGGATGCAGCAGTCATGGGGGAGCTGACGAGTCAGATAGGCGCCGTCACCCAGGTGGGGGTGCGGCAGAGCAGACGCAGGTCTCTGACGTTGAACAGGAAGCCCAGTGGGCGGTGGATCGTTTCTTGGCCTCGCGGATGCCGCTAGGCGCCCCTGAATTACCGGCGATCATGTCGACGTCGCGGTTCGTTGAGTTAGATGCCGATGGGCAGGAGGTGGCTGAGCGGTACCGCCGCCCGGTGCCGAAGCAACCCTCTACGGTGATGCGCCGGGGCACAGCCGTCCACGGATTCATCGAGGACTACTACGGTCACCGAGCTGGACTGGATGGGATCGAGGATCCGTTGCAGGGCGACCAACACGTGAGCCGTGAATTCGGTATCGAGAAGGTCCGCGCCTCCGTGGAAACCTCTCCGTGGGGTGCTCGTCAGATCGCGGCAATGGAGATCGGGCTGATGACCTCCGTTGATGGTGTGACGATCAACGGACGTATCGATGCGGTCTTCGGGGTCAAGCCCGACGGGACCGACGTGGAGGTCTCTGACTTCGACCGCTGGCAGGGGTTGCCTCGTGGGGAACGCCATGCGGCGATGGCACAGTGCAGTTGGCAGCTGGTCGACTGGAAAACCGGCAAAGTGCCGCATGATCTGGAGAATAAGCAGCTGCAGCTGGCCATCTATCGACTGGCCTTCAGCCGCACCTTTGGCGTAGCCCTGGAGGACATTTCGGCCGCGTTCTATTACATCGACCACGCTCGCGTGGTGCAGGCCGAGCATCTACCGGAGGCCGACCAACTTGAAGAGGTCATTCGTCGAGCCCGCCGCTTCTTCGCCTAATTTCTTCGCCTGAATTCTTCGTCCCGGGTGAGCTTGACTGCGTAGAGAGCGATCAACACACCGATCACCGCACCCACACCGCCGACGATGCTGGGTGCGCGCAGTCCCCAATCCCAGGCGATGACCTGCGCGCCGAGGATTGCGCCCAGGGCGTTGGCTCCGTTGAACGCGGAGTGGTGGATCGAGGCGGCGGCGTTCGGCGCGTTCGGAGCGGTATCGATCAGATGCGTCTGCATCGAAGGACTCAGCATCGAGGAGGTCACCGCCACCAGCACCATGAACAGCAGTGCCGGAATCAGGGCCCCGGCGCTGAGCCCGAAGGCGAAGAGGAACACGGCAACCAGGCTCATCGCGATGATGACAGTGCCCAGGACGGACTTATCCGTCGCCCAGCCGCCGAGGAAGTTCCCGATCACCATCCCCACCCCGTAGAGTCCGACCACGAAGGGCAGATACTGCGCATCGAGGCCGGCCACATCGGTCATCACCGGAGAAATATAGGAGTAGAGCGCGAACATGCCGGAGAACCCGACGACGGCCAGGGCCACTCCGACCCACAACCGCCGGTTGCGCAGGCCTTTCAGCTCGCCCCGCATCGAGGCGCCAGCCGCGGGCACCTGACGGGGGGCGAAGGCCCGCACCGCGATCATCGTCGCCAGGGCCAGGACGAGCACGATCGCGAACATCCACCGCCAGCCGAAGATCTGCCCGATCGAGGTCACCACCGGCACACCGATCACATTGGCCACTGCCAGACCGGCCAACACAGCGGAGATGGCCTTGGCTCGCCGTGTCGGCCCGGCCATCTGTGCCGCCATCAACGCGGCCACTCCGAAATAGGCGCCGTGGGGCAGTCCGGAGATGAACCGCGCGGCCAGCATCGTCTGATAATTCGGGGCCAGGAAGCTGGCCACGTGGCCCAGGGCGAAGACCCCGAGCAGCATCAGCGCGAATGCTCGGCGTTCGCGTTTGGCCGCGAAGAGCGCGAGGACGGGGCCTCCGACCACGACCCCCAGCGCGTACGCGCTGACCAGGTGACCGCCCTGGGGGATGGTGATGTCCAGGTCAGCCACAGCTTCCTGCAGCAGGCCCATGATCCCGAATTCGGTGACGCCGATGGCGAATCCGCCCATCGACAGCGCCACGATGGCCAGCGCGATGCGGCCACGGGAGAGCGCGGTCTCCTGGTGCGCCTGCTGCTCAGCGCCCTGTGGGGCATCCTGCTCCGAAGTCTGCACAGTCTCTCCCTGGTACTCCGCGTCTACTCCGCGTCTGCCTGCTGTTCCGCCTCTGCCCGGTACTCCACCCAGCGATGATGGCCGTCGGAGTGTGACGGCACATCGATTTCCGAACGGCGCGGCGGACCGCAGAATTCCCGGATCACTCAGAAAAGTCTGGCTCCGGATCTGCAGAGTGAGCGGAAGGCGCAGGGGGACGGTGTCTTAGACGCCGGGTGGGCGCAGACCCGGGTGCCGTTCATAGATGGAGTCGGAGGTCTCCGAGGGCGCCGGTGCCTCGCTGACGGTCTGGATCTCTGTGGTGTCATCAGAGAGCAGATCCGTCTCATCATCTGGTTCATCTCCCGACTCCGTGGGTGCGGAGCCAGGCGTCTGTGGGTCCGGTGTCTGCGGGTCCGGCGTCTCGTCAAGCTTCGGTGCCTCGTCGAGGTCCAGCGTGTCGTCAAGATCTGGAGCGTTGTCAGAGTCCGGCGTGGCGTCAGGATCCGGTGTCTCGTCGGGTTCTGCCTCGATGACCGACCGCTCGTCGAGCGAGGCATCAGTGATCACGGCGGGCTCATCGTCGCCCTCAGAGTCCTCTTGGACAGGGTAGATGCGGCCTGTCGGTGCCTCAGAGGTGCCTTCGGCAGCAGGTTCGGCAGCGGGCTCGACGTCTGCCGTGTCTTCGTCGGGACTGCTCTCGTCAGTGGACTCGTCTGTGGGCTCCTCAGTGGGGTCATCAGGGACGTCGTCCTGGGCGCTGATGTCAGTACCGGCGAGTGTCGGCTCATCGGGAGTGTCCGCGGTGGGAGCGCTGACGGCACGCCCGGAGGGTCCCGACGTCGCCACCGGAGTGGCCACCTCAGCCGCAGGTTCGGAGGCCTGCTCCTGCGCAGTCGCAGCGGAGACACCCGTATCCGGGGAGGCGCCGATCGGTGTCAGCGAGATGGGCTGACCACCATGGGCCTCGACGTCATCGTCCAACTGCCGCAGCAGCTCCAGCGCTTCCTCAACCATCTCCTGGTTGCCGGCGTCCTTGCCGCGCACCAACCATGTGGCCAGGGCGAACTCAGCGGCCAGCGCGGCGCGGCGCATCAGGTGCGGGTCCGCCTCGCCGCGACGATGACGCCCGTAGGCCTCCACCACAGCCTCAGAGAAATCGAGATCCGGGGCCGCCGTCAGCCACGCGAAGTCATCGGCCGGGTCACCGATGTGCAGATCGGTCCATCCGGTGACTGCCACCACGCGCTCACCGTCGACGAGCATCGTGTCCTCGTGGAGATCACCGTGAGTGACCACCGGTGTGAAGTCCCACAGCTCGCGCTCCTCCATGGCGTGCTCCCAGCGGCGCAGCAGGCTCGCCGGGATCTGCCCGGTGGTTGCTGCCTGATCCAGTTCATTCAGGCGCCGTTGCCGGAAACGTTCCGCCGAATACCGGGGCAGGTCAGCCTGATCCACCACTGCAGTATCGAGATCGTGGATGGCGGCGATCGTGCGTCCGACATCATCGGCGAGGTGCTCGGACTGCGCGGTCAGCTCGTCCAGGTCCAGAGAGCGCCCAGGCAGATGGTTGTAGACGAAAGTGCGCAGCTCACCGCGCCGAACCGCACCGGCCACCGAGGGCACACGGAAGGGCAGCTCGGCACGCACTGCGGCGGTGAAGCCGCGCAAGACCTGCAGCTCCGTCTCCAACCGCATGGCCGCTTCCTGATGCTGGGGCGAGCGCACCCGCCACCGGTTGCCCTCGGCATCGGTGATGACCGCAGAAGAGAACGCACGGGCATCATCGGCGGCCGCGGCCACACCGGTGGGGGAGAGCCCGGGCACGGCGGCGGTGGCCAGAGCCGCCAGTTCCATCGAAGTCCATCGCACGGACACCACCCTAGGCTGTAGGGCCGGATCGGCGCCTGCCGACGCGCTGAATCATGCCCTGAAGACACCTCCGAAGATACCTCCGGTCTCACCATCACAACCGCCCATCACCTCTTCATCACCTCACCGCCTCAGGACACATGTCAGGGCTGCCCGCTACCGTGGACCCATGCCCACACCAGACCCGCAGGCTGACCAGCCGGACCGTCCCAGCCCGCTCGAGCTACCGCTGGCGGATATGGGGCTGCACCGTCATGACCAGCAGCGCCAGCGCAATGACTGGCTGGAGCACGTCTGGTCCTTGCCGGACACCCAGGTGCTGATTCTGCGTGACGGCCTGGCCCCCACCCGGCAGAATCGCCTGCTTTTCGTCCCCGCCAGGGCAGCACTGCCCGAGACCGCCGTCTATCTCGGCTCTCTGCGCGGCGAGGCTGCCGAGGCCTCGACGGTGGAGAACACAGCTGGCCCTGGCCACCTGCTGGCCGTCTCCCTCAGCGGGACGCCCCGCGGAGCCGCCGCTGAGGCGGAGATGCCCCTCTCCGCCGAATCACCTCTCCCGGAGCCCTCAGCCCAGGAGTCGAGCGGCCCGCTGGCCGAGGCCGAATGGCTCGACCTGCGCGACATCGGTCACCGGCTCGGCGCACTCGACGCCGCCCTGCTGACCCAGGCGGTGGCCGTGACCACCTGGCACCGTTCCTCACCGCACTGCACCCGCTGCGGCCACCACACGGAGGTCCGCAACTCGGGGTGGATGCGCCGGTGCCCGCACTGCGGCACCGAGACGTTCCCACGGACCGACCCTGCGGCGATCACCGCAGTGGTCGACGACGCCGGCCGGATCCTGCTCGGTTCGGCCTACCGGTGGGCTCCCCACCGGTTCTCTACCTTCGCCGGATTCGTCGAATCTGGTGAGTCGGTGGAATCCGCCGTGGTCCGAGAAGTTGCTGAAGAGGCCGGTGTCACCGTGGATCGGCTGCAGTACCTGGGCTCGCAGGCCTGGCCGTTCCCACGGTCTCTGATGCTCGGCTACCAGGCTCAGACCTCCCAGCCGCAGGACGCTCGCCCAGACCGTGAAGAGATCCGTGAGGTCCGGTGGTTCACTCGCCAGGAGCTCTATGAGCAGGTGTCCGCCGGAACCGTGTGGATTCCTTCCCGTTCCTCGATCTCCCGCGCGCTGATCGAGCACTGGTACGGCGGTCAGCTGCCCGATGCCGAAGGTGAGATCCCCCGATGACACCTGGAACCGCTGCCGAATCCACCGCGCAGTTCCGCCCCGATCCGGCGTCCCCTGAGGCCGTGCTGACAGGACTGGATGCCGAACAGCGCGAAGCAGCCTCGAGTCTGCAGGGTCCGCTGTGCATCCTGGCCGGGGCCGGTACGGGAAAGACCCGTGCTGTGACGCACCGGATCGCCTATGGAGTGCGCAGCGGAGTCTATGATCCCCACCGGCTGCTCGCCGTGACCTTCACCGCCCGGGCTGCGGCTGAGATGCGCTCGCGGCTGAACACCCTCGGCGCCCCCGGGGTGCAGGCCCGAACCTTCCACGCCGCGGCCCTGCGTCAGCTGCAGTATTTCTGGCCGGTCGCCGTCGGCGGCACGATGCCGGAGATCATCGATCACAAAGTCCGGCTGTTGGCGGAGGCCGCCCGTCGCCTGCGGATGACCACAGATCGCGCCGCGCTGAGGGATCTGGCCTCGGAGATCGAATGGGCGAAGGTCTCCACGCTGACCCCGGAGGGGTATCTGGAGGCCTCGGCGGAGCGTGCTGAGCCCGGGGGAGTGGACCATCGTAGCTTCGTGAAGCTCTATCAGGCCTATGAGGACCTCAAGCTCGACAGGCATCTCATCGACTTCGAGGATGTGCTGCTGCTCACCGTGGGCATCTTGGAGGACGATGAGCGGGTCGCCGCGCAGGTCCGCCAACAGTACCGGCACTTCGTCGTCGATGAATACCAGGATGTCTCCCCGCTGCAGCAGCGGCTGCTCGACCTCTGGCTCGGCGGCCGTGAAGAGCTGTGCGTGGTCGGTGACGCGGCGCAGACCATCTACTCCTTCACCGGGGCCACACCGGACTACCTGCTGGACTTCACCCGGCGCCATCCCGAGGCCAGGGTGGTGAAGCTGATCCGCGACTACCGCTCGACCCCGCAGGTGGTCCAGCTGGCCAATGTGCTGCTGGCTGATCGCACCCGCGAGCAGCCCCGGCTGAAGGAGCCGGCACCGTGGCCGGATCCGCTGCGTCTGGTGTCCCAGCGCGAGCACGGGCCGAGGCCGTCGATCACTCAGCACGAGGATGACGACGCTGAAGCCGGGTGGATCGCCGAACAGATCGCTGCTCTGCAGGAGGCCGGGACACCACTGAGCGAGATCGCGGTGCTCTATCGCACCAACGGTCAGTCCCAGGTCTTCGAGCAGGCGTTGAGCAGTGCGGGGATCAGCTATCAGCTGCGCGGCTCCGAGCGGTTCTTCTCCCGTGCCGAGGTCCGTGAGGCGATGGCGGCGCTGCGTACCTCCGCGCTGGTCGCAGAGTCTGAGGATGAGGTGCCGAAGATCATCCGGGATGTCCTCTCCTCCCACGGGTGGCACAAAGAGGCTCCGCAGTCGACCGGGGCCGTGCGGGAGCGCTGGGAGTCGATGTCGGCGTTGGTGGCCCTGGCTGATGATCTCCACGCTGAGCGCGAGGAGTTGACCATGCGTCAGTTCCTCACTGAGCTTGAGGAGCGCTCCGCCGCTCAGCATGCTCCCACTGTGGAGGGGGTCACTCTGGCCTCGCTGCACTCGGCGAAGGGCCTGGAGTGGGATGCCGTCTTCCTCGCGGGGCTCAATGAGGGGCTGATGCCTATCACCTTCGCCAAGACTCAGGCGGAGGTCGACGAGGAGCGGCGGTTGTTCTACGTCGGGATCACCCGCGCCCGCCGGCATCTGTATATGACCTCGGCGCGCGCACGGCATTCCGGTGGCCGGGGGACACGCAGCCCGTCGAGGTTCCTGCGACCGCTGCGCCGGGAGTTGGGCATGGAGGAGCCCACGCGCCGGATCGCCCCCTCGGGTGGTCGGCTGAGCCCGAACGCCCGCCCCGCGAAGCGTGCGGTCACCTGTGCCAGCTGCGGCACCGTGCTCACCGACGGCACCGAGGTGAAACGACGCCGCTGTGCCACCTGCCCGCCCCGTTATGATGAGCAGCTCTTCGAACACTTACGCCAATGGCGGGCCGAAGTGTCACAGCAGATGGAGGTCCCGGCCTTCGTCGTCTTCACCGACGCCACGCTGGAAGTCATCGCGGAACGCCGCCCGCGCACTGATGAGGAGTTCCTGCGCATCCCCGGGGTGGGCCCGCGCAAGCTGGAGAAGCACGGGGCACAGGTCAAAGAGCAGCTGGCCAGCTACTCGAGCGCGAAGCCGAGGGGACACGAGGCAGAGACGGTCGAGGAAGGGCATGACCGTGTCCAGTGACGCTGATGATCCCCTTGTCATACCTGATCCCCTTGTCACACCTGGGGCCGTCATACCTGGTGCCGTGGCGGGCCCAGGACGTGTGGACAGACAAGCCGGCAGACAGGCGGACAGACAGAGTGTGAGCCCACCGGCGGATGACGCCGATGTGCCCCGCTTTCTGGGGGATCTCGGCCTCCCCGGGTTGGCTGATGTGCACACGCATTTCATGCCGCAGCAGGTCCTGGACAAGGTGTGGGCCTATTTCGACGCGGCCGAGCAGAACTACGGTCTCAGCTGGCCGATCACGTACCGGACCGATGAGCAGCGCCGCCTGCAGCTGTTGCGTGAGCTGGGTGTCGCGGCCGTCGTGCCGTTGAACTATCCGCACCGTCAGTCGATGGCGGCCTGGCTCAACGCCTGGACCAGAGAGTTCGCTCGGGCGCACGATGATGTCGTCCTCACCGGCACGTTCCACCCGGAGCCGGAGGCCGCAGAGTATGTCACCGAGCAGATCGCCGCCGGTGCCCGAGTGTTCAAGGCACATGTGCAGGTCGGTGGGTGGAGCCCTGAGGACCCGCTGCTGGAGCCGGTGTGGTCTGCTCTGGCGGAGGCGGGCGTCCCCACGGTGCTGCATGCCGGCTCGGCGCCGTTGGCGGGAGAGCATACCGGGGCCGAGCCGGTGCGCCGTGTTCTGCGGCGGCACCCGGGGCTGCCGCTGATCATCGCGCATATGGGGATGCCCGAATACCACGAGTTTGCGGACCTCGCCGAGCAGTATGAGGCCGTCCACCTCGACACCACGATGGTCTTCACTGACTTCACCGAGGCGCTTGCTCCCGTCCCCGCCGGATACCTCGATCGGCTTCCGGCCCTGGCCGAGAAGATCGTCCTGGGCACTGATTTTCCCAATATTCCCTACCCCTATGCCGAGCAGCTGCGCGCTCTGCATAGGATCAGCCCCGGTGCGGACTGGCTGCGGGCAGTGCTGTGGGACAACGGGGCGCGTCTGCTGGGGCTGCGCTGAAGCAGAGGCGCTGGCGGCTCAGCGGCAGCAGGTGTGCTGGTCTGGTGGGGTACCGGCAGGCTGCTGCGCGTTCAGCCCTGGAGGCGGGGGTTATTCCACCCGAAGCTGACCCCTGCCAGATACGCATCGGCCTCGGCGGTGTGCGGGTACCGGTTGACGAGCTGCCGAAAGGCGTCGTCGTGGCCGGGGACGAGCAGATGCGCCAGCTCATGGACGAGCACCGCGTCCTGCACCCATTGGGGCATGGTCTGCATCCGTGCGGAGAGCCGGATCGCGCCGTCGGCTGAGGTGGTCGATCCCCAGCGCGTGCGCTGCCGATCGGTCCACTGCACGGAGGATGGCTGGGCTTGTCCGTCGAGGAACTCTGCGCTGAGCTCCCTGGCCCGGGTCAGCAGCGCCTGGTCACTGCGGGTGTTCCGGGCGTCACGGCGCTGTTGTGTGGCTCGGAACTGCCGGGTGTACCGGGTGACCTCAGAGCGGCTGAGCCGCCACGGCACTCGAAGTCGCAGCGTGCCGTCGACACGGTCTGCGCTCACTGTGCGCTTGCGATTCGAGGACCGGATCACCAGGACCGGTTCACCGTCGACCTCAAGATGTTCATGCTGCTGCATCGGATTCCGCTCGTGTCAGAGATTCAGGTCAGCCGGTGCGGGCACGTTCAGCAGCGCGCACTTGCACCGGCACTCGCCGCAGGCCACGGGCCGCCATGACGGTGCACTGCTCACGGCGCTGAGCCCACCGACGATTCTCGGGCCAGCTCATTCTAGGACTACCGAGCCGATGTGTGGGCTCTGGGCAGTGCAGACTGTGGAGAACGGGCAGGCCTGTGGAGAGCGAACGCCGATGACGGCGCACAGCTGCCAGGATGAGGCCCATGCCACGCACCGCAACAACACCTCAGCTCCCTCCCCGTCGGCCCTCAGCCCATCAGCCCTCTGCCCATGCTTCTGCCCATGCTTCTGCCCACGATTCTGCCCTTCCCGGTCAGGGCCCCCACCGGCGGCGGAGGCCGGCACTGCTCTGACACAGGCTGCCGCCGCGGTGAGGCAGGATTCTGAGGCGGCGTTGTCCGAGGGGCAGGAGGAGCACACGGTGGATCCGCCCGTGCTTCAGGAGGCGCTGCGCAGCTATCGGCTGCGTCCAGACGCCGAGGCGTCTGTCCTCGATGAGCAGACTCTGCGGCTCAGGCGTCCAGGGATCGCCCTGCGGCTCAACGCACCGGGTATGGCCGCGGCGTCCGTGCTCCAGGCCCTCCGCCGGGGGATTCCGGCGGCTGAGGCTCCCGATGCCGTCCAGCAGCTCTGGCGGCACCGGCTGGTTGATCTGTACCCCACCGGCGAGGATCAGGTGCGGATGCGCCTGGCCGGGGTGCGGATTGATGGCCTGGGCGAGGTCGGAACCTCCCTGGCCGAGCAGCTGGCTGAGGCAGGACTCGGGACACTCGTCGTGCAGGATTCTCAGCTCGCGGGCGCTGATGGGGTACCTGGCGTCTCGGGGACGCTTGGACGGGAGGACTCCCGGCATACCGGGAAGCCGCGAGCCGAAGCGGTACGGGAGGCTCTCTCACGCCGTCACCCTGAGACGGCGGTCTTCGAATGCCCGCCCGATGGAAGAGTCCACGGTGCCGACCTCCACGTGCTCTGCCAGCCGCTGCAGACCCGTTCCCCGTCGGCCGATATCAGTGCTCTGCACGCTGCGGCGGAGCTGTCACCGGCGGTGCTTCCGATCAGCCTGATGTCCGAGGGAGCGCTGATCGGACCGCTGCTAGCGCCGACCCGTGGGCTGTGCCTTCAGTGCTGGCAGCTGCATCTGGCCGATGACGCGAGACGGCCGAGCCACAGTGAGGACGGTGAGGAGGGCAAGGAGGGTGACGGGGCTGAGGAGGACGGCGCCGCCGCTGTGGAGCCAGAGAACACTCCCAGCGCCGGTGCCTCTACGCAGCCTCGGCTCGCGCCGGGCGTGGCCTCGATCGTCGCGGCTCTCACCGCGCGTCAGATCCAGGTGCTGCTCACCGGGCGGGTGCGCCCGGCCATGGCTGATCACGTCCTCCGCGTCGACTCGGACGGGCGGGTGACCGAACAGCCCATCGGCCGGCACCCGGAGTGTACCTGCCGGATGGCCTCGGACCGCCACCGTGCAGCGGAGGAGCCACCCCCACCCGCGCCCGGAGCGGCTCCGGAGCCGGTCTCGGCCCCGGAGTCGTCGCCTCAACTGCGGTCGGAGTCTCCGCCGGAGTCGCCGTCTGGGCCTGACTCCGAGGCGTCATCTGCCTCGCTCTCGGAACCCTCCCCGCCGTGATATCCGCCGTCGAGCAGCTTCTGCAGCTCCTCTTCGAACTTCGCCGACTCCGCCTCGCGCTCGGCGCGGCGGGCCTGGAAGCCCTGCGGATCGTCGAGGTCCTGCTCTTCAGGCTGAACATCGGGGTGGGACCACACCTCATCGCGGCCGGAGACCCCGAGGGTCTCGCGCAGATGCGCCCACAGTGCCGCGGCATCACGCAGCCGTCGCGGTCGCAGCTCCAGGCCCACCAACCCGGCGAAGGCATGTTCGGCCGGACCACCGGTGGCCCGGCGGCGGTTCATGGTCTCACGCAGTGCCGCCAACGATTCCAGATGCTCCGCCGCTTGGGAGACGACGTCGTCGACCCAGCCCTCCACCAGGGCCAGTGTGGTCTCGATCCGCCGCAGAGCTGCCTCCTGCATGGGGGTCCGCTCGGGGGAGAACAGGCCCTGCTGCATGGCCTGCTGCATCGATTCCGGGTTGGAGGGGTCGACCTGGGAGGCGGCCTCCTCGATGCGCTGGGTATCGATGTGGATACCCGCCGCGTATTGGGCCACCGCGGAGAAGAGATCGCCTTCGAGCCAGGGCGACTGCGAGAACAGCCGCATCCTGGCCGCCTCGCGCAGCGCCAGATAGAGCAGGACCTCTCGACGCTCGACCTGCAGCCCGTGCCCGAACTCTGTGATGTTCTTCGGCAGCAGCGCCATCGTGTTCTTCCCGGCCAGCGGCAGGCCGATGTCCGAGGAGGAGTGGACCTCCTTCGAGAGCTCGCCGACGGCCTGACCCAGCTGCATCCCGAAGGCCACACCGCCCATCTGCTCCAGCATGCCGGTCAGCTGCTCAGCCCCGGCGCCGCCCATCATGGCCTGAAGCTCCGGCGGCAGACCGCCGCTGAGAGCATCGCCGTCGCCGAGCTGGTCCTTCATCGCTTTCGACAGGGCTTCAGAGATGGACTCGGCCACCGGTTCGGTGAGCTGTTTCCACGCGTCGAAGGTCTCCTCCACCCATTGAGCACGCGACCAGGCCCGGCCCAGCTGACCGGTGGATTCGAAGGTCGTGGCCGCATCGAGCCACATATCCGCCAGACGCAGCGCCTCGTCGATCTCGCGGGACTCCGCCGGGGAGACGGAAGGGTCATCACCGGCGGCGGCCTGACGGGCGGCCTGCTTGGCCATCGTCCAGTTGACCGGGCCCCGGCGGTCCTCCTCTGAGGAGCTCTGCATCGCCGTGAACATCGACTGGACCTGGCCCATGATCTGCTGCATCATCTGCGGGTCCATCGGTGGCAGCCCCATCTGAGTCGGATCGAAGCCTTCCGGCATGGGCGGAAAGCCGCCCTGGCCCTGCGGGGATCCACCGCTGTTCGAGCCCGGGCGTCCGGTGAAGCCCATCGAGGGGCCGCGGGAATCGCCGGTGGTGGACTCGTCAGAGGAAGACTCGCCACCGGGGGCGTCATCGCCCTGGCCGAAGAGCTTCCGGAACATCTCTTCCATCGCATCCTGGTTCGGATCGTGGCCGTCCTCGCGGCCCTCGCCGTCGTGTCGGTCGGAGTTCTCGGCGTTCATCGCAATGTCTCCCTGGCGTCTGGCGGCTCGATGGTCTCTGGAGATTCCAGCCTACTGCGCGGGCAGAGGCTGCGTCCCTGACTGGGGGTGCAGTTCGCGCTGGGTGGACGCGCTGGCGAGACGGACTGGAGTGGATGGGCCGGTGGACGCACAGCGTCATCGCCGCAGCGCGTCCAGATTCAGGTGCGACAATGACCAGCGATCATCATGACTGAGCCTCATCAGCCGCCGCATCAGCCCCCGCCCCCGGGGGTCGATCAGCATGCCCTGGATCAGCACGTCCCCGATGACGTGCCCCAAGCCCCCTGGACCCTGCGCCGTACTGTGCAGTTCAGTGCTGGTGCCGGGGCGCTGATCCTGGCGCTGGCCTCTCTGATGGCGCCCAGCGCCTACATCACGGAGGCCCCCGGCCCGCTGTTCAACACCACCGGAGAGAGCGACGGCGAACCGATCATCACTGTCGACGGCCGGGAGACCTTCGAGACCGATGGCGCCCTGAACCTGACCACCGTCTACGTCAACGGCGCCCCCACCTCCACTGTGCGGGTGCCCGATGCGGTGCGCGGCTGGTTCTCCTCCAGCATCGATATGACCCCGCAGGAGCTGGTCTACCCCAGCGGGACGACGGCGGACGAAGTGGAGGAGTTCAATACGGCGGCGATGACCAGCTCCCAGGACCTGGCCCTGGCGGCGGCGCTGGATGAGCTCGACGTCGAGTACTCCCAGGCTCTGGAGGTCGTCGACTTCACCCCGGAGGCGCGTGACAGCGGGGTCGATGACCTGCTGCAGCCCGATGACCAGGTGCTCGAGGCCGACGGCGAGCCGATCACCGGCTTGGAAGGGTTGCGCACCGTGGTCAACGAGGCCGCCGAGGAATCGGTAGGATTGACCGTGGTCCGGGGCGGTGAGGAGCTCGATGTGGAGGTCCCCACCTACCAGGAGGCCGATGGCGAGCACTACCTGGGCGTCATGCTTCAGGGGGAGTTCGACTTCCCCGTCGACGTCGAGATCCAGCTTCAGAACGTCGGCGGGCCCAGCGCGGGGCTCATGTTCGCCCTGGGAATCGTGGATACTCTCACGGAGGACTCCATGACCGGAAACGTCTCCTGGGCCGGCACCGGGACGGTGGACCCTGATGGGACCGTCGGGCCGATCGGCGGGATCGCGCAGAAGGTCGAGGGTTCGCGGGAGCAGGGAGTCGAGCATTTCCTGTCTCCGCGGGACAACTGTGCGGAGCTCGAGGGCCGGATTCCTGCGGGGGTCGAGGTCTACGGCGTGGACTCGGTCTCCCAGGCTCGGGAGATCGTCGAGGCGGTCCGCGACGAGGATCAGGGCTATCTGGAGGGACTGGAGGCCTGCGGGACATGATGTGGCCCTGGGCCACAGCCGGTTGGTCACAACCGGTCGCAGCCCCGGTATCCCGATATCGCCACGGGCGCAGCAGCTGAATAGGGCAGTATCAAGACTTCCGCGGCCGGCAGCGCAGCTGGCCGCACACAACTGAAGATGGACACAACTGAAGACGAACAATCGAATACTCACCATCACGCACAGCAGCACACTCGCGCCGGACTCCGAGGCAGGGGATACGGTCGCGGCGAAGAGAGGGTATACGTGAGCTTCTCCCAGGGATTCGGTTCCCAGAACCCCTTCGGTGGCTCCGGCCTGTTCGGCTCCGGCAACTCGGACCGCAACAGGGGAGCGGGCGGATCGGACGGTTCCGGCGGCGACGGCGGCTCCGGTCAGAGCGCCGGGCGGCAGGGTCCGCGCCGGCCGTCGGCGTTGGTCATCACCATCGTCATCATCGCCGCACTGATCGGTGCCTTCGTCCTGTTCTCCGGCTTCTACGCTGAGATCCAGTGGTACAACCAGATCGGGTACTCGGAGATCTTCTGGACCGAGCGACTGTCCCGGTGGGGCGTCGGCGCGGTCGCCTTCCTGATCATGGGCGTGCTGGTCTGGCTGAGCCTGTGGGTGGCCTTCCGGAACCGTCCGCAGACGCTGGACCGGCAGATGAACGAGTCCGTGCAGCGTTATCAGTCCACGCTGACCTCCATGCGTCGTCTGCTGATGCTGGGTCTGCCGGCGCTGCTGGGCCTCTTCGCCGGTACCGCCGCCTCCGGTGCTTGGGAGACGGTGCTGCTGTTCTTCAACCAGGAGCCCTTCGGCCAGACGGACCAGGTATTCGGCCAGGACTTCGCCTTCTATGTCTTCACCCTGCCGTTCTTGGCCTTCCTCAACGGGTTCATCGTCTCGGCAGTGCTGGTGGCCGGGATCGCCGGCATCGTCTGCCACTACCTCTACGGGGCGATCCGCATCGAGCCCTCGGGCAAGTTCGTCGTGGAGAAGGCCGCGCGCTGGCACATCGCGGTGACGGCCGCGCTCTTCGTGCTCTTCCAGGGCGTGAACTGGTGGTTGGACCGCTACGCCACTCTGCAGGGCCAGGGCGGGAACTGGGCCGGTGCCCTCTACACCGATGTCAATGCTGTCATCCCGGCCCAGACGATCCTCGCGGTGGCTGCGGTGCTGGTGGCGATCATCTTCATCGTCACAGCGGTGACCGGCCGCTGGCGGTTCTCCATCATCGGTGCCGCGATGCTGGTGGTCACCGCGCTGGTGGGCGGGGCCCTGTACCCCTACCTGGTGCAGGAGTACCAGGTCCAGCCCTCGGAGCAGACGCTGGAGGATGAGTACATCCAGCGGAATATGGACAACACGCGCTTCGCCTACGGGATCGATGAGATCGACCGTACTGACTACGACGCCGAAGTCGACGTCTCCGAAGGCGCGCTCGCCGAGGACACGGCGAATACGGAGAACATCCGTCTGCTCGACCCGAATCTGGTCTCCGCGGCCTTCGGGCAGCTTCAGCAGTTCCGTCAGTACTATGCGTTCCCGGAGACCCTGAGCTTCGACCGTTATGAGATCGACGGTGAGACTGAGGACACTGTCATCGCGGCCCGCGAGGTCAACGTGTCTGAGGATCAGTCCTGGGTCAACCAGCACCTGATCTACACCCACGGCTACGGTCTCGTCGCGGCCAATGCCTCGACCGTCTCTCCTGACGGGCGCCCTGATTTCACCCTGCAGAACATCCCGACTCAGGGTGACCTGGCCACGGATGAGGACTACGAGCCGCGGATCTACTTCGGGGAGAACTCTCCGGAGTACTCCATCGTCGGTGCGCCGGAGGGTGCGACTCCGCGTGAGCTGGACCGTCCGGCGTCCTCTCAGAGTGAGGATGACGCCACCTATACCTTCAGCGGTGAGGGCGGTCCTGATGTGGGTGGGCTGTTCCACCGGCTGATCTATGCGATCCAGTTCCAGTCCCCTGAGGTGCTGCTGTCCGGGGACATGAACGAGGAGTCGCAGATCCTCTACAACCGTCACCCGCGTGAGCGTGTGCAGAAGGTCGCCCCCTTCCTGGAGGTGGACCAGAACATCTACCCGGCCATCGTCGACGGGCGGGTGCAGTGGATCGTGGAGGGGTACACCACCTCAGATGCGTTCCCGTACTCGACTCAGCAGCAGCTGGAGTCGGCCACCACTGACGCGCTGACTGAGGGCGGGGATGTGCTCTCGGGTCAGGTGAACTACATCCGCAACTCGGTGAAGGCCACTGTGGATGCCTATGACGGTTCAGTGACGCTTTACGCCTGGGATGACGAGGACCCGGTGCTGCAGGCGTGGCAGAACGTGTTCCCCGATTCGGTGCAGCCGTATTCGGAGATGAGCGCTGAACTGATGGATCACGTCCGCTATCCGGAGGACTTGTTCCGGGTGCAGCGTGAGCTGATGGGCCGGTACCACGTGACCGACTCCGGGGCGTTCTATGAGAACAACGATGCCTGGTCGGTGCCGGATGACCCGACGGTCGACGGTGAAGAGCTCGCTCAGCCGCCGTACTACATGACGCTGCAGCTTCCCGGTGAGGAGGAGCCGTCGTTCTCGCTGACGTCGACGTTCATCCCGCAGGTCACCGCGGACACGCAGACCCGTAACGTGCTCTACGGCTTCCTGGCCGCCGACGGCGACGCCGGTACCGGTGAGGATGGCGAGAAGGCGGAAGGGTACGGTGCGCTGCGGCTGCTGGAGCTGCCGCGTGATACGGCAGTGCCCGGACCGGGTCAGACGCAGGCGAACTTCGACTCCAACTCGGAGATCTCGCAGTCGCTGAACCTGCTGCGTCAGGGTGCCTCTGACGTGATCAACGGCAACATGATCACGCTGCCGGCCGGTGACGGCATCCTGTACGTGCAGCCGGTGTACGTGCAGTCCACCGGTGATACTGCCTACCCGCTGCTGCGGAAGGTGCTGGTCTCCTACGGTGAGGAGATCGGCTTCGCCGATAGTCTCTCTGAGGCTCTCGATCAGGTCTTCGGCGGTGACTCCGGTGCGGAGGTCGCCGAGGGAGCCGGTGTCGAAGGTGCGGCCGTGGAGGATGACCTCGAGGAACCGGAGGAGGCGACCGACCCTGAGGATGAGGCTCCGGCCGATGACGAGGAGACCGAGGAGGCGGAGGAGCCTGCCGAGGAGGAGACGACTCCGGCGCCGGACGGTGACGCCCAGCAGCGGCTGAACGATGCGCTCTCCCGCGCCAGCCAGGCGATGCAGGACTCGCAGGCTGCCCTGGATGAGGGCGACTACGAGGCCTACGGTGAGGCGCAGGCCGAGCTGCTGCGTGCCGTGGAGGATGCGGTCGCCGCGGAGGAGGAGCTCGAAGGAGGAGACTCCGAGGAGTGATGCCCCGCGCGGCGTGACGAGGCCGGCCGTCGGTTCCTGTGTAGGGGCCGGCGGCCGTCCTCGTTGTGAGAAGTCCGTTCTATGCCGAAGATCACGTGCACGGGGCGACCCCAGGATTTTGCGCGGCGGTCATCGGCCGGTAAGGTTGATCAGGTCGACGCGGGGTGGAGCAGTTCGGTAGCTCGCCGGGCTCATAACCCGGAGGTCGCAAGTTCAAATCTTGCCCCCGCAACGAGATGAGGCCCCTGACCTGGTGTTGCACCAGGTCAGGGGCCTTCGCTTTGCCCGGAATGGTGTTCGGCAGGCCGGGTATGTGGAGCGGCGGCCCGTCCGTGTGTCACGGCGCGGCCCTTTCGTATGTCGTAGTTGCGTGTCGTAGCCGTGTGTCATAGCTCTGTGCCGGAACCTGCCCGCAGGGAACTCTGATCTGCGCAGACAGCTATGATCCGTGATGCATCGGCGACTTAGAACTGCCCTGAGAATCCAGGCTGTGCGGAGACGTGTTCTCAGGTTCAGTGGAGTGATTGCCCCTTGATGCCCGGGCGGGAAAACTGACCTCGTTAGGCAGCGACGCGCTGGTGCCTCATCGTGGATCAAGCACCGGCGTGGCATCATATTGCAATCGTCTGATCGCTCGAGAATCGAAGGTGCGCTGATATGGAGCCGATCTTCGCCGCAGTCATTGTCTTGGCTTTCGTCGCCATAGGTGAGTTAGCGTCCATCTGGTCGCGCGCACGGATTCCGGGGCTGCTCGTGGCCATGTTGGGCGCATTCATATTTGCCCAAGCAGGCATCATTCCGGAGACCACAGTTGATGACTCCATGTTGCCGCAGGTCTATGCGATCCTTGTGGTTCCGCTGCTCTTCCACATGGGCTCGCTGATCTCGTTGCGTACCCTGCTTCAGCAGTGGAGAGCCGTCGTCATCGCGTTATCAGGAATCACGTGCGCGCTGATGGCCCTGGCCGTCGTACTCCTGCCGCTGTACGGTTTTGACCATTTCGTGGCCGCAGGAGGTCCGCTGACCGGAGGCATCGTCGCCACCGGGTTGACGACGGACGGGCTCGAGGCCGCAGATGTGTTGCCCGCGCTCGTCGTGCTCCCCGCCCTGATCCTGATGATGCAGTCTCTGCCGGCGATGCCGATCACGAGCCTTCTGCTGCGGCGTTACGCCAAGCATGTCGTAGAGTCCGGTGCGTTGAAGGAGCATGTGGCATCTGCATCGGCTGCCTCGGCTGGCGCCGGTTCGCAGCGCAAGCTCGTCACCATGCCCAAGTACCTCGTCGACAACCACATCTTCGTTCTGTTCCTGGTGCTCGTCGGCGCATCACTGGCAACACTCATCGCCAATTTCACGCAGGTTCCCGCCACTGTGGTGGCTCTGTTGCTCGGCATCATCTCCACGGCGATTGGTCTGACACCTGAGCGGTCCCTGGAGCAGGCCAATTCCTTCGGTATCGCTATCGTCGGTGTGGTAGCGATCGTCATGGCACCGCTGATGACGGCATCTCTTCAGGACGTCTTGAGCATGATCGTGCCCATGACGCTCATCATCGCGATCGGCGCCGCGGGGATCATCCTGGGAGGGTTTATCGCCACGAAGCTCGTCGGATGGCAGCCGATGCTCGGGATGTCGGTGGCGCTGACGGCCATGTACGGCTTTCCCGCGGACTATCTCATACCCCGGGAAGTCTCCCGCTCCGTCGGCGAGACTGATGAAGAGTCTGACGAGCTCTTCCACTTCATGCTGCCGCCCATGCTGGTCGGGGGTTTCACCTCGGTGACGCTGGGTCGGTATTGATCGCCGGAATCTTGGTCTCGTTCCTGTAGCCAGTCGTTGAGCCGTGACACCTCATCTATGGTGAGGAGCAGAGCTGCTGTACGAACCGGCACTGCACCGTCTGCCGGTGGTGACCATGCCAAGAGATTCAGTGAGAGGACACGATGAACGACTTTCTGATTCGCAATTGCAAGCTCTTTGACGGCGAGACGTTCCACTCCGATCAGGACGTGAGGATCGAGCAGGGTGTGGTCACCGATGTCAGCAACGCGGCTGAGCGCCCCGGAGCCGGGACCGACGACGTCGGCATCCCCACCCTGGATGGCGCGGGGAAGACACTCACCCCGGGCATCATCGATTGCCACGTACACATGACCACCCGTGAGGCCGGATCTCTCGACGCCATGATGGAACCGTTCTCGCTGCAGTTCTTCCAGGCCGTCGAGCACCTGTCTCGGACGTTACGTGCGGGCGTGACCACAGTGCGTGATGCCGGCGGTTCCGATGCAGGGGTCAAAGCCGCCCTTGAGCGCGGAATCGTCGAGGGGCCGCGACTGCGAGCCGCCATCAGCATCATGAGCCAGACGGGAGGACACGGCGATGGTCGGCTCCCGTCGGGCGCGGAGAGCCCGATGCTGAGCGGGCATCCTGGCCGGCCTCACGGTGTGGCCGACGGCGTCGATGGCGTGACCCGCAAAGCCAGGGAGCTTTTCCACGCGGGTGCGGATCACATCAAGATATGCTCCACCGGAGGTGTCCTGTCGCCGGCGGATGACCCTCGGCATAGTCAGTTCACTGAAGCAGAGATTCGTGCGATCGTCGCCGAGGCTGCGGCTCAGGGAAGTTACGTGATGTCTCATGCCCAGGGCAGCAACGGCATCAAGACCGCTCTTCGGGCTGGTGTCCGGTCTATCGAGCACGGGATCTATCTCGACGACGAGGCCATCGAACTCTTCTTGGAAACAGGTGCCTATCTGGTGCCCACCCTGCAGGCGCCGGTCTCCGTCATCCGGGCCGCCGACTCCGGATCGAATCTGCCGGCATCCGTGGTGGAGAAGGCGCGACACGTAGCGGATGTGCATATTGAATCCATCGCGAAGGCACACCATGCCGGGGTGCGCCTGGCGATGGGCACCGACGCGGGGGTCGGCCCTCACGGTCAGAACCTTGAGGAGCTTGAGCTTCTCTCGAAGGTCGGTCTCAGTGCAGCTGAGGCCCTTCGCGCAGCCACCGTCAACGGAGCCGATCTCATGGGGATCGATGATATAGGACGTGTGACCCGGGGCGCCGTCGCCGATCTTGTGCTCTTCGAAGGAGACGTGGAGGCTGACGGACTCGTGGGGATCCAGGACCGTGTTCACGCCGTGTTCCAGTCAGGAGTCCACGTGGTGTGACCCACTGCGCCGCGGGGGATGGGGTCACCGGCGTCTCATAGCTCTGTGCCGGAATGTGCCTGCAGAGAACTCTGATCTGCGCAGGCAGCTATGATCCGTGATGCTCCGAGGCCCCGTGACCGGGGGAGTGGCCGCCTGAGTCCCAGTCCTCCGGGAGTTTGCGCAGCCCCCGGCGTTGGGCGCCGGCGCCCGCCAGCACCACCAACACGATCCCCACCACCTGCACGATCGAGGGCACCTGGTGCAGCACCAGCAGTCCGAGCAGCACACCGAACGCCGGCTCGAGCGCCATGAGCGTGCCGAACGCAGTGTGCGTCATCCGGCGCAGCGCCAGCATCTCCAGGCCGAAAGGGATCACCGGGGCCAGCAGTGCCAGTCCCGCGGCCACCAGCACCGCGGAGAGATCGACGTCACCGACGGCCTGCGGCACTCCGACGACGGTGGCCACCACTGCGGCGACAGGGATCGTCAGGCTCAACGCGCTGATACCCGAAAACCGATCACCCACCCGCTGAGTCAGCAGGATATAGGTGCCCCAGCCGACTCCCGCGAGGGCGGCGAAGCCGACGCCGAGCAGATCGACCTCGCCCTGCCACGGCTCGGTCAGCATCACCACTCCGCCCAAAGCCAGGAGCGGCCAGGCGAGCATCCGCCGATCCCCACTACGTAGTCCAGCCACCAGCAGAGGCCCGAGGAACTCGATGGCCACGGCGGTGCCCAGCGGGATCCTCTCGATGGCAGAGAGGAACGCCACGGTCATCAGTCCCGAGGCGATCCCCAACGCCACCAGCGGGGCGACGTCTTTCCGCCTGATCCAGCGCAGCGGTGGTCGGGCGATGAGCACGAAGATTACGGCCCCCATCGTCAGGCGCAGCCAGGCCGCCCCTGCCGGGCCGACCTGCTCGATGAGGCCCACCGAGAGGGCGGCGCTGAGCTGGATGAGCAGCATGGCCGAGACGGCCATCGTCCATGGCGGCAGACCGACGCTCGACCTGGTGCTCATCACGGTGTGATCAGCCGCGTGGAGACGGCCACATCCGGGCCGAGGTGCCCCAGAGCATCAGTCAGGGCATTGCCTGCGTCGAGCAGGGCCGCATCGGACATCGGTTCCAGAGCATCCAGGATGAACACGGCCCGGTGGGTGTCCTCGCGCAGTGCCGTGCGTCGGCCTTGCCGCCAGTTCCATCGGCGGCAGGTCACCCCGGCGTCGTCGCGCCAGATGACTTCCCCGGGTACGGGGTTCTCGATGATCGGCTCTCCGCCGGCCACTGTGTCGAAGTCCTCGTCACCTGTGGCGCGTACCAGCTGCGCCGGGCCGCAGTAGGCGTCGAGATCCTCGCCGCCGATCGGCACCTGGTGCAGCACGGAGACGGCGTTATAGGCGTCGGTCAGCAAGTTGACCTGTGGCATACCGCTCTCCGCGCGGCGCAGCAGCGATTCCACACTGCTGCGGAAGCGTGAGGGTTTGGCGCCGAAGTCACGATAGGCCGTCCGCCAGGCAGAGATGTGGGGAAGCTCCTGTGCGGCAGACGACGCCAGAAGACGCTGAGCCAAGGTCTCGGCCTCGGCGATCAGTGCGGCGACCACACTCTCGGCACCCGGGTGGGGCGCCTGCGGGAAGAGCCCTTCGGCGACGAGCAGCAGTGCCCGGTAGTCCGGCCGCAGCGTGTAGACCTCCTCGTCCACCGAGGCGGCGGCGAGGAACTGTGCGGCCGTCATCGCGGTGGTGGGATGCTCAGGCATGAGAGTCCTCCGTTCGGGAAGGGGGCGCGGCACCGGGTTCGAAGACTGCGAGGCAGAACCGCGCCGGATGCACGTGCTGGTTCGAGTAGGTATGGGGCCGGTCACCGACGAAGCTGATCGCGTCTCCGGTGGTGAGCTCCACGTTCTCGCCATCGATCTGGAGCGTCAGGGTGCCTTCACGCATCTGCAACATCTCGCGTGTACCAGGCCGGTGGGCCTCGCTGGCCCGTGATTCCCCGGGCTGCAGGGTCCAATCCCACAGCTCCAGGGCATCCGGAGTGTCGGCGTTGGCGACGAGCACGCCGCGTCCGCCGTGCTCGCCCCTCCAAAGTGGGGAGCCCTCCCCGCTGTGGGTCACCCGGAAGGTGCGCTGCGTGGGCGGTTCCACCAGGGAGGGAAGCCCGACGCCGAGGGCCTCACTGAGTCGCAGCAGCGTGGCCAGGCTCGGGTTGGTCGCGGCCTGTTCCACGTTGACCACCACGCGGCGGCTGAGTCCTGCGGCCTGGGCGAGGTCATCGAGGGTCCACTGTCGGCTGAGGCGCTCATGCTTCACACGGTCTCCGACCGCGCGGGCGAGATCTTCAGGTCGATGCATCACGAGTGCATCATAATGCACTTTCTCCTCAGAGGCTACGATGCATCGCCCGGATGCCCACCCCGAGCCCCAGGCTCGCGATGACCACTGCCGCGAGACCACCCTGCCAGACGGCCTCCGTCGCGAGATCGCCGTCGACCAGTGCCCGCAGCGCCTCCACGAGATACGTCAGCGGATTGAACGCCGCCACGACCTGCATCCACCGCGGGCCGGACTCCAGGGGGAGGAGGATCCCCGAGAGCAGCATCAGCGGAAACAACAGTGTCTGCTGCACAGACCAGAAGATCCAATCCTGATGACGCGCGGCGATGCCCAGCGCATAACTCAGCGCACCGAGACCCACGCCGAAGACGGCGAGGAGCACCAGGCCGTACAGCAGGCCGAAGGCATCGGGCCGGAAGCCGAAGGTCCAGGCCACGGCGCAGAGTGCCGTGGCCTGGACCACCACGGGAACCATCTCCTTCAGCGCTCGTCCCAGCAGAAGTGCCGCACGAGAGACTGGTGTCACCAGCATGCGTTCATGCGACCCCTGGATGATCTCGTAGAGCAGGTTGGAGCCGGTCATCCCGGTGCCGAAGAGGGTGACCATCGCCAGCACTCCGGGGACGAACCACTGCAGCGAAGTGCTCAGAGGCTGACCGGTCAGACCACTGAGCAGCGGACCGAAGAACGCCAGAAAGGTCAGCGGCTGAACGAGGGCGAACACCAGCTGGAAAGGATCCCGCCGCATCGGGCGCAGTTCACGGGACACCACATGGACGGTATCGAGAAGTGTGCGGGGCACGGTAGTGGACATGATCAGTTCTCTCCTGTGCTGTGGTTCGAGTCGCGCAGGCTGCGGCCGGTCAGAGTGAGGAAGACGTCGTCGAGGGTGGGGGCGTCGAGATCGCCCGCGAGGGTGCTCTTGAGCTGATCGGGGGTACCGTCAGCGATGAGCCGTCCGTGATCGACCACCACCACGCGCTCGGCGAACCGGTCTGCTTCCTCGAGATAGTGTGTGGTCAGCAGTACGGTCATCTCCTCGCGGAGCCGTGCCTGCATGATGTGCTCCCAGAGATTCGCGCGGGACTGAGGATCTAACCCGGTACTCGGCTCGTCGAGCAGCAGCAGGCGTGGCCGCGAGATCAGCCCGAGAGCGATGTCGGCGCGGCGCTGCTGTCCGCCGGAGAGGTGCTGCGCCGTCTGCTCCGCCACCGGACCGAGCTGGAGCACCTCGATGAGTTCTTCGGTGCGCCGGCGAGCCTCGCTGCGGCTCAGGCCGTAGAAGCGTCCCTGGCAGTGGAGCTCATCCCGCACCCGTTGGTAGGGACTGATGCCATGTTTCTGCCCCACATAGCCGATGCGAGCGCGTACCTCGCGTGGATGAGTGGCGATGTCCCATCCGCAGATCTCGGCTCGGCCGGCACTGGGCGGCAGCAGCGTGGTGAGCATGCGCATCGTCGTTGATTTTCCGGCGCCGTTGGGTCCGAGCAGTGCCGTCAGGGACCCTTCGGTGATGTCGAGGGTGAGGCCCTCGACGGCGACGATCTCGCCGCCGCGCGGGCTGGGGAACGTGCGTCGGAGCCCCTCGGTGCTGATGAGGCTGGTAGTCATCGTGGTCTCCTGATCTGTGAGTTCGTGGTGGACAGGTGGCAGATGCGCGGCGATCCTCTCGCCACGTGATGACCACGCTAGATACAGATGCGGACAGATCCTGTCCGCATCTGGCAGTAGATTTGCCTCATGAGCGATCCCACGGCGCGCACCCTGCGGCTGTTGTCTCTGATGCAGGCACGCCGTTTCTGGTCCGGAGCCGAGCTGGCCGCACGGGTGGAGGTCTCTGAGCGCACATTGCGTCGTGATATCGACCGTCTGCGCCAGCTCGGATACGACATCGTCGCAGCCTCTGGCCTCGACGGCGGATACCAGCTGCGTTCCTCCACGGCGATGCCGCCGCTGCTGGTCGACGATGATGAAGCCGTGGCCATCGCGGTCGGTCTGCGGGTCGCCGCCGTCCACGGACTCGACGATGGAGAACAGACGGCACTGAGCGCACTGGCCAAAGTGGAGCAGGTGCTGCCGCGCCACCTGCGCCGCCGTGTAGCCGCGCTGCAGGCTCATACAGCCCCGACGGCCTGGGGCGAACAGCCGCGGGTGGGGACTGAGGTGTTGGCGAGGCTGGCGTTGGGGTGCCGTGATCGGGAGCGGCTGCGATTCCGGTATGTCTCGGCGACAGGCGAGGAGACGGCGCGCAGCGTCGAGCCGCACAGCCTGGTATCTCAGGGAGCACGGTGGTATCTCGTCGCCTGGGACACTGCGCGGCAGGACTGGCGCAGCTTCCGCCTGGACCGTATGGACAATGTGCAGGGCACCGGGGTACGAGGGTCGGAACGGCCGTTGCCGACCACAGACGTCACCACGATGGTGCGGGCGGACCGAGCTGCGGCTGAGCCGACTCATCACGCTGTGGTGGTGCTGCGGATGGGCCGAAGCCGGTTCGACCGAGAGTTCCGCGGCTGGGGAGGGCAATCAAGCGATGCCGGTGAGGGTAGGATCCGATGGACGCTGCGTGGCAGGAGCGCGCGGGAGGTGCTGGCTTACCTCTTGTGGTTCCCCGAGGACGTTGATTGGGAGCTTCTCGATGCCGACGTCGGCGTCCGGGAAGCTGCGGCGGTGGTGAGAACGAGGACGAACCGGCTCATAGACTGACCTTCGCCCATGGAGATCGAGTTCCCGATTTCTGATGCATATCAGGCGCAAAACGGCGCCGATTGCACCAGAAATCGGGGACTCGATGGAGAAAGGGCGGGCAGCTCACCAGGTGCTGTTGCGCTCGGAGGAGAGGTTGATGCCCTCGCCGGTGAGCTTATTCCAGCACGACATCTGGCTCTGGTACGAGGTGCAGGCGAAATAGTCGTTGCCGGCGGTCTGCCCGTAGGCCAGCACCTGGCCCTGTTCATCGGCGGAGACGGCGTTGTCGCAGTCGGGTGACGCTGATTCGTCCAGGCGGATCGTGTAACTGGCCCCGTCCTCACAGCCTTCGGGGGCCTCGAAGGAGTGCTGCAGCACAGTGCACGTGAGCTCATCGCCCATCTCACAGATGACGTTGCCCGTCGGTGAGGAGAAAGCGGGCAGGTCCTGCGCGCCTTGGGCGTCATAGTTCACGGTCAGCCAGTCGGTACCCAGCCATTCCAGCGTCGAGGCCAGGTTCTCCGGGGCGTCATCGCCGCCGTTGAGCTGCTGGTGGATCTGAGCCGCGTAGACGCTGCCGCATTCCTGCTGGATGCCCTCTAGCGTCTGACGCACTGTGGGGGAGTCCTCCTCCCAGGACTGCTCCTCATCCGAATAGGAGGCAAAGGCGGTGAAGGTCTGGGCGTCCTGCTCCGGATCCTCGCAGGTGTCCGAGGAGCTCAGCTCCTCCATCGCGGTGCGGGCCTCCTCGAGGTCTGCCGGGAGGTCTTCTTCCTCATCGTCCTCCGGCTCCTCGACCTCGGTCCCACCCTCGGCGATCTGTGCCTCATCGGTGAGCAGATCCTGGGCCAGAGTATTGATCACCACAGCGGCGATCACCACGAGCACGGCCAGCGGCATCACCACCATGAGCATGATCGTCACCAGCCGCGACCCACCGGCGCCCTCGACACCCTGGTCCGGTTCGGCATCCGGGTCCGCGACGGCGACCGGCCCGACTGCTGCGGACCTCTGGGCGCGCTTCTGAGCCTTCTTCTCGGCCTTGTCGGTACGTTTCTGCGCAGTCCTGCCGGAGCGCGAGGCAGGGGGGCGGGCAGAAGAATGAGCGGAATCCGAGGACGTCGACACCTCGGCGGTGCTGCCGCCGGCCGTTGTACCGGTGACCGCTGCACCGCCGGCCGATGTGCCGGCGGCGATGGCCTCGGACCCGCGCGGGGAATCGTCCCCGAGGATGGAAGCGATCGTGCTGCTTCCCGTGAGGTCTGCGGTGGTGGGGGCATCATGAGCCGGCGCCTCGCCGGGGCCGACGTCGGAATCCTCCGGCTCATTGGCAGCCTCAGTGAGTTCGTCCTCAGGCTCGTCCTCGAGTTCGGCTTCTTCGTCGGCGAAGATCTCGGGGGAAAACCGCCGGGCGAGGGCGTCATCGATGGCGGGATCGCCGAGTTCGGCCAGTGCCTCGATCAGCTCCGGGTAGGTCGCAGGGTTCGAGGCGATGTCAGGACGAAACTCTGGGTAGTCCTCTGCGATGCGGTGCAGGGTCTCCCAGTCGGTCGAAGGGTCTGAAGCGGCCCGTCGCAGGTCCTCGTAGCTATGATCCATCGGTTCCTCGTCGCGTGCCTCTGGTAGGCACTTCGGCTCTGAAGAAAGGGTACAAGCTGCTGTCCCCAGACTCTACGTACCACTCAGACTCTATGTGCCACTCAGGGACGACTCTATGCCAGCTTGACTGAGTCGGCCGGCGTGGCGGACGCCGAGGGCCGGGACTGCCGCGTCATCTCCACGAAGAACCGGTGCAGCCGTCGGTCCCTCGTCAGCTCCGGATGGAAGCTCGCCGCCAGGAGCTTCCGCTGGCGCACGACCACGGGTGCACCACGATGCTCCGCCAGCACGTCGACATCATCGCCTGTGCGTTCGATCACCGGGGCCCGGATGAACACCGCCGGCAACGGTTCTTCGAGACCGGTGGCACTGGGATCGCTGGCACTGAGACCGGAGAGACTCAGCTCGGTGGTGAAGGAGTCCAGCTGGCTGCCGTAGCCGTTGCGCCGCACCGTGATATCCAAGCCACCGATGCGGTCATAACCCTGAAGGGCCTGAGCGTCGACGACCTCCTCAGCCAACAGGATCAGCCCCGCACAGGTGCCGAACACCGCCATGCCCTGCCCAGCGGCGGCGCGGACGGCGGGTAGCAGCCCTACCGGTGCGGCTAGGCGCGCCATCGCAGTCGACTCCCCGCCGGGCACCACCAGTCCGTCCAGACCCTCCAGCTCGGCGGGCCGCCGCACTGTCCGCACTGCGGCCCCACAGGCCTGCAGCGCACGCACATGCTCGGCCACCGCCCCCTGCAGGCCCAGGACGCCGAGCTGAGGGACGTTCACCAGCCCCGCTCAGCCAGGCGATGCGGGGCCGGCAGATCGGAGACGTTGAGCCCGACCATCGCCTCGCCCAGCCCGCGTGAGACCTCGGCGATCACCGACGGGTCATCGTAATAGGTGGTGGCCTTCACGATCGCCTCGGCGCGTGCGGCGGGGTTGCCGGACTTGAAGATTCCCGAGCCGACGAAGACGCCGTCAGCGCCCATCTGCATCATCATGGCGGCATCTGCTGGTGTGGCCACGCCACCGGCGACGAAGAGCACCACCGGAAGGCGGCGGTCCCGGGCGACCTGGCGCACCAGCTCGTAGGGCGCCTGCAGTTCCTTCGCCGCCACGTAGAGCTCATCCTCGGCCAGAGCGCCGAGCTGTGCGATCTCAGCCTTGATGGTCCGGATGTGCTTCATCGCCTCGGAGACGTCACCGGTGCCTGCCTCGCCCTTGGAACGGATCATCGAGGCTCCCTCGGTGATCCGGCGCAGCGCCTCGCCCAGATTTGTCGCCCCGCAGACGAACGGCACGGAGAACCGTGACTTGTCGATGTGGTGGACGTAGTCGGCCGGGGAGAGCACCTCGGACTCGTCGATGTAGTCCACCTTCAGGTGCTCGAGCACCTGGGCCTCGACGAAATGACCGATCCGCGCCTTCGCCATCACCGGGATCGAGACGGTGTCGATGATCCCGGAGATGAGGTCCGGGTCGGACATCCGTGCCACACCGCCGGTGGAGCGGATGTCCGCGGGGACCCGCTCCAGGGCCATGACGGCGACGGCCCCGGCCTGCTCGGCGATCTGCGCCTGCTCCGGGGTGACCACATCCATGATCACCCCGCCTTTGAGCATGTGGGCCAGGCCAGTGTTCACCTCCGTGGAGGGGGCGCGATGCCCCTCCGAGTACGGGGAGCCCGTGGAGGCTTGCGAGGCGGGGGAGGTGGTGGGGGCAGATGTCGAGGCGGTCACGGTAAGAGGCTCCTGAAGGGGTGGGTGTCGTGATGGACAAGAAGTGCTGTGGTGAGGCTGTGGTGAGAAGGTGGCGGTGGAGAGGAGCGCGGACCTGGAGGGCAGGTCAGCGGCACAGACGTCAGACGACGGTGTAACCACCGTCGACGAGGTAGTAGCTGCCGGTGACGAAAGAGGCGTCCTCTGAGAGCAGGAATCGCGTCACCGTGGCGACCTCCTCCGGACGTCCCAGCCGGCCCAACGGGTGCTTGGCGGCGAGGCCCTGCTGGGCCTCGGCATCGAGGTGCTTCTCCAGCAGCGGGGTCAGGATGTAGGCGGGGCCGACGGCGTTGATCCGCAGCCCGGCCTCCCCATACTCGGCGGCGGCGTTCTTCGTCAGACCCACCACGCCGTGCTTGGCGGCGGTGTAGGCGCCGTTCAGCGGGGCGGCGACGGTCCCGTGGACCGAGGCCATGTTCACGATCGCGCAGTCGGCGGCACCGGCCTCCAGCATGGCCGGGATCTGGTACCGCATGCCGTAGAGCACGCCGTTGAGGTTGATGTCGATGACCTTGTTCCAGGAGTCGAGGTCCGTCTCGCCTGCGGGAGCGGGCACGCCACCGATGCCGGCGTTGTTCACCGCGTAGTGCAGCGCCCCGAAGGTCTCCTGGGCGAAGGTCACGGCGCGCGCGTTGTCCTCCGGGCTCGAGGAGTCAGCCACGACGACGGCGGCCTCGCCGTCGTCGCGCGCAATCTCGTCACGGACCCGTTCGGCGCCGGCCTCGTCGACGTCGGACAGAACTACCCGGGCGCCGCGGGCGGCGAGGTCCTTCGCGATGGCCTCACCGATGCCGGAGCCGGCACCGGTGATCAGCGCAGTGCGTGCAGAGAAGCTCATGAGTCAGCCTTTCGTCAGGGTGGAGCGGGTCAGCGACGGTCAGTCTCGGTCTCGAGGGCGGCGAAGTCGGCCTCCATCGAGTCTGCGGAGTTCCCCGCAGCGGCACCCGCACCGGCGCCGAGTGCGGGCCGGGATTCTCCGCCGGTCTTCAGTGCGGCCAGCCGGGCCTCGATCTCAGTCTGCTCGCCCAGATCCTCCAGCGCCTCGAACTGGGAGTCCAGGCTCGAGGCCTGGATCTCCGCCTGGCCGCGGACCCGGGCCTCCTCGCGGCGGATCTTCTCCTCGAAGCGTCCGACTTCAGTGGTCGGGTCCATCACATCGATGGACTTCACCGCGTCCTGCACCTGCGCCTGGGCGTGGGCGGCCTTTGACCGGGCGACCAGCTCGTCACGTTTGGAGACCAGCTGCTGACGCTTCTGCTTCATCTGGTCCAGGCCGGTCTTGAGCTTTTCGACGATCTCGCGCTGCGACTGGATCGTCGGTTCAGTGGCCTTAGCGGAGTTCTCCGCGTCCATCTGACGCTGGATGGCGACCTTGGCCAGATTGTCGAACTTGGTGGAGTTCTCTGAGTCGCCGGTCTCGCGGAACTCATCTGCCTTGCGGGAAGCGGCCAGGGCCTTCTGCCCCCAGGAGCGGGCCGTCTCCATGTCCTCGCGGTAGTCGTCCTCCATCATGCGCAGATTGCCGACGGTCTGCGCGGCGGCCTCCTCGGCCTCTGCGATGTTGTTGGTGAAGTCCCGCACCATCTGGTCGAGCATCTTCTCGGGGTCTTCGGCGCGGTCCAGCATGGCGTTGACGTTGGCGCGGATCAGCTGGGACATGCGGCCGAAGATGGACTGCTTGGACACGGTGGTCACCTCTCGCAGACGGGGACGATGGGTAGTCCGTGCGCCTCATCCACCGTCGCAGCACTGACACGTCAGCACTGAGGCGGCGGAGTCGCACGAGGTCAGTCTAGTCACCGGGAGCGACGTGAACGAGATCTCCGCAGGCCCGGAGATCTCGAGGTCGTGCCGAAGTCCGCGGCGAAGAGTCGGCCGCCGGAGATGCCACCGCCGTAGCCTCGGCCGAAGCCGTCTGCCGGTCCGCCGCCGAAACCGCCGGAATACCCGCCGTTGGAGTATCCCGTGCCGAAGTATCGGCCGCCGTGATCCCGCGCCCCGAACCCTTGGCCCATGCCCATGATGTTCTCCTCGGCGCGCTCCCGGTCTGCCGTCTCAGCGATCTGCGCGGCCTGCACGGCGAGCACTTTGGCCTGTTGGGCATGGTCCAGGGCGCGCGAGGGCTGTTCCTCCCGCAGGTTGACGGCCTCGGTGAGGCAGCGCTGCGCCTCGGACATCCGCGCCTGGGCCTCGGCGCTGACCCGCATCCGCCGAGAACGCAGGAAGTCCAGCGAGGACTGCACCTGGTGGCGGGCCTGCAGCAGCTCCGTCTCCAGGGATTCGCGCGCCCGCCGGTCACGGGCGTGGCGGTCCCGCACCGAGTTCAACGGCTCGTCGAGCTCCCGATGGGCGCTCTCCAACTGGGCGAGCAGGTCCAGGGGGTCGATCGGCCCGGGTTCCTGCAGCTCATGCCGAATCCGCGCCACTGCGTTCTTCGCCGCGGCGACCGGCCCGGCGAGCTCCGGCGCCTGACCAGCTGTCAGTGTGGCCTCTGCCTGGGCGATGTCCTGCTCGGTCTGCCCCAGCTCACGTTCCAGGCTCCGGTGCGCCTCCCGCAGAGACACCTCGTGCGATTCGGCTGAGCTGACCTGCTCTGCGGCGTCGTCGATGCTCTCCTCGCCCCGGTGGATCGCGACCACCGCCGCGCTGGAGTCTCCGGCGGTCACCGCCGCGCGTGCCTCATCCAGCGCCTGGTGCGAGATCTCCTGCAGCCGTTGTGCCTCGTCGAGGTTCTTCCGCAGAGGGGCCAGCGCCTCCTCAGCGAAGTCCTTGCTCAGCCCGGAGATATGATCGGTGACTGTGCGCAGGCGTGTGCGCAGGGACTCGATGGTCGAGGAGAGCTGTTCGATCGCCGGGCCGGGCCTGTTCTCCAAGTCACGCAGGGACTCGAACTCCTCCCGGTGAGACTCCAGGGTCTCGTGGATGCGCTGACAGCTGTCCAGAATCCCGATGAAGATGTCCTTCGCCTGCTCCTCATCCGCCGGCGGCTCCCGGTCGAACTCATGCTGAGCGCGGAAGGCCGCCGAGAGGTGCTGGGTGGACTCCTCGATGTCCCGGCGGAAGACGGCGACCTCCTCCTCGCCGTAGGACGCCTGGGCGAAGAGGACCTCCTGCTCTGAGCTGCGGATGGCCTGATCCGCCTCCATGAGCATCGAACCGGCTTCTCTGCGCAGCTGCTCCACACTCTTGTCTCGCCGTGGGTCCCGGACCTGCTGCTCAGTGTCCTGCCCAGTGCCGTGCTGAAGGCTGTGCGGGGCGCCGCCCGGTGAGGCCGGGCCCAGAGCGCGCCGCCCGGAGCCCCGGGACAGATACAGCGCACCGAAGCCGATGAGGATCAGCACCGCGGCACCGATCATCAGCGGCCCGACGATGACGGCGGCCAGAGGCGCAGAAGCGGGACCCATAAGCATGGGCATAGTCTATGAGCGGCCTCTGACACGGTCTATGCAAGGTGTCTGAGTGAGCTGGCTGAGTGAGCTGACTGAGAGAGGCGGCTTGGAATGAGCCGTCCATGACGGTGTCATCGCTGATCACCTGGATCCGTGCACCTAGCAGGAGACTCCCAGCAATCGATCAGCAGACTGTCTCATAAGTTCCAGACGAGCCTGTCACACTGTGGAGCAGGTCCCTGCCGATGCCGGTGCGCGGCGGTTGAGAGATGCCCCTGGTGGTGCTCAGTTCCCGTATCCTGTGCGCTGGTGTCGGTGCAGTCGTGAGCGGCCAGAGATGGCCAGAGAAGGCAGAGTGATCATATGGCATCAGACCAGTACGATCCCCGTTCCCAAGGGCAGCAGCCCCCTCAGCCCTCTGGCCCGCCGCAGGGTGCCTCGCAGGCCCAGCCCATGCCACACGGCCAGCCGACCTCACCAGGACAGCCGACGTCACCGGGCCAGCCGGTGCCTCCGGGTCAGCCGCAGCAGCCAGGCCGTGCACCAGGAACCCCCGGAGCCCCGCAGCCTCACCAGGCTCCGCATCAGTCCCGCCCTGCACATCAGCCCGGCTCTGCCCACCAGTCCGGCCCTGCCCACCAGTCCGGCCCTGCCCACCAGTCCGGCCCCGTGCAGTCGGCCTTCGGCGCTCCCGCCCTGTATTACGGTCCGGGGCCGGGCCAGTACGGTTCTGGTCAGACCGAGCAGCCGCGCCGTCGCGTCGGTGTCGGCGTACTCATCACCTGCGTGGCTTTAGCAGGCCTGCTCGGTGGTGGGATCGGCGCAGGGGCCGTGGGCCTGGCCGGGGGAGGGGACGATGTGGTTCCCGGGATCGAGCTGAACAACCCGGAGAGCGCCACGGAGGTCAGCGCGGCCGCCGCCAAGGCCTCACCCTCTGTGGTCACACTCAGCGTGCAGGACGGTGCTGATATGGGTAGTGGCTCGGGGATCATCCTTGACGACGACGGGCATATCCTCACCAACACCCACGTGGTCACCCTCGGCGGAGTCACCGCCGACCCGGACATCGCCGTCCAGATGAACGACGGCTCCGTGCGCTCCGCCGAGGTCGTCGGCACCGACCCGCTCTCCGATCTCGCCGTGGTCGCCCTCGATGACACCTCCGACATCACCCCCGCCGAACTCGGGGAATCCGGTGAGCTCAACGTCGGTGACACCGCCATCGCCATCGGTGCACCGTTGGGACTCTCGGGCACAGTGACCGACGGCATCGTCTCCACCCTGGGCCGGACGATCTCAGTGGCCTCCGCAGCGGCTGAGGGAGAGGGCTCCGGCGACGTCGCCGAAGACCAGCCCGAGGAGTCAGACCAGGACGCCGAGGGGGAGGGCGGCGAGGACGGCTTCGAGTTCTACTTCCCTGACCAGGGCTCCCAGCAGGCTCAGGAGTCGATCTATCTCAACGTCATCCAGACCGATGCCGCGATCAACCAGGGCAACTCCGGTGGTGCCTTGGTCGACTCCCAGGGACGGATCATCGGCGTCAACGTGGCCATCGCCTCGGCCGGGGGCACCTCGGCGGGGGAGGGAGCCGGCAATATCGGCGTCGGCTTCTCCATCCCGATCGACTATGCCAAGCGGATCGCCGAGGATCTCATCGAGGACGGCGAAGCCAGCCATGGGTTGCTGGGGGTGACCGTCGACGCCGGTCAGGTGGAATCCGTCGAGGACCTCACCGCCGGTGCTCACGTCGCTGAGGTCGCAGACGGCTCACCTGCCGCCGAAGCCGGGTTGGAGAGCGGCGACGTCATCACCGCCGTCAACGATCGTGACGTCCAGGACACTGTCTCGCTGACCGCCCTGATCCGTGAGTACCCTGCCGGTGAGACGGTGACGCTGACCTACCTGCGTGACGACGAAGAGCAGACTGCCGAAGTGACATTGACCGGCATGTGAACCGGCGATGTCAGTGGTGCGGGCTAGGGTGGTGCAGCGATGGACACCCTCAGATACCTCACCGCGGCCGAGCTGGCCTCTGACCTTCCCATCCGGCGGCTGCTGGCCTTCGTCGCGCACCCGGATGACATCGACTTCGGCGCGGCGGCGACCCTGGCTGGCTTGGCCGAGCACGGAGTGGAGATCACCCTGTGCCTGCTGACCGCCGGAGATGCCGGCGGCTTCGAGCCGGGCCAGGACCGCACGGAGATGTCCGCGCGTCGCATGGAGGAGCAGCGCGAGGCCGCCAGGCTGCTGGGCATCTCCGAGGTGGTGTTCCTGGACGAGCGTGACGGCTACGTCGCACCCACCCATGGGTTGATCCGGCAATTGGTGCGGCTGATGCGGCGCATCCGCCCGGATGTGGTGCTGAGCTCACACCCGGAGCGGGCCTGGGACCGCCTCCAGAAGTCCCATCCTGACCATCTGGCCTGCGGGGAAGCCGTGGTCCGCGCCTGTTACCCGGCGGTGGAGAACGCCTTCGCCTATCCGGAGCTGCTGGCAGAGGAACACCTGGCGGCCTACCGGGTGCCTTATCTGTTGCTCATGGGAGCTCCTGGCCAGCGGGTCACCACCTGGGTGAGCGTCGCAGGCTATGAGTCCTTGAAGATCGCCGCGCTGCGGCGGCATCTCAGCCAGCATCCGGACCCCGAGCGGATGGAGAGCCGGGTGCTCGAGCAGATGCGCCAGCATGCTCAGGAAGCCGCTGAGCGCGGCGCCGAGCGTTCGGCGGCAGTGAGCACCGGCAGCACCGCCAGCAACGGCCCGGGTGCCGCGCCCTCGGCGGAGGCCTTCCACCTGGTCACCGTCAACGGTCCGGAGACATTCGCGGGCTTCTAGTCAGAGGCGGATACCCGCGTCGCCGGCTCGACCCATCGAGGGGCCAGCCGTCGGTGGGGACGGAGCAGCCGTCGGTGTGGGACTGGATCAGTCGCTGGTGGGGCCGCCGTAGGTCGGCCCGGAGGAGGCTTCCGGGCTCAGCGGGATCTCCACCACCACTTCACCGGTGGGGCGTTCTGCGCCGGCGATCTCCTCGGCGGTGACAGCAAGCCGTTCATAGGAACCGATGCCGCGCAGCTCCACAGTCTCGTCACTGAGCTCCTCTGCGGAGAAGCTGCCCAGGGAGCTCGGTTGTCCCTCTCCGGCGGGCAGTAGCCACACCTGGTAGGTCAGCCCGTCCATCGCCTCCACATCGGTGAATTCGGCGTAGCCGAGGTCCTCTTCTTCGGAGACCACCAGCTGCGCGGTGCCGCCCTCCTCCAGCTCCACCTGATCGGAGGTGGCGACGTCCTCGGCCTCGTCCACCCGCTCCTGGACGTCCTGACCGATGGTGAACCGCCAGATCAGGAAGGCCGCGAGCACCAGGATCACGATGAGCCCGGTGACCACCATCCACCGTTTCACCACCGGCTGACGCTTCGGCGCTTCCTCTGTGTGGGTGGAGACCTCCTCGACCATGCTCATCCCGACCTCCTGATCCGAGAGATCGAGCATCATCTCCTCCAACAGGTGACGCGGGGGAGTCACCGGGTGGGTCGTGAAGATCTCCGCCAGAGTGCGCCGCGCGGCCAGCACCCGGGTGTCCCAGCGCTGGGCGACGGCGTCCTCAGCGTTGAGGGCGTATTCGTCCAGCAGAGCACGCTCGCGGTCATCCACAGCGTCCATCGCGTAGACCTCGGCGAGTTCGACGAGCAGGCCGCGCTGCAGGTCGGTGTCGATGTCATCGGAGAAGTTGCGGTTGACCCCGGCTCCACGCTCGAGATCCCGGCGCGTCACGGCGGCCCGGAGGATCGGATCGTCGACGTCGACGCGCCCCGACCGCACGGTGTGCAGGCGGGTCATGGCATCGCGCAGCCGCGATTTCACCGCCGGCAGTGCGGAGCGGACTTCGGCGGCGGCCTCGCGGTGGGTCATCCCGCTGAGGTAGCACAGTGCGAGCACCTGGATCTGGGAGTCGGAGAGCGGCGCGAAGTCCTCGAGGACCTCCTCAGGCAGCCCTGCCACACCGCCGGAGCTGACCACGGTGAGGCTGATCGGTTCGACGGTGCCCTCGCGGAACCGTTCGACCATGATCCGATGAGCCAAGGGGATCAGCCACTCGAGGACCAGCTCATGTTCACTGGGCCGATACGCCGGCCCAGCGCTGCGTCCGCTGTTCGGCTGTGCGCCGTCAGCACTGGCAGCACTGTCAGCACTGTTGGCACTGTCAGCACTGTTGGCACTGGCAGCACCGTCAGGGCTGCTCTGGCCGCTGGGGTTGTTCGGCCGGTCATGCTGTGCCCGCTGGGCGTCCTCGGCGGCGACGTGATCGGCCAGGGATTCGGCGGCGGCGGACTGCAGCCGCAGATCCCGGGCGCGTTCATCGGCCTGGTCCCACAGGTGGTGGTAGACCGCGACCATCGCCGTCTGCGCGCCCTCGACGTCCTCATGCATCAGCAGAGCCAGACCGTAGACCACCTCGGCGGTGGCCTCGTAGAACTGCGCGAAGGCGGACTGGTCCCCGCGTGCCGTCTGAGTCAGCAGCCGCGCCAGAGTGTGCTGCGCCGTGTCTGCAGAGTCCTCGGCGTCCTGGGTCACCCCGGCCTCCTGGGTCACCCCGCCCTGGTGCGTGGTGCCAGTGGCCGGAGGCCCGTCGGCGTCGTGGGTGTCCTGAGGATCCTGGGACTGCTCACCGGGCTCCGTGCCCTCGGCGGCCTCACCGACGGCCTCAGGCTCCTGGGCAGCATCATGCTCCCGGGCGGCATCGTCTGAATCGTCTTCAGGCGTGTCCGGAACGTCCTGTGGCACGGTCTCGTCGTCGTCGGGGCGCGGGGAAGCATCGGTCATGGAGACCAGCTTAGTGAAGGTGCAGGCTTCTCAAGCGCAGTGACGCCCCGGTGAGCGTGCTCAGCTCAGACGGCGCCGTCGAAACCGTTCTGCCGCCAGGCCTCGTAGACCGCGATGGAGACCGAGTTCGCCAGATTCAGGGAGCGGCGGGAAGGCTGCATCGGGATTCTGACCCGTGCCGTCACGCGAGGGTCATGTGTGACATGGTCATCCAGCCCGGTGGATTCGCGGCCGAAGAGCAGGACATCGCCGGGACGGTAGGTGATATCGGTGAACCGGGTCTCGCCCTCGCCGGTGAACGCGAACACCCGCTGCGGTGCCAGACTTCGGTACGCCTCCTCCAAGCTGGGATGCACGGTGAGCACCGCCAGATCGTGGTAGTCGAGCCCGGCGCGGCGGAGTTTGGCGTCAGCGAAGTCGAAGCCCAGCGGTTCGGCCAGATGCAGCGCCACACCGGTCACCGCCGCCAGACGGATCAGATTGCCGGTATTGCCCGGGATTTCGGGCTGGTCGACCAAGATACGCAGGGGCTCGGACACGACGCCGATCCTACCGCCCGGCTGCCGCCGCGTGGGACACCGTTCAGCTCAGGCACCGTCCGGGCGGACCAGCTGCTCACGCAGCGTCGCCAGCAGGTGACGATCGACCACGTTGGCCTGCGGCGAGGCTGCCAATGCGGCCACGATGTTCTTCATCGCCCGCGCGGCAGCACCGGGTGCGGCAGCGCCGTGGCCGATCGTCTCCACCACCGGGCTCATCAGACTGCCGTCCGGGGCGAGCAGCACCACCTGCCCGTGGACGCTCAGCGGCCTGTGCCCATCGGTGCGATCATCGGTGCGACCATCGGCGCGATCATCGCGGCGCAGAAGCACCTCGCGGAGCATCCGTGCCTGGGCGACGACGTCGGGCACTGTGACCGAGCGTCCGCCGCTGCGCAGCACCCGCCCATCCCAGGACGCCGTGGTGGCGGGCACCTCCACTGACCCGACCACCACGAGGACGTCGCCACAGACCACGACCTGCTCAGCCCGCGGAGCCGACTGGCTGCGCTTGGGACGCCCCTTCCGGTCCAGCTGGGGCACTGCCAGCGTCACGTCCTGGAAAAGACGTGCGGCGGGAAGCTCACCGAGCACATGGCGTTCCAACAGGTGACTCATCCGCTGCAGCCGACGCTCAGAGCCGCCGCCGAAGAGCCCCGCGAGCCCACCACCGGCGATCTCGCCGTGGACGCGCTGGCTGGTCAGCGTCAGTGACAGCGGCACCGTATCAGAGAGCTCGGGACGATAGACCGGCGGCTGATGCGCCATCCCCGAGGGCCGATAGTCCCCTGTGCGTTCAGTGCCCTGCCCGGAGCCCCGAGCGCCCGCAGTGAACGTCCCGCGTCCGTAGCCGCCCCAATCGGAACGGTCGTCACGGTAGGCGGCACCGGCGGCACCGGGGGATTCGCTGCCGGCCTCGCGCAGGGATCTGTCATAGTCGGCCCGGGCAGATTCGTCGTTGAGGACATCGAAGGCATGCTGGACCTGCTGGAACTGCGCTGACGAACCGCCGAGATCCGGATGCGAATCCCGCACCCGACGACGGTAGGCACGCCGGATCTGCTGCGCATCGGCGGCCGGGGAGATCCCGAGCACGTCGTAGAGCGTACCGGTGCGCTCGGGGTGGTCATCGTGGCGGTGACCGCCGTCGTCGGAGCGGTCGGAGGGGCCGCGGGATTGAGTCGCCATCGACCGTCAACGATAGCGCGTCCCACCGGCGGCCCGCCCGCCGGTACCATCGAGGAGACCGGTACCATCGAGGAGACATGGAACCGCCGAACACCGCCGAGCCGCGCTACTTCGACCACGCCGCCACCGCACCGGTGCGGCAAACCGCCGTGCGGGTGCTCACCGAGACCATGACGCTGTCCAACCCGTCGTCGCTGCATTCGGCCGGACGCCGGGCCCGCGCCGCAGTCGACGCCGCGCGGGCTCAGCTGGCCGCCGCCGTCGGCGCCCACCCCTCCGAGGTCATCTTCACCTCAGGGGGCACTGAGGCAGATAACCAGGCGTTGAAAGGGCTTTACTGGGCTCGGCGCAGTGCTGACCCCCGCCGCCGATACGTGCTGCTGCCGGGCATCGAGCATTCAGCGGTGTTCGAGACCGCCGAATGGCTCGAAGCCCATGACGAGGCACAGCTGCGCCTGCTTCCGGTGGACGCCGAGGGCGTGGTTGATCTGCCTGCCGCGGAACAGCTCCTGGAGCAGCTGGTCGCCGAGGAACCCGAGTCGGTCGCTGTGGCCACGCTGATGTGGGCCAACAGCGAGGTCGGTGCCCTGCAGCCGGTGGCCGAGTTCGTCAGGCTATGTGAGCGTTTCGGCGTCCCGGTCCACACCGATGCGGTCCAGGGACTCAGCACCACCGCCGTGGACTTCTCCGCCTGCGGCGCAGCGACGATGGCGATCACCGCGCATAAGCTTGGCGGCCCGGTGGGGATCGGCGCACTGCTGGTCCGCCGCGAAGTCACGCTGACCCCGGTGCTCCACGGCGGTGGGCAGGAACGTGACATCCGCTCCGGCACCCTCGACGTCGCCGGGATCTGTGCCTTCGCCGCGGTGGTGGAGGAAGTGGTGGCCGGACGTCAGGAGGAGGCCGCGCGTCTGGCTCAGCTGCGGGACCGCCTGGTGGAGGCCGTGGTGGAGATCCCCGGGGTGACTCTGCGTGGGCCGGATCCGCGGACCGCTCCGCAGCGGCGCCTGCCGCAGAATCTTCACGTCACGGTGGCCGGTGCGGAGGGCGATTCGCTGCTGTTCATGCTGGATATGGCCGGGTTCGCCACTGCCACCGGTTCGGCCTGTTCAGCCGGTGTGCCACGCCCCTCCCGAGTGCTGCTGGTGATGGGACTGTCAGAGGAACAGGCACGCGGCGCCCAGCGCTTCACCCTGGGCCACACCACCACCGAGGACGATGTCGAGGCCCTGATTGCGGTGCTCCCGGAGATCATCGGCCGGGCACGTGCCGCGGGCATGGCGGCTGACCGCACCCGCTGACCGCACCGGCTGCTCCCGCACGTCTGGAGGTGCTGCGGACGGTGCCACCGGCCCGGACGCCGACAATCTCGCTGAGAACGGCCGCATAGCGGCGTCACCCCTGTCGGCGCTGGTCCTCGAGAGCCTCGGCGGCATCGCGGACCCGGGTCATCGCACGCAGCGCGGCGGCGGGGCTCAGCCGCGCCATCGCATCGCGCAGCAGCTGACCCGGCCCGGCCGCCTGCGCACCGGCGGTTGTGAGCGAGAATGCCTCCAACGACGCCGGGGGCATCCCCATACCCTGCCAGGGGCCTCGGACCCGCTGAGCCAGGGTGCTCACCGCCGGCAGTGCGTCGGTGCTGCTGGGCCCCGCTGCTGCGGCCAGTTCTGTGCGGCTCAGCACTGCGGCACCGCACCGGGCGCCGGCTTCGACCAGCTCGGCGACGCGCTCCCACTGGTGCGCATCCATGCCCGTCACAGGCAGGACGAATCCATCGGCACGGGTCTCCGAGCGGGCGAAGAGATCCTCGACATGCTCCGGCTCCGGGGCGCGGCCGAGATCCACCAGCAGCTCATCGGTGCTCTCGGTCTCAGCAGCGGCGGCCTGAGTCCGCAGCTGCTCCAGTACACGTCCCACCAGTGCTCGTGCCTCGTCCCGCGGCAGCGCACCGATGCTCTGATATCCGCTCACCGTGGGGATCTGCCCGGCGCGCAACCGGTGATAGTCCGGCTCCAGCAGCACTATCCGCAGCATGGGCGCCGACGAGGCGTCAGCCGGGGCAGCGAGTGCGGTCCGTCGCAGACGTGCGGTGAGCTCGGCGATGCCGGCCGCCAGCGAATCGGTGACGTCCCGCCGTGCACCGTGGTCGATGAGCACCTTCTCGCCGTCGGGCAGGGCCAGACGTGCACACAGACTTACCGGCCCCAGGACGAAGAGCGTCAGCGGGGCGGTGGCCGAGGCCGTGCCGGAGTCTGCGCGTTCGCCGCGGACATCGGTGAGCACATCGACGTCGGCGCGCAGCAGTGAGGCCGCCCGCCGGTGATCGGCACCTGCTCCGGAGGTCAGCCGCCAGCCGTAGGAGGTCAGATCCGTGTGCAGTTCGCTGAGCAGGGCGGTCGCCCGGCCGGTCAGCCCCGCCGGGTGGCCGCGGGCCGGCAGTTCGGGCACTGCCGGAGAATGCGGCGCCGGCAGCTCATCCTCCAGGGCACCCACCCAGGCTAGGGGATCGGTTCCGGGCAGTATGCCCGGGGCGAAAGATGCGACCGGCATCAGCGGCTGTGGTCCGTGGTCTGCTCATGGGCCCGCTCATGGGCCCGCTCGCTGGTCCGCCCGTTGGTCCGCGTGTTCTGGCTCTGCTGGTTTTTCGGGTCATTCCGACCGACTTGTGCGGGGCCGCCGGCAGCGGAGATCGCCTGATGGTGACGGATGACCTCGTCGATGATGAAGTTCAGGAACTTCTCGGCGAACTCAGGGTCGAGCTGCGCCTCAGCGGCCAGGTGTTTGAGCCGGGCGATCTGGTTGCGTTCACGCTGCGGGTCACCGGCGGGCAGCTGGTGGGCGGCCTTGAGGTGGCCCACGCGCTGGGTGGCTTTGAACCGTTCGGCGAGCAGGTACACCAAGGTGGCGTCGATGTTGTCGATGCTGGCACGCATCGCCACCAGTTCTGCCATGACCTCGGCGTCGACAAGCGCTGCGGCGTCACCGCCGCGGGGGTCCGGTGCGGACTCGGCGGAAGGCTCAGGGGCGGTCATGGCGGTCAGTCTAATGCCCCGGCAGCCTGGTAGTCCCGGGACCGCGCAGTGTCGATCGTCGCCTGTCCCAGCACGCGCGTGCCCTGATACATCACTGCCGTCTGGCCCGGTGCCACGCCGCGCAGAGGGGCTCCCAGTTCGACGATCAGCTCGGCCTCCTCAGCTGGTGACTGCGGATCCAGCGGAACCCACGCCCGAGCCGGCACCGGATCGGCGTGGGCGCGGATCTGCAGGTCGATGTCGAAGGGCTCCCCGGTGCTGGCCTGCGGCACCGGCGCACCGGCCCAGGAGAGGCGGATACCGGTGATCCGGTCGATCTCGAGCAGTTCCTTCGGGCCGGCGACGACAGTGTTCTCCTTCGGCCGGATCTCCAGGACGAAGCGCGGTTTGCCGTCGGCTGCGGGACGGCCGAGCTTCAGTCCGCGGCGCTGCCCGACGGTATAGGCCTCGGCCCCGTCATGTTCGCCGATCTGCGCTCCGTCCGGATCGACGATGGGGCCGCTGCGCATCTCGATCTGTTCGGCCAACCACCCGCGGGTGTCGCCGTCGGGGATGAAGCAGATGTCATGAGAGTCCGGTTTCTTCGCCACGGAGAGACCCCGTTCGGCGGCCTCGGCGCGCACCGCGTCCTTCGACGGTGTCCGGCCCAAGGGGAACAGGCAATGACGCAGCTGCTCCTCGGTGAGGACGCCGAGCACATAGGACTGGTCCTTCGCCCAGTCCGCGGCGCGATGCAGCTGGCGGGTGCCGTCCTCAGACTCGATGAGCTCGGCGTAGTGACCGGTGCATACGGCGTCGAACCCCAGGGCGAGGGCCTTGTCCAGCAGGGCTTCGAACTTGATCTTCTCGTTGCAGCGCATACACGGGTTCGGCGTTCGTCCGGCCGCGTATTCGGCGATGAAGTCATCGACCACGTCCTCCTTGAACCGGGAGGAGAAGTCCCACACATAGAAGGGGATGCCCAGAGTCTCACAGGCCCGCCAGGCGTCGGAGGAGTCTTCGATCGTGCAGCATCCCCGCGAGCCGGTGCGCAGCGTGCCGGGCATCCGGGACAGGGCCAGATGGACGCCGACGACGTCGTGGCCGGCCTCCACCGCGCGTGCCGCCGCCACGGCGGAGTCCACTCCGCCGGACATGGCTGCCAGGACCTTCACGGCTCTCTCCTCGTCGGTGCATGGGGACGTGGTGCCTTGTGAGGCACTGCTGATGACTGCTGATGACCCACCAACGATACGGAACCCGACCGCGCGGTTCAACGGCGCGACGGTGGCACCACCAGCGGCCACCACCTCATAGCGGCCACCAACCTCACAGCCGCCCGGCCGCCTTGAGCCGGATATAGGCATCGGCCAGCTCCGGGGGCAGCTGATGCGGTGGAGCCTCCACCACTTCCACACCCAAGGAGCTCAGCTGAGCCCGCAGGGCCTTCCGCTCGATCAGCGAGCGCTCCGCCGCAGCGGCCCGGTACACTTCACCCACCGTCTCCCGCGCCACCGTGCGGCGGGCGAGATCCGGATCCTGCACTGAGGCGATGAGCACCAGATGCCGCTGGGTCAGGGCAGGCAGCACCGGCAGCAGCCCCTCTTCGAAGGACGCCGAATCCAAGGAGGTCAGGACCACCACCAGCGAGCGTTGCGTGGTCACTGATCCCACATGTCCGGGTAGCTGCGAGAAGTCAGCCTCCACCAGCTCCGGGTGGATCGGTGCCAGCGCGGAGACCATGGTGTGCAGGAAATCCCCATTGGCTGAGGACCGCGCGTGGGTGACCAGTCGTCGGTCGAAGCCCAGCAGATCGACTCGGTCCCCGGCGCCGGCGGCGAGGACCCCCAGCAGCAGGGCGGCCTCGATCCCGGTGTCCAGGCGAGGCTCATCCTCTACCCGTGCCGCTGAGGTGCGGGAGGCATCCAGGCACAGCACCACCCGGCGGTCCCGCTCCGGGCGCCAGGTGCGCACCACCAGATGCTGCCGCCGAGCGGTGGCCCGCCAATCGATGGAACGGACGTCATCGCCGCGGACATAGTCACGCAGGGAGTCGAACTCAGTGCCCGCCCCGCGGATCTGCACGGCCGTCTGCCCGTCGAGCTCCCGCAGCCTGTGCCGCTTCGAGGGAAGATGCCGCCGTGAACGGAACGGCGGCAGCACTCGCTGCCGGTGGACTGCGCGATGGGTGACCTGACGCCCAGCCAGCCCCAGGGGCCCGATCGAGCGTACCGCCAGGGTCTGCGAGGTCAGATCCCCTCGTCGTCGTGGTCGCAGCACAGTGCGCAGCCGGGTGCTCTGCCCCGGTATGATGCTCACCGTGCTCACCGGGTTCAGCGCCCCGGCTGAGGGCTGCCACCCGTCCTTCGCGCTGCCGCGCAGCCGCCGCGACCCGGTGTGATGGACCACGGTCACCGCGGTGCTCCGCTGATCCAGCCGGACCGGCTCGGTGGTCACCCGCTCCACCCGCAGCCGCCGCGGAGAGGCCGCCAGCAGCATGTCAGCGGCCACCAGCAGCCCCAGCGCCAGCAGGCACAGCCACAGCGTCTGCTGCCCAGGGAAGGCGACGATCACGACGCTGAGCCCCAGCGCCACCAGCAGCAGACGGAGGGTCAGCACCATCAGCGGGGCACCGGGGCGCTGGCCAGGATCCCCTGCAGCACATCATCGACGGCGACCCCGTCCATCGAGGCCTCCGGGCGCAGCGAGACCCGGTGCCGCAGGCAGGGCAGGGCCAGGGCTTTGACGTCGTCGGGGGTGACGAAGTCGCGGCCGGAGAGCCAGGCCCAGGCCTTGGACGCGCTCATCAGCGCAGTGGCACCGCGAGGCGAGACCCCCAGCTGGAAGCTGGGGGACTGGCGGGTGGCACGGGCGAGGTCGACGATATAGGCGATGACCTCGGGGGCGATGGAGACCTTCCACACCGCCTGCCGGGCGGCGAGCACCTCGTTGGCTCCGGCGACGGCGCGGACACCGGCATCAGCCAGATCAGAGGGGTTGAAACCGGCCGAATGCCGCCGGATGACCTCGATCTCCTCCCCGCGCTGGGGCAGATCCAGCTGGACTTTGAGCAGGAACCTGTCCAGCTGCGCCTCCGGCAGCGGGTAGGTGCCCTCATATTCCACCGGGTTCTGGGTGGCCGCGACCAAGAAGGGATCCGGAAGCGCACGGCCGATGCCGTCCACGGAGACCTGGCGCTCCTCCATGGCCTCCAGCAGTGACGCCTGAGTCTTCGGCGGGGTGCGGTTGATCTCGTCGGCCAGCATCAGGTGGGTGAACACCGGGCCCTCACGGAAGGTGAAATCACCGGTGGTGGAGTCGTAGACCAATGACCCGGTGACATCACCGGGCATCAGGTCAGGGGTGAACTGCACGCGCGCGGTGTCCAACGACAACGAGGCGGAGATGGCCCGGACCAGCAGGGTCTTGGCCACACCGGGAACACCTTCCAGCAGCACATGTCCACGGACCAGAAGCCCGATGAGCACACCGGTGACCGCGCCGTCCTGGCCGACGACTGCTTTGGCGACCTCCTGGCGGACCTGGTGGAAACGCTCGCGCAGATCCTGGGAGTCCTGCGGGGCGGCACTGCCGGGGTGCTGTGGTTCCGGTGCTGCGGGGGGATGCTCGGTCACGTATTTCTCCGTCCTCCGGCATCGGGCGCCGGTGCCTCAGTCTCGTAGATGCTCTGATCTGTCATGCCGCCGGTTGGCGGGCCCACGGTGTGCTCAGACCTGTGCTCAGACCTGTCTTCAGCCAGCCGCTCAGTCGCCTGCTCGGCTGACTGCTCAGATGTCTGCTCAGATGTCTGCTCAGCCACCTGCTCGGCCCGGGTGGGCAGGCCCAGCCGGGTGTGCAGCTCGTCCTCGAAGTCAGCCAGACGCCGACCATAGCGCAGCAGATCGGCGTTGCTGCGCAGCTGCGAGGTGTCCAGGATCTCCACCACGTCAGGGATGGAGCGGCGGCTGTGCCGGGCGGCGGCTTCGATGACAGTGCCTTCCTCCGCCGGCCCCAGACGCAGCAGGCGGGCCGTACGCAGCAGTAGCGCGGAGCGCAGAGTCCGCGCCGAGGGGCCCACCGCGTTGGCCTGCTGATACAGCCGACCGCGGCCCTCCGCTGATTCGGACGCTGGCACCTCCACCGGCAGAGGCTCGACGACCAGCGGCCCGCGACGTCGGCCCATGATCACGGCGAAGAGCACCGTGCAGATCAGCAGCCACAGTAAGAGCCAGTCGAACCACTCGGGGAGCAGGGCCAACGGCTCCTCCGCGGGCCCCCCGTCAGTGCCGCTGACATCGCCGTCAGCGGGGGTGTACCAGATGACGTGATCGCGCTCGCCGAAGAGGTGCAGGCCCAGCGCCGCACCACCGGCTTCGGTGATCTGGTGGTTCGTGAAGGTCTGGGGCGCACCGAAGAGCACACCGTGATCGGTCTCGACCAGCGCGTATCCGGGCTCCTCACCATCCTCGGCCGCCCCACCCGGGAAGCAGCCGTGGAGAGCAGAGCCCTCGGCTGAGGAGTAGAGCGCAGAGGGGCCGATGATCGTCTCCGCGGCCTCGGCGCCGGGATGGGAGCAGGCGCTCCCCGCCGGCAGGGCGCCCTGATCCGAGGACGCCGCATAGGGGCCTGAGGCGATCAGGTCATCGAATTCCGGATGGTTCACCACCGACTGCGGGGCGACCCACACGATCGGCCGGTCCTGGGCGATGAGCTCGTCGAGGATATCGGGGTTGACCGGGCGGACGGCTTCGCTGACCACCAGAGTGGCCTCGGGCTCCTCCTCCAGGGCAGAGAGCACGGCTGCGCCGGTGCGCACGGTGTCCACCTCGACGCCCTCGTCCTCCAGTACAGCGGTCAGGGCTCCGTAGCCGCTGAGCTCGGTGGATTCCGGATCGTAGCGTTCGGTGCCGTCGGGGCTGGCCACCAGGTAGATCGTGGCCGCGAGGACGGCGAAGACCAGCAGCAGGACCCAGAACTGCCACCGGCGGCGCCATCCGCGCCAGGCCTCGCCTGAGGCGGCGACCGTGGTCGGCAGCACTGCGCTCGCGGTGGTGCCGGTGCCCTGGGCCGACGGGGTGCTCATCGCGGTGCCACCACCTGGGCTGGCGACCAGGACGCCGTGGTCTGGTGGGGCGTGGTGGCGGCCAGCGCCTCGCAGAGTTCGTGCAGCTCGTCGACGTCCTCACGGCGCAGCTTCCGGCCGCCATAGCGGGAGAGGTTGAACAGCTCCGCGGCTCGGCGCAGACGCCGCTGCTCAGCGCCGAAGGCGGCACTGAGCTCCTGAGCAGCTTCGGTGGCGGTGCGTCCGGGCAGTTCGGGAAGCAGGTCGCGTTCCTCCGCGGCGCGGACCAGGGCATGGAAGAGGGTGCGGAAGGCCTCATCGACGGCGCCGGACTGCAGCAGGGCCTCAGCCCGGGACAGCAGCTCTTCAGCGCTGACCCCGGGTTCCATCTCCAGCGGGGCGTCTCGGTGACCGCGCTGCAGACGCGGCCGGACCATCAGCACGGCGATGACGATGACGACGAGTACGACGATGATCAGCAGGATCGGTCCCCACGCCAGGGAGAAGCTCGGAAACACCCCAAACCCTGAACTCAACTGACCGAGGAGCTGCTCTAAGAAGCGGCCCAGGCGATACCAGGGCGCGGGATCCTGATATTTCGGGTCCTGCAGTTCGCGCTCCAGCAGTTCGCGCGCCTCATCCCGGTCAGGGGTCAGGTGCGCAGAGAACTGACGCACAGAGTCGAGTGAGGCAACCAGGGACATACCGGGAGCAGACCTCAGCGGGGGCGGGGGTCATCACTGCGGGGGTCATCACTGGAGGGACCGCCCCAGGAGCCACCGTCGGACGGGTGAGAGCCGTAGGGATTCTGCCCGTAGGGTGGCTGGCCATGCGGGGGCTGGCCATATGGCGACTGACCATGCGGGGGCTGCCCGTAGGGGTTCTCGCCGTAGGGGTTCCCGCTATAGGAGTTCCCACCGTAGGGATTTCCCCCGTAGGGGTTCTGCCAGGCATTCGGCATAGGGGCACCGCCTGATGCGCCCGGCCGGAACGGCCCTGCCTCCGGTACGTGCTCGGCGGAGCCCGGGACGACCATACCGTCGTCGTGCGCGCCTTCGGCCTTGGCCAGCAGCACCACGTCGAGCCCCTCCTGTTCGAAGCGGGCATTGAGCATCATCACAGCGGCGCATCCGGCGAAGACAGCAGTGAACAGGGCCGCGACACCCATCTCCAGCACCATGGTGACAACCATGGCCACTGTGCTGCCGGCGCCGCCTCCCTCGGTGGCTGAGGACATCAGCCCGGAGATCAGCAGCATCGGGATCATCACTACGACGCTCGCGGCCGCCGCCATCAGGTAGAGCAGCAGCAGGGTGCCGATGTGCCGCCACCAGCGTCCACGGTTCAGGGCCCAGGAACGCCCGATGGCCTGGAGCGGCCCGCGGCCCTCGACGACGACGGCGAACGGGCTGAAGAGCAGGGCCGCGGAGACCCAGGCCACCAGAAGGATCAGCGCCGGAATCACCACGATCGCTCCGATGAATAGGGTGAGGACCATGAACACCACGGCGGCGATCATCGCGACGGCCATGACCAGGAAGACCCCGATACCGTTGATGATCATCTGCAACGTCAGCTGCGGCGCGCGCTGCCGCCCGGCGTGCGCGACGTGGGCGAAGGAGGTCTGGTAGCCGTAGGCCGCCCGGAACACCGGTACGGCGAGCGCAGCGAAGCTGAGGTAGAGCAGCAGGTTCTGCACGATGCCGATGCCCATCATCACCACGATGGCGGTGGCGCTGAACGGCACTTCCAGCGGACTGGCGCCGGTGGCGGCCTGTTCCTGGACCGAGGGGTCCCAGACGAAGCGCTGAAACTCGCGCACCGAGGGAATCAGGGAGATCGCCAGGGAGAGCAGCAGGTTCGCCGCCGCGGCGGCCAGGGGTATTCCCAGCATGGTGCGCGGGCTGTGGCGCAGCATCGCGAAACCTGCGCCGAAGACCTCACCGAGGGTCATCCTCCGCAACGGGAACACCGCCCCGGGCCGCGCGGGATCTGCCCCGGAGCCTCCGAGTCCTTCGTGCTGCCACGATGCGTTGGTCACCATGCCCTCTTCAACAGCGTCTTCAATACCGTACTGAACCCAGACCGGTCGTTTCCCGGCTCATAGTCTGTCACCTGTCTGTGCTGAGGGGGAAGCGCCACGCACGGCGTTGTGGAGGCAGTCGGATATCCTGGGCTGCGGAGCCGCAGCCCGTCGGTGTGGTCCGGCGCGCGGACTTCAGGCACGCTGACGGGGGAGAAGGAGAGCAGATGAGAGCCAGCATTCTGGTCGTCGACGATGATGAGGCGCTGTCCGAGATGATCGGTATCGTCCTGCGCAACGACGGATTCGAGCCGACGTTCTGCGCGACCGGTCACGGCGCCTTGGAGGCCTTCCGTTCGGCCAGACCCGATGTGGTGCTGCTGGACCTCATGCTTCCGGGTAAGGACGGCATCGAAGTCTGCCGGGAGATCCGGGCGGAGGCTGACACTCCGATCGTCATGCTCACCGCGAAGTCCGACACCGCCGATGTGGTCCGCGGTCTTGAGGCCGGTGCTGATGACTATGTGCCGAAGCCCTTCAAACCGGCGGAGCTGGTGGCCAGAGTGCGGGCCCGGCTGCGCCCCTCGGAGGGCACGCAGCGCCAGGAGTCTGAGCAGCTGAGCCTGGGGGACCTGACCATCGACGTCGCCGGTCATGAGGTCCGTCGCGGAGAGACCAGGATCTCCCTGACTCCGCTGGAGTTCGATCTGCTCACCGCTCTGGCGAAGAAGCCCTGGCAGGTGTGGAACCGGGAGATGCTACTGGAGGAGGTCTGGGGGTACCGGCATCAGGCCGATACTCGTCTGGTCAACGTCCACGTGCAGCGGCTGCGGTCGAAGATCGAACGCGACCCCGAGCACCCTGAGCTGGTGCAGACCGTGCGCGGGGTGGGCTATAAGGCAGGCGGGCAGGGCTGAGCCATCGCGGCATCTGAGGACGAGGCGGAGCGGGGCGGCGCGCAGCCGGACGAGACACTGCGGGATGAGACACAGCCCGAGGCTGCGCAGCCGGACAAGACGCTGCCGGATGAGCCGGGTGACGAGCTGGGTGATGAGCCGCGGGATGAGCTGCGGGATGAAACGGAGCACCCTGCTGACGGGACCGCCTCCGGCTCACGGCGCACCGCCGAGACGACCGGGTCCATCCCCGTGGTCTCGGCCGCTTCCCCCGAACCGGCCGCACCGCAGCGCAGTCTCGGCACCATGCTGCGCAGCATCGGCCGGCTGCCGCGGTTATGGGGCCGCTCCCTGCTGTTCCGCGCGGTGGCCTTCACCGGTCTGCTCACGATGATCGGCACGCTGCTCGTCGCCGTGTTCCTCACCCACCAGGTGACCAGCGGACTGTTCCAGGAACGGTTCGAGCAGGTCGAGACTGAGGCCACCAACGGTCTCGATGATCTGCGCAACTTCTTCGCCAACGCCTCCACCGCTGATCGCACGCAGACTGAGGAGCTGCTGGCCGGCTCGGATGCGATGCTCGAGGGCTCCGGCACGGAGGCCCGGCGCTACTACATCCTGGAACCCTTGGATGAGTCCCAGTCGGTCTACGTCTCGCCGCGTTCCTCCCAGGACGTCGATTCCAGCATCATCTCCGATGAGCTGGCCGAGGCCGTGGCCTCGGGATCGGGCCAGTACTGGCAGTCGGTGGCCATCGAACGCAATGGCCGTGAAGTCCCCGGGGTGGCCTTCGGCACCCAGGTGACCATTCCGCCGGGCCACGCCTGGGCGCTGTACTTCGTCTACGACTTCCAATCCGTCCAGGAATCGCTGGCCTTCGTGCTGCGGATCCTCTTCCTCGCCGGTGCCGCGCTGCTGGTCATGAACATGACCATCGCCGCCTGGGTCACTCGGTCCGTCGTCGCCCCGATCTCCCAGGCCGCCGAAGTCTCTGAACGTATCGCCGCAGGCCAGCTCGACCAGCGTCTGGCCGTGCGCGGGGAGGACGAGATCGCCCGTCTGGGGGTGTCCTTCAACCGGATGGCCTCGAACCTGCAGGACCAGATCACCCAGCTGGCGAACCTGTCGAAGATGCAGCAGCGCTTCGTCTCGGATGTCTCCCATGAGCTGCGGACTCCGCTGACCACCGTGCGCATGGCCGCCGAAGTGCTCCATGACGCCCGTGATGAGTTCGACCCGATCAACCAGCGTTCCGCGGAGCTGCTGTATCACCAGGTCGAGCGGTTCCAGGCGCTGCTGGCGGACCTGCTGGAGATGTCCCGCTTCGACGCTGGGGCCGCGGAGCTTGCCCTGGCCCAGGTGGATCTGCGGCAGGTCGCCCAGGAGGTGCTGACCACGGCTCAGCCTTTGGCCTATAACGCCGGGGCACGGTTGTCGCTGGTCGTGCTCGGTGGCGATGACGATTTCCGCGCTGAGGTCGACGCCCGCCGGATCGACCGCATCCTGCGCAATCTGGTGAACAACGCGGTCGAGCATTCCGAGGGTCGGCCGGTGGATCTGGTGATCGGCTCCTCACCGACGGCAGTGGGCTTCGCCGTGCGGGACCACGGCATCGGAATGAGCCCCTCCGAGGTCGCCCACGTCTTCGATCGTTTCTGGCGTGCGGACCCGGCGCGGGCGCGCACCACCGGCGGCTCCGGGCTGGGCCTCTCCATCGCCACTGAGGACACCCGGCTGCATCAGGGTGCCCTGGACGCCTGGGGGGAGAAGGGCCAGGGCTCGTGCTTCCGGCTGGTGCTGCCGCGCCAGCACGGCACCCCGTACCGCGCCTCGCCCTTGGCGCTGCCGCCGGCCTATGACCCCGGTGACCGCATCGCCGCCGAGGAGATCATCCCCGAGGTGGTCGCCGGAGAGATCGATCACGATCGGGTCAGCGAGCAGTCGCTCTACCAGCCCGGAGGGGAGGACTGATGACGGCGCACAGCTCTGCCCGCCTCGCTTCAGGTGCCCGCGGCCTGGAGCAGCCGACGCTGCGGCGTGTGCTTCCGGTGCTGCTGGCCGCTGTAGCCCTGCTGCTCTCCGCCTGCGCTCCGGTCATCCCCACCGACGGGCCGGTGGGCACCACTGAGCCGGATACCGGTGAGGAAGCGGCACCACAGATCCAGCCTCAGTCCCCAGGGGAGGGAGCCGATGAGAACAGCATCATCGAAGGGTTCATCCAGGCCGGCGTCGGCCCGCAGGACGAATTCTCCGTGGCGCGGGAATACCTGACACCTGAGCTGGCCGAGACCTGGAACCCCGCTCAGCGCACCTGGGTGTACTCCGCGGACCCGGTGTTCTTCCCCGACGGGGAGGACTCCTACACCGTGCAGATGGAGGTCGAGGCCGTCGTCGACGCCGATGGGATCATGACTCCGCTGCCCGAGGGCCGCAGCGAGTCCTTCGAGATCGAGGTCGGCGAGCACGACGGTGAGGTCCGCATCGCCGAGGCCCCGGATTTCACCATGATCGATTCGGTGAACTTCAACCGGGTCTACGCCTCATACACGCTCTACTTCTATGACCCGCAGCAGCAGTACGCCGTGCCGGATCAGCGGTGGTTCGCCACCAGGACCGGCACGGCCTCCCGGGTGGCCGCGGCGCTGCTGGATGGGCCGGCCCCGTATCTGGAGCCTGCCGTCTCCTCCGCGTTCCCCGAAGGTGCGGCCCTGGAACATGCCTCCGTGCCGATCGATGACGGCCAGGCGAGGGTGGAGCTCGCGGCCGGGGCTCTGCAGGGCGCTTCGGCGGAGCAGCAGCAGCTGATGATCCACCAGATGGATCTGGCGCTCACTCAGCTCAACGACGTCTCCTCCGTGGAGATGACCGTGGGCCAGCAGGTCCTGGAGGTGGACGAGGACCTCGAACCGCTCGACGTCATCGACGAACCGGTGGTGACCGCACCGCAGGTCGGCATCCTCGACGATCAGCTCGGACGGCTCGATGGGTATCACGAGCTGAGCATCCCCAATCTGCCGGATATCTCGGCACTGGAACCGCAGCATCCGGCTGTGCCGGAGGCTGAGGATGACGTCTTCGCCTTCCTCGACGGTGAGGCGGAGCGGCTCTTCCACGTGCGTCCGGATCAGGAGCCCGAGGAGATGCTCTCCGGTGAGTCGCTGACCCGCCCGTCGATGGACAACTTCGGGTGGACCTGGGTGGCCTCCGCCAACGACGACGGTGCGGCCGTCCATGCCCTGCCCTACGGTGAGGATGCCGAAGACTCCGAGGACGCCGGGGACGCCGAGGACTCCGCCGTCGAGCTCTCCGTGGACTGGCTGGACGGGGTCGGGATCAGTTCGCTGCGGGTCTCCCAGGACGGCGCGCGGGTGGCCATCGTGCTCGAAGAGGGCGATGAACGGTCTCTGCACGTCGCCGGTATCATCCGCGATGCCTCCGGAGTGCCCTACGGTATCGGCTCACCGATCCGTCTGCCGGTGACCACAGATATCGAGGAGGCCCGCTGGATCTCTGCCGATGAGCTGGTGGTCTGGGCCTCCTCCGAGGAGGACTCGCAGAAGATCGAACGGGTGAGCTTCTCCGGCACGACCCAGGCGGTCGGCCCGGTGCTGCTGGGTCTGCAGAACGTCTCTGTGGGGGAGGGGACCTCCATCGGCGGAAACCAGCGCCAGCTCTTCGCCGAGACTGTGGAGGACCCGGTCCAGGTGCTGCCTGGGCAGCTGTGGAGCACTGAGAACGACGTGGAGATGCGCGACTATTCCTACCCGGGCTGAGCGTTCTCCACAACGGCCCTTCGGCTCTGGTACCCGGTGGCCTCGTCAGCGACGCTGGCACGATGGGCGAAGCGATCAGGCCAGGAGCCGGACGAAAGACCAGGCCAGGAGCCGGACGAGAGATCGGGCAAGAGATCGGCCGAGGGATCGGGCAAGAGATCGGCGGGGGGATCGGCCGGGCGGCAGATCGGATCTGGTGCTCTGCCGCGGGGCGCATGTTCCGCGACTGCGCTGATCAGGCCGCGGCGCTGGTCTCTCCGGTGTGGTGCACCGGGTGCCTGGCGGAGGACGTCGTGCTCTGCGATCTCTGTGCTGCGGCGCTGCGCCGGGCGCTGCGCCAGCCCTTCCGCGCCGAGGCCGCGGCACTGGCCCTGCCGATCATCGGTGAGAGGGGGACGGCGGCGGGCATGCGCGTGCTGCCGGTGATGGCGGCCGGGCGTTACCAGGGCCTGGTCAGCCGTGCCGTCCTGGGGTTCAAAGACCATGAGCGGATCGGCCTGAGCCGGGTGCTGGCCCCTGCGCTGTACCGGGCGGTCCAGGCCGCCTGCACTCAGTTACCCGGTGAGGGACTCGGAGCAGCCCCGGCGCCCGGGGAGATCCTGCTGCTGCGTCCGCCCACTGGGCTGCGCAGTCGCCTGCGGCGCAGCATCGAACCGGTCGAGTATCTGCTGACGGCCAGCGGCCTGTGCACTGAGCCCGGGCTCATCACCGGTGGCCCGGGGCCTGCGGGTCTGCTGCGGACGAGTGCGCAGAAGTCCCGGACCCTCGACGCCCGGCGCCGGGCCGTGCGCGGGATGTGGCAGCCGACGGCGCGGGGACATCAGGTGCTCTCCGGTGCGCCGGTGGTGCTCGTCGACGACGTCCTGACCACCGGTGCCACCCTCTCGGCCCTGTACGCCGCGGCCAGTGAGGCCGGGGCCCGTGTGCTCGGCGCGGCAGTGTTGGCGGCTGCACCGCGTGCAGTCTCCGAGCAGGCACGCCGGTTCTGAGGCACATGGTCAGTGCGGCAGCAGGCCCTGAACTGAGGCGGGTACGGAGCCCGGATGACGGCGTCTGAGTTTCGGCATATGGTGGGGTATGGGCACTTACCTGATGAGTCCCATCACAGCGGTGACGGGACATGAGGCTCTCCTCGCCGCTGTGTCGACGTCGGAATCGAGGAGGACATCATGACCCTTCAGGTCAGCTACACCGGACGCAACATCCAGATCCCCTCAGACTTCAAAGAGCATGTCGAGGAGAAGGTCGACAAGATCGACCAGCTCGCCGACAAGGGGCAGCGTCTCGAGGTCAAGGTCTCCAGTGAGAACTCCCACCGCCGGGCGGACACAGCGCTCACCGTCGAGCTGACCGTCGTCGGCCGCGGCAAGGTGGTCCGTTCCGAAGCGCAGGCCGAGGACAAGTTCCAGGCCTTCGAGATCTCCCTGAACAAGCTGACCGAACGGCTGCGCCGGGCCCGGGACAAGAAGAAGTCCCGCGCCCACAACAGCGGCGGGGCACCGGATGTGGCCTCCGCACTGGCCGGCCTTCCTCCCGTCGCCTCAGACCGCCCCCTCTACGAGCAGGTCCTCGATGCGGAGCAGGTCCATGATCTGCCGCCCGGGGAGGGTCACGACGAGGACGCGCCCATCCGCATCCGCCGTAAGGTCTTCCCGGCTGAGCCGATGACCGTCGACGCCGCCGTCGACGCGATGGAGCTCATCGGCCACGACTTCTTCCTCTACATCGACGCCGAGACCAACCTCGCCTCGGCGGTCTACCGTCGCCGCGGATGGACCTACGGAGTCATCTCCCTGGACTCGGAGAAGGATGCCCAGGATGAGCCGACCACTGAGGAGCGGAACTATCGGGCGGAGAACGGTGCGGCCTGAGGTGCTCGCCATGTGCGGCGCGGCATGCCCCGCCGCACCCCGCTGATCATCCGGGGAACGGGCCGGTCCGATGTGCGCCTGTGGTGCGCGCGGACCGGCCCGTTCCGCGTCGACGGTCCGATGTGCCGGGGCGTAGTATGGGCTGTTGGACCGGACCGCCCGGGTCGTTGTGTCATGCCCTCTTCACGGGCAGCGACGCCGCCCCGCGGTGTCCTGACGACCTGATGGAGAACCGACTGTGGCCAATCTGCTCGAACGCATCCTCAAGACCGGGGACAAGAAGATCCTGAAGTCCCTCCGCGGCTACGCGGACCAGGTCAATGTGCTCGAGGACGAGTTTCGTGCCCTCTCCGACACCGAGCTCAAAGAAGAGACCCAGCGCTTCAAGGACCGGATCGCCGAGGGCGAGTCGCTGAACGCGCTGATCCCCGAATCCTTCGCCGCAGTGCGTGAGGCCGCTGACCGGACCCTGGGGCTGCGCCACTTCGACGTCCAGATCATGGGCGGAGCGGCGCTGCACCTGGGCAATATCGCCGAGATGGGCACCGGTGAGGGCAAGACGCTGGTCGCCACCGCCCCGGCCTACCTCAACGCCCTGACCGGCAAGGGCGTCCACGTCGTCACCGTCAACGACTACCTGGCCTCCTACCAGGCCGAACTGATGGGGCGCGTCTACCGCTTCCTCGGCCTCGACGTCGGCACCATCACCAACGCGCTGCGCCCTGAGGCCCGGCGTGAGGCCTACGCGGCCGACATCACCTACGGCACCAACAACGAGTTCGGCTTCGACTTCCTCCGGGACAACATGGCCCAGAGTCTGGAGGACCTGGTTCAGCGCGAACACCACTTCGCGATCATCGACGAGATCGACTCGATCCTCATCGATGAGGCCCGCACCCCGCTGATCATCTCCGGAGCGGCCTCCGGGGACATCTCCCGCTGGTACGCCGACTTCGCGACGCTGGTCACCAAGCTGACCCGGGACGAGGATTACGAGGTCGATGAGAAGAAGCGCACCGTCGGGGTGCTGGAGTCCGGCATCGACAAGGTGGAGGACTATCTCGGCATCGAGAACCTCTACGAGACCGAGAACACCACGCTGATCCAGTACCTGAACAACGCGATCAAGGCCAAAGAGCTCTATAAGCGTGACTCCGACTATGTGGTCATCAAGGACGAGGTCCACATCGTCGATGAGCACACCGGGCGTATGCTCAAGGGCCGGCGCTATAACGAGGGGCTGCACCAGGCCATCGAGGCCAAAGAAGGCGTGCGGATCAAGGCGGAGAACCAGACCCGGGCCACGGTGACTCTGCAGAACTACTTCCGCGGCTACGAGAAGATCTCCGGGATGACCGGTACCGCTGAGACTGAGGCGGCGGAGTTCATGTCCACCTATAAGCTCGGCGTGGTCCCGATCCCTCCGAACCGCCCCCGGCAGCGGGAGGACCATAATGACCTGGTCTACCGCAATGAGGTCGTGAAGTTCGACGCCGTCGTCAAGGACATCACCGCCCGGCACAAGGAGGGTCAGCCGGTGCTCGTCGGCACCGAGTCTGTGGAGAAGTCGGAGTACCTCTCCCGTCAGCTGGCCAAGGCCGGTGTGCGCCATGAGGTGCTCAACGCGAAGAACCACGAGCATGAGGCAGCGATCGTCGCCCAGGCCGGCCGGAAAGGCTCGGTCACCGTGGCGACGAATATGGCCGGACGCGGCACTGACATCATGCTCGGCGGCAACGCGGAGTTCAACGCCGTCGCGGAGATGAAGAAGCTCGGCCTGGACCCGGAGGAAGATTCTGAAGCCTACGAGGAGAAGTGGGACGAGGTCTTCGCCGCGGCCAAGGAACGCACCCGGGAAGAGGGCGCTGATGTGCGCGACCTCGGCGGGCTCTACGTGCTGGGCACGGAGCGTCACCAGTCTCGCCGGATCGACAACCAGCTGCGCGGACGCTCCGGACGCCAGGGGGACCCCGGGGAGTCCCGGTTCTACATCTCCCTGACCGATGACCTGATGCGGCTGTTCAATCAGGCCGCGGCCACCCGGATCATGAACTCCAAGGCGATGGACGACGAGATCCCGGTCGAGCACCGCTTCGTCTCCTCGGCGATCGCTAACGCCCAGCAGCAGCGTGAGGGGCAGAACACCGAGACCCGGAAGAACGTGCTGAAGTACGACGACGTGATGAACCGCCAGCGTGAGGCGATCTATTCGGACCGTCGGCGCATCCTGGAGGGCGACGACGTCCACGAGAAGGTCCAGCACTTCATCGAGGATGCGATCACGCTCATGATCGAGGAGCACACCCGCGCGAACTCCTCGGAGGACTGGGATCTCGACGTCCTCTGGGAGGAGCTGGAGGGCCTCTACCCGATTACGCTGACCGTGGAGGACGTGGTGGCAGAGGCCGGAGGCATCGACCAGGTCAGTGCGGCGATGCTCAAGCGCGAGGTCATCTCTGATGCGCGGATCGCCTATGAGTCCAAGGAAGACGAGCTGGGCTCCGAGGCGATGCGCCAGCTGGAGCGGCGCGTGCTGCTCTCGGTGATCGATGAGAAATGGCAGGAGCATCTCTACGAGATGGACTACCTGAAGTCTGGTATCGGACTGCGTTCGATGGCGCAGCGCGACCCGCTGGTGGAGTACCAGCGGGAGGGTTACATGATGTTCCAGACGATGGCCGACGCCATTCGCGAGGACTCCGTGCGGTACCTCTTCAGTGCTCAGATCCGTCAGGTCGCGCCCACGGCGCAGGCGCCGACGCTGCCCGGCGTCACCGATGGCCGTGCCGCAGCGGCGGGTGCGCAGATCCAGGTGCCCGGGCTCAAGGATGGTGAGCGTAAGACCCGTCTGCAGTTCACCGCACCGGCGGAGAGCGGCGGGACGACCACTGACACCCGCGTGGGCTGATCCGGTCAGAAACTGCCTCGGTGTGGGTCCCGGGTGTGTCGGTGGGTGTGCCGGTGGGGCTCAGCCGAGTTCCATGGCGCAGACCTGCCACCGGCCGCGGTGGGCCTGAAGCCTTAACGCGCAGGCACGTGTGCGTGCGCCGTCGTCGAGGACTACGGAGACCTCCCAGGAGCCTGGGGCGATGTGCGCGGTCCTGAGTCGGCGCACGGCCTGGGCCGGTGGGGCCGGACGCGGCACTGCCGGCTGTGGTGATGTCTGCGGTAGTGATGCGGGATGGTGCGGCGGGGTCGTGTGGAGATGGCGCAGGAGTTCGGCGCGTTCGGCGACCTTCGCCCAGACCGACGGCTCCAACCAGCGCTGCAGCTGCCCTGCCGGGCGCTGCCCGGCCAGAGCCTCCAAGGTCGCCTGGCAGACGATTCGCGAGATGGCCATGATCTGCCGCTGCTCCTCCCGCTGTGAGGCCAGGGCCGTGGGCCGTCGACCATCGGCGCCGCTGCCGGGATCCGCCGTGGAGGCACCGGCACCGGGAGTCTGCGCCTGGGCCGGCTCTTCGGGCGGGAGCTCGGAGGCCGGGCAGCTGCGGCGCAGCAGGGCCGGGACCTCATCCTCGCGTCGCAGACCGAAGATGCTGGGTGAGCGCGGTGGCAATCCTCCCCATGCGGAGCGTTCCTCGACGGTAACTCGCGCATCCCACCGGATGAGCGGGGTCAGTGTGGCCAAGTCGGTGGTGATGTCGCTCGACTCAGCTCTGGACTCGGCTCTGGGCTCTGCACAGGACTCGTGTCGGTGGGACGGATGCGCCGGGGCGGTGGAGCCTCCGTCGGCGGCCTCCAGGGTCATGGCGGTCATCTCAAGGGGTTCCTCTCTGCTCTGCGATGGGGTTGTGCTGTTCTGCGATCGGCTCGTATCTGCCAGGTGTGTCGTCGGCTGATCGGATGCTGCCCTGTGGGCAGCCGCTCAGTGGTGGATGGCGGCCGGACGTTCTAGGACGGTGCCCGGCTGTAGCTGCGCCGGATCCTCCCCGATGAGGTCGTAGTTGGCCTCATGCCAGCGCGGCCATGCCTCGGCGATCTCCCAGTCTGTGGCTCCGGGCCCGAGCTCGGCCGCGGCGATCTCCCAGAGTGTGTCGCCAGGGCGTACCGTCACGGTCTCACCGGCGTCGGCATCGGCCCGCGTCGGAGCCTGGTGGTGGCGGTCTTCGGCGGGTTCCGGTGCCTGAGGGATGAACAGCGGTGCCACAGGGGTCTCCTGATCGTCGAGGGTCTGGGAGGAGGTGCCGGAGTCAGCGGAAGAGGAAGAGCCGGTACCGGTGGAGGAATCCGGAGCCGGTGACGCAGCCGGGGCATCCGGGGCATCCGGGGCATCGGGCTGGTCGAAGGTCTCGCTCACCGCAGGCGGTGCGGCGGAGCCGTCCTGTGCCGGGGCGGCGAAGGCCGCTGGTGCGCCGAGTCCGAGCAGGCTCAGCTGCGTTCCCAGCACGAGCGCGAGGCTGCGGCGCATGAACTGCGGGGCCAGACGCTCGAGCAGTCGGGGAGCCGAGGCTCCGCAACGATCCCAGACTGCCACCAGCACCGAGGCCGTGCCGGCCAGAGCTGCGAGGACGCTGAGCGCGGCACCTGAGATGGCGGCTAGGACGCCCAGCAGCGACTCCGCAGCGCGGCTGCCGCCGGATGAGGTGAGGGCAAGATCGTAGGCGGCGGTGGGAACGTCCCCCCACTGAGCCGGTGAGATGTCGAGCAGGTGGAGCCCGCTGAGGATCAGCACCGGCCCGCAGAGCACAGTGACCAAGCTCAGGACGGCGTCCTGACCTGGTCCGGTATGGCGGGGCGGCCTGGGGTGGCTCGTCACGCGGCTGGGTGATCGCCTCGTGGTCATCGTCGTTCGCTCCTCAGCTCAGCTGCCTGATGCCATCTGATCGTATCGTTTGATGGTGTTTGATGACATTTGACTTCCCTGCATAGTACACAACAGTCATGGTGATGGGTAGGCTGAGGCGCGGAAAGTCCGGTTCGGCCATGTGCCGTGGGCGATCTGGCAGGCAGAGAGGACAGTGGTACCTGTGCGATGGGACGCCCTATTCGCTGATCTCCAGGCACGCTGGGAGGCGGAGTCCGCGGCGGAATTGGACCGTGAGATCGCCGAGGCGGCCCGTTTGGAGCAGTCGACACTGCGGCTGGCCGACCGGCTGCGGGGACACCTCGACGTCCCGTTGAGCCTGCGGCTGCGCTCGGGTCAGACGCTGACGCTCACGCCCCAGCTGGTCGGTGAGGAATGGCTCGCCGGTACCGATGGGGGCAGCGGCCTCGTGGTGCCGTTGGAATCGATCACCGTCGTCGAGGGCTTGCGACGTCGCGCCGCCGCGGAGGCGAGCCGGGCACGGCGAGGGCTGGGGATCGGTGCGGTGCTACGCGCGATGGCGCGGGATCGCGCGGCAGTGACAGTGATGGCTCAGGACGGCGCACAGCTTGCTCACGGACTGCTGGCCGGTGTCGGGCGTGATCATCTCGAGGTCCTCGCCGCTCACGCGGGAGAGGTGCCCCGGCCTCGTGGGCAGGACGACGCCCGGGTGGTGCCGTTCTCCGCCATCGGCCTGGTCCGCGCTGATGTGGCGGCGCGCCTCTGAACCCTGAGGTGTCGGCCCTTAGCGTGTCAGCGCTCAAGGTCCTCTGCCGCCTGGCCTTCGCCCCCCGCACCGTCTGTTCCCGGAGCGGCGAGGGCGTGTGTCTGCGCCTCCCCGCGGGCCGCGGCCTGTTCGGCATAGCGTGCGGCGATGTACTCGTCGAGCTTGGCCTCTTCCACACGCCACTGCCCCCGACCGCCGACCTGGATCGCCTCCAGATCGCCGCTGCGCACGAGTCCGCGGGTTGCTGACATCGAGATGTTCAGGCTCTCGGCGACGTCGGCGAGAGTGAGGAAACGGCGCATCGTGAGGCTTCTCCTTCAGTCGATCTCAGTGTGCTGGTGTCCTGTTCCAGGTCTTCCGGCTCGGTCCCAGCCTCGGTCCAGCTTCGAGGGCAGGTGCGTTGTGATCCGGGCGGAGCCTGGAGATGTCGTTGAGGTGATTCAGGAACCCTCAGCGTCCTTTGATCATCTCATAGCACCGGAAGTGTCAGCTGATACCTCCACAACCCTGTGGAGGAGGTTTCGCATCGGTGGTGGCATCTCCGCTACCCTGGCGCGTCGGAAAGTCATGACGCGGTCTCGGGCCCGCGGCGTGAGAGATGACGACGAGTCGCGAGCAGACGAGTTCCAAGTAGACGAGTTCCAAGCAGATGAGTCGTGAGTATAGGACGAGACGAAAGGTCACAGCACATGGCGGCGCACCGGGGTACCGGGCACTCCCACAGGGCGGAGAGCGCAGGAGACGGCGGAGCAGCGACGGCGAGGGCAGGTGCAGCCCCGGAATCGACACAGGAGCAGGAGCCTGCCCTGGCCGGGAGGCTGCATCGGCCGGGATGGCGTGATCCACGGCTGCTGGTCGGGATCATGATCGTGCTGGTCTCAGTGGCGGCAGTGGTGGCGCTTGTGGCCGCCCAGGACCGCACTGTCGCTGTCTACGCCGCCGGTGAGGACCTCGACGTCGGCGCGGCAGTCGATGCCGATGACCTGCGGGTGGAGCAGGTCCACCTGGCCAATGCCGCCGAACACTATGTCACCGTCGAAGATGGTCTCGACGATGACCTGCAGGTCCTCGCCGCTGTCGATGCCGGTGAGCTGCTGCCGCAGCGCGCCGTGGGGGAGGCGGACCCGCAGGGCCGTCAGGCGGTGATCCTGGAGGTCGACCACACGCTCTCCAGCGCTGTGGCCTCCGGCCGCTCGGTCGATGTGTGGGCGACCTACCAGTCGGCCTCACAGTCGGAGGGCCAGGCCCGTGCAGATCAGGTGGTCACCGCGGCCACAGTGGCCTCGGTCTCCGAGGACAGCTCCGCATTCGGGTCCCAGCAGCGCACCAGCGTGGAGGTGCTCATCGACCCTGAGGACATGGCTGCCGTGCTGGAGGCGCGCGGTGAGGCGCAGATCGCTGTGGTGCCGGTTGGTGCAGATCCGGAGGGCCAGCTGTGAGGCGTTGCGCTGTCGTCACGGCCGGGTACATCGCACAGGACCACATCGCCTCAGTGGAAGGGCGGCAGGGTGCTGTCACCGTGGAGCGGCGATGCGCCGACGTCGCCGAGGTCATCGCGGTGATCCGGGCCGGCTGGGTGGATGCGGCGCTGCTCATCGGCTCGACGGAGGAACTGACCGGTTCTCTGCTCCAAGAGTTCGACGATGCCGGAGTGACCCTGGTGGTGATCTCCGATGTCGCCGGTGAGCGCCGGCGGCTGCGTCAGCTCGGCATCTGTGCGCTGCCGGATGAGACGGAGACCGACACGCTGCTGGCGGCTCTGCGTGGTGAGCCGATACTCGTCGCTGACGAGGAACTCGATGAGGAGGCCTCGACGGAGCCGTGGGCGCAGGCGCTCACCGGGGTGCCGGGTGATGCAGATGCGGCGATGGCCGCAGAAGAACCCGGTGAGGCGCGTGGTCAGAACGCCGAGGAGACGTCCGAGGAGGCAGCAGACGAGGCAACAGACGAGGCCGCAGACGAGGCACGAGATAAGACCGCTGAGTACCCCGCGACTGGTGAGCATGACACAGCTGATGAGAACGGTGCAGTTGGCGAGAACGGTGTAGCTGGTGAGCCTGGCGCCGTTGCTGGGCTTCCTTTCGCTCGTCGTCTGGACCAGCCGCTGCCCCACAGTCGGGGACACACCCTCTCCGAGGGCGGAGCGGATGCCGCATCTGATGCTGACTCGCCGACCTGGGCCGAGACTGTGCCCGATACCGCACCCGATGCCGTGCCCGATACTGTCCCCGCGGACTGGGCCACCAGCAGCGCCGGCTCGGCCGGGGCTTGGGCGCCCAGCTCCGGGCCGGAGCAGTGGGGGCAGACGGTCGGCAGCATCGAGGGGCCAGCCGAGGAATCACTGCAGCACTCCGCCGATCACCAAGCCGATCACCACGCCGCACAGCACTCCGCTGGGCTGCGCGGGGTGGTGACCGTCTGGGGCGCCCCGGGCAGCCCTGGGCGGACCACCGTGGCGGTCAACCTGGCCGCTGAGCTGGCACTCGCCGGGCAGCGTGTCCTGCTCATCGACGCCGATACGGTGGCTTCCTCGGTGGCAGCCCACCTGGGTCTGCTCGAAGAGTCCGCGGGGATCGCCCAGGCCTGCCGCCAGGCCGAGCTGGGGCGGTTGAGCCCGCAGCGGCTGCGCCGCTGTGTCGCCGCCGTCGACGTCGGCGGTGCGCGGGTGCATCTGCTCACCGGGATCCCGCGCGCCGAACGCTGGCGTGAGCTGCGCGAACACGGGCTGCGCGAGGTGCTGCGGCTCGCGCGCGAGGGGTACGACGCGGTCATCGTCGATATCGCCGCACCGTTGGAGCAGGACGAAGAGCTCCTCTACGACACCCAGGCTCCGCAGCGCTACGCGGCCGGGTTGACGGCACTGCGCGCCGCGGACCGCACTCTGGCCGTGGGGGCGGCGGATCCGGTGAGCTTCACGCGGCTGGTGCGTGCTGTGGAGGACTACAGCCTGAGCGTGCCGGAGGCACCCCGGCCGGAGGTCCTGGTGAACCAACTGCGCCGTGAGGTGGTGGGCCGTTCCCCGGAACAGCATGTGCAGCAGGCCTGGGAGCGCTTCGGTGCCGATCAGCCGATCGCCTATCTGCTGCCCTGGGACCGCGAGGGCTGTGATCGGGCACTGCGTCAGGGCCGTGCGCTGGTCGAAGCGGCTCCCGGTTCTGCGCTGCGCGCCGGAATCGCCGAGCTCGCCGGCGCTGAGATGCCGCGGCGGCGTGGGCTCGCCGCCCGGCTGAAGGAGGCTCTTCCCTCGATGAGGTGACTGACCTTGCCGGGCCGGGCGGGCCTCGTCGTCTCCACCGGTAGGAAGCCGCACCCCAAAGCGATATGGTGAGGGCATCGAGGGGTGGACAGTGTGGTCTGCCTGAGCCGACGGGCGTGCACCCGAGAAGAGGATGGACATGTCATCAGAGCTGACCCTCTGGACTCGTGACGACTCGGATCTGGGGGAGGTGGTTCAGGCCTACTTCTCCCACATCGCGGCAGAGGATCTCAGCACTGTCGATGAGCAGGAGCGTGTGGAGCGGGTCGAGGCCCATCTGCACCTCGCTGCGGAGCGCACCGGTGATGCGCCCGCCGTCCGTGTGGCGCAGATCGCCGGACGCAGTATCGCCATGGTCGTCACCGAAGATACTCCTTACCTGGTGGATTCGGTGACCGGTGAGATCTCCCGGCAGGGCCATGCCATGTCCCTGGTGGTCCACCCGATCCTGCTGGTCGGCCGCGGCCCCGAGGGTGACGGTCGACTGCTCTCGGTGCGTCGCGCGGCCTCCGATCAGCGCGGTCTGGCTTCCGGGGATACCCAGACGATGCCGGAACTGGCGCAGCTGCTCGAAGACGAGCGCCGGACGGTGGTCGAGTCATGGATCGCTGTGGAGCTCGATCACCGCGCGGATGCGGATCAGGCCGAGGAGCTCGTCGAGGGTCTGCATGTCGTACTCGCCGATGTGGCCGTCAGCCACCGGGACCAGGACCGGATGCGTCAGCGCGCCCGGGGCACCGCCGGGAACTTGCGGGAGACCGAAGGGCTCGTCGAAGGTCCGGAGGCCGCGGACCTGTTGGAATGGATGTCCGATGAGCACTTCCTGTTCCTGGGGTTTCGGGAGTACCAGTTCGATGTGCCGGGTGACTCCTCCAGCGCGCTGAGCCCGGTCGCCGCCAGCGGGTTGGGGATCCTGGCCCCCGGCCGGGACGATCACCTCACCCGCTTACATGACCTGCCCGGTGATCGCCTCGCCACCCACTCCACCGGTGATGACCGCCGTCCGATGGTCATCACCAAGGCTGATGCCCGCTCCACGGTGCGGCGTCGGACCTATCTGGACTACGTGGCGGTGAAGACCTACGCCTCCGACGGCTCGGTCCGGGGCGAGCGCCGCTTCGTCGGGCTCTTCAACGAACAGGCCTACACCCAGTCGATCACCACGATCCCGCTGCTGCGCTCCCGGGCTCAGGAGCTGCTGCACCGTTCCGGCTTCACCTCGGATTCGCATTCCGGCTCGGATCTGATGCAGATCTTGGAGACCTACCCGCGTGACGAGCTGCTGCAGATGGGCACCGGGGAGATCGAGGAAGCGGCCTGGCAGGTGCTGCAGCTGCAGGAGCGTCGCCGTATCCGCCTGCTGCTGCGCCGCGACCCCTACGGGCGGTTCATGACGGCTCTGCTCTATATGCCCAGGGACCGCTACAACACCGCCGTGCGCCGTCGGGTCGAGGACACCCTGATGCGCCACATCGAGGCCGAGTCCATCGAGTTCACCGTCCGGCTGACCGAATCCGTGCTGGCCCGGGTGTTCTTCCGCATGCGCCTGGCCGAGGAGGCGGGCGAGCCCGAGCTGACCCACGAACAGCTTGAGCACCGCTTGGCCGATGCTATCCGGTCCTGGCCGGATGCGGTCGTCGGGCAGATCGATGCACGCTATGAGGGGGCTCGGGCTGCGGAGATGGCCGCCCGCTGGCAGGAGGCGTTCCCCGCGGACTACCGGGTGATCTATGAGCTCGATGAGGCGCTGGAGGACATCGCCGAGTTCGAATCCCTGCTCGGCGCCCCGCAGGAGGGGCCGCGCATGCGGTTCTGCACGCCCGGGTCCGATGACACCGCCGATATGCGGCTCAAGCTCTATCTCACCGAGCCGAAGACGCTGACCGACACGCTGCCGGTGCTGGACTCCTTCGGGCTCGCCATCTTGGATGAGCGCTCCTACGCGCTGAACCTGGGCGGATCACAGGAGACGCTGCACCTCTATGACCTGGGGCTGCGCTATCCCGAGGGCGTTGATGCCCGCGCCACGATCCCGCTGCTCGAAGAGGCCTACGGCGCCGTGCTCGCCGGCCGTGCGGACTCCGACATCTTCTCCTCCCTGGTGCTGCACCTGGGACTGAACAGCCGCAAAGTCACCGTGCTGCGGGCCTATGCCGGATATATGCGTCAGCTCGGGATCACCCACTCCTCGGACTTCATCGCCGACGCGCTACGGCAGAACGCCCCGGTGGCCTCAGCGCTGGTGGAGTATTTCGAGGCGCGCTTCGATCCGCGGCCGGAGGGTGAACAGATCGACGAGGCGCAGCGCGAAGAGCTCATGGCGCAGGCGCGGGCGGCAGTGGAGACGGCGATGGCCTCGGTGCGGACCCTGGACGCTGATCGTGTCCTGAGCCTGTACCTGACGCTGATCGATGCCACGCAGCGGACCAACGCCTACCACCGCAGGCCCTGGTTGTCTCTGAAGCTGACCCCCTCGGCGATCGAGGCGGCGCCCCTGCCCCGGCCTGCCCACGAGATCTATGTCTACTCGCCGCAGGTCGAAGGTGTGCATCTGCGTTTCGCCAAAGTGGCCCGCGGTGGGCTGCGCTGGTCGGACCGTCCTGAGGACTTCCGCACGGAGATCCTCGGACTGGTCAAAGCGCAGATGGTGAAGAACTCCGTCATCGTGCCCTCCGGAGCCAAAGGAGGCTTCTACGCCAAACAGCTGCCGGACCCGGCAGTGGACCGTGAGGCCTGGTTCGAGGCCGGACGTGAGGCGTATAAGGTCTTCATCCGAGCCCTTCTGGACATCACCGACAACCAGGTGGAGCGTGACGGGCAGATCGTGGTGACACCTCCGGAGGACGTCATCCGGCACGACGGCGACGACGCCTACCTCGTGGTGGCTGCGGATAAGGGCACGGCCACGTTCTCCGACACCGCCAATGAGCTGTCCGTGGAATACGGACACTGGCTGGGTGATGCCTTCGCCTCCGGCGGATCCGTCGGCTATGACCATAAGGCGATGGGCATCACGGCCCGCGGCGCCTGGGAGTCTGTGAAGTCTCACTTCAGCGAGCTGGGGGTGGACTGTCAGGCTGAGGAGTTCACCGCCGTCGCCGTCGGGGATATGGCTGGTGACGTCTTCGGCAATGGGATGCTGCGTTCTGAGCACACGTTGCTGGTGGGGGCGTTCAACCACCTGCACATCTTCATCGATCCGCACCCGGATCCGGCTGTGGCCTACCGGGAGCGCCAGCGGCTGTTCGCCGCAGAACGCTCAGGGTGGGACGCCTATGATCCGGAGCTGATCTCCGCAGGCGGCGGGGTGTTCTCCCGGGCGGATAAGACGATCGAGATCACCGAGCAGATGCGTGAGCGGTTCGATCTCGAGGCCTCGGTGACCTCGTTGACCCCTCCGGAGCTGATCAACGCCATGCTGCGGGCCCCGCTGGACCTGTTCTACAACGGCGGGATCGGCACCTATGTGAAGGCCTCGGGGGAGACCCACGAGTCCGTGGGTGATCGTGCCAATAACGCCGTGCGTGTGGACGGCCGTGACATGCGTTTCCGGGTGGTCGGTGAGGGCGGCAACCTCGGGATGACCCAGGCTGGGCGCATCGAGGCCGCCCAGGCGGGGGTGTTGCTGAACACTGACGCCATCGACAACTCGGCCGGCGTCGACTGCTCCGACCACGAGGTCAACATCAAGATCCTGGTGGATCAGCTCATCTCCTCCGGTCATTTCGAGGCCTCGGAGCGGACTGAGCTGCTGAAGGACATGACCGACGACGTCGCCGAGCTTGTCCTGCAGAACAACCGGGACCAGAACGTGCTGCTGCTGACCGACCGGCATCGGATGGGGGACTGGTCACCGTCCTTCCAGCGGCTGATGGCCTGGCTGGAGGAGACCGCCGGACTGGACCGTGCACTGGAGGTGCTGCCCAGCGATGCCGAGCTCGAGGCCCGCCGGGAGGCCGAGCAGCCGCTGACCGCCCCGGAGCTGGCGGTGCTGATCGCGTATGCGAAGATCCAGCTGAAGCACCAGCTGGTCACCTCCGCACTGCCCGATGACCCGTGGTTCCACCGGAGCCTGGCGGCGTATTTCCCGGATCAGCTCGCTGAGCCGTACGCCCAGGAGCTCTCTCGGCATCCGCTGCAGCGGGAGATCATTGCCAATGCCGCGGCCAACGATGTGATCAACATGGGCGGGGCGACCTTCGTCTTCCGGGCGATGGAGGAGACCTTCGCCTCGGAGGATCAGGTGGTCCGCGCGTTCCTGGTGGTCCGTGAGGTCTTCGGTCTGAGCCGTTTCGATGAGCTGATGCGTCAGCTTCCGGTGAGCTTCCCGCGTCAGAAATGGGCGCTGGTGTACCTGGATATGCGGCGTCTGCTGGATCGGGCGGTGCGCTGGGTGCTCAACCACGGGACCTCGGCGGAGAGCATCGCGGAGGATGTGGAGACCCTCTCGCAGCATGTCCGCCCGCTCTACCGCACGTTGAGCGACCGGCTGGTCGGTGCGGATCAGGAGCGGATTCGTCGCGCGCATGACAAGGCGCTGGACGACGGGCTGCCGGAGGACCTCGCGGGGTGGGTCTCGGAGATGTTCGAGGCGTTCACGCTGCTTGACATCGCCGATCTGGCCCGGCAGCTCGAGGTGGATTCCGAAGAGGTCGCCGAGGTCTACTACACGGTCTACCGGGAGTTCAGCGCTGATGCGATGCTGGAGCGGATCACGTCGTTGCCGCGGAAGGACAAATGGCAGGCGTTGGCCCGCGGTGCGCTGCGTGATGAGCTCTACCATGCACTGCGTGAGATCACCGAGTCCGTGCTCACCAGCACCCAGGCCGGTGATGTCCAGGCACGGATGACCAGCTGGCGTGAGGCCAATGCGGATAAGATCGCCCGGGCTGAGCGGTTGGCGGCCGAGCTCGATGAGCTCAGCACGGACAACATCGCCTCGCTGACTGTGCTGATGCGGCATCTGCGCGGGCTCATCGGTGTCTGAGCCTGTGCTGCGTGGACCGGCGGTAGGGATGGATCTGCGTGAGGGTTTTCGGTGAGGATCTGTGCTGAGGGGCGATGACGCTGAGGAGAGGGACCTGATGAGGACCGATGGCGCTGCATGAGGAGCCGCTGATCGACCACCCGCACCTGCGCGCGGGGGACCTGGACTGGCTGCGCGCCCTGGTGGGGGATTGGCAGATGCTTGCGGATCTGACGTTCTCCGATCTGGTGCTGTGGTTTCCGCACACTGCGGAGGGGTTCGTCTCCCAGGAGGGCCGTTCGTTCCTCGCCTTGGCTCAGGCGAGGCCGTCCACCACCCAGACGGTGGTCCACCGCGACGTCGTCGGTGATCGGATCCGCGCGGATCTGAAGCCGATGGTGGAGCGGGCTTGGCGGTATCAGGTGGAGACGAACTCCTCTGATGAGGGGCGGCCCGCCCCGGCCAGGCTGCGTGTCCAGGCGGTGCCGTTGGTGCGTGGGGAACGGACGCTGGGCGTGATGACCCTGCATTATTCGACGATCGCGCTGCGCGCTCCGTCACGGTTGGAGCTGGTCTACCAGCAGTGTGCGAAGGATCTGCTGACGATGGCCTCGTCGGGCCGTTGGCCGGATCTGGGCCAGGAGTTCGCCGGCTACGGCGGGGCGCCGCGCGTCGGTGATGGTCTGCTCCGCCTGGATGTGGAGGGCACAGTGGTCTTCGCCAGTCCGAATGCCACCTCTGCGCTGTCTCGGCTGGGCGTCTCGGAGGCGTTGGAAGGCCGTTCTCTGGCCGGAATCGGGGCGGAGCTTCGTCGGGCCGTCGGGGGGATGGTCGATGAGTCGGAACCGCTGATGCTCACCGGGCGCAAGGCGATGCGTGCTGAGCTCGAGGCCCACGGGTCCACGGTGACGCTGCGTTCCGTGCCGCTCTACCGGGCGGGGGAGCGGTTCGGCGCGATTGTGCTGTGCCGTGATGTCACGGACCTGCGCCGCCGGGATAAGCAGCTGATGAGCAAGGATGCCACGATCAAGGAGATCCACCACCGGGTGAAGAACAATCTCCAGACGGTCTCGGCTCTGCTGCGGATGCAGTCCCGCCGGATGGACTCCGAGGAGGGGCGCAGCGGTCTGCAGCGGGCGATGCGGCGTGTGGAGACCATCGCGATCGTCCACGATTCGCTCTCGAAGGGGTTGGAGGACAGCGTCGACGTCGACGAGCTGATGCGCCGGCAGCTGCGTCTGGCCGCGGAGATGGCGGAGTCCGGGAGGCAGGCCCATACAGTGGTGGAGGGCAGCTTCGGGCAGCTGCCGCCGGATATGGTCACTCCGTTGGCATTGGTGATCACGGAGGTGGTGGCCAATGCGGTGGAGCATGGGTTCGCCGAGGACCCCGAGCACCGGGAGCTACAGGTGCAGATGCGTGTGCGGCGGCGTACTGATGCCGCTGGCCGGCAGGGCCTGGAGCTGGAGATCGTCGATGACGGGGTCGGGATTCCCGAGGGGAGCTGGTCGCCGGGCTTGGGCCTGCAGATTGTGCAGACCTTGGTGCGCGGGGAGCTCTCCGGCACGATCGAGTGGACGCCGAGAGTCCCCGCGGCCGATGAGGCGGTAACGGCCACTGAGGTAGGAGTGACTCATGAGGTGGGGGTGGCCGATGAGGCGGGGCAGACTGCTGAGCCCGGCCGCCAGACAGCGGAGAGGATCGGTACGCGCGTGGTGCTGCGCGCTCCGATCCTCTCCGGACTGAGCTGATGGTGTGGCTGACTCAGTCGAGCTGATTCAGCCGGGGTACGGCCTCAGGAGGCGCGGCGTGCGCGGGCGGCGCGGCGCTTGAGCGCACGGCGCTCGTCCTCGCTCATGCCGCCCCAGACGCCGGCGTCCTGGCCGGTCTCCAGCGCCCACTGCAGGCAGGTGTCCATCACGGGGCACCGACGGCAGACGGTCTTGGCCTCTTCGATCTGAAGCAGGGCAGGACCAGTGTTGCCGACGGGGAAGAACAGCTCGGGGTCCTTGTCCAGGCATGCTGCGCGGCTGCGCCAATCCATGGTGATCACTACTCCTTGTGCTCTCTCAGCACGGGTGTTGGTCGGGGCCGCAGGTGCTCGGACACATGACAGAGCGGACTCGATCAGGGGTGTGTGGAGCGCCATGCGGTGCATCACGCGATGTTCGTCCCTCATCGGCACCGGACGCCGCCCTCTCCGGGGCAGAGGCGGGGTCCTCAAGGGTGCGAAGAGGAGACGAGCCACGTGACTGCTCTTGCTGCTCGTATAAGCGTGACACGTTAACAAAGGGGTAACAAGGGGTGTTCGTCACACGACGCGCGGACCCCCTGTGGTATTTATCACGTCGCGCGATCGTCCTGGCTGTTCGTTCGGCTTCAGATTCAGCCACTGACACGGTTACTCGCTCGGTCACTCACTCAGCCACTCATCCGGTCATTGTCTTGCCGGTCCTGGTCTCGCCGGTCCTTGTCTCGCCGGTCACCGCCTCGACTGCCGACCCCGGCCTGGGCCCGGCTGACGCGCTCACGGCGGGGGCCTGTGGAGGTGGGGAAACAGCGGGGCCATCCGGTGGCATCAGGAGTGGTTGAATGGGCCCATGGCATCCGGTTCCGGTGACGATCTGACCCCTGATTTCAACGCCCCCCAGCCGCCGAGGCGCTTCTCTCAGGCACGGCCGCGCCCGATCGCCGTCTGGCTTCTCTTCCTGATCCTTTTCATCCAGGGGGTCGCAGTGCTGGTCAGCACCGTCAGCGCTGCACTGGTCAGCGAGGCCGAGGTCCTCGACACCGTCGGCAGGGTCATGCTGGTGCTGCTGTACCTGGGGATCGGAGTGCTGCTGATCATCCTGGGATTCCGGCTGTTCCTCGGCCACTCCGGTGCCCGTACGCCCACGGTGCTCGCGCAGTTCATGATTGTGGTGCTCTCGTTCAGCTTCTTCTCCGGTGGTGCCCTCCAGGTGGGGCTGCTGTTCCTGCTGCCTGCCGCTGTGGCGCTGGTGCTGGCCTTCATCCGCCCGACCCAGCAGTGGCTGGATCAGGCGGACGGCAGCACATAGGACGTCACTAGTAGGGAGAGCACGGCGAGGACGTCGAGGATAGAGCCTCGCCGAGAAGCCCATAGAGAAGGGGTTATGAGAAGGCCTCATGGGCGAGAGCTCAGTTGACCGGGCCGGTCCACTTCTCGCCGGGGCCTTTGCCGGGGGCATCGGGTACGGAAGATGCTTCGCGGAAGGCCAGCTGCAGCGAGCGCAGGCCGTCGCGCAGGGGAGCGGCGTGGGTGCCGCCGACCTCCGGTGCCCCGGCGGTGACCAGTCCGGCGAGTGCGGTGATGAGCTTGCGGGCCTCGTCGAGATCCTGCATCTCGGCGGCCTGCGGGTCATCGGCCAGCCCGGTTTTCACTGCGGCGGCACTCATCAGGTGCACTGCCACGGTGTTGATCAGTTCCACGGCAGGCACCTCGGCGATGTCGCGGGCCTGCTGATCCACGGCCTGCTGCAGGGAGTCATCGGCGGGCGCATCGGTGTGCGGTGCGGTGTGCGGTGCGGGGGTCTGCGGCGTCGGCTCGGGGCCGCTGTTCTGCTCACTGTGCATGCTGGTAAGCTTGTCACAGTCTCTGTCCAGCATGTGCAGTCAATGCAGTGATATGTGCAGTAAGTCGCCGCGAGTCGGCGTGCCTCGGGCCGGTCATTCACCGGTCCTCCGCACGGCATGATCTCGGTGCCGCGCAGCACGCCGCACATGGGTAGCACGTCGGGGCAGCAGGCGCAGTATTTCTTCACATTCACTCAGCACAGGAGTCAGCAAGATCAGCGAACCACGCATCAATGAACGGATCCGAGTCCCAGAGGTCCGACTGGTCGGCCCGCAGGGCGAACAGGTCGGCATCGTGCGAGTCGAAGACGCCATGCGACTCGCCGCGGAGGCGGATCTGGACCTCGTGGAGGTGGCCCCCCGGGCGAAGCCTCCGGTCTGCAAGCTGATGGACTTCGGCAAGTGGAAGTATGAGGCGGCGGTCAAGGCCCGCGAGTCGCGGAAGAACCAGACCACCACGACGCTGAAGGAAGTCCGCTTCCGTCTGAAGATCGACGACCACGACTACGAGACCAAAGTCGGTCACGCCCGTCGTTTCCTCTCCGCAGGTGACAAGGTCAAGGCCATGATCCAGTTCCGCGGCCGTGAGCAGCAGCGCCCGGAGATGGGCGTGCGCCTGCTCCAGCGCTTCGCCGCCGACGTCGAGGATCTCGGCTCAGTGGAGTCAGCTCCCCGGCAGGACGGCCGCCATATGGTGATGGTCGTCGGTCCGTTGAAGACCAAGGCGGAGGCTAAGAAGGAAGAGGCCGCGCAGGCCCCCGCGGAGAAGGACGAGCAGAAGTCTCAGGGCTCGCGTCGGCAGCGGCGCACTCAGGAGCAGAAGCCGGAGGTCTCCACGGAGAAGAAGCCGCTGTCGAACTCGATGGCCGACTACCTTCCGGACGAGCTCAAGAACCTCTGAGCACCCCACCACTGTCCCCAACTCCCTATCCTGCGCCGGATCGCGTAGGATAGGCAGTCGGGTTCGAGGCGGATCCGAGGTGACATCCTGGTGATGGCACCACTCGGTGACGCTCCTCGATGACGCCGACCGGCGAGACTCTCGTCGGTCTCGGAAAGCATCGGGACATCGCCGAGCGAGGATCCGCTTCGCCTATGACAAGGGGGCCGCAGCCCTTCTCCCGTCTCACAGCGCATGACGCTGTGCGAGGAGGAGCGGGTTGAGGAGCCCCACCTCTGCACCGCCGCACGGGGTGTGCTGACCGATCAACGGTCGAGCTCCCGGGCACAGGTGCTGCAGGTCCGCACGAAAGATAGGGAGAACGGCACTATGCCGAAGATGAAGACCCACAGCGGGGCCAAGAAGCGTTTCAAGCTGACCGGCTCCGGCAAGATCAAGCGCCAGCAGGCCAACCGCCGGCACTACCTGGAGCACAAGTCTTCCCGCCTGACGCGCCGTCTGGCCGGTGACCGCATCGTCACCAAGGCCGACGAGAGCCGCATCAAGCGCATGCTGGGCATCTGATCACCCTTCGGGGGACCGATGCGCCGGGGCCGAACAGTTCGGCATCCGGCATCACAGTCAGAGAAGACAACAAGACTCGAGGAGATCGCACATGGCACGTGTGAAGAGGGCGCTCAACGCCCAGAAGAAGCGCCGGGTGGTCCTGTCCCGCGCCTCCGGCTACCGCGGGCAGCGTTCGCGCCTGTACCGCAAGGCCAAGGAGCAGCTGCTCCACTCGTACACCTACAACTACCAGCACCGCCGTAAGCGCAAGGGCGACTTCCGTCGCCTGTGGATCCAGCGCATCAACGCCGCCGCACGCGCTCACGGTATGACCTACAACCGCTTCATCCAGGGCCTGAAGGCCGCTGAGATCGAGGTGGACCGTCGCATGCTCGCTGAGCTGGCCGTCTCCGACGCCGAGGCCTTCAAGGCCCTGGTGGACCAGGCCCGCGCTGCTCTGCCGCAGGACGTCAACGCACCGAAGTCTGCGGCCTGAGCCGCTGCCAGGCTGACGGCCACGGACGGACCGTAGGATGACCGTCGAGGAACGCCCCGCCGAGAGACTGACCAACCCCCGGGCTGACCGGGTGAGGAAGGTCGCCTCCTTGGCGGGGCGTTCTGCGCGTCAGCGTACGGGACTGTTCCTGGCCGAGGGGCCGCAGGCGGTGCGCGAGGCGTTGATCGCGTGGCTGGCCCGCCATGAGGTGGCCCCCGAGGCATCGGGACTCGGTCCCGATGTCGAGGCTCATCGTGATCTGCCCCTGCCGGATGCGGTGTACTTCGCGCCCGGTGTGATGGCTCGTCACGGTGATCTCGCCGCGCTGATCGAACGTATCCACGCGGTGCTCTTCGACCCCTCCCGGGAGCTTCCCCGCAGCGACCGGCTCTTCCTGCGGGAGGCCTCAGAGGAGGTCATCGCCGCGATGTGCGATGCCGTCTCCCCGCAGGGGATCGTCGCGGTCTGCCGCATCCCGTCTGCATCACCTGGCCCGGAGCTGTCCGGGTGTCATCTGACTGCGGCCCTGTGTCGGCTGCAGGATCCGGGCAACGTCGGCACGGTGATCCGCACGGCCGACGCCGCCGGTGCTGATGCGGTGCTGCTGAGTCAGGGCACCGTCGATGTCTGGAGTCCGAAGGTCGTGCGTGCCGCGGCGGGCTCCCATTTCCACCTGCCGCTGGTTCCTGCTGCGGCGCTGGCCGATGAGCTGTCTGCACTGCGCGCTGCCGGTACGCAGATCCTCGCGGCCGCCGGCGAAGGAGCGGTCCCGTTGGCCGGCGGAGACCTTCCGCTGCACCGGCCGACGCTGTGGATGTTCGGCAATGAGGGAGCCGGTTTGGACGCCCAAGAGCGTGCGCTGGCCGACCACGCCGTCGCGGTGCCGCTGTATGGGCGGGCAGAATCGTTGAACGTGGCCACCGCCGCCGCCGTCTGCCTCTACGCCTCGGCCATGGCGCAGCGCCAGATGCCGGGTGCGGACCGATGAGCCGTGCGGTGGAGAACACCGGGTTCACCTGCCTGCACTGCGGAGCGCAGATCCCGGCTCAGGCGGGGGGAAGCTACCGCAACCACTGCCCTCGATGCCTGCACTCGCGGCATGTTGACATCACCCCGGGGGATCGAGCTGCCGACTGCGGTGCCGTGATGGCGCCGGTCGCCGTCGACCATTCGGGCAAGAAGGGCTTCATCCTGGTGCATCGGTGCACCGCCTGCGGGGCGCAGGATCGCAACCGGTTGGCCCCCGATGATGACATCGACGCTGTCATCGCACTCCAGCGCCCGGTTTGACCGGCGCGGGGCGTCAGCCGTGCAGAATGTGACCGATCCCTCGGCGCTCAGCTCTGTCCGCCGTCCCTGCTGCTGACTAGGCTGAAAGTGGCCCTGACACCGACGTCACCAGGAGGCTCGCCATGCGCGCTGCTCGCTATTACGACCGTCACGACATCCGGATCGAGGAGATCGAGGAGCCGCAGCTGAAACCGGGGCACGTCGCCATCGACGTCGCGTGGTGCGGTATCTGCGGCACTGACCTTCACGAATACCTGGAAGGTCCGATCTTCGTCCCGCCGCACGGCCACCCCCACCCGATCTCCGGGGAGGACGCTCCGGTCACGATGGGCCATGAGTTCTCCGGCACCGTGACCGAGGTCGGTGAGGGGGTCGAGGGTCTCGCGCCGGGGCAGAAAGTCGTCGTCGAGCCCTACATCATCTCTGACGAGGTCGACATCGAGAACACTCAGGAATACCACCTCACCGAGAACATGAACTTCATCGGGCTGGGCGGTCGCGGCGGCGGACTCAGCGAGAAGATCGTCGTCGAATCGCGCTGGGTCCACCCGGTGCCGGACAGCTTGGAGCTGGACCAGGCCGCGCTCATCGAGCCGCTGGCAGTGGGTCACCATGCGTTCGTCCGTTCCCGGGCGAAGGCCGGGGATGTGGCGATCGTCGGAGGTGCCGGCCCGATCGGCCTGCTCACTGCGGCCGTGCTGCGCGCCGAGGGGCTCACCGTCTACATCTCGGAGATCTCCGAGGCACGTAAGGCCAAGGCCCGGGAGACCGGGGTCGCCGATGAGGTCTTTGACCCGCGGGAGGTCGACGTCGCCGAGGAGGTGCGTCGTCGCACGGACGGCCGAGGCGCCGACGTCGGCTTCGAGTGCTCCTCGGTCGAAGTGGTGCTCGATATGCTCATTGACGCTCTGCGCCCCGCCGGAGTCCTGGTCAACGTCTCGATCTGGGGGCACAAGCCCGCCGTCGACATGCCGACCCTGGTGCTGAAGGAGATCGAGCTGGTGGGCACCATCGGCTACGCCCACGACCACCGGCGGGTGATCGAGCTGGTGGAGCAGGGCAAGGTCGACCTTGCCCCGTTCATCACCGGCAGGATCGGACTCGATGAGCTCGTCTCGAAGGGCTTCGACGAGCTGATCAACAACAACGAGTCCCACGTGAAGATCCTCGTCGACCCGCGCGCCTGATCCGATCCTGCGCCGTGGGCGTCGGGTGCGGTGAGCGGTCACCGCGCATCGGTCCCTGTGAGGTCCCGATGTCCGACGCCCACGGGGGCGGCGCCCGAGCCGTGGACCCTGGGGATCAGCCGGCGGGGGTGAAGTCCGTGCTGCCGGCGAACTCCGGGCGCGGCTTCGGTGCCGCGTAGGGCTTCCCGGTCGTGTTCTCCACGGAGTTGTAGACGATGAACACGTTGGAGCGGGAGTAGGGTGTCACGTTGCCGTTGGAGGCGTGCATGCAGTTCGAGTCGAACATGATCGCCCCGCCGGCCGGGCCCTCGAGCACGTCGATGCCGTACTCATCGGCGAAGTCGCTCAGGGTCTGCTTGTCGGGAGTGCCGGCTCCCTGCATGACCAGCGACTTCCGATAGTTGTCCTCCGGTGTGCCTCCGGCACAGCTGATGTACCGCCTGTGCGAGCCGGGCATGATCATCAGCGGCCCGTTGAAGGAGTGGTTGTCGGTCAGCGAGATCGAGATGCTGACCGCCCGAGGCGCCGGCATCCCGTCCTCGGCGTGCCAGGTCTCGAAGTCCGAATGCCACCAGAAGTCCTTGCCCACGAACCCCGGCTTGTAGTTGATCCGCGACTGGTGGACGTAGACCTTCGATCCCAGCAGCTGCTCGGCCCGGCGCACGATGCGCGGGTCGTTGGCGATCCTCCTGAAGATCGCGTTGCTGCGGTGGATGTCGAAGATCGAACGGACCTCCTCGGTCTGTGCCTCGACGACGGTCGCTTCGTCGGCCTTGACCTGCGGATCCTCGGAGAGCCGACGGAGCTCGTTCCGGAACGTCTCCAGCTCCTCGGCGGTGAGGAGCTGGTCGATGGTCAGGTATCCGGTGTCCTCGTAGTGCCGCATCGTCTCGGCGTCCAACGGGCCGTCCTCGGGGCTTCCGTGGACGACCGGATCCTGCCTGTCCATCACCTGTGTGGTGTCGCCGTGCCGGGTCGGGTAGCGGTCCTGGGTGCGGTCCGCCTTCTCGTCTGCGGAGACCTGCTGAACGGTCGTGGTCATCGTTGACCTCCTCAGTGGGTCGATCGCTTCTCTGGAGATGTCCTCACGACGCCCCGGAGGCTCTCGCCTGAGAGAGCGCCGTCGTGGGCGACCGTACCAGAGTTGAGGTCTCAACCCCAGGTCAGCAGGACGCTGCAGTGCAGTTCCCGTCCGCCGGCGGACCGTCCGTCCCGGCCCGACGATGACGCGGAACACAGGACCGCGACAGTTCGGTATAGCCTGGAGAACATGGTTGCTCCGAGAAACTGTGTCATCACCGGTGCCCACATCGTGCCCGTCGTCGGCGAGCCCTTCGACGGAGATCTGATGATCACCGAGGGGAGGATCGCCGCGCTCGGACCCGAACTGGAGGTCCCCCAGGGCCATGAGGTCATCGATGCCCGGGGCAGGTGGCTGCTGCCCGGTCTCGTCGACGCCCACGTCCACCTGGGCGTGCATGAGGAGGGTGACGGCTGGGCCGGCGATGATACGAACGAGACCACGGACCCGGTCACCGCGGCGGTGCGTGCCGTGGACGCGATCAACCCGGCAGACTCCGGATTCGACGATGCGCTCGCCGGCGGCGTCACCAGCGTCAACGTGAACCCGGGTTCGGCCAATCCGATCGGCGGACTCACTGCGGCGATCAAGACGCACGGACGCATGGTCGACGAGATGGTCATGCGCGCGCCCTCCGGTCTGAAGGCCGCCCTGGGCGAGAACCCGAAGCGCGTCCACGGTGGCCAGAAGCGCACGCCCAACACCCGGCTCGGGGTGGCCCTGACCATCCGTCAGGCCTTCGCCGCCGCACAGAAGTGGAAGTCCAAGCCGGAGGCGGACCGCGACGCCGACCTCGTCTCCGAGGCGCTGGCGCAGGTCCTGGACCGTGAGATCCCGTGGCGCCAGCACTGCCACCGCGCCGATGACATCGCCACCGCCATGCGCCTGGCCGAGGAGTTCGGCTACGACCTGGTCCTCGACCACGGCACCGAGGCCCATAAGCTCGCCGACGTCGTCGCCGAGCGGGGGATCCCGGTGCTCTGTGGGCCGCTCATCGTCTCGCGGGTGAAGGTGGAGGTCCGCGACCGTACGGCCGCCGCCCCCGGGATCCTCGCCGCGGCGGGGGCCAAGGTCTCCCTGATCACCGACCACCCGGTCGTCCCGATCGACTTCCTCATCCACCAGGCCGCGCTCTCGGTGCGTGAGGGGATGGAGCCGGAGGAGGCGCTGCGGGCGATCACCATCAACCCGGCCGAGGTGCTGGGGCTGGCCGACCGCATCGGCTCCCTCGAGGTCGGCAAGGACGCCGACGTCGTCCTGTGGTCCGGGGACCCGTTGGACACCAGGAACCGGGTGCTGCGCACGTTTATCCGGGGGCGCGAAGCCTACACCTATGACGAGCAGTCCCGGCGCGGGCTCGTCGCCGAGCGCTGAGCCGCGCCCCGAGCTGCGCCGGCACGGAGGGAGGCCCCGTTCCTCTGGTCAGGCGTATCGAGCTCTGGTGAACTGGAGCCTATGAGTGACTCGCCGCCGGAGACCAGTGCAGACCAGCCGTCCCGAGACGCCCGCCTGCTGCGCATCAGCGGCCGGGTCCAGGGAGTGACCTATCGCGCCTCTGCCGCGCGTCAGGCTCAGAGGATCGGCGTGGACGGCTGGGTGCGCAACACCCCCGACGGCGACGTCGAAGCCCTGGTCTCCGGTGAGGCGACGGCGGTGGAGGAGTTCATCTCCTGGTGCTGGTCAGGCCCGAGGCCCGCGCGGGTGGATGCGGTGGCGGAACAGATACCGAGCAGCCAGCAGCTCGCTGAACTCGATGTCGTGCGAGACCCCGGGGAGAACTCCGCGGCCCCGAAGTTCAGCGTCCGCCGCTGAGCCCGAGTTCTGCAGGCATCCGGGGTGTCTCACCGAGCACATGCTCAGCGAGGAACGCCAAGATCACCTCATACCAGAGCGCGGTGTGCTGCGGGCTGAGGATCCAGTGGTTCTCGTGCGGAAAGTACAGATACCGGTGCGGGGTGCGCCCGTCGGCGTCCACAGCCAGCCCTGAACGGTGGAGCAGGTCGTTCCACAGCCGGTTCCCCTCGTTGATGGGTACCCGGTAGTCCTTGTCTCCGTGGATGACCAGCATCGGAGTGACGATCTGCTCGACGAACCGGTGCGGGGAGTGCTCCAGCGCGGCCTCGTCGGTGAACTGCCGACGCCAGAGGAAGGGCGAGTCCGTGGTGCCGGAGAAGTTGTCCAGCGCCCACAGTGAGGCGTGGGTGACGATGGCGTCGAAGCGGTCGGTGTGTCCGGCCACCCAGTTGGCCATATAGCCGCCGAAGGAGCCGCCCATCGCCGCAGTCCGGGAGGCGTCGATGTCGTCACGGGCCTCGGCGGCGTCGGTGATCGACATCAGATCCGTATAGGGATGTCCGCCCCAGGAACCCCACCCACGCTGAATGAACTCCTGGCCGTAGCCGGTGGAGAGCGCGGGGTCCGGCAGCAGCACCGCGTAGCCGCGAGCCACCATCAGCCACGGGTTCCACCGCCAGGACCACGCATTCCAGGAGTTCAGCGGTCCGCCGTGGATCCACAGCAGCAGCGGGGCCGGCTCGGTCTCGGCGTTCTCCGGCAGCGCGAGCCAAGCGCGCAGGCGGGTGTCATCGTCGGCCAGGGTCTCGATCTCGGTGAGCCTGCCGGGCAGTGCGGGCCGTTCAACGGGGTTCTGCAGCCGGGTCACCTCACCGGTGTACCGGTCCACCCGCACGACTTCGTTCGGGTAGGCGTAGCTGCTGCGCACGGCGAATATGGCCTCACCGTTGGGGGCTGCATGAGCACTCGAATAGGTGGCCTCGTCATCGGTGAGCTGATGCGCTTCGCCGGTCTCTGCGTCGATGAGGAACAGCGGGCCACGGCCATTCTGATCCGCCTGAGCCAGGACATAGGCTCCGTCCGGCGTCCAGTCCAGCGGCGTGAACCACAGGTCTGCGGAGCCACCGATCGGGTGCAGCGTCCCGGAGGTGAGGTCGAGGACTTCGAGGACTGGCCTTCCGGCGGTCTCGCTGGTGCCGCGCAGCCCACGGACGACGGCGGCCCGCCGCCCATCACCGCTGATCGGTCCCAGTGACCATCGGCTCTCGACGTCGTCGTCGATGAGGGTGACTGCCCCGGAGCTGACCTCTACGGAAGCCAGTGCCCGCCGCTCGTCGCCGCAGGCCTCGCGGATGATCACCGTGATCAGCGCAGTGCTGCCTTCAGGATTCAGCACCGCCTCACCGCTGAACTCGACCTCGGAGTCCTGGGTCAGCGGGCGCAAGGTCGCCGCCTGGGGTGCAGCGCCGGGGGACGTGTCCGGGTCCAGGGCGAAGAGCTGTGGCCGGGCGGGGCCGAGGTCGTGGTCCCAGAACCGTAAGGAGGTGGTGTCATGCAGGACGCCGGTGACGTGACGGGCCGTACGGTCGCGGTGCAGTCTCGCGTGCTCGGCGGCAGTCTGCGCCGCCGGAAGCATGGCCGCTGTGGCCAGGACTCTCGAGGTCCCGGTGGAGGTGACGGCGGCAGAGATCCCGCCTGGCCAGCGGCCCATACGCTGCGCCTCACCGCTGAGAGCCGGCAGGCACCAGAGCGAGACGTCGCCGGTGCCTTCGGTGGTCTGACCGGTGCCCTCGGACGGCGCTGCCTCAGTCGCCTCAGTCGGATCGCCCGGACGCTTCGAGAGGAACCAGAGCGTACCGTCACCGGAGAAGGCGGGGCTGGTTTCACTCTCGGTGCCGCGGGTCAGCTGCCGGGCCGGGCGCTCGCCGTGTGGGTCGATCTCCCACAGATGAGTGGTGTATGCCGTGCCGTCGGCCTGGGGCACGGCGACTTCGGTGACGAGCCGGGCGCCGTCGGGGCTGATCGTGAGTCCGGAGAGGCGCGGGAAGGCGATGTAGTCCGATAACTCGGTCAGCGGGGAGGCGCCGGAGGTGCTTTCAGTCATGGACCTTGTCTATCACCTGTCCCGGTTCTGCGGTGCTCTCGCACCATGCCACGCGGCGCTACTCTGGAGCTATGAGTTCCCAGGTGAGTGGTCCCGTCGTCGGTGACGATGGGTTGGCGCGGACTCCCTGGGCCTACGGCAGTGAGATGATGCGGCACTATTACGACCACGAGTGGGGAGTACCGGTCACCGACGAGCGGGGCCTGTTCGAGCGGTTGACGTTGGAGGGGTTCCAATCGGGACTTTCCTGGGCCACGATTCTGGCCAAGCGGGAGAACTTCCGCGCCGCGTTCGCAGGTTTCGACGTGGATGCGGTCGCCGCCTTCGATGACGCCGACATCGCCCGTCTGCTCGGCGACGTCGGGATCATCCGGCATCGTGGCAAGATCGAGGCGGCCATCGGCAATGCCCGTGCCACGGTGTCTCTGCGTGCGGGTGGGGGATTGGCGGAGCTGATCTGGTCCTATCAGCCGGCGCAGACGCCGCGGCCGGCCACGATGGACGAGGTGCCCACCCGCTCACCGGAATCTGAGGCGCTGGCGAGACGCCTGCGCAGCGAGGGCTTCCGCTTCGTGGGTCCGACGACGATGTACGCGCTCATGGAGGCGGTGGGGATGGTGGATACGCATCTGCTCGGCTCCTACCGCCGCGGCATACGTCATAGCCACCTGCCGGGATCATAGGCCCCTGAGCGCCTGATTCGGCAGGAGACTATGACAACTGGGCGGCCGCACGAGGAGTCCACGTGGAGACAGCGGTGCGGGGCAGGGAGATAGGGGTGCGGGGGCAGGCTGGTCTCAGGCCTGGCGTGAGCCGGTGAACCAGCGTCCCGACTGCGGCAGCCACAGCAGCAGCACCATGGCCCCGGCGATCAGCAGATCCCACCGGAATCCCATGCCGAGCACTGAGGGGTAGAGCCAGTCGCGCATGACCGCCTCGAGGCCCTCTGCCAATACGGTCAGGGTGAGCAGGCTGCGGACCCAGGCGATCTGCTCGGGGAGTTTGAACACCAGCACGATCTGCAGCAGGCTCAGCGCCATGGAGAAGACCAGCGCCACCAGGCTGATGATCGCGGCGATCAGGCCGCCGGTGCGGGCGATCGACTGCAGTCCGGTCAGGTAGATCAGGAAGCTGGGCAGCAGGAACAGGACGGTCACGGCCGTGACAGCCAAGAGACCGTAGTAGGCGGCCCGCGCGACGGCGGGCATATGTCCCACGGAGAGCAGAGAGGATGAGGACCGCTGCGGGACGAAGTCGGCGATCTCTGTAGGCCACGGCTTCACCGTGCGTCGGCGGGCGGCTGGGCGGTAGACCGAGCGGCGGGCTGGGGAAGTCGAGGAATGTCCGTTCATAACTTATTCATCATACGCCCGGATCCCCGGAATCACAGTGTTCTGAGGGCTAGATCTCATGGCGTTGCCGAGCCGGTGTCCCGGGCACCAGTATCGTGTTGCCATGACCACGCGAGTAAGCCGTCTGCGTTCTCTGCCGTTCGTCCCCTCATTCCTTGCGCTGGCTGTGGTGCTCAGTGCCTGCGGCGGCGAAGGTCAGGAGGCTGAGGGCGGCGGTGACGACGGCGCCACCTCATCGGAGGCGACCGATGAGGGCGGGACGGAGGCATTCGCCGTCGCGGAGCTGGCCGATCCGGCGGGCAACGACGTCGGAACGGTGGAGTTCACCGAGGTCGAGAGCGGGGTGGAGGTCACGGTGAGCGTGCAGGGCTTCACCTCGGGCTTCCGTGGTCTGGCAGTCCATGAGAACCCGGTGTGCGAGGCGCAGTCGGAGAACGAGGACGGCGTCGTCGGTGACTTCATGTCTGCGGGCGGGCACTTGCCGGGTGACGCGCAGGAGTCCGGTGTGGCGGAGGGGGAGCAGACGCCGGAGGACACTGCGGAAAATACAGCGGAGAACAGCGAGGATACTGAGGCTCAGGGTGAGCAGGAGGAGACCGCCGGGCAGACCAGGCAGATCGATCCGCTCGAAGAGCCTGAGCAGCCCGGGGCCGATGAGCCGGTCGCGCCCGAACAGCCGGCCCCGGAGCAGCCAGCGCCGGAACAGGCTCCGGAGCAGGAGGCAGTCCCTGAGGAGGAAGCAGTACCCGAGGAAGTCGAAGAGGCGGAGGAGAGCGCAGGCGAGGACGAGATCGAGCACCCCGAGCATGCCGGTGACCTGCCGAATCTGCTGATCACCGAGGCTGGGGAGGGCTCGCTGACCGTGGTCTCGGACCGGCTGACGCGCCAAGCCGTCGAGGCCGGTGTCTCGGTGATCATCACCGCGGAGCCGGGCAACTTCGCGCAGATCGACGAGCGCTACGCACTTCAGGGACCGGATGCGCAGACCCTCGTCGACGGCGACGCTGGGGAGCGCAGCGCCTGCGGCGTGGCCGGGGAGTCGGCTGAGGATTCTGCCGACGATTCTGCCGACGGTGCTGAGGAGGACTGACACCTTCGCTTTGGAGCCGATGTGACCTGCGCGATATAGTCTCATGCGGTGTGCCGGGAAGACTGGTCGGCGACCCCGAACGCTGTCAGCGTTCGGGTGACGCACCGCGACCGCACTCCACCGCACCCTGACAGGAGGCCTCATGCGCCGGCCCATTAGCGCACCCCTCCGAGACCTCACCGATGATGGGGCGCGCCTGTGACGCTCCTGGTCCTGCTCTTCCTTACCCTCATCCTGGTGCCGATCGCCGGGGCCGTCCACGCGATGCTCGGCCGGGATACCGGGTGGGTCGCCGCCGGTGCTCTGACCGTGCTCGGGCTGACCACCATCCCGTGGATCGGGCCCGTCGTCGCCGGTGGGACGCCCTCTGAGTATCTGCCCTGGATCCCCACCGCCAATGTGGGGATCTCGCTGCATCTCGACGGACTCGGCCTGGTCTTCCTGCTGCTGGTGCTGTTCATCGGCGCTTTGGTCATGGCATACAGCGCCCGGTACTTCGGCCCGGCCAAGCGCACCGGTGACTACTACATCTGGATGCTGCTGTTCGTCTTCGCCATGTCCGGGATGGTGCTGGCCGATGACCTCATCCTGCTCTTCGTCTTCTGGGAATTCACCACGCTGTGTTCCTTCTTCCTGATCAATCGCTCAGGAGACAAGGCCGCGGCACCGGCCCAGCGCACCCTGCTGCTGACGATGGCCGGTGGGCTGGGGCTGCTCACCGCGGTGCTGATGGTGATCGTGCGCACCGGCACCACCAGTCTCCATGAGGTCCTGGGGCACGAGGTCTGGCAGAGTGACGGCGGATTCGCCGCGGCGGTGGCCGTGCTGATCATCTTCGCGGCGTTCACCAAGTCTGCGCAGTTCCCCTTCCACCTCTGGCTGCCCGATGCGATGGTCGCCCCGGCGCCGGTCTCGGCGTATCTGCACGCTGCGGCGATGGTCAAGGCGGGCATCTACCTGCTGCTGCGCTTCGCCCCGGCCTTCGAGGGTGTCGCCGTCTGGCACCTGCTGCTCATCGCCGGGGGTCTCACCACGGCGCTGATGGGCGCGCTGTTCGCGCTGCAGCGCCATGACATCAAAGAGATCATGGCATATTCCACGGTCTCTCAGCTGGGTTTCTTGGTCGCAGTGATCGGTGTGGGCACCCCGACGGCGCTGGCTGCTGCCACCATCCACGTCATCGGCCATGCCCTGTTCAAGTCCTCGCTGTTCATGATGGTCGGCATCATCGAACACGAATCCGGGTCGCGGGACATCCGAGTGCTGCGCGGGCTGTCGGCCACGATGCGGGTCTCGTTGGTCATCACCCTGTTGGGCTCGCTCTCCATGGCCGGGGTCCCGCCGCTGCTGGGCTTTGTGTCCAAGGAGAACCTGCTGGCCGGGTTCCTCTCCGCGGAGAACCCGGCGCTGGCCTGGTCGCTGGCGGGGCTCGCCGTGCTCGCCGCCGTCGGCACCTTCGCCTACTGCGGGCGTATCGTCCTCGGTGCCTTCACTGACTACACCGGTGCCGGTCGCCGCGATGCCCGCCTCGAGCCGATGCCGGCGGATCAGGCGCACGAGGCACCGGCGACGTTCTGGCTTCCGGCCATGCTCCCGGCTGCCGCAGGACTGGTGCTCGGCTTCGTCCCCGGCATCTTCGACGGCCTGGTCAGTGCGGCGGTGAGTGCCTCGTCAGCTGGTGACTATGAGGCGCACTTCGCCCTGTGGCACGGGTTGACTCCGGATCTCGCGCTTTCGGCGGTGATCGTCGGGCTCGGTGTGGTGGTGGTCCTCCAGCGGGCTCGGGTCGATGACCTCATCCCGCGCAGGATCCTCCCGTTCACCGGGGTGGAGGTCATGGAGACGCTGCGCAACGGGGCTATCAGCTTCGGTCGTCGCGTCGGTGACCTGACCCGCACTGATATGCACGGCCTGCACCTGACCCTGCCTGGTGTGCTGCTCGCGGCACTGTGCCTCGCAGCTCTGCTGGCCTCCCCGGTCGTCGGGGAGCTGGACCCGGGCAACACGCGGGCCACCGACTGGGTGCTCAACGGCATGATGTTCCTCTTCCTGCTCGGCGCGGTGGTCACGTTGAGCCGGACGGCGGCAGCGGTGCTTGCCGGCGGCGCCGGGTTCATGGTGGCGGCCTGGTACTTCCTGCTGGGCGCCGTCGACGTCGGGATGACCCAGCTGCTGGTGGAGATGCTCACCGTGGTGGTGCTGGTGCTGGTGCTGCGGAAGCTGCCGCGGCGGTTCCACCCGGTCTCCCGCTCTCGCACCGCGGTCAGTGCGGCGGTGGCCCTCGGTTTCGGTGTGATGGCATTCTTGGCGACCTTCGCGCTGATGGGCCGGCGGGACCAGTCCCCGGCTGCGCAGTGGTATCTGGAGGAGACCTATGAGACCGCTGGTGCGGTCAACATCGTCAACTCGATCCTGGTCGACTTCCGTGCTTTGGACACCTTCGGTGAGCTCACGGTGCTCGGCGTGGCCGGTTTTGCGATCCTGGCCGTGCTGAACTCGGCCTTCTCCACCTCGGACAATCAGCCGGTGTTCTCCAAGCTGTGGGAGGGCACGCCGATCGCGAATCCGGCGGATAACACGGTGGCGATGCGCATGGTGTTCAACTGGGTGGCGCCGTTCATCGTGATCCTCTCGCTGGTGCTGCTGGTCCGCGGTCATTATGAGTCCGGTGGTGGCTTCATCTCCGCGCTGGTGGCCGGCGGGTTCTTTGCGCTGCGGTACCTGGTCGCCGATTCCGACGCCTCGGTCAAACTGCGCTTCGACTACGCGCTGGTGATCGTCGGCGGCATCATGACCGGCGCGATCGTCGGGCTCGTGGGGTATCTGGAGGGCTCCTTCCTGCGGCCGATCATGGTGGACATCCCGTTGCCGTGGGGTGGGGAGTATGCCTTCACCACGGCGTTGATCTTTGACGTCGGCATCTATCTGGCGGTGATCGGTGCGGTGCTGGTGGCCCTGGACCGGCTCGGCCAGGCGCAGCGGTACCCGGCGGAGCTGCTGAAGGCCCACCGGCGTCGGTACAGCGATGTCCCGGAGTCGGCCACGGCGGAGGTTCCCTCTGGTGAGCGCCGAGACCCCGGTGATGTGCCGATCGGTATCGACGCCACGTTGTGGGGCATCGATGCGGAGCCGATGCCGGGCAGATCAGCGGGGCAGAGACCTGATGAGGGGGTGGATCGGTGAGTATCGCGATTGCTGTGGGAATGCTGACGGCCGCGGCGGTCTACCTGTTCATGCAGCGGGGGATGGTGCGGATCGTGCTCGGGTTCGTGCTGATCTCGCACGCGGCGAACCTGATCATCTTCGCCGCGGGGAACACGGCGTTCCGTGAGATCCCGTATGTGGGGGAGGCACTGCCGAGCGATCAGGCTGATCCGCTGCCTCAGGCCTTCGTCCTGACGGCGATCGTCATCGCCTTCTCCATCACGATGTTCATGGTGACCTTGGCGATCACCACGACTACCGACGACGACACCGAGACGGAGGAGGAGTCGCCGGTGAAGGTGCTGACCACCTCGATGCCGACAGTTGCAGAGACCGGTGATCAGGCTGAGGGGACGGGGCGTGGGCAGGCTGGTCCGCAGACTTCCCAGATTCCGGCCCAGTCTGCTGCGCCGCAGGACGAGCGGCACGGTGAGGGTGACAGGGAGGGTGATCGGTGATGATCGAGGCTCTCGCTGAGTTCCTTCCTCCGCTGATGCCGCTGCTGGTGGGGATCCCACTGCTGACCGGTGCGCTGTGCGCGGCCCTGCGGCAGCGGCGCACCTGGCGACATGTCGGGAGCCTGGTGACGTTGGGCGGCATCTTCGTCTTCGCGCTGCTGATGGTCATCGTCACCTCGCAGGGCGTGGTGCTGGCCCACCAGGTGGGTCTGTGGAACTACGGCATCGCCATCCCGTTCGTGGTGGACGCCATCGCAGCACTGGTGCTGATGATCATCTCGATCCTGGGTATCGCCTCGGTGCTGTTCGCTATGGGTACCCATGAGGCGCGGGCGCGGTTCTATCACCCGTTCGTGCTGATCCTCTTCGCGGGAATCTCCGGGGCACTGATGACCGGGGACATCTTCAACCTCTTCGTGTTCATCGAGGTTATGCTGCTGCCCTCCTACGGGCTGCTGGCGATGATGGGGGCGAAGCTCGGTGCTAACAGTGCCCGTATCTACGTGACGGTGAACCTGCTGGCCTCGACCATGCTGCTGGCCGGTATCGCCCTGGTGTACGGCACGGCCGGGTCGGTGAACCTGGCGGAGCTACACGGTGCGGCCTCGGAGGATCCGGCGGTGGCCATCGCCGCCGGGGTGATGCTCACCGCGTTGTCGATCAAGGCGGCAGTGGTGCCGGTGCACGGGTGGTTGACCCGCACGTACCCGATGACCTCGCCCGCGGTGACGGCGCTGTTCTCCGGTATCCACACCAAGGTCTCGATCTACGCGATCTACCGGCTGTACTCGGTGCTCTTCGACGGTGACCCCAGTTATCTGTGGGTGGCTCTGGTGGTGACCTCGTTGACGATGGCCATCGGTGTCTTCGGGGCGATGGGGGAGAAGACCACACGCTCGATCCTGGTGTTCCACATGATCAGTCAGATCGGCTACATCCTTATCGGGGCGGGGCTGTTCACCCTGTTCGGTCTGACGGCGGCGATCTTCTACCTGCTGCATCACATGATCGTGAAGGCCTCACTGTTCCTCTCCACCGGGGCGATCGAGGAGACCTACGGCACTGGGGAGATCTCCCGGCTCGGCGGCATGCTCAAACGGGAGCCGCTGGTGGCGATCACCTTCATGGTGGCCGCTCTCTCGCTGGCGGGGCTGCCGCCGTTCTCCGGCTTCGTCGCGAAGTTCACCATCATCCAGGCCACTCTTGAGGAAGGGCACATCTGGGTGGCCGTGGTCGCGGTGATCGTCTCGGTGTTCACTCTGCTGTCCATGCTGAAGATCTGGACCGGGGTGTTCATGGGGCCGGAGCCTGAGGGGCTGGAGTCTGAGGCCTTGGAGTCGCAGGCGAAGATGCACGGTAAGCGGTATCTGCGTGTGGAGGCGCAGGCGGAGACGCCGACGCTGAGCATCGGACCGCCGACGGCGACGACCACGGCGGTGCTGGAGGGGCGTCAGGCGGTGAAGGTGCCGCTGAAGCTGATCGTTCCCGGTGCGCTCTTGGCCGCGGTGACGATCTTCTTCGGACTGGGCGCTGAGGTGCTGATGTCGCTGTCGGAGGTCGCCGCGGAGCAGCTGATGGACCCGAGCGACTATGTGGAGGCGGTGAGCGGAGCATGAACAGCTGGCTGAGCTGGCCGGTGCGTATCCTGAGCTTCCTGCTCTGGTACACCAAAGAGTTCATCATGGCCAATGTGCACGTCACCTTGGACGTGCTGCGTCCGAAGGGCCGGATGAAGATGACCCCTGGGATCATCGCCGTGCCTGCGGCCTCTCGGACGGACAGCGAGTGGACGCTGATCTCCTCGCTGATCACGCTGACCCCGGGCACGCTGACCATCACGATCTCGCGGAAGCACCGCATCCTCTATGTCCACGGCATGTTCGTCGAGGGCCGGGAGGAGCTGGTCGCGGAGATCCAGGAGATGGAAGACCGGCTGCTGCGGGCGATGCGCCGTGAGCCCGGTGACCTGAGCCGTCCGGTGCTGGCCCCGCATGTGGGTCCGGAGCCGACCGATGAGGAGGGTCGGCCGCTGTGATCTCGGATTGGACCTTAGAAATCGCCCTGGTGGGTCTTGGCCTGGCGATGGCGTTGGCGGGGCTGCGTGGCCTGCTGGGGCCGCGCACCACGGATCGTGCGGTGGCCTCAGATCTGATGTTCTTCGCGGTGATCGGCTTCATCACGCTGATCGGGCTGCGGATCGGTGCGGAGGCCCTGTTCGACATCATCCTCATTGCCACATTATTGGGTTTCATGGCGGCGATCTCGATGGCGCGGCTCGGTTCAGGAGGTCAGCGATGACAGATGTGTTCCTGGTTCTGGGCTTGGCGGCGATCTTTTTGGGGATCTTCATCCTGTTGGTCTCAGCGATCGGTCTGTTCCGTTTCCCGGATCTGTACCTGCGGGCCTCGGCGGTGGGTACTTCGGCGGGTCTGGGCGTGGCCTGCATCGTGGTGGGTGCGCTGATGATGGATTTCACCTGGATGAATCTGCTCAAGGCGTTCATCGCGGTGCTCGCGCAGATGCTGGCCTCGGCGGTGGGTTCGATGGCGATCGCTCGCTCCGGGTATCAGAACAACTCGTTGCCGGCGGATGTCACGTGGATCGATGATCTGCGGATGACCCGACGTGACCTGCACGAATAGCTGATGTTTCCCGGGGATGGGCCGCTGGCTGGGATACTGTGGTCTGCATGAGCGACGAGCCGACGAAGCACCCGGATGAGGCGCGCGAGACGCCTTGGCAGACGTCTGAGACCCAGCAGGCCGCGTTGAGCCCGCACCGTGTGCGGGAACATGACAGTGATGCGACGGATGATGCTGCGGATGATGAGGCCGCGGAGGCGCGGCTGATCCCGTCGGCCAGTGCGGCCGCTGATCAGCCGCATGCGATCAAGGCCCAGGAGCGGCAGAACTTCGCGGAGTCTCGGCTGGCGGAACGGACACAGAAGCCGAAGAATCCGACGAAGCTGACCAAGGCCTCCTGGGGATACAGCCTCAAGCGGGCGGTCTCTGAGTTCGGGAAGGACCAGTGCACGGATCTTGCCGCGGCGCTGACCTACTATGCGGTGCTGGCGGTCTTCCCGGCGCTGATCGGTCTGGTCTCGATCCTCTCCTTGGTGGGTGAGGCGCAGAACGTGCAGGACTTCTTCCTCGACACGCTCGAGGAGCTGCTGGATCCGGAGATGGTCGACGGCGCACGCACCGTCCTGGAGGAGGTCACCACAGCTGGCGGTGCCGGTATTGCGTTGGTGATCGGTATCCTCACCTCGATCTGGACGGCGTCGAACTATGTCAACGCGTTCTCCCGGGCGATGAACCGGATCTTCGAGGTGCAGGAGGGCCGTTCGGCGCTGAAGCTGCGCCCGGTGCTCTACCTGACGACGATCGCGATCATCGTGCTGATCGCTGCGACGGGCCTGCTGCTGGTCACCTCTGGACCGATCGCTGAGGCCGTCGGGGAGACGGTGGGGCTGGGAGACACAGTGCTCACCGTGTGGAATCTGGCCGTCTACCCGATGATGCTGCTCACCGCTGTGGTCGTGGTGGCCCTTCTTTACTATGCGACGCCGAATGTGCGTCAGCCCGGTGTCTCCTGGATCTCGGTGGGTGCGCTGGTGGCGATCGTCGTGGCTCTGCTGGCCACCGCTGGTCTGGGCGTGTACTTCAGCAACTTCGCCAGCTACAACGCCACCTACGGCGCATTGGCCGGTGTCATCATGGCGCTGTTCTGGCTCTACGTGATGAATGCAGTGCTGCTCTTCGGTGCGGAGCTGGACTCCGAGCTCGAGCGCAGTCGCCAGCTGCAGGCCGGTCTGCCGGCCGAGCGCACGATTCTGCTGCCGACCCGCGATGACAGCGGCTCGGAGAAGAAGACCACGAAATATGAGGAGCTGGTGCGTCAGGGCGAGGCGCTGCGTCTCAGCGGCGGAGAGTCCTCCGATCCCGACGATCTCTGGCGGCGGTGAGTCGGCTCCTCGGTCGAGGAGTCCCGCCGTGTCACGTGCTGCATCGTGGTGGCAAAATGTGGTGCCAAGATGATGTGGGGCCGATGTGCCAGACGCCCGGTAATGAGGGGTGACGTTCACCACTGGTGAGCGTGAGAGAGGGTAAACTGGTGTGCCGCGCGGTGCCGGTCCACTGGTACTGATTTCGCCTGAAGAACCTCGATTTCCAGCCTGCGGCACATGTAACGGTTTGGTTACTGGCGGGGAACTAGCATGTGTTTGGTCCCGGTACCGCGTATCGTAGGACCATTCAGAGTGCTGTTAGCTGCATCACGTATCGAGGGTATGGTGCACTTCGGTGCCGCGCAGACTCTGAGGCTTCGTATCACTGCATCATCATTGAGGAGAAATCAATGCGACTGAGGGAACTCTCAGCCGCCGTGGCGATCACGGCCTCCGGCGCGCTTATCCTGTCCAGCTGCACCCCGGGAGGGGGGGACGACAACGGGTCCTCTGAGGATCCCGGCCAGGCGGAAGGCCAGGAGTTCAGCGTCGAGCCGGAGGACACCGGCAAGGCGGATCTGGGCGATGACTTCGAGACCCAGGAGGACTCCATCTCGCTGTCCCTGGGCGAGACGGAGTTCGTCGGCTACAACGGCTTCACCCCCGAGTCCTACAGCGTCTACAACTCCACGGTCGTCAACCACGTCCAGAGCAACTTCTGGTACTGGGGCACGGACAATGTGCAGTACCCCAATGAGGACTTCGGTTCCTGGGAAGTCACCTCAGAAGATCCGATGACTATCGAGTACACCATCAGCGATGACGCGGTCTGGTCCGATGGCACCCCCATCACCGCCGCGGACTTCATCGTCGACTGGGGCGCACAGAACCCCGAGATCACCGACGATGATGACAACCCCCTGTTCAACAACATCTCCTTCACCTACGGGGAGAATGTGCCCGACGGCCCGCAGGGTGAGCCCGACGGCAAGACCTTCACCATCGAGTTCCCCGAGCCTGACGCTGATGCGGAGATCCGCGTGACGGCCCCGCTGCCGGCCCACGTGATCGCCGAGCAGTCTGATATGTCCCTCGAGGAGCTCGTCGACGCCGTCCGCGAGGAAGACAGCGAGGCGCTGGAGCCCGTCGCCGAATTCTGGAACGAGGGCTGGCTGACCAACCCCGGCGAGCTGCCCGACGAGGAGCTCATCCCCTCCTCCGGTCCCTATAAGCTGGACAACTGGCAGGCCGGTGAGTCCCTGACCCTGGTCGCCAACGAGGAATACTGGGGCACCCCTCCCGGTGTGGACGAGCTGGTGTGGCGCTTCGTCTCCGACGACGGCCACGTCCAGGCCCTGGAGAACGGCGACCTCAACGTCATCCGTCCTCAGGCCACGGTCGATACCCGCCAGCAGCTGGAGAACCTCAGCGAGGACCAGTTCGTCATGCACGAGGGCGAGGCGGCGACCTGGGAGCACCTGGACTTCAACTTCATCGACAGCTCCCCGTTCGCTGACAGCCCGGAGCTGCGTGAGGCCTTCGCCAAGTGCGTGCCGCGCCAGCAGATCGTGGACAACCTCGTCGAACCGGTCTTCCCGGACGCTGAAGTCCTCAACGCCCGCGAGGTGCTGAACTTCGAGGAGCACTACGAAGACGTCACCTCTGAGAGCTACGACGGCCAGTACGACGAGGTCGACATCGAAGGCGCCCAGGAGCTCATCGAGGGCGAGGACGCCGAGGGCACTGAGGTGCGCATCGGCTACACCGCGCCGAACCCGCGCCGCACCGACATCGTCGCCGAGATCAAGGCCTCTTGCGACGAGGCCGGCTTCGAGATCATCGATGAGGGCGACGAGGACTTCTTCGGTCCCGGCGGTGCCCAGGAGACCGGTGACTACGAGGTGGCCCTGTTCGCCTGGGCCGGTTCGGGTCAGGTGGCCTCGGGGCAGAACATCTACTCCACGGGCCTGCCGCAGAACTACGGCGAGTACTCCAACGAGACCATCGATGACCTGTTCAACGATCTCGCCGGCTCCACAGATGAGGACGAGCAGCAGGACATCATCGTCGACATCGAGACCGAACTCTGGGATGACCTCTTCGGCATCCCGCTGTTCGTCCACCCGGACCTGACCGGTTCGGACGCGCGGATCCAGAACGTCCGTCACACGGCCTCCCAGGACCAGATCTCCTGGAACGCCGAGCAGTGGCAGCGCGCTGAGTGACAGCTCCCTCAGACTGACGGGCTGCCCTGATGACTGCAGAGGCAGCGCACCGGTCAACACCACCGGTGGGGTCCGGTGTGGGTGATCCCCACGCCGGGCCCCATCGGTGAGTCCCGAACCTGAGAAGAGAAGGCGAACAGATCTCGTGCTCTCCTATGTTCTGAAACGACTGGGCAGCTCCGCGCTGGTGTTGCTCGCCTCGACGCTGCTGGTATTCATCCTCGTGATCAACTCCGGGGACCCCCTGCAGGAGCTGCGGGAATCCAACGCGGAGAACGTCGAGTTCCTCATCCAGCAGCGCATCGAGTACATGAACCTCGACGAGCCCTGGTACACCCGCTACTGGATGTGGCTCAGCGGTGTCCTCGGCTGCTTCGGCGGGGCCTGCGACTTCGGCACCAACATCTCCGGCCAGGACGTCGGGGCGCTGACCCAGCAGGCGGCCGGCTCCTCGCTGCGGCTGGTCTTCCTGGCCACGATCCTGGCCATCATCCTGGGTGTGCTCACCGGCATCGTCTCGGCGATCCGGCAGTACTCGACCTTCGACTACGTGGTCTCCTTCATCGTCTTCCTCTTCTTCTCCCTGCCGGTGTTCTGGGCCGCGGTCCTGGCCAAGGACTGGATGGGCATCCGCTTCAACAACTGGATGGCCGATCCCGGAGTCAGCTGGTCGACCACAGTGACCCTGGCGGTGATCGGGGCAGTGGCCATACCGGCGATCATCGGCGGCACTGTGCGACGTCGGCTCATCACCGCGGCCATGACCTTCGCCTTCGTGATGATCGCCCTGCCCTACCTGGACTGGCTGAACTTCGCCCGCTACCCCCAGCTGGGACCGGCCGCGATCGCCGTCATCGGTGCACTCTTCGCCCTCGGCTTCACCGCCCTGCTGGCAGGGCTGAAGAACCGCCGGGTGCTCTACTCGGCGTTGACCGTCGTCGCGCTGGGAATCGTGGCCTACTACGCCACCTTCTGGCTGCTCATCGACCCACCCGGCGGGTGGCTGACCATCGCCGGACTGTTCATCCTGGCGCTGGCTCTGGCCGTGCTCGTCGCCCGGCTGATCGGCGGGTACGCGAAGAACCTCGCCACCACCGTCAGTCTGCTGACCGCCGCCGTCGTCTCCGGGCTGGTGCTGCTGGATCACTTCATCCGCGCCTGGCCCGGGTTCCTGACGCTGAAACCGCGCCCCATCGCGACCATCGGCTCAGTCTCGCCCAACTTCACCGGGGACTTCTGGGAGACCTCCCTGGACCAGCTCACCCAGCTGATCCTGCCCACCACGATCCTCATGCTGGTCTCGGTGGCCACCTACACCCGGTATATGCGCGCCTCCGTGCTGGACTCGATCAGCCAGGACTACATCCGCACCGCACGCGCCAAGGGCGTCAACGAGCGCACCGTCATCTTCAAGCACTCCTTCCGCAACTCGATGATCCCGGTGACCACGATGGTCGCCTTCGACTTCGCCGCGCTGCTGGGCGGGGCCATCATCATCGAAGCGGTCTTCGGCTGGCGCGGCCTGGGCAATATGTTCATCACCGGGCTCCAAGCCTCTGATCCCGCACCGGTGATGGCCTACCTGCTGGTGGCCGGCACGGCCGCCGTCGTCTTCAACCTGATCGCGGACCTGCTCTACGCAGTCCTGGACCCGAGGATCCGAGTATGAGTACCCACGACCAGAACCCCCAGCACACCCGGGCCGAGGCCGGGGGCCTGCCCGAGGATCCCACCGCGATGGCTGACCTTGCCGAGATCGAAGACCAGAAGCTGACCAGGAGCGAACGCTCGCTCTCCCAGGGCCAGATGGTCCGGCGCCGGTTCTTCGCCCATAAGCCGGCCGTGGCCTCGATGATCATCCTCATCGTCGTGGTCGTGCTGGCCTTCACCTCCATCGGCTTCACCGGAACCGGCGGCTGGTGGGATAAGAACTACCTCTCCACCGGCCCGGTGGTCGACCGCGGAGTACCCAGTCTGTTCGCCGACGGTTTCCTCGGCGAACACCCCTTCGGTCAGGACAACAACGGCCGTGACTACTTCGCCCTGGTGATGCGCGGAACCCAGCAGTCGCTGATCGTCGCCTTCGGCGTGGCCCTCACCTCCACCGTCGTCGGTGTGGTGGTCGGTGCGCTCGCCGGCTATTTCCGCGGTTGGCTGGAGTCGGTGCTGATGCGCATGACCGATATGGTCATCGTCGTGCCGCTGGTGGCCCTGGCGGCGGTGTTCGGCCGGTACGCGCAGAACCTGCCCGGCGGCACACTGCCCCTGGCGATCCTGCTCGGGCTGGTGACCTGGACCAGCATGGCCCGTCTGGTGCGCGCAGAGATCCTCTCCCTGCGGGAGAAGGAATTCGTCGCCGCAGCCATCTCCATGGGGGCGCACCCGGCACGCATCATCATCAAGCACATGCTGCCCTCCTCTGTCGGGGTCATCATCGTCAATGCGACCTTCGCCATCGCCGCGGCCATCCTGCTGGAGACCTCGATCTCCTACCTGGGGATGGGGATCCAGGCGCCGGAGGCCTCGCTGGGGCTGCTGATCAGCCAATATGAGGGGGCCTTCCAGACCCGTCCCTGGCTGTTCTGGTTCCCCGGGCTGTTCATCATCGTCATCGCCCTGTGCGTGAACTTCATCGGTGACGGCCTCCGCGACGCCATCGACCCGCGCCAGCAGCGCAAGGGCTCGCGCCGGCCCGGGCTGCGGGGCGTGCTGGGATTCGGCGGCAAGGACAAGGCCCAGGACCGCACCGCCGCGCAGCCCGCTGCTGCCGGGGCCGGCAGTGCTGAAGGGCTGGGCAATGATCGGCTGGGCAATGATCGGCTGGGTACTGAGCAGAAGGAGGGCGAGCGATGAGCCGTCCCGTACTGAGCTATAAGGACATCCGGGTCAGCTTCGCCACCGAGTTCGGCGAGGTGGACGCGGTCAAGGGCGTCAGCTTCGACATCGCCCCGGGCGAGGTCGTCGCCGTCGTCGGGGAATCCGGCTCCGGGAAGTCGGTGACCTCCTCGACCGCCATGGGCCTGCTGCCGGGCAACGCCAGCATCGACGGTGAGGTCGAGTTCGACGGCACACCGGTCTCCACGATGAGCGCGGGGCAGCGACGTCGGCTGCGCGGCCGTGACATCGCGATGATCTTCCAGGAGCCGATGACGGCGCTGAACCCGGTGCTGCGGGTCTCCGACCAGCTCGTCGAGGCCCTGCAGGTCCATGGCATTGCTTACGGACAGGACGCCCTGCACCGGGCGGTGGACCTGCTGCGTCAGGTCGGCATCCCTGATCCCGAGCGTCGGGTGCGCGAGTACCCGCATCAGTTCTCCGGCGGGCAGCGTCAGCGCATCGTGATCGCCATGGCCATCGCCTGCGGGCCGAAGGTGATCATCGCCGACGAGCCCACCACTGCGCTGGACGTCACCGTGCAGGCGGAGATCCTGGATCTGCTGCGCACCCTGAAGGGGGAGCTGAACACCGGCATCCTGCTCATCACCCACAACATGGGCGTGGTCGCTGATATGGCCGACCGCGTGGTGGTGATGCTCCACGGAGAAGTGGTCGAGACCGGCACTGTGGATGAGGTGATGCTCACCCCGCAGCACCCCTACACTCAGCGGCTGCTGGACGCGATGCCGAAGCTGCGCCAAGACGCCCATAACATCGAAGAGACCGTCCACGAGGTCGAGGAGACTCACGGAGCCCACGTGGACCCGGATTCAGCGACCGTCTCGGTCACTGAGCCGAACCCGGAGATCACCCCGGCCGCGGCATCTGCACAGCCCGGCACCGGCACCGGCTCTGGCACTGGCACCGGCCCCGGAAAGACCTCCTCCGGTGAGCCCTTCGCCCTGGAGGCGAAGAACATCTCCCTGGAGTACAGGTTCCGCCGCAAAGCCACCCGTGTGGTGGAAGGGGTGAGTTTCCAGGTCGAGCCGGGCGAGATCATGGGCCTGGTGGGGGAGTCGGGTTCCGGCAAATCCACTGTCGCCAAGGCGGTGCTCGGCCTGCTGGATGTGCCTGAAGGCGAGCTCTACGTCCGCGGGAAGAACATGCCCGCGCTGAAGGGCAAGGAGCGCAAGGCCCTGAAGCGGGAGATCGGCGTGGTCTTCCAGGACCCGGCGGCCTCGCTGGACCCACGAATGCCCGTCGGGGACATCATTACCGAGCCGATGGTGGTCCACAAGGTCGGAGACAAGAAGAAGCGTCTGGACCGCGCGCAGGAACTGCTCGACGCAGTGCGGCTGCCGCGCAGCGTGGTCAACCGCTTCCCGCACGAGCTCTCCGGCGGGCAGCGCCAGCGCATCAGCATCGCCCGCGCCCTGACGCTGAACCCCACGCTGCTCATCGCCGACGAGCCGACCTCCGCGCTGGACGTCTCGGTCCAGGCCGCCGTGCTGGACATGTTCAAGGACCTGCAGGAGCAGTACTCCTTCGCCTGCCTGTTCGTCAGCCACGATCTCGCCGTCGTCGACACTCTGGCCCATAAGGTGCTGGTCATGCAGAACGGCCGGGCCGTGGAGCAGGGGACCACTGACGAGATCCTGCGTCACCCGCACGAGGACTACACCCAGCGGCTGCTGGCCGCCGCCCCGGTGCCGCATCCGCGGGAGCAGGCCGAACGCCGGGAGGCCCGCCGTCAGCTGCTCGCCGCACAGGGCGTGGCCCTGGACTGAGGCTGCTCCACTCCACCCCACCCACATCGAGTCCCCGATTCCTGCAGCGTGTCGGCCCTGAAACGGCCGAAACAACGCCTGAAGTCGGGGACTCGATGCGTGCGGCAGTGCCAGTACACTGGACAGGTTGTCCCCGTACTACCCCGGAAGGCGTCGTAGACACCCATGACCACTGCTGCCGCACGCGTGACCACCGGCACCGATCAGCGCCGCGATCTGCGCAACGTCGCCATCGTCGCCCACGTCGACCACGGCAAGACCACCCTCGTCGACGCCATGCTCCGCCAGACCGCCGCCGTCGGCGGACACGGGGACCTCGAAGACCGCGTCATGGACTCCGGGGACCTGGAGAAGGAGAAGGGAATCACGATCCTCGCGAAGAACACCACCGTGTTCTACTCCGGCCCCTCAGCCCCGGAGAAGGCCGGCGCCGAGCAGGTCACCATCAACGTCATCGACACCCCGGGGCACGCCGACTTCGGCGGTGAGGTTGAGCGCGGCCTCTCCATGGTCGACGGGGTGGTCCTGCTCGTCGACGCCTCCGAAGGCCCCCTGCCGCAGACCCGCTTCGTGCTGCGCAAGGCACTGACCGCCCAGCTGCCGGTCATCCTCGTGGTCAATAAGACCGACCGCCCCGATGCGCGCATCGACGGCGTCGTCTCCGACACGATGGACCTGCTGCTCGGACTCGCCTCCGACATCGCCGAGGACTACCCGGACCTCGACCTCGACGCCGTACTCGACGTCCCGGTGGTCTACGCCTCCGGCAAGGCCGGCCGCGCCTCCACCACCCAGCCCGCCGACGGCGGACTGCCCGAGGAGGACAACCTCGAACCGCTGTTCTCCACCATCCTCGAGCACGTCCCGGCACCGCGCTACGACGCCGAGGAAGTCCTCCAGGCCCACGTCACCAACTTGGACGCCTCCCCGTTCCTCGGCCGTCTGGCCCTGCTGCGCATCTTCAACGGGACCCTGCGGAAGAACCAGCAGGTCGCCTGGGCGCGTAAGGACGGCAGCACCAAGACGGTGAAGATCACCGAGCTGCTGGCCACCCGCGGGCTTGAGCGGGTCTCCGCTGAGGAGGCCGGTCCCGGGGACATCGTCGCCGTCGCCGGCATCGAGGACATCATGATCGGTGAGACTCTCACCGATGTGGAGAACCCGAAGCCGCTGCCCAACATCGTCGTCGACGATCCGGCCATCTCCATGACCGTGGGCATCAACACCTCACCGATGGCCGGACGGGTCAAAGGCGCGAAGGTCACCGCTCGGCAGGTCAAGGACCGCCTGGACAAGGAGCTCATCGGCAACGTCTCGATCAAGGTGTTACCCACTGAGCGTCCTGACACCTGGGAGGTCCAGGGCCGAGGGGAGCTCGCTCTGGCGATCCTCGTCGAGCAGATGCGCCGCGAAGGTTTCGAGCTGACCATCGGCAAGCCGCAGGTCGTCACCCGGGAGATCGACGGTCAGCTGTGCGAGCCCATGGAGAACATGACCATCGATGCTCCCGAGGAGTTCATGGGCGCGATCACCCAGCTCATGGCCGCCCGCCGCGGGCTGATGAACACGATGACCAACAACGGCACCGGTTGGGTCCGCATGGAGTTCATGGTCCCGGCCCGCGGGCTCATCGGCTTCCGCACCAAATTCCTCACCGAGACCCGCGGTGCCGGCATCGCCTCCTCCTACGCCGCCGGCTACGAACCGTGGAAGGGTGAGATCGAGTACCGGGTCTCCGGCTCCCTGGTCGCCGACCGGGCCGGCTCGGCCACCCCGTTCGCGATGATCAACCTCCAAGAGCGCGGCACCTTCTTCATCGACCCGCAGGACGAGGTCTATGAGGGCATGGTCGTGGGGGAGAACTCGCGCAACGAGGACATGGAAGTCAACATCACCAAGGAGAAGAAGCTCACGAATATGCGCGCCGCCAGCGCAGAGAACTTCGAAGGGCTGACTCCGCCGACCAAGCTCACCCTCGAGGAGTCCCTGGAGTTCGCCGCCGGTGACGAATGCGTGGAAGTCACCCCGGAGTCGATCCGCATCCGCAAGGTCACCCTCTCGGCCTCCGATCGGCTGAAGGAGGCCCGTAAGAGGAAGAGCACCGGGGCGTGACACGTGCCGCAATCCTGGGTGTGGCCTTCGCCTCAGGTGCGATCCTCGGAGTCCTCGGCACTGCCCTGCACAGCAGCATCTGGATCTTCGGCGAGACCCGCGGCGGCCTCGTCGTGCCCTGGGGTGCGGCGCTGGCTCTGCTGATCTGTCTGCTGGCCCAGCTGTGGATCGGGCTGCGCAGCGCGACCCTGGTGGACACCGCGGTCATGGGCATCACCACCTTCACCGTGGCCACTGCGGCCTACCTGTGGCCCGGCGCGGATCAGCTGGTGGTGCCCTACAGCTCCGAGGCCATGGAGATGCTTCCCGGGCCGACGATCGCCTCACTGGTGTGGTGGCTGGGCAGCGCCGCTGTGACACTGGTCTCCATGGTGCTGGTCAAATGGATCGTCGCACGCGACGAGGCCCTGCACCGGGCCGATAGACTGACGCCATGACCTACATCATCGCCCTTCCCTGTGTGGACCTGAAGGACAAGGCCTGCATCGATGAATGTCCGGTGGACTGCATCTATGAGGGGGAGCGCTCCCTGTACATCCACCCGGACGAGTGCGTCGACTGCGGCGCCTGCGAGCCGGTGTGCCCGGTGGAGGCCATCTACTACGAGGACGATCTCCCCGAGGAATGGTCCGAGTACTACCGGGCGAACGTGGAGTTCTTCGACGACCTCGGCTCGCCCGGCGGTGCCGCGAAACTCGGGCTGATCGAGAAGGACCACGAAGTGATCGCCGCATTGCCTCCCCAGGAGCACTGAGTAAGGACGAGTGAGGACCCGGTCACCATGCTGACTCTGCCCGAATACCCCTGGGATGCGATGGCCCCCTTCGTAGAGCAGGCCCGGGCCCACCCCGACGGCGCGGTGAACCTCTCCATCGGCACCCCGGTGGACCCGACACCGCCGCTACTCCGTCAGGCTCTGGCGGAGGCTGCCGACGCCCCCGGGTACCCGACGACCCACGGCCGTGCCGAGCTGCGTGAAGCCGTCTCCGCGTGGTTCGCCCGGCGGCGGAACGCGCCTGACGTCGACCCCGAGGCCGTGCTGCCCACGATCGGCTCCAAGGAGTTCGTCGCCTGGTTGCCGACTCTGCTGGGCCTGGGGTCCGGCGACGTCGTCCTGCGCCCGACAGTGGCCTATCCGACCTACGACATCGGCGCGCAGATCGCCGGGGCCACGCCGCTGGCCGTCGATGATCCGACCACTCTGGGCGAGGCCGAACTGGCCGGGGTGAAGCTCATCTGGCTGAACTCCCCGTCAAACCCCACCGGCGCAGTGGACTCGGCGGAGCACATGCGCGAGGTGGTACGTCTGGCCCGCCGCATCGGCGCCGTCGTCGCCTCGGACGAGTGCTACGCGGAGCTGCCCTGGACCGTTGAGGACGTCCCCTCCGTGCTGGACCCGCGGGTCTGCGGGGGAGACCACAGCGGGCTGTTGGCCGTCTACTCGGCCTCGAAGCAGTCCAACCTCGCCGGCTACCGGGCGGCCTTCGCGGCCGGGTGCCCGCAGCTGATCGCCGGGCTGGTCAACACCCGCAAGCATGCCGGGATGATCATGCCGACCCCGGTGCAGGAGGCCCTGCGCGTGGCCCTGACCGATGACGAGCACGTCACCGCCCAGCGGGAGATCTACCGGCGGCGTCGCCAGCAGCTGCTGCCGGCTCTCGAGGCGGCCGGGTTCGAGGTCCGGGACTCTGCGGCGGGGCTGTACCTCTGGTGCACCGACGGCGTCTCTGACTCCTGGACCCAGGTGGAGCGCATGGCCGAACGCGGGATCATCGTCGGCCCCGGGGTCTTCTACGGTGAGCAGGGTGACGGGTTCATCCGCGTGGCAGTGACGGCCACCGACGAGCGCGTCGCCGCCGCCGTCGCCCGGTTGCCCTGAGTCCACAGGCCCTCATGCGCCGGTGCTGAAGTGGCACGCGGAGGCGACCACCAGGTAAGTTTGCCGTGTACCGCACATCACGTGTGCCTTGTTCCGATGCGCCTCAGGCGCCGGATCATGTGCATGAATGAGGAGTTCGCATGACTGAGCAGCCATCTGCCCGCCTGACGCTCGGCGACCAGGAGCTCCAGCTCCCCGGCGAAGGCGCTGTGGAGGGCAATACGGGGCTCAACATCGCCCCGCTGCTGAAGGAGACCGGCACGGTCACCTATGACCCCGGTTTCATGAACACGGCGAACGCGAAGTCCGCGATCACCTACATCGACGGTGCCGAAGGCATCCTGCGCTACCGCGGATACCCGATCGAGCAGCTGGCCGAGCACTCCAGCTTCCTCGAGGTCACCTACCTGCTGATCTACGGAGAGCTGCCCACTGCCGAGCAGCTCTCCGACTTCGACACCCTGACCCGGCGGCTCACGCTGCTGCACGAGGAACTCAAAGGGTTCTTCGGCGGCTTCCCCCGTGATGCCCACCCGATGCCGGTGCTCTCCTCGGCCGTCTCCGCGCTGTCCACCTTCTACCAGGACTCCCTGGACCCCTATGACACCGACCAGGTGGAGCGCTCCACCTACCGGCTGCTGGCGAAGGTGCCGACCATCGCCGCCTACGCCTATAAGAAGTCCATGGGCCAGCCCATGCTGTACCCAGACAATGAGCTGAACCTGGTCGAGAACTTCCTGCGCGGCTGCTTCGGCGTCCCGGCCGAGCCCTATGAGCTGGACCCGGCCATCGTCAAAGCACTGGACACTCTGCTGATCCTCCACGCCGACCACGAGCAGAACTGCTCCACCGCCACCGTGCGTCTGGTCGGCTCCTCCCAGGCGAATATGTTCGCCTCCATCTCGGCAGGCATCAACGCGCTGTTCGGCCCGGCCCACGGGGGTGCGAACGAGGCGGTGCTGAAGATGCTGCGCGAGATCCAGGCCGAGGGCATGAAGCCTGAGGACTTCATGGAGAAGGTCAAGAAGAAGGAGGCCGGAATCCGGCTGATGGGCTTCGGCCACCGGGTGTACAAGAACTACGATCCACGTGCCCGCATCGTCAAGGGCCTGGCCGATGATCTGCTGGCACGCCTGGGCGGCGACGACGAGCTCTTCGACATCGCCCAGCGCCTGGAGCAGAAGGCCCTGGAAGACGACTACTTCGTCGAGCGCAAGCTCTACCCGAATGTGGACTTCTACACCGGGCTGATCTACAAGGCTATGGGCTTCCCGGAGAAGATGTTCACCGTGCTCTTCGCCCTGGGCCGCCTGCCCGGTTGGATCGCCCAGTGGCGCGAGATGATCGAGGACCCCTCCACGAAGATCGGCCGGCCCCGGCAGCTCTACGTCGGCGCCGCGGAGCGCAACTACCCCGGAATCTGAAGTCCCGGTCACCGCTGCCGCAGCACAGAGAATCGGCGTGGCCCCTGATGCTGATCAGGGGCCACGCCGATTCTCTCTTCTCTATGGTCGGTTCTTTGCCGTCCCTGCGGGGGGGCTCAGTTCTTGTGCAGGGCCTCGTTGAGCTCGATCTTCTGCCCCTTGCGCGGCACGGCGTCCACCCGGCCGGAGACGGAGTCACGGCGGAACAGGAGTCCGGAGACGCCGGAGAGGTGGACGGCCTTCGTCGTCGCGGAGACCTCACCGTCGTCGTTGAGCACGGTCACCTTGGTCCCGGCGGTGAGGTAGAGCCCGGCCTCGACCACGCAGTCATCGCCCAGCGAGATGCCCACACCGGCGTTCGCGCCCAGCAGCACCCGCTCACCGAGCGTGATCCGTTCCTTGCCGCCGCCCGAGAGGGTGCCCATGATCGAGGCCCCGCCGCCGACGTCGGTGCCGTCGCCGACGACGACGCCGGCGGAGATACGGCCCTCCACCATCGAGGCGCCCAAAGTCCCGGCGTTGAAGTTCACGAAGCCCTCATGCATGACGGTGGTGCCCTCGGCGAGGTGGGCGCCCAGACGGACGCGGTCGGCGTCGCCGATCCGCACGCCCTTCGGGGTGACATAGTCCACCAGGCGCGGGAACTTGTCGATGGAGTAGACGGTGACGTGTCCGCGGGAGCGCAGCCGCAGCCGGGTGCTCTCGAAGTCCTCGACCGCGCACGGGCCGAAGTTCGTCCACACCACATTGGTCAGGTGGGCGAAGATGCCGTCCAGGTTGATGGTGTTCGGGCGGACCAGGCGGTGTGAGAGCAGGTGCAGGCGCAGCCAGACGTCAGAGGTTCCGGCGGCCTGGGTGCTCAGGTCAGCCTCGACGGAGATGACCTCGGTCCGCACCCCGCGGGCAGGGCCCTCACCGGCGGCGGCGCGCAGGGACTCCAGCAGTGCGTCGTCTGAGTTCTCGGCCAACGGTGTCAGCCGGGGGGCGGGGAACCACGTGTCCAGGACGGTGCCGTCACCGGTGACAGTAGCCAGCCCGTGGCCTGAGGCAGTGTGTGCAGCAGTGGTCTCAGTGGTGCTTTCAGCAACGTTCATGGCCTCCATCCTACGGACTACAGTGGGGCCCATGCGTCCTACTGATTCTGACTCCACCGGCTCTGATCCCACGGCCTCTGATCCCACGGCCTCTGATCCCGCCGACTCTGATCCCAGGCTGTCTCCCGCGCTCTGCGGCGACGACGTCGTCGACCTCACCGAACAGCTTCTGGCCCTGCGCTCAGTCTCCGGAGAGGAGAAACCGCTGGCTGATGCGGTCGAGGCGTATCTGAGCAGACTGAACACGGCTGTCGGTTCCGGGCATAATCTGCATCTGCACCGCGACGGCGATACCGTCATCGCGCGCACGGAGACCGGAGCGGCGGAGCGGATCGTGCTGGCCGGGCACCTGGACACAGTGCCGCTGCCCACTGTGCCCTGTTCACGCGGTACGGTGCCGCCGAGCTGGGAGGGCGAGATCCTCTACGGCCGCGGTGCCACAGATATGAAGGGTGGGGTGGCCGTGCAGCTGGTCCTCGCCGCTGATATCGCGGCGCGGCTGGATGAGCTCGGTGCGGAGGACTCCTTGCCGCGCGATGTGACCTGGGTCTTCTATGACCACGAGGAGGTCGAGGCCTCCAAGTCCGGCCTGGGCCGCGTGCTGCGGAACAGCCCGGAGCTGCTGGCCGCGGACTTCGCCGTGCTGTTGGAGCCCACCGACGGGGTGGTCGAAGGCGGCTGCAACGGCACCTGCCGCGTGGAGGTCACCGTTGAGGGGGTGGCCTCACATTCCGGGCGTGCGTGGAAGGGCGTCAATGCGATCCATGCCGCTGCTCCGGTGCTCACCGCGCTGGCTGAGTACGAGGCCCGGAGTGTCGACGTCGACGGCCTGGCCTACCGTGAGGGGCTGAGTGCAGTGGGGATCGAGGGCGGCATCGCCGGCAATGTGGTGCCGGATTCCTGCACGGTGACGGTCAACTACCGCTTCGCCCCGGATAAGACGCAGGAACAGGCCCATGAGCATGTCCGTGAGGTGATGCGCGCCGCGGGTGTCAGCTCGGCGCAGATGCGTGTCACTGACACCTCACCTGGTGCGCTTCCGGGGCTGGACCACCCGGCGGCGGCCTCCTTCGTCGAGGCCGTCGGCGGCGAACCGATGCCCAAGTACGGCTGGACTGATGTGGCCCGCTTCTCCGCTCTCGGCGTCCCGGCGGTGAACTACGGTCCCGGGGATCCGCTGCTGGCCCACACCGACGACGAGCATGTCTCCGCGGAGGCATTGCGTCAGTGCCTGGCCGGGCTGCGCCGCTGGCTGGGCTGAGTGCTCCTGCTGGACTCGGCGGTGGGGAACTCCGCAGCTGGGGACTCCGCGGTTGACCGCGAATGTCGGCTGCATGTCGCAGGATCTGTCCTATGACGATTCTGTAACGATCGATCGAAGATCACACCGATCACCCCATCGACTGTGACCTGCTGCATAGGGTGTTGTCATCGGACCGGAGGGGGTCCGGGCGAGTCCGTGTGCGTTCAGCCGCGGCGTTCGCAACATTCACCCGCATCAGAAGGAGGAGACAACGATGGGTATCCGTCGTACGTCGGCAGCCGCGGCCACCGCCGCTGCCATGGTGGTCCTGGCGGCCTGCGGCAATGGCAACGGTGACGCCGAGGGGGACGAGGACCTCGAGATCGGCGAGGAAGACGACTTCGTCACCGACCTGACCTTCGGCACCGGCGGCACCGCCGGTGTGTACTACCCGCTGGGCGGGGAGTACGCCCAGATCTTCGAGGACACCATCGATGACATCTCCGTCGATGCGATCTCCACTGACGCCTCCGTGTTTAACATCGGCCAGATCAGCCAGGAGGAGATGCAGCTGGGCATGGCCCAGTCGGATACCTTCATCACCGCGATCAACGGTGAGGACGACTTCGAGGGCGCGGACATCGACAACGTCGGCTGGATCGCCGGCCTCTACCCCGAGGCCGCGCACATCGTGACCATGGAGGGCTCCGGCATCGAGTCGGTGGAGGACCTCGAGGGCGCGAACATCGCGGTGGGCGCACCCGGCTCCGGCACCCGCGCGGTGTCCGACGCGATCCTTGCCGCCTACGGGATCGAAGACGGCGACTACGAGGCCTATGAGGAGGAGTTCGACGACTCGCAGTCCCTGCTGCAGGACGGCAACATCGACGCCTCGATCTTCGTCGTCGGCACGCCCACCGGCTCGCTGAACGAGATGGCCGCCACCTCTGACGTCACGCTGCTGGGCCTTGATGAGGATGTCGCCTCGGACATCGCCGGGGACACCTACTTCGACGAGTACACCATCGAATCCGACAACTACGACTTCCTCGACGACGACGTCCTCACCCTGTCGGTCTCCGCGGCCGTGCTCGGCTCGACCACACAGATCAGCGAGGACCTCGCCTATGACATCACCGCGGCGATCTTCGACAACGCCGAGGACATCACCCTGCCCCAGGGCGAGCTGATCTCCCACGAGGATGCGCTGCTGGGCATCGGTGACGCCCCGCTGCACCCCGGTGCTGAGCGGTACTACGAGGAGCAGGACGTCGAACTGCCGTGAACGCCTCACCCGCGACTCAGCCCGGGCACTCCGCCGAGGCTGACGAGCGCGTCGACGAGGTCCTCCGCGAGCATGACACCGCCAGCCGATTCCGCACGGATCTCGGCTGGTGGGGATGGCTCGTGGGGGGCCTCTCCGTCGCCCTGACCCTCTTCCACCTCTACACCGCCGTCACCGGGTCCCGTCCCACGCTGATCCAGGGAGCGATCCACGTCGGTGCGGCGGTGTCGATCATCTTCTTGCTCTATCCGGCGCGCAAACGGCCGGTGGCCGCGCCGAGCGGCGTGCGGTGGAAAGATCTGCTGATCGGCCGGGGGCGAGGTGTGCCCTGGTACGACGCGCTGCTCTCGCTGCTGGGCCTGGCGGCGAACCTCTACATCGTCTACCGCTATGACTTCCTGCGCAGCCCCCAGCCCGGCATCTTCGGCTACGACGACATCGACTATCTCGTCGCCGTCCTCGGCATCGTGCTCATCCTGGAGGCGACCCGCCGCTGTGTGGGGCTGCCCATCGTGATCGTGGCCGCCACGGCCTTCGTCTACGGGGTCTGGGGCAATTACAGTCCGTTCTTCAGTCACTCAGGCAACGATTTCACCTCCTACGCGGCCACCACGTTCTTGGAGACCGGTTCCATCTTCGGCACACCGATCCAGGTGTCCTCCACGTTCATCTTCCTGTTCCTGCTCTTCGCTGTGGTGCTGATCCAGACGAACATCGGCACCTACTTCACTGACTTGGCCTTCAAGGCCGCCGGCCGGTATTCGGGCGGTCCGGCTAAGGCAGCGGTGGCGGCCTCAGGGCTGCAGGGCATGGTCTCGGGATCTTCTGTGGCCAATACGGTGGCCTCCGGCTCCTTCACCATCCCGATGATGAAGAAGTCCGGGTTCAAGCCCCATGTGGCTGCGGCGACGGAGGCCACCGCTTCCACCGGCGGCCAGCTCATGCCTCCGATCATGGGCGCTGCGGCGTTCATCATGGCCGAATACACCGGGATCCCGTACAGCGAGATCATTCTGATCGCGATCATCCCCGCGGTGCTCTACTTCTCCGGTGTCATGCTTTCTGTGCATTTCGACGCCAAGCGCAATGGGATCGCCGGTATGGCGAAGGAGGAGCTGCCCACTGCGCTCTCGCTGGTGACCAGGGCAGATCTCATCCTGCCGCTGTTCGTCATCGTCTTCATGCTGCTCAACGGCAGCTCCCCGGCGCGGGCCGCGTTGTGGGGCATCGCCACGGCCTTCCTGCTGAGTTTCCTGCGCAAAGACACCCGGCTGGGTCCGCGAGGGATCATCGAGCTGATGATCCTCGGTGCCCGCACTGCACTGCCGGTGATCGCAGCCTGTGCCTCGGCGGGCATCGTCGCCGGCACGGTGACCAATACTCCGCTGGGGCAGCGGTTGGGCCGCGGCATCATCGATATGGCCGGTGGTCACTTCCTGCTGGTGCTGGTGTTCACGATGCTCGCCTGCATCATCCTGGGTATGGGCCTTCCGACGACGGCGAACTACGTGGTCACCGCGACAGTGGCCGCTCCGATCCTCGTGGAGTTCGGCGTGCCGCTGATCGCCGCGCATATGTTCGTGTTCTTCTTCGGCATCCTTGCCGACATCACCCCGCCGGTCTGTCTGGCTGCCTTCGCCGGAGCGGGAATCGCCAACGCCAACCCCCTCAGAACGGGGGTGACCGCGATGAGATTGGCGATCGCGGGATTCGTCATCCCGTATGTCTTCGTCCTCCAGCCGGCACTGCTGCTGGAGGGTGACTTCCGTGATCTGGCGACGTCACTGCTGACGGTGCTCGTCGGAATGGTGGCTCTGGCGGCAGGTATGGCGGGCCACCTGCTGATCCGGACGACCGTGGTCGAGCGTGTCCTGCTGATAGGTGGTGGGACGTTGCTGATCTACCCCGACGTCCTGATCTCCGTCGGGGGTATGGTGGCGATGGCCCTGGCGGTGTTGCTGCAGGTCGGCCGTCGGACTCGTCGCGGCGGCACCGCACGGAGCCTGGAGAACCGCACTGCCGAGCAGGAAGCTGAGACACGGGGATGAGCCCAGAGACGTACGCCGGGAACGACGACGCCGCACAGCGGGATCCGAACCGTCCGATCGCGCTGATCACCGGTGCCACCCGGGGGATCGGCCGTGCCATCGCCGAGGACCTCTCCGCCGATCACCACATCCTCGTGGGCGGCACCGATGCGGCCCGGACTGCGGCGGTGGTGGCCGAACTGCCTAGTGCTGAGCCCTTCGTCGCGGATCTGCAGGACCTCGGGGCGGTGGTCACGGCCGTCACTGAGGCGGGTCTGGACTCGCTGGACGTGCTAGTGCACTCCGCCGGCGTCGCCGCCACCGGGACGTTGGAACAGACCCCGGCGCAGGAATGGCAGCGCAGCTTCGCGGTCAACGTCTTCGCCGTTGCCGAGCTGACTCGTCTGCTGCTGCCGGCACTGCGTACGGCGAAGGGCCAGGTCATCGCGATCAACTCCGGGTCAGGGTATGTCTCGCGCAACGGGGGAGGGCTGTACTCGGCGACCAAGTTCGCGCTGCGGGCGCTGACTGATGCGCTGCGTGAGGAGGAGCGCGGCACTGTACGGGTCACCTCCATCCACCCGGGGCGTGTGGACACGGATATGCAGGTCCAGCTGCAGAGCGCGATGGGCAATGAGGACTACGACGGCAGCCGCTACGTGGCCGCGGAGTCTGTGGCGGTCACAGTGCGCACCGCACTGTCCATGCCTGCTGAGGCGATGGTCGATGAGCTGGCCATCCGTCCGGTGCGCGGCTGATCGCTGGTCTCGATGGTGTTCACCACGCTGTCTACCTGTCCTGCCTACCAGATCTGCCTACCAGGCTGCCCACCAGACCTCATTGCCAGATCGCTCTACCTGACCGCCACCAGGCCGCAGACTACTCCGCCCGGCGTGCCCCGATCCTGCGCAGGAGGAACCAGGCCACCGCCAGCACCACAGCGGCGATGACCAGATACTGCAGCTGCCCCACGTACCTCTCGACGACGTGCCAGTTCTCGCCGAGCGCGTAGCCGGAGCCGATCAGCGCACTGTTCCAGAGCAGCGATCCCGCCGTGGTCAGGCCGAGGAAGAGCGGCAGGTTCATCCGGTCGATACCCGCCGGGATCGAGATCAGCGAGCGGAAGATCGGCAGCAGCCGGCCGAAGAACACCGCTGATCTGCCGTGCCGGTGGAACCAGTCCACTGTGCGATCGATATCGGAGACGTCGACCAGCGGCAGCCTCGCACCCCAGGAACGCAGCCTGGGCAGCCCGAAGGCCGCGCCCAGCCAGTACAGCGCGGCCGCACCGATCACAGACCCCGTGGTGGCGCCGATGACTGCGAGCCCCAGGTTCATCGACCCCTGCGAGGCGGTGAGCCCGGCCAACGGCAGGATGACTTCGCTGGGGATCGGCGGGAACAGGTTCTCCAGAGCCACCAGCAGCGCCACACCCAGCACGCCGAGGGCATCCATGATGGAGACCACCCACCCGGTGAACCCCGAGAAGGTCTCGGAGGAGCTCTGGGCGGCCAGCGGCAACGGGGAGATCAGGGGCACCCGGGAATCGTAGAGGTGTTGGCTGGATGTTCGATGGGAGCCTACGGCTCAGAAATCCCGGGAGGATTCGGTGTGCGGGGAGGATATCCTGCCCAGGTGCACCCGCCGAGAGAGACGGATCACCGGGCGGATGAGCATCTGCACACTGCCGATGAGGAACAACCAGGTACCCGTGGTGACCGTGTCCTGACCGAAGAACAGGATGCTGCCGATGACGAACCAGATACCGATCAGAATGTCATTGGCGATCGAGACGACTTCATAGCGCTGCCGGATGACCAGCTATTCACGGCCGATATGCACGGTCAGCGGCTCCTCGGCCCGCCGCTGACGGATCTGCTCATGATGCTGGTGGCGTGCCTGGTGAGGGGATTCCAGGGGTTCAGGGTGCGCAGTGCTCATAGTCCCCATCCTGCTATGGAACGATGAGCCCATGGAACATCGACAGGCTGGGCCAGACGGTGCGACTGGAGCAGACGGGGCGGTCGGAGCACTCGGAGTACGGCATCCGCGGGGTCACCGTCTGATCGGTCATCATCGGCTCCTCCTCGCAGCAGCAGCCGGGATCCTCACTGCCGGGCTGACCATGCTCGGCGGCGCCTCTGTGGTGCTGGCGGTCATGACCGGATGGATCGTGCTGGCCGGGCTGTTCCTGGCGTGGTCGGGGGCAGCGCTGCTGCGGTTGGACGCGGCAGGTACCCGCCGCAGCGCAGTGGGCCAGGACCCGGGCCGGATCGGCGTCGACGCGGTGATCCTCGGGGCCTGTGCGGTGAGCCTGATCGGTGTGGGGCGCTGCTCTTCGACGGCGGAGTCGGTGCCAGCGCCGGAGTCGTGGCGATGCTCGGGCTGCTCTCGGTGATCTCCGCTTGGGCGATGATGCACTTCGTCTTCGCCACCCGCTATGCGGCGATGTACTACGCCGCCGCGCAGAAGGACGGCAGCCGCCTCATCGACTTCAACACCGAGGAGGATCCGTGCTTCGTCGACTTCGTCTATTTCTCGGGGACCATAGGGGTCAGCTATGCGGTCTCTGACACTGATGTCAGCTCATCAGCAGTGCGGGCGGTGCTGGTGCTCCACGCGGTGCTGAGCTTCTTCCTCTCCACCGTGGTGCTGGCCTCCACAGTGAACCTCGTCCTGCAGTTGGCCGGGCATATGTGAACGGCAAGCGCAGAACGACGGCGGGGTCGATGCAGAGATGATCTGCATCGACCCCGCCGTCGCGGTACGGAGCACCGGGGGAGGAGCTCAGCTGATCTCGGCGTACCGGCTGCCCTTGGACTCTCGGACCGGATCGATGACGACCCGCACTGAGGCCAACGGAGCCCCGAGAGAGTACTCGCACTCCTGCAGCAAGGGACCATGGAGCTGGGCGAGCGTCTCACCCAGGTTGATCCGCTCATCGACCTGAGCGCGGATCAGCAGATCCGGGTGGTCCGCCGTCCCGGCTACGCGGACCGCGGCGGAGACCACCCCGAGCAGCCCTTCGGCTCGCTCTTCGATGGCCTGCTGCAGCACCTTGGTCGGCAGCTCCGTGACACCCTCACGGCCGTCACGGTGCAACCGGAATCCGCTGGTGCTGCGGGACCGCGGCACCGCAGCGATCAGCCAGGTCAGCGCGAAGACCCCCAGCAGCAGGCAGACTGCCAGCACCAGGATCGGCAACGAGACCGGCAGCGCGGCGGCGTCCTGGATGCTGGAGCCGGCCTCCGGGGCCTGCGGCAGCACCTGCTGGACGCCGAAGGCCACCGCCAGGGCGGCACCGCCGAGCAGCACCAGTACCAGGCCGACGACGACGAGAAGGGTCCGATTCGGGGATGCTGATGACGGAATCATCACCCCTCCTTCCTGCGTCGCAGACGGGCGACGACCTGAGGCGCCTTCGACGGAGACATCTCTTCCAGGCGCTGGCGGATGTTCGTTTCGACCTCCCGGGACGTCGCTCCCGGATCCGGTGACAGGGTCATGGCGTGGACCAGGATGCGCTTGGACGTGGCCTGAACCTTCGGTTCGAAGACTCCGTCGACTCGCGCCGCCTCGGCCGCGGCCAGACGGCGCAGCCCCTGGGTGGTGACCACGGTGCGCATCCGGTCCTGTGGGACCTGCGGGCGTTCGCCGGCCCGCAGATCCGAGAACCACGACGGCCCCGGCTTCAGCGCCAGACCGATGAGGACCAGCCCCAGCAGCACCAGCACTGCGCCGATGCCGATCACCCACGGGGAGTCCCAGCTCTGACCGGCGGCGTCTTCGACCGCCGGCAGCTCGGTGTCGGTGAAGGCCAGAGTCACTGCGACCCAGACGCCGAGCACTGCTGCGGCCAGGATCACCAGGGCGGTGACCATTGCTGCGATGCGCCTGTCCGAGCGGCGTCTCAATGCAACTGTGCCCATCCTCGGCCTCCTTCCTGGGGTGCGGCTGAGGTGTCTTCGTCGACGTTGAGCCGGGCGATGCTGATGTCCACGTAGCGCACGGTCACCCCGGTGAGCCGCTGGACCTCACTGCGCAGGCGTTCGCGGGCCTGTTCGGTGATGTCGCGGATCGGTGCGGGGAACGGCAGTGCCAAGTGGACCTTCAGCGAGGCCACGGAGCCGCTGAGTGAGACCTCGACCTTAGGCCGTTGCGGGGCCGAGGACATCAGGGGAATCAGAGAGCGGCCCGCGGCGGAGACCGAGGGCAGAGTCCTGGCGGTCTCGGCCGCCACCTTCTCCACGACGGTCTCGCGGACGATGAGGCGGCCGGCAGTCATCGCTGTGACCTGTCAGTCGGGTTCAGCCGCCCCAGATCGATCCGACCGTCGAGGGCCAGGCCGACGGTCAGGCCGAGTCCGCCGAGGAACGCCACGCCCAAGAAGGCCAAGAAGCCGTCGTTGATGGCGACGATCCCCAGGATCAACCCGGTGAACAGTCCTACATACACTTTACTCATCGTCGTCTCCTCCGAGTAGTGGTCAGCTGCCAAGTCCGGCCGGTGCGCCCGGCCGGACTTGGCAGCTGAGGGATGCTCAGGCCAGGTCCTTGTCCGTGCCGGAGCCCTCGTCCTCGTTGTCCTCCTCGGGCAGGTGGACATCGGCGACGGTGATGTTGACCTCCACGACCTCCAGGCCGGTGCCGTGCTCCACGGCACGGGTCACATTGCCGCGGATCTGCTCGGCGACGTCGACGACGGCGGCGCCGTACTCGATGATGATGGTCAGGTCGATCGCGGTCTGCTTCTCGCCCTTCTCCACGGAGACGCCGCCGCTGACCTGGGTCTTGGAGCCGGGGATGCGCTCGGAGATGGCGTCGAAGGTGCGGCGGGCCGCGTTGCCCATGGCGTACACGCCGGGCACCTCGCGGGCGGCGATGCCGGCGAGCTTCTGGACCACGGTCTCCTCGACAGTGGTGACACCGTGCTCGGTGACCAGCGGGCTCTTGATGTCCTGGGTCGGCTTCGTGGCCTGCTCACCCTGGGCGTTGCGGTTCTGGTTCTGCGTGGTGTTCTCAGCCATCGGGATCTCCTCCTGTGGGATCAGTGTCACGGCTTGGTGTCATTCGCTGACACCCCTACAGACGAGGCCGGTGGCAGGATCCTCACGGTCCTCACGTGAATTTTTTCGGAAGAATCTGCGCTCAGGTCCCTCCGGTGGTCTTTTCAGCTCATAACGTCCCAGGTCAGGTGTAGGCTGACGCCATGTACTCCCGTGCGCACGTAGGGGCTGAGGAGGCGCTGGACGACGTCACGCTCGTCTGCCGTGTCCAGGACGGCGATCTGCGTTCCTTCGAGGTGCTCGTCGACCGCTACGAGGCTCAGGTCACCGGGCTGTGCCACCTGCTGACCGGTTGTGCTCCGTTCACCGCTCTGTGCGACGGCGGCGGATCAGTTGTTCGATGCCTGAGCCGGCCAGCAGCAGACAGGAGAGCCAGACGGCTCCACCGGCTCCGAGCGGTGCGGCTGCTGCGCCGGCGGCCAGCGGGACGGCGACCTGACCGAGCCGATTGCCGCTTAAGCGCAGTGCCAGGGCTGAGGACTGCCAGCTGCGGGGCACGGACTCGACCACCTGAGACATCGTCAGCGGTTGGCCCAGGCCGAGGAAGAACCCGGCCAGCAGCATCATGATGACGGAGAGCAGTGCGGAGCTGATCAACGCCGGTACCGGTGCTAAGGCCAGGGCGGATCCCAGCAGTGCGGCGACCACCAGCGCGGAGCGGCCGGTGCGCCGCCGCAGGGCCGGAAGCATGAAGCGCGAGGTGATCGTCGCGGCGGCTCGGATGGCCAGCAGTACACCGATCCAGGCGGGTGAGACACCGGCTTCAGCGCCGATCAGCGGCAGGAACGCGGTGAGGATGTCGACGGTGGCGACCAGGCAGAGGGAGGCGAGCATGGCCGATCCGATGCCGGGACGGGTGAGGATGGAGCTGATGCGCGGCTTGGTGGTGTCTTCCCCGTCTGAGGAGCTGCGTGCTGTGGATGTGCTGGGCTGTGCGGTGGTGGCGATGGTGCCGGTGTCACCGCGGCGGTGAGCGGGGCGTCGCAGCCATATCAGGAGGATGATCGCCGGGAGGCAGGCGGCGGTGCCGATCCATAGCGCGAGGTCGATCCGCGGCAGGGAGCCGGGGCCCGCGGTGCTGACTCCGTCGAGCAGCAGTCCGCCGACCAGCGGGCCGATCAGCTGACCGCCGGCGAAGCCTGCGGTGAACCATCCGAAGCCCTTATCCAGTTCGGCGCCGACGGAATAGCGGGCCACTGCCGACTGCCCGGCGATGATGAAGACTAGCTGCCCCATACCCATGACAGTGTTGCCCAGCGTGACCCCGGTGATGTGCGGGGCGAAGGCGACGACGGCGGCGCCGAGGCCGGTGGCTGCGGTGCCGCCGAGGAGGAGCGGTTTGAGGCTGGGGAGGCGCTGGGCGATCGAGCCGAGGCTCATCGCGGCCAGCAACGGCAGCAGTGAATAGGCCGCGGAGACGAGCCCGACCGTGGCGGCATCGGCGTCCAGCGCGATGAGCTTATACGTGGTGGTGGGGCGCACCAGGTGGACGGTGACCTGGTTCAGCAGAGCTGCGCCGATGAGGATCCACAGCCAGCTGAGGGTCTGGGGGCGCGCAGTCACGGGCAACCAGTCTACGCCCGTCAGAGATGGAGGGCCTTTCGTGTCGTGTTGAGAAGGTCATCATCGAGGCGGTGCCGCCAGTAGCGCTTCAGTGGGCCAACTCGCTGATTTCACAGGCCCAGGACGCGACTGCTAGACTCTTTCAGTCGCAATCCTCCATAGCTCAACGGCAGAGCACTCGACTGTTAATCGAGCGGTTGCTGGTTCGAATCCAGCTGGGGGAGCTCTCTGAGGCCCTCGTCCGCACCGTGGACGGGGGCTTTCTCATTGACCAGCGCGTCTCCCAGCAACTCGTGAAGCGAGATATCCAGCCACATAGCGGTCCTCAGTATTTCCACCTCCGGGAGTGGGCCCGCTCGCTTGGTCAGCGAAGGCGGGGCCGGACGACGCTCCAACGTCTCGCTGGGCGAGGTCAAGCAGGAGCTTGGACCTCCAACACGAGGGGAACCGTTGACCGCCCCACAGGATCAGTGCAGATGCACGCGTGCTCAGGGCCGTCCTAGGATAAGCCTGTGGATGACACCCAATACCGTCCCGACCGTGATGATGGTTTCCAAGAAGAAGCCGACGAGGCGCCTGTGGCAACTGGCGCGCTCATCCGAGTGGCGGCTGTCGTGCTCCGTGACGAGCAGGGGCGCGTCTTGACGGTACGCAAGAGCGGGACGCGTCGCTTCATGCAACCCGGTGGGAAGCCAGAACCCGGCGAGGGGGCCGTTGACGCGGGAATCCGCGAGTGTCATGAAGAACTGGGTTTGAGGCTGAAGGCTGGGCAGCTTGACCATATGGGCACTTTTCGTGCGGCAGCGGCTCACGAGCCGGGCCACGTGGTGGAAGCAGAAGTGTTCTGCAGCACCGAGAGACTGACCGAATCTCCCCAGCCTCGGGCGGAGATCGCGGAAATCCGATGGGTGGAGCCGGATGAAGGCCTGCCACGGGATGAGTACGCTGACCTGTTCCTCGATCACATCATCCCCGCGCTGAGAAGAAGCACCTGATGAGACCACGCCTGACTGTCTTCACCGGCTCCCGGTTCGGAGCTGACCCGCAGTATGCCGATGCCGCGGCGGCGCTGGGCCACCGGCTTGCGCAACGCGGCGTCGGACTCGTCTACGGCGGTGGTCATGTGGGCCTCATGGGGGTCGTTGCCGATGCTGCGGTTGCCGCCGGGGGAGAGGTCATCGGTGTCATCCCTGAGCACATGGTTGAGGAGGAAGACGGCCATGACCGCATCACTCGGCTCGAGATCGTCAACGATATGCACGCCCGCAAGACACGCATGGCGGAGCTCGGCGATGCCTTTCTGGCCATGCCCGGTGGCATCGGCACCTTGGAGGAGCTCCTCGAGATCTGGGCCTGGCGCCACCTCGGCCTCCACCAGGGACAGTTCGGAGTCTACGACGTCGGCGATTTCTGGCAGCCTCTGCTTCAGATGGCACAGCACATGGTCGAGACAGGATTCCTGAGTGAGGCGGCGCATCAGGTCCTCCACGTGTTCACGACGCCCGACGACGTGATCGACGGACTTCTCAGCCGCAGATGACCTCCTGCTATCCTCGCCGGACAGAGACCGCCGGATAAGCCCTGAGAGTGTCCCCTCTGTCCTCAGACAGGGTCTTTTCCGGCGCACAGATACACTCTTCATCGGCTCTCCGTCCGACCTTCTTCCAGGAGTGATATGCCCTCGGCAGACACCTCAACCACAGACCTCGCCCGGCTGATCATCAGCTGCCCTGACCAGCACGGCATCGTCGCGGCAGTCTCCGATGCGCTGACCACACTCGGCGCCAACATCATCACCTTGGACCAGTACTCCACCGGTGTGGAGGACGGGCGCTTCTTCCAGCGCACCGTCTTCCACCTGCCTGGCCTTGCGGCTCGGCGCCCCGAGGTCGAAGCCATCGTCAGTGAACACCTGGAACCGCGCTTCGGGATGCAGTGGCAGCTCACCGAAGTCGAACGGCCCAAGCGTGTCGCGATCTTCGCCTCGAAGACCGATCACTGCCTGCTGGATCTGCTCTGGCGCCACCGGCGCGGCGAGATCCCCATGGACATCACTATGGTCATCTCCAATCACCCCGACCTCGCCGCGGACGTGCGCTCCTTCGGGATTCCCTTCTTCCACGTCCCGGTGGACAAGGCAGACCGCTCCACCGCGGAGAACCAGCACCTGGAGATGCTGCGCGGCAACGTGGACCTCATCGTGCTGGCCCGGTACATGCAGATCCTCACCCCTGAGTTCCTGGAGCAGGTGGAGGTTCCGGTGATCAACATCCATCACAGCTTCCTCCCGGCGTTCATCGGCGCCGGCCCCTACCAGAAGGCCAAAGATCGCGGCGTCAAGCTCATCGGCGCCACAGCTCATTACGTGACCGAGGACCTCGACGAAGGCCCGATCATCGAGCAGGACGTCATCCGTGTCTCTCATGAGGACGACGTCGCCCAACTGACCCAGTACGGTGCCGACGTCGAGCGCGCAGTGCTCTCTCGGGCCGTGAAATGGCACTGCCAGGACCGGGTGATCCGGCATGCGAACACCACTATCGTCTTCTAGAGGCCTCAGGTGCATACTGGCTGAGCCTCATCACCGGGCCTCACCGCTGAGGCCTCGACTGACTCCGACCGGAGGAACCCATGGCCGACGCCGCGAAACCACCACGCAAACCCCGCGTCCAGCATGTGCTGGAGGTCCAGGATGCTTACCAGCTGACCCCGCACCTGCGGCGAGTAGTCCTGGGTGGACAGGGATTCGATGCCATCGAGTTCAAAGACGCGACTGACCAGTACATCAAGCTGCTCTTCGCTGATCCCGCACTAGGCCTGGAGCGTCCCTTCGACCTCGAGGCCCTGCGCCAGCAGCTGCCGCAGAAGGACATGCCGGTCACCCGCACCTATACGATCCGCCACATCGACCGCGACGCCCGGCAGCTCTGGGTGGACATGGTCGTCCACGGAGATGAGGGGCTCGCCGGCCCCTGGGCTCAGCGGGTCGAACCCGGTGAGCCCATCAGCTTCTTCGGCCCCGGAGGAGGGTACGCGCCCCGGCCCGAGGCAGATTTCCACCTGCTCGCCGGGGACGAATCAGCCTTGCCCGCGATCGCCGCCGCCCTGGAGTCGCTGAACCAGCACACACCCCAAGCACGCGGAGTGGCGCTGATCGAGGTGCACGATGCCGAGGAGGAGATCTCGCTTCAGGCTCCCGAAGGCATCGAGATTCGCTGGCTGCACCGCGGCGGCCCCTTCAGCCCGCAACGGGCACGCCTGGTCGACGAGCTCAGCGCCATGACGATCCCCGACGGTGACGTCCAAGCGTTCATCCACGGTGAACGTGGGGAGATGAAGCGTCTTCGCCGACTCCTGGTGAAAGAACGCGGCATGGACCGCAAAGCGATGTCGCTCTCGGCCTACTGGGCTGCCGGTCGTATCGAGGACGAGTTCCAAGCCGAGAAACGCACTCCGGTCGGCGCGATCGACGAGGACTGAGACCGCGGGGCATCGGAGCCTGCCGTTCAGCCGGAGGTCACAGCTGAGGAGGTCCCGATGACCAGCCCCAACACCAGGGCCAGTGCCACGAGCAGCACCGTGGCGGCCGCACACCGGCCGGCGTAGCGGGTATAGCCCTCAAGGCGGCGGTCTTCACGGTCACGCAGCGTGCCGGAGAGCAGCAGGAACAGGTCGATGAGCACCCAGGCCCCGAGGCCCCCGAGGCTCACCAGCTTCACCACAGCCGAGCCGGGGCGGCCCAGATAGAAGCGATCCGCACCGAGGAGGCCGAGGAACAGGCTGAGCAGCCACGCAGTGAGGAACCGCCGGTCAGAGACCGGCTGGTTCTCGAACTGGTGCCGGTCTTCGTCGGTATAGGTATTGGCGTAGAGCTCGTCGAGGTCGTAGTTCTCAGCCATGCCTCCATAGTAGAACTCCCGGAGTAGACCCCCGGGGAGATACAAGAGCTGGCACCAGCTGAGCTTGGACAGTCCCGGAGTTGGGCAGCCTCGGAGAAGGTCACCATGCGGCCGGGGTGGTAGTTTAGGCAAGGGTCCCTGATCGGGGCCTGACCACGTACGACGAGTGTTTCGCAGGAGGCGCTGTGGCGGCACAGCAAGGCTCAGGGCAGACCCGCACCGACACCGGACAGCCCTCAATGCTGGACCAGATCAAGGTTCTGCTGCGGCTGGGACCGAAGCAGGTCGCGGACGAGATGCAGCTGGCCCTCGGCCAGATGAAGTCCAAAGGTGTGACCGCCGGTGTGGCCGCCGGGCTGCTGGTCGGCGGCCTGTTGCTGCTGACCCTGCTGGTCATCGCACTGGTGGTGGCCGCCGTCGGGGCTTTCGCCCTGATCTTCGACATCTGGGCTGCCGCACTCATCGTCGCCGGCATCTTCCTGGTGCTGGCACTGATCCTGGCTCTCATCGGCTTCCTCGTCCTGAAGCGGGCTCTGCCGCTGAAGCCGGAGGACGCCGTCCGCGGTCTCCGGATGGACCTGGGCGTGCTGCGTGAGGGCAGCTCCTTCGATCCAGCGTCCCTGGACCGCGCTGATGAGGAGAAGCGGCGCAAGAAGGAAGAGGCGAAAGCCGAGGAGGAGCGCCTGAAGAAGGAGAAGAAGCCTGGTGAGGGTACACCGGATCCGGTGCCCTACCGCGAGCTGCTGCGCCGCACCGCACTGCGCCGCGATCACCTCGGCTCAGTGGTCGACGGCATCCGCACGCAGTCCGATGAGGAGATCGACGCCCACGAGAAGGCTTCGGCCGATCGCGGCTCCGAGAAGCACGATGGCTCCGCGCAGGCCTCCGGCACCGCAGCTGGTGGTCGTTCGGGCGGTGCGGAGGACTCCACCCTCGACGAGGTCAGTGAGTACGTCTCCACGCGCTGGCGCCCCCTGGCTGTACTCGGCGCCTCCACCGCAGCCGGTGCCGTGTTCCTCCGGGAGCTCGTCAGGAAGTGACCGCACGGTGCCCCCGTTCTCAAGGTCTGCAGAACATGCCGCAGGCAGCAGGCCAGCCCGCGGCGCAGCCTGAGTCCTGCCGGTCGCCTCGGGCGGAGGGGCGGGCGTGAGGATCATCGGAGCGGGGACCCGCGACGGCGTGGTCCCCACTCTCCAAGAGACGTTCTGGACCGTCCCCAACGTCATCACCGCAGTCCGCTTCGCCCTGGTCCCGGTATTCGTCTGGTTCGTCGCCGTCGGGCAGGAATGGACCGCGTTCTGGCTCCTGGTGATCCTGGGCAGCACGGACTGGATCGACGGCTATATCGCCCGGCGGTTCGACCAATCCAGTGTGGTCGGCCAGTGGTTGGACCCGTTGGCGGATCGGCTGTCGCTGATCATCGTGACACTGTCCCTGGTGATCTTCTCCGACGCCCCGATGTGGGTGCTGGTGGTCATCGTCACCGCGGACCTCATTCTCTTCCTCTACTCGTCGTTCGTCTTCGCGGGATCACCAGAGCTGCCGGTCTCCGTGGTGGGTAAACTGCGCACGGCCGCACTGCTGATCGCCGCGCCCTTGGTACTGTTGGGCCGGACGCCGCAGCTGCAGGACACCGCGGTCACCGCTGTCGGTGTGGTGCTGCTGTCCATCGGCTGCCTCATGCATGTGGGGGCGGCGGTGGATTATCTGGTCACGGCTCACGCCAAGGCGAAGCGCCTGCGCGGGGAGGGTATCACCCCGCGGGACAGGCCCAGATGGTCTGCCGTGGCGGCCGGCTCAGGGGGCGCCGGCTGACCGGGAGGTCGCGCGCGTCGACGAACGCTGGATGACGATGCGGGGCCAGAGGCCCCAGGGGGAGAGTGGATACGCTGATGCCAACGGATGAGAAGCCGCTGCGGATTCTGATCGCGGCGGATACCTACCCGCCTGATGTCAACGGTGCCGCTGTGTTCTGCCAGCGTCTGGCTCGTCATATGACCGCCCGAGGTCACGAAGTCCATGTCGCCGCAGCCCGGAACGAGGCCGGCCCGGACACTGTGCAGCAGCTCGACGAGGCCACCGTGCATCGTTTCCGGTCCTTCCCTGCGCCGACGCATGAGTATTACCGGTTGTGCCTGCCGTGGCAGGTAGAGCCGGCGATGGATCGACTGATCGCTGAGATCCAGCCGGATGTGGTGCATGTGCAGTGTCATTACATGGTGGGTAAGGCCGCGATCGATTCCGCGGTCCGCCGGCGCATCCGGCTGATCGCCACCAACCACTTCATGCCGGAGAACCTCGATCCTTTCCTGCCGTTCCCGGCGTGGTTCTGCCGGATCGTGGCGAAGAACTCCTGGCGGGACATGCGGCGTCTGATGAGCCAGGCGTCAGTGGTCACCACGCCGACTCCTCTCTCGGCGCAGACGATGCAGCGCAGAGGCGGGTTCGAGCGGGTGCTTCCGCTCTCCAACGGGATCGATGTGGACCACTATCGTCTGCGGCCCGGAGAGCAGATCGAACCGGCAGACCGCCCGACTGTGCTGTTCGTCGGGCGGTTGGCGGTGGAGAAGCATGTCGATGTGCTCATCGAGGCGGTCGCGGCGACGGACCCGAGCCTGGGCATCGGTCTGGACATCATCGGCGACGGCGAGCAGCGGGAGCTGCTGCGCCGGAAGATCGCTGAGCACGGTCTCCAGGAGCGGGTCCGGATGCTCGGGCATCTCGATGATGAGCAGCTGCGTCAGGCCTATCTGCGAGCTGACGTGTTCTGCCAGCCCGGCACCGCCGAGCTGCAGTCTCTGGTGTCTTTGGAAGCGATGTCAGCCGGGAAACCGGTGATCCTCGCCGATGCCCTGGCACTGCCGCATCTGGTCGATGAGGGGCGCAACGGCCACCTCTTCCGACCGAAGGACCCCGCCGATCTGGCGGCCAAACTCGAGGCCGTGTTCCGGCTGAGTCCCCAGCAGCGTCAGCAGATGGGGGAGCACAGCCGTGCTCAGGCAGAGCGTCATTCCATCGCAACCACGATGGAGGCCTTCGAGAGGCTCTACCGCGGTGCCGATGAGGTGGCCCCCGCACAGGACGTCCTCGAGGAGCCGGTAGACTGAGCCGGTGCTCGGGGCGTTAGCTCAGCAGGTCAGAGCAGAAGACTCATAATCTTTTGGTCGCGGGTTCAAGTCCCGCACGCCCCACCACCTCACCCACGTTTATCCGAAGTCTGTGGGAAATCCGGTCCCAATAGACGACGGATTCTGCACAGACTTCGGATAAACGTGGGTGGCTGCGGGGAGGAAGAGGTCGGTGTGGTCGATCTGCAGGTGCAGCGCGCCGAGGTCCAGCTGATGCAGACGCCTCTGAAGCCAATCCTGCACCGTTGTGAGTCCGCGACGATCATCTCGATGCCGCAGCTCCTCACCGGCAGCCTCGGCGCGGTCCCGGAGGAGTCGCGCCATCAGCTCGGTCTGTTGCGCTGAGGCTGAAGCACTCAGTCTCCAGGGAGTCGGCACTGCCCGGACGGGTATGCCGCGTGCGAGGGCCAGCTGCTGAGTGCGCTCCACAGCGTCCGGGCCGAGCCGGTCACCGTGGCGCTGATGGGCATCGAAGGCCTCACGGATCAGCTCGTCGACAGGGTCGCTCGGTTCCGCCACGAGACCACCGGTCACGGTCAGCGCGGCGATCAGCGGCACCCTGCGAACGGCCACGACGTCGAGCAGATCAGCCAGCTGCGGCTCAGTCAGCAGATCCAGCAGAGCCGAGGTGATGACCAGCGCCGAGCCTCCTTCAGCGCGCACTTCGTCCAGCACGTCACCGAGGCAGGAGAGATCATCGAGCACTTCGGTGATCTCCGCCTCCACGCCCGCCCGGCGCAGGCCGGCCGCCGCCGTGCCCAGCAAGGCCTGATCATGGTCGATGAGCACCCAGCGTTCATCGCCGTCGAGACACGAGGCCACCCACCGGGCCCCGGCTCCGGTGCCGGATCCGACATCGATGATGACCTCCGGCCGGTATGTCCCCACCAGATCGCTGACATCGGCTCGAGTGATCTGCCGTGCCTGGGCATCCGCCGGCTCGCGCAGGCTTAACCAGTCCGCAGGGATCGGACGAGCCTCATCCATCGGTGTGCGCTCTGCTGCCATGTCGTGAGCCTACCGCGCCGCTCGTCAACCGCGGTGCGCAGGGTATCCCGCTCACCAGGGTCGCTCAGCCACCTGTGCAGGGCTGAATACCAGTGACGCGGCGAATCAGCGGGTACGACGAGACCGGCACCGTCCAGGGCTTCCACCGCACCGGTGCCAGCGGACACGACCGACGGTATCCCTCGGGCCGCCGCCTCGGTGACCACCATCCCGTAGGTCTCCGCCCGCGAAGGCAGCAGCAACAGGTCCGTGGCAGCCCACAGCTCTTCCAGCTCGGACTGCTCCAGGGAGCCGTGAGCGATGATCCGTCCGGGCAGCTCCTGAGCGAGTTCGTCGAGAAGCTCACGCCCGAACACCGTCTCGGCCCCCGGACCCGCCAGATGCAGCTGCCAGGGATGCTCGAGCAACGCAGCCAGCGCCGGAATCAGCACCCGATGGTTCTTCCGCGGAGTCAGGGAGGCGACGACGGCGAAGCCCGGCACCGGATCTGCCGCACTGGAAGGTATGGCGGGACCTCCAGCCGGAGCTGCCGGGTCCACGCCGGGGATGATGACCCCTGCGCCGTCGCGCCCATGGGCCGTGCGCACCTGAGCCGCGGCCCAGCGGCTGGTCACCACGACCGCCGATGCCGCCCGCACCGCCTGACCCTCCGCCTGGATGAGCCGTTCATCGGCGCCGTCGAGAGCCACCGGCAGGTGCCACAGCAGCACATCTGCCAGGGGGTCCTCGCCTGACTCCGGGCCCTGATCACCGCCAGAGGCCCCTCCGGCGAACAGATCCGGCACTGCGGCACCGAGGAGACCATCGACGATCACCACAGCCTGCCGATGCTGCGCGCGTGCGGACGCGAGCTGATCCCGCAGTGCCGCTGCCTGCTCGGCGGAAGGAGACGGCCAGCTGCCGGGGACATCGAGACGCACAACGGCGACCCCCAGGCCGTCCAGGGCTTCGAGTACGCGCCGGTTATACAGCGTGCCGCCGCTGGGCTGCTCCGCCGCCGGCCCGACCCAGATGAGCTCGGCTGCGCCGCTGAGCTCAGAGCCCCGGATCACCGCCCCGTCAGCTCCATGCGGACGGCGGCCCGCGCTCGCGGGTTCTCATCGGCTTCGACTTCCACGGCGCTGAGCCCGTGGCCTTCGGGAAGCTCTGCGATGAGTCGCTGCGCGATGTAGGTGATGATCACCTCGGTGGTGCTGAGCTTCTCGACGAAGTCCGGGTGCTCGTCGAGGTTCCGGTGACGCAAGGGGTCCAGCACACGGGAGAGCATGGCGCTGGCTTCCCCGATGTCCAGGACCACACCGTGTCTCTCCAGGCCCACCCGGTGGAACACCGCGCGGATGTGCAGCGTGGCCCCGTGCAGCTGCTGGGCCGGACCGAAGAACTCATCGTCCAGGCTGTGGGCAATCATGATGTGATCATCGACGGCCAGGCGATAGGTGGGGGTCGGTGTCATGTCTCTCCTCGGGGTCGGTGGTCGATGACGGGGCACAGCAGCCCCGGCGGAAGGTCCCCTCGATCCAGCTGCCGCATGAGCGCGGGCAGTTCCTCCAGAGCGATCGGCGGTGCGAGCAGCGCATCGAATCGGGCATCCAGCAGCTCCAGTGCGCAGACCAGGCGTTGCCGAGGGGTTCTGCGCAGCCTGCGCGGCTGAGCCACCGCGCCGACCTGACTGCCCACGATCCGCAGCCGTCGGGCATGGAAATCAGCCCCCAGCGGCACTTCGGGGGATTGCTCGCCGTACCAGGACTGTTCGATGAGCACGCCGTCATCGCCGGTCAGTCGCATAGCCTCAGCAAGGCCCTGTGCTGTGGCGGAGCTGTGCAGCACGACGTCGGCGTCGCCCTCGGTGTCACCGGGGGAGACGACCTGCATTCCCAGAGAGGCGACCAGCTCGCGTCGCTTTGGGTCCGGTTCCACTACGGTGAGCCGGCTGAGCCCCATCCGAGAGGCCAGAAGGGCAGTGCTGAGTCCGATCAGCCCACCGCCGACGACGATCACGCGGTCGCCCAGCAGCACCGGCGCCTCCCAGAGGGCATTGAGCGCCGTCTCCGCTGGGCCGGCCAACAGCGCACGGGATGCAGGCATGGCCTCGGGCAGCACATGACAGTCCTCGATCGGCACGGTGAGATGCTCGCGGTGCCCGCCCAAGGTGAACACGAGACGACCCTTGAGCTGATCAGGGCCCTCCACGACGTCACCGACGTTGAGATATCCGTGGCTGACCGGATGGGGAAGCTCGCCGAGCTGGAACGGGGCACGCATGAGGTGCTGCACCGATTCGGGCACACCGCCGCGGTGGACCAGACGTTCCGTGCCCGGTGAGACGGCGGAGTAGCGCGTCCTGATCAGCGCCTCACCGGGCTCGGGCCGGGGGACTGGTGCCGTGCGCAGCTCGCCGTGGCCGGGACCAGCGGTCCAGTACTGGCGGGAACGCGCGGAGGAATCTGCCATAGTCGTATCATGCCAGGTCAGCGCCGTATGGCCGAGGGGCCGCTGAGTGCCCTGCCGTGGGGCGCAGCTGCTGTGCGATCCGGAAGCACCGGTCAACCCCGTACGCTCAGCTCGACAGGTAGGCCGGGCAGATAAGCCCGGTAGGCAGGTCTGCCCGGTTTCCCGGGCAGGCACAATGGAGCTGTGCTGAGACTGTTCTTCGACGCCCGCTACACCCGCACTCGGGTCCATGACGGCATCTCCCGGTTCACCGCAAGCCTCGTCGCCGCAGCCGCAGGACAGGCGGAGGTGACCATGATGATCAGCGATGTTCAGCAGCTGCGGCTGCTCCCGGACCTGCCGTTTTTGCAGCTCAGCGCCCCGACGTCGCCGCGCGAGCCGTGGATTGCCCATCAGCTCAATCCTCACCGGCCCGACGTCGTCTTCTCGCCGATGCAGACCATGGGCGGTACCGGACGCCGATACCCGCTGATCCTCACCCTCCATGACCTCATCTATTACCAGCACCGCACGCCACCGCGTGATCTGCCTGCTGCGGTGCGGCTCGGCTGGCGTGCCTACCACCTGAGCTACCAGCCGCAGCGGTGGGCGCTGAACCGGGCGGATGCCGTAGCCACCGTCTCGGAGACCACCCGAACATTGATCCGCGAGCACCGGCTCACCCGGCGTCCGGTCACCGTGATCCCCAATGCGCCCCAGCCGGTCGCCGTCGCACGAGACCCGGACACGGCACCGCAGCCCGAACTGGTCTATATGGGCTCCTTCATGGAGTACAAGAACGTCGAGGCGCTGGTCCGGGGAGTCAACCGGCTGCCCGGCTACCGGCTGCATCTGTGCAGCCCGATCTCCACGGCGCGGCAGGCGCAGCTGAGCGCGCTCGCTGATCGCCCGAATCAGCTCATCTTCCACGACGGCATCTCCGAGGAGGACTACACCGCCCTGCTGCGCCGGTCTCAGGCTCTGGTCACTCTCTCTCGGGCCGAAGGCTACGGTCTGCCGGTGGTGGAGGCGCTGGCTCAGGGGACACCGGTGATCACCTCGGACCTGGACATCTTCGCCGAGGTCTCCGGTGGTGCACGGAACGGTCTCGGAGCCCAGCAGGTGCCGACTGACGACGCTGCGGCCTTTGCCGCCGCCGTCGCCGCGCTGGAAGCCCCCGGCGTCTTCGCAGGGGCTTCGCGTGCGGCGCGAGACCGCGCGAGGACATTCTCCTGGCCGGACTCTGCCGCTCGCCTCATCGGCCTGGCCGAGCGCGTGGCCACGGCCTACCAGCGGCGTCGTCACCCCTGGGACTGACCAGGGAATGACCAGGGGACTGACCTGGGACTGAGCAACCCAGCAGAGCGGGACTGAGCATGTCAGTCGCTCGCCGGCAGCAGCACTGAGGGTTCTAGGTCACCGAGGAGCAGCAGCGGATTGATGTACTCCCCGTGCAGACGCACGCCCCAGTGCACACAGTCGGCGCCCTCGCTCGCACAGTGCCCTCCGGTGATCAGCTCCCCGAGCCCATCACCGGTGCTCACGGTGTCACCTGCCGCCAGCTCGGAATCGACCGGTTCGAAGGAGCTGACGAATCCGCCGCCGTGATCCACCGAGAGCACCGGGCGGTCCACCACGGTCCCGACGAAGCTGACCGTCCCCTCCGCCGGAGCGCTGATCGTAGTGCCCTGCGCCGCGGCCAGATCCACACCCCGGTGGCCTGCTCCCCAGGGAGACGGCGGCTCGACGAAGGGCCGGGCGACCTCCGGGACCTCGCCCGGTGTGGGGGAGGACCACGTCCCCGAGAGGTCACGAAGGTCCGCGGCCTCAAGGGTCATCCCTGGTGCCGGAGGCTGTCCCGGCTTCGTCTGGACTGCCGCTTCCTGTGCGGGGACCACGGCCACGGCTCGAGGTGGTTCTGAGGTGGTCATGCCGAGCAGTACGGAGAATGCCACAGCGACTCCGCAGAAGCGCCGCATCAGTGAACGTCGTCCGGTGCGGGTCCCCGCCAAGGGGGAGCGCAGCACAGTGTAGGTCAGCCCAGGAGGTTCCCGCGGTAGGGAATTCGCTCTCGGTACAGGAGGCTCTGCCGCGGCGGGCTCTTCCACCGGCACCGCGTCACCCGGCGCTGCCATGGGAGCTGTCCGTACCCCGGAATCCAGGTCAGCCCAGCCCGGCTCGGCCCAGCCCGGTGGTGTGGAAGTCGAGAGCGTCGTCATAGAAGATGAGTCTGCTCGGTGTCGTGCCACGGCGCATCGGCTTACCGCTCTCCTGTGGAAAAGCTTGATCGGCACCCTGAGAATAGGCAGTTGTGGAGGAACCGGCCCGGCATCGCACCGGTGCTGTCCATGGGCTCGCACCATCGCAGATGGCCTGTGGCGGTGTGGTGGCTGGTGCGGCGGCTGCATCGGACGTAGTACACTGAACCGCAGCAGCATTCGCTGGACGTCTTCTTGTGCCCACTTCAGGGTAGAGCCGTGCGTGCGGTGAGCGCTGACTACGCGCAGAGCAGGTCGTCTCTCAGCTCCGGTCTCACCGGACTGTCAGGCGTACGGGCCCGTTCGGTCCGCAGAGCACACCGTCCGCGGTGGTCTCGGCGGTACGGGCCTGTGGGGTCTCAGCCTCCCGGCTCAGCCAGGAACCCCGGAGAACGGGGATGCACACCAATCAACCGAAGAAGCCGCCGGCGCTGCGCGGTCTGTGACGGACGCCCCGTGGAGGGGCCATGTCTCCGCGTCCTCTAAGCCCGGCATCGAAAGGAACACCCATGCCCGTCGTCACCATGCGCCAGCTGCTGGACAGCGGAGTCCACTTCGGACACCAGACCCGCCGGTGGAACCCGAAGATGAAGCGCTTCATCTTCACCGAGCGCAACGGCATCTACATCATCGACCTCCAGCAGTCGCTGTCCTACATCGACCGCGCCTACGACTTCGTCAAGCAGACGGTGGCCCACGGCGGCACCATCCTGTTCGTCGGCACCAAGAAGCAGGCGCAGGCCGCCATCGAGGAGCAGGCCACCCGCGTCGGTCAGCCCTACGTCAACCACCGCTGGCTCGGCGGTATGCTCACCAACTTCGCCACGGTCTCCAAGCGTGTCCAGCGTATGAAGGAGCTTGAGGAGATCGACTTCGACGACGTCGCCGGCTCCGGTCACACCAAGAAGGAACTGCTGCTGCTGCGTCGCGAGCTCGACAAGCTGCAGGCCAACCTCGGCGGTATCCGCAACCTGAGCAAGACCCCGTCGGCGGTCTGGATCGTGGACACCAAGAAGGAGCACCTGGCCGTCGACGAGGCACAGAAGCTGGGCATCCCGGTCATCGCTGTGCTGGACACCAACTGTGACCCGGATGAGGTCGAGTACCCGATCCCGGGCAACGACGACGCCATCCGCTCCGTGGAGCTGCTGACCCGCGTGGTCGCCGACGCCGTCGCCGACGGTCTGATCGCCCGCGACGAGAAGCGTTCCGGCGGCAACTCCGCCGCCGAGCCGATGGCTGAGTGGGAGCGTGAGCTCCTCGAGCAGCACAACACGGAGCAGCAGGCCGCCGAGAACCCCGGCGCCGGAGTGCCCCAGGAGGGGCAGACCTCCGTCGGCCAGGTCGAGGCTGCTGAAGCCGGCGAGCAGGCTGAGCAGACCGTGCAGGCTGAGCAGACCGAGCAAGCTGAGCAGACTGAGGCCCCCGCGGCCGACTGAGCCCCGCACCGACCACTCACCACCGCAACTGCCACCACTTGGAGGAGCAGACATATGGCGAACTACACTGCCGCTGACATCAAGGCACTGCGCGAGCGCACCGGTGCCGGCATGATGGACGTCAAGAAGGCCCTGGATGAGGCCGACGGCGACTTCGACAAGGCCATCGAGGCCATCCGCATCAAGGGCATCAAGGGTGCGGCCAAGCGCGAGGGTCGCTCCGCGGCCGAGGGCCTGGTGACCGCCAAGGTCGTCGACGGCACCCGCGGTTACCTGCTCGAGATCAACGCCGAGACCGACTTCGTCGCCAAGTCCGAGAAGTTCGTGGCTCTGGCAGACAAGGTCCTCGACGTTGCGGTGACCCAGGACATCGCCGAGGTCGAGGCGCTGCTGCAGGCCGACGTCGACGGCAAGCCGCTGGCCGACTTCGTCACTGAGGAGGCCGCCCTGCTCGGTGAGAAGGTCGTGGTTCGCCGCCTGGCCAAGGTCGAGGGCGCCTTCGTCGACGCCTACCTGCACAAGACCGCCAAGGACCTGCCCGCGCAGGTCGGCGTGCTGGTCGCCGTCGACGCGGACTCCGCTGAGGCGCAGACCGCGGCGCACGATGTCGCCGTCCACGCTGCGGCCATGAGCCCGCAGCACCTGACCCGCGACGAGGTCCCGGCTGAGACGGTGGAGAACGAACGTCGTATCGCCGAGGAGACCGCCCGGGCCGAGAACAAGCCCGAGCAGGCGATGCCGAAGATCATCGAAGGCCGCGTCAACGCGTTCTTCAAGGACAACGTCCTGGTCGACCAGCCCTTCGCCAAGGACCCGAAGCAGACCGTTGCTCAGGTCCTGCAGACGGCCGGCACCAGCGCACAGGGCTTCGTCCGTTTCCGCGTCGGCGCCTGAACGTGCCTGATGCCCAGTACACTGGGCACGACCAGGTGATCTGAGACCTTCAGGGGGTGGCCACTTCTTCTGTAAGTGGCCACCCCCTTCTCATGCCCGCCTGACCTGTGCCGCACGCCCGCCGCCGAAAGGACCAGGAGCCGATGTCGACCCAACCCGATCTCTCCTTCGCTTCCCAGGCCGAGGATCCGCAGCTCGACCCCGAGCGCAGCCGTCGCCGGGTGCTGCTCAAGCTCTCAGGAGAGGTCTTCGGCGGTGGCTCCGTCGGTGTGGATCCTGCCACCGTCCGCGGCATCGCTGAACAGATCGCTGCAGTGCGTGGGCAGGTGGAGGTCTGCGTCGTCATCGGCGGCGGCAACTTCTTCCGGGGCGCGGAACTCTCCAAGGCCGGTATGGACCGTGCCCGGGCTGACTATATGGGCATGCTCGGCACGGTGATGAACTGCCTGGCGCTGCAGGACTTCCTCGAGCAGTCCGGCCAGCCCACCCGCGTGCAGACAGCCATCACCATGGGCCAGGTCGCCGAGTCGTACATCCCGCTGCGCGCGGTCCGGCATATGGAGAAGGGCCGGGTCGTCGTCTTCGGCGCCGGCGCCGGGATGCCGTACTTCTCCACGGACACCGTATGTGCCCAGCGGGCGCTGGAGGTCGGGGCAGACATGATCCTGATGGGCAAATCCGGAGTGGACGGGGTCTACACCGCTGACCCGAAGGCAGACCCGCAGGCCGAGCGCCTGGAGCATCTGAGCTACTCCGACGCGCTGCTGCGCAATATTCGCGTGATGGACCAGACCGCGATGACCATGTGCAACGACAACGACCTCTCCATGCGGGTATTCGGCATGGAGGGCGAAGGCAATGTGACCCGCGCCCTGCTCGGCGAGGAGCTGGGCACTCTGGTGACCCCCTGAGGTCACCCCCTGAGACGGAGCCCGGGTACGCACCGGCACCCGTCACTGGGTGCCTCCCCGTAGACTGCAGAGACGACCACCCACTGGAGGAGATCGACGTGATTGATGAGACCCTGCTCGAGGCTGAAGAGCTCATGGACAAGGCCATCGAGGCCACCAGCGAGGACTTCGGCACCGTACGCACCGGACGCGCCAACCCGGCTCTCTACTCCAAGGTGCTCGTGGACTACTACGGCGCGCCCACGCCGTTGCAGCAGCTGGCCTCCTTCAACACCCCGGATGCCCGGACCATCCTGATCACCCCTTATGACGCCTCGGCCATGCGGGAGATCGAGAAGGCCCTCTCGGACTCCGAGGTCGGTGCGAACCCGTCGAACGACGGCAAACAGATCCGCATCACCATGCCGGAGCTCACTGAGGAGCGCCGCAAGGAGTATGTGAAGCTGGTCCGCTCCAAGGGCGAGGACCACAAGGTCTCGGTGCGCAATGCTCGCCGGAAGGCCAAGGAAGCCATCGAGAAGGCTGTCAAGGACGGCGAGGTCGGTGAGGACGACGGCGACCGCGCCACGAAGGAACTCGAAGCACTGACGAAGTCGCACACTGAGCGGATCGACGAGATGACCAAACGCAAGGAAGCTGAGCTCCTCGAGGTCTGATTCGGTGACCGACCCGCGCTCCGCCCCCGAAGCACCGGCACAGAAACCTCAGCGCACTCCCAAAGCAGGGCGTGATCTCCCGGCGGCGATCGCCACCGGGGCGGCCCTGCTGATCCCTGCGGTGCTGGGGATCATCTTCTTCCCCCTGCTGCTCATCCTGGTGGCCGTGGTGCTGCTGTGCATGGGGGTCTGGGAGGTCGCCCGAGCGATCGAGACGGCCGGGCGGCTGCGCCTGCCCAAGGCACCGCTGTACTTCGGGGCTGCGGCCATGCCGCTGGCCGCGCATTTCGGGGGAGCTGAGGCCTTGACCCTGGCGCTGATGGCCACCTGCACTGCGGTGGTCATCGCCGCTGCGGCCCGGCGGGTCCCGGACCCGGGCTCCTCGGTCATGGCCTCGATCTTCGTCGCCTGCTGGGTGCCGTTCCTGATCTCCTTCGCGGTGCTGCTGCTCAACCAGCCGGAGGGGCAATGGCGTCTGGCAGTCGTCGTGCTGCTGGTCGTCGCCAATGACACCTTCGGCTACATGGTGGGCGTGCTCTTCGGCCGCCATCCCATCGCCCCGCAGGTCAGTCCGAAGAAGTCCTGGGAGGGCTTCGCCGGTTCCTTGGCCGGTTCGGTGCTGGTGGGGGTGCTGGCCTCTGTGTTCATCTTCCAGGAGCACTGGCTGGTTGGCGCTCTGCTGGCTGCCGCCGTCGTGGTGGCGGCCACCGCAGGGGACTTCTCCGAATCCATGGTCAAGCGTGAGCTGGGGCTGAAGGACATGTCCCAGGTGCTGCCCGGTCACGGGGGAGTGATGGACCGGCTCGACTCTCTGGTCTTCGCCATGCCGACGGCCTACTTCGTCGTCGTCGGACTCACCGATGTCGCCGGCGGATCACCGTTCTTCTGAGCACATCCGGGTGGGCTGCCGGCGCGGTACGGGCTGAACATCATCCCTGCGGGTGATCTTTGGGCCTCCCCAGCGGCATACCTTCAGAGGTATGACCGATTCTGAGATCGACGTCGCGGCCTTCGCCCGCCGTGTCACTGCCTTCCTCGACCGCCTCGAGACCCTCGCCACCGATCAGGGCGAGGACTCCTTCGCCGCGGAATTCACTGCTCATCTGGGTTTCGACCCGCTGACGGCGGATCCAGTCTCCCGGACCTTCCCGCAGTGGCGGCACGCTGACCTCGATCAGGCGGTGGAACAGGTGCTCGGCCCCACGGCGAGCACTCTGGGCATCAGCGATGGGGATCCCGAGTACACTCTCACGGATCTGGTGGTGAACCGCGGCGGAATCTACCGGCCCTCGGCGGTAGCCCGTCAGAGTGTGCAGGTCGGTCCTCGTCAGCAGCGCCGGGTGGTCTCCGAGGCGGTCTATCTCTTCACCTGGGAACAGCGCCCCGTCGTGCTGCTGCAGCACAGTGCCGGTGACTACGGTGTGCCGGAGCTCCGGGTAGAGGTTCTGTGCGCTGACCCGGATTCTGCCCAGCGGCTGCTCGATGAGGTGGCCGAGAGGATTGATGCGCAGTCGGTGCTGCGGGGCCAGGTGATGACCCTCGGGGCACCCCTGTTCGAGCCGGTCGGCGCCTCGATGATGACTTTCCACGAGCGGCCGGAGGTGCCGGAGTCCTCCGTCATCCTCCCCCACGGACTGTTGGGGCAGCTCCACCGGCATGTGGTCGGGCTCTCCGCCCTGGCGGAACCGCTGCGCCAGGCAGGACAGCATCTGCGCCGCGGGGTGCTGCTCTACGGCGCGCCGGGCACGGGGAAGACGCACACGGTGCGGCATCTGATCGGTGCGGCACCGGAGGCCACAGTTCTCCTTCTGACCGGTGAGGCGCTGGTCTCGATCTCCCTGGCGGCACAGACGGCACGGGCGCTGCAGCCGGCCATCGTCGTCCTCGAAGACTGTGACCTGGTGGCTGAGGACCGCGAGCTCAGCGCGGACGGGCGTCCTCTGCTCTTCGAACTTCTGGACTGTCTCGACGGAGAGGGTGGTGACGCGGATATCGCGTTCGTGCTGACCACCAACCGGATCAGCGTCCTGGAGCCGGCGTTGACCCAGCGGCCGGGACGGATCGACCTGGCTGTGGAGATCCCTCGACCGGATCTCGCCGCACGGACTGCGCTCTTCGGTCTCTATGCCGCGGGGACGGGGTTCTCGGAGACGGCCCGACGTACGGCGGCCGAGCAGACCGAGGGGATCACGGCCTCATTCGTCCGGGAGGCTGTGCGGCGTGCTGTGGTCACCGCCCTGGCGGAGTCCCGCGATCCCGAGGACGCGGATCTGCTGAGCGCCGTCGAGCAGCTCAGCACGGACCAGGAGCACCTTGCAGCCGCGCTGTCCTCAGCCGAGGACGGGTTCGGCGGGGAGTTCGAAGCGGACTACGACGAGGAGCCCCACGGCATAGAGGGTGAGCACTGGGCCTGAGCGGGGCGCAGGCCCAGTGCTCCATGTCGCAGCAACAGTGCTCGGGCCGCCTGGTCTAGGCTGACAGCTATGGCCGAGACGAATGCAGGGCTCTTCAGCCGAGTCGCCGAGGACCGTCGTGGGTATGACCCCGAGGAGGTCGACAGGTTCATGGACCGTGCCCGGGGCATCTACGACGACGGCGGGCTTCTCCCGCTGGCGGAGATCCGTGGTCTTCGGTTCGCCACAGCGCCGGGAGGGTACTCGCGGCGTGAGGTCGACACTGCGATGGAACGGCTGATCGACGCCTTCGCTCTGGCCGAGCGTGACCAGTTCATCGACGCCCACGGGGAAGACGCCTGGTATGCCGAACTCGCCGCACGCGCAGAACCGCTGCGTCGTCGGCTGGAACGTGCGGAGAACCACCGGTTCCGGGAGCCGACCAACTCTGCAGCGCTGGGGTACCGCAAATCGGTGGTGGATGAGCTCTGCCATGAGCTGGAGGCCTATCTCGACGGGGCGAATCCGATGAGTGTCGATGAGGTCCGGCGGATCCGCTTCTCCGGGGCCCACGGCTCGGACGGCTATGACGAGGCCCAGGTCGATGCGTTCCTGGCCCGGATGACGGAGATCATGGCCGCGGTGGGCTGATCGAAGGACTCACCGCCGAGTCATAGCGTGCAGCGAGTCATAGCGTGCAGCGAGTCAGGGCCTGCAGCCTCTGTGTCACGCGCGCGGCGTCGTCGACAGAGACCGTGTATTCCCGGGCTAGCCGGTGGCCTTCGAGCGCGACCGGGCGGTGGCTTCGGGTCCGCGTGGTCCTGATGGTGATGGCCTCCGGCCCGGCCGCGTAGCCCACCCGTCCACCGCCGTACATCCGCCAACCGGCTTCCAGGCTGGGGCCCTTCAGCCCGACGGTGACAGCGTCCACCTCTTGCCAGGGGATGCTGCTGCGGATGAACTGCATCGTATGCAGGGTGATTCCCCGGGTGTCTGCGGTGAGGGTGACAGTGGCATGGCGGTGTAACCACCACAGCAGTGCGGCCTCGCACACAGCGATTCCCAGCAGCACCAGCAGGACAGTGCGGCGCTGGGGCGTATCCGGTTCGAGACGGACAAGGCGGCCACTGCCCCAGCGATGAGGCTGACACCCATCAGTGCGGCGATGAGGACGAAGGTGCCGGTGCCGGGCCGGGAGGTGCTGCGTACCGGTGCGGAATCAGTCCCGTGCACAATCACTGGCTCGTCCACCCGCTTGTCCATCCGCTTGTCCACCCGTTCGTCCACCGACTCGTCTACTCAGGTGTCAGGTCAGTCGAGCTGGAGGATCTGCTCGGTGACCACTTCGGCGCGGGCGTTGGAGAAGCTGCGCTCCTCACCGATGACCGTGAAGCCCAGGTCCTCCAAGATCTTGAGCATCCCGCCGTTGTCGATCACCACACGGGCCTGGACGGGCCGCCGCGGGAACTCATCGAGGAACAGCGCGGCAGCCTCAGTGGTCACCCCGCGTCCCCAGTACTGCTTGTCCGTCCAGAACATGATCTCCCGGACACCGTCGACGTCGTAGGCGGCCACCGATCCCACCGGCTCGCCGTCGAGATCGATGGTGCGCACGATGACGTCCGCCGACTGAGTCAACTGTGCCCAATGGTGGTCGAACACGCCACGGTCGCGCGGATTGGAGGGGGCGAAGCCGGCCATGTGGGCGGCGTCGGCGTCCTGCTGGAACAGAAAGAACTGGTCCAGATCACTGGGTTTGACCTCCCGCAGCGTGATCATGTGTGCTCCTCGTCCTCGACGTCGGCGTCGAACCGTCACTTCGTCCGCGCCGGGTATGGCGTCGGACACTGCCCACCAGCCTACCGACTCGTCACCGGCGGCGCTGATTCCGTGCCGACGGCGCCGTGGGTCGATAATAGAGCCATGCCCACATTCGGATCCGACGCTTGCGCGGCAGAAACCCTCCTCGCCTCCGCCGAGGCTCACCCCGCGCGGCCGCGCCGCGTGGCGATCCTCGGCTCCACCGGCTCCATCGGCACCCAAGCGCTCGCCGTCATCGACGCCCATCCCGAGCGTTTCGAGGTCGTGGCATTGGCCGCCGGTGCCGATACTGAGCTGCTGGCCCGCCAGGCAGCACGCACCGGTGCCGCCGTCGTGGGCATCGCCGCAGACGGCGGCACGGCGGGCAACCCGCACCGGCCGGCGCTGGGCAGCGCACTGGACGAGGCCTCCGGGCGGCACGCTGCTGCGGTGGAGATCCTCACCGGTCCGCACGCGGCCGAACAGATCGCCGGCGAGGTGGCCCAGGCCCACGACGTCGACGTCGTGCTCAACGGGATGACGGGGTCTGTGGGACTGCGGCCCACTCTGGCCGCCCTGCACGCCGGAGTCACCCTGGCACTGGCGAATAAGGAGTCGCTGGTGGTCGGCGGCGCCCTGGTGGCCGCGGCGCAGCGCCGTCCGGGCCAGGTAGTACCGGTGGACTCGGAACATTCAGCGGTGGCGCAGGCCTTAGCCTCCGGCCACCATGGACGGGGCATGTGCGCTGAACAGCTCAGCGGTGAATCCGAGGTCCGGAAGCTCATCATCACCGCCTCCGGGGGTCCCTTCCGCGGCTGGGATGCCCGTGCCTTGGCCACGGTGACCCCGGAGCAGGCGCTGAAGCACCCGAACTACTCCATGGGCCGGGTGGTGACCACCAACTCGGCCACATTGGTGAATAAGGCGCTGGAGGTCATCGAAGCCCATCTGCTCTTCGATGTGCCGCTGGAGGACATCGAGGCGGTGGTCCACCCGCAGCAGATCATCCACTCGATGGTGGAGTTCCAGGACGGTTCCACAGTGGCGCAGGCCGGGCCGCCGCGCATGATGGTCCCGATCGCGCTGGGGCTGAGCTGGCCGCAGCGTCTGCCGCGGGTCGATGCGCCCATCGACTGGACCCAGGCGATGAGTTGGGACTTCGCCCCGCTGGACCACGGCGCGTTCCCGGCGATCCGGCTGGCCGCTCAGGCGTCGCAGAGCTCACCGACCCATATGGCGGTCTACAACGCCGCCAATGAGCAGGCCGTCGACGCCTTCCATGACCGGCGGCTGAGCTTCCCCGGCATCCTGCAGGTGGTGGAAGACGTATTGGGCCGCCATCAGGGCCTCAGCGGTGAGCTCAGCTTGGAGTCCGTCTTGGACGCTGAAGCATGGGCGCGGCGTGAAGCCGATGCGCTGATCGCCTCCGGGTCCGTGACGAGGCCGGGGGGAGGCCGCTGATGGATGTGCTGCTGATGACGGGCGGGGTGCTCATCGTCGCCGTCGGGATCATCCTCTCCATCGCCCTGCACGAGGTGGGGCATCTGCTGCCGGCGAAGCTGTTCGGCGTGCGCGTGACCCAGTACATGGTCGGCTTCGGTCCCACCGTATGGTCCCGGAAGCGGGGAGAGACCGAGTACGGGGTCAAGGCGATTCCGCTGGGCGGGTATGTGGCGATGATCGGCATGTACCCGCCGCCTGATGAGCCTGCTGCGGAAGCTGCTGCCGACGGCGCGGCAGAGGACGCGGCAGAGAGCACAGAGTCCGCCGGATCAGAGCTTGAGTCCCGCGGTCCGGTCGATCCATACCTCCGTGATGTCGGTGCGCAGTACGCCGAGCCTGCGCCGAAGCCTGGGCCGCAGGTGTCGGGCGCGTCTGAGCAGTCTAGAGGCACCTCCGGCCGTGAGATGGTGCGCTCGCAGTCCACCGGACTGTTCCAGCAGATGTCAGCCGAGGCGCGGGAGGTCGCTGCTGAGGAGCTCAAGCCCGGCGATGAGCACCGGATGTTCTACCGGTTGGCCACGTGGAAGAAGACGATCATCATGCTCGGCGGTCCGTTCATGAACCTGCTGATCGCTCTGGGGCTGACCGCGGGGACGATCACCACTCACGGCACTGCCCAAGCCTCCACCACAGTGGAAGAGGTCTTCGAATGCGTGGTGGCGGTGGAGGACCAGCAGGGACAGCAGGAATGTACGGCAGATGATCCCCCCGGTCCGGCCTATGAAGCGGGGCTGCGGCCCGGTGATGAGATCCTGGCCTTCGGCGGCGAGGACGTCGAGGATTGGGAGGAGCTGACGGCTCTGATCCGTGAATCGGCAGGGGAGAGCCGGCAGGTCGTCTACGCCCGTGAGGGGGAGGAACACACCACCGAGCTGACTCCTCTGCTCACCGAACGGCCGGTGACCGATGGACTCGGCCGGGCTGAGCGCACGGCTGACGGCGCACTGGTGACGGAGCCGGTCGGCTTCATCGGCATGGGCGCGGCTCAGGAGCTGGTTCAGCAGCCATTCTGGGAAGCGGGCCCGCTGATGTGGGAACAGTCCAAGGCCATCGGCGAAGTCGTGCTGCAGCTTCCGGTGAGGATGTATGACGTGGCGGTGACCACAGTCACCGGTCAGGAACGTGACCCGGACGGGCCGATGTCGGTGGTCGGAGTGGGTCGCATCGCCGGTGAGCTCTCCGTGCAGGACCAGATCCCGTGGGAATCTCGGCTGGCGACGCTGATCTCCATGGTGGCCACAGTCAATATGGCGCTGATGGTGTTCAACCTGATTCCGCTGCTGCCGCTGGACGGCGGTCATGTGGCCGGAGCCATCTATGAGAGCCTGCGCAGGAGGGTGGCGAAGCTGCGAGGGCGCCCAGACCCCGGTCCCTTCGACATCTCGACGATGCTGCCGGTGACCTATGTCGTGGGCGCCCTGCTGCTGGGGATGGGTCTGATGCTCATCATCGCCGATGTCATCAACCCGATTCGATTATTCGACTGAGCTGAGCGCTTCGGGCCGACCTCACTGTGCCGAACTCGTTGTGCCAACCTCACGGTGCCGAACTCATCGTGTGAGGACGGCCCGAAGCTTCTCCTGCTCAGCGCGGCACCTCTTGCTCCGCGCGGATGTGCCCGCTGAACCCTCAGACGTCTCCGCGGCGACGGTGCCGCACGGCCACGAGCGCGGCGCCGGCAGCCATGACGAGCAGACCGATTCCGGCGATCCAGGCAGCTGCCGCACCAGTTGAGGCCAGGCCGCCCTGGTCCTCATCAGCATCGGCGGTCGTTTCTTCAGCCGACGGCTCCTCGGCGGTCTCCTCCGCAGAGGGTGCTGCATCAGAGGCGGTGCCTTCAGAGTCGCCATCATCAGAGCCGGGACCCTCTGATACGGGAGCTTCGGCAGTGGGCTGCTCCTCGGGGCTCTCCTCCTCAGCCACCGGGTCATCCGCCGGCCCTGTGCCATCCCCGGACTCTGTGGGTTCGGCGGAGGAGTCCTCAGTAGGCTCCTCACTGGCCGGGTCGCTGGCAGGTTCGCTGGGCTCGGAGTCGGTCGGTTCTTCCGTCGGTTCCTCCGTTGGCTCCGTGGTCGGCTCGTCGGTCTCGTCCGGTTCCTCCTCGCCGATCGGGTTGACCGTCAGAGTGAAGGTGACGCTCTGGCGGCTTCCGTCTTCACCGATCACGGTCACGGTGATGGGGAAGCTGCCGGTCTGGGTCGGTGTGCCGGAGATCGTGCCGGTCTCCGGGTCGAAGGTGACACCGTCCGGCAGCCCCGTCACGACGATCTCCCGCACCGGCCCATCAGTCACGATCTGGATCGGGGTGATCGACTCGCCCTCGTTGATCGTCTGGTCGTCGATGGGCTCGACGGTCACCTCACCGGCCGGGTCGCTGGGCTCGGGATCGGTCGGTTCTTCCGTCGGTTCCTCCGTTGGCTCCGTGGTCGGCTCGTCGGTCTCGTCCGGTTCCTCCTCGCCGATCGGGTTGACCGTCAGAGTGAAGGTGACGCTCTGGCGGCTTCCGTCTTCACCGATCACGGTCACGGTGATGGGGAAGCTGCCGGTCTGGGTCGGTGTGCCGGAGATCGTGCCGGTCTCCGGATCGTAGGCGACCCCGTCGGGGAGTCCGTTGACCTCCACCGAAGCAACCGGCCCATCGGTGACGATCTGGATCGGGGTGATCGACTCGCCCTCGTTGATCGTCTGGTCTTCGATGGGTTCGACGGTCACCTCACCGGCCGGGTCGCTGGGCTCGGGATCGGTCGGTTCTTCCGTCGGCTCGGGATCAGTCGGCTCAGGGCTCGGCTCTGGAATCTCCGGAACCTCCGGGCTGCCCGTCGGGGTCACCGTGATGATGAAGGTCTCCGTGACGGTGTTCTCACCATCAGTGGCTGTCACGGTGACCTCATAGGTCCCCGGGGCGGCCGGTGTGCCGGCGATCGTCCGGGTCTCCGGGTCGAAGGTCACTCCCTCGGGAAGCCCCTCGACGGTGATCTCCGCTTCTGGGTCGTTGACATCGACCTCGATCGAGTCGATCGGGGAGCCCTCCTCGACAGTCTGGTTGCCGATCGGGCCGATGGTCAGCTCACCGTCCTCATCGCCGTCGCCCGGATCCTCCGTCGGTACCACGGTGATGTAGAAGGAGGTGTTCGCCAGCGGGTTGCCGTCCTCGTCATAGGCGGTGACGATCACCGGGAAGGTGCCCAGTTCGGTGGGCGTCCCGGAGAAGCTGCCTGTCTCGGGGTCGAAGGTCACGCCCGGGGGCAGACCCTCAGCCTCGAGGCTGGAGTAGGGGCCGTCCACGGAGACCGTCGTCTCAGTGATCGGATCGCCGAGTGTGACCACCTGGTTCTCCAGCGGCCCCATCGTCGTGTCCTCGACCGGCTCCGGATCTGTGGGCTCCGGGTCAGTCGGTTCGGGATCTGTTGGCTCGGGGTCAGTGGGTTCCGGGCTGGGTTCTGGGTCCTCGTCTTCGGTGACGGTGATGGTGAAGGTTTCGGTCACGGTGGTGCCGTCTTCGCCGGTGGCGGTGACGGTGACCTCGTAGGTGCCCGGTGTGTCGGGGATGCCGGAGATCAGGTTGTTCTCCGGGTCGAAGGTGACGCCCTCGGGGAGTCCTTCGACGGTGACAGAGTCCACCGGCCCGTCAGTCTCCACGGTCACCGGATCGATGGCGCGGCCCACAGGCACCGTCTGATCCTCGATCGGACTCAGTGCGATGTCCTCGACCGGGTCGGTGGGCTCAGGGTCCGTGGGTTCGGGATCTGTTGGCTCGGGGTCGGTGGGTTCGGGGCTGGGTTCTGGGTCCTCGTCTTCGGTGACGGTGATGGTGAAGGTTTCGGTCACGGTGGTGCCGTCTTCGCCGGTGGCGGTGACGGTGACCTCGTAGGTGCCCGGTGTGTCGGGGATGCCGGAGATCAGGTTGTTCTCCGGGTCGAAGGTCACGCCCTCGGGCAGCCCGTCGACCTCGATGGACTCCACCGGCCCGTCAGTCTCCACGGTCACCGGATCGATCGATTCACCCACGGTGATCGTCTGGTCCTCGATCGGTGTGAGCGCGATGTCCTCGTCAGGTTCTTCCTCTGTGTCCACCACAGTGACGGTGACGTCGGTCGTGTCCTGGCTGCCGTCCGGGTAGGTGATGGTGACGGGTACGGTGATGGAGTCTCCCGGCTCAGCGTCCTCCGGCGGAGTAACCGTGACAGCGCCGGTCTCCGGGTCCACCTCGGCGGTCCATCCTTCAGGGACATCCTCTGGGTCGATGCTGTACTCGCTGCCGCCGGGGACGTTCTCATCACCGGTCTGTGGGACATCGACCGGTGTGCCGGGTGTCGTCTCTGTGGGCTCGTAGCTGGGCTCGTAGAACTCAGCCTGCGGCACCTCGACCACCGTGAACTGGGCGAAGGTGACATCAGAGGTGCCATCGGGGTAGGTCACCAATACCGGGACCGTGATCGTCGTGCCCGGTTCCGCGTCCTCCGGAGCGGTCAGGGTGACTGCGCCGGTCTCCGGGTCGATGCTCGCCTCGTATCCCTCCGGCGGGGTGTAGTCCTCCTGGATCGCGAACTGCGTACCCTCCGGGATGTCCTCATCCTGGTTCTGCGGGGAGGTGACGCTGGCGGCCGGAGTGATGGGCAGAGTGGTGTACCCCGGGTTGTGCACGTCGGCCTGCGGCGCCTCCACCACGGTGATCGTGGCATCGACCGTCTCGCTGGAGCCGTCAGCGTAGGTGACGGTGACCGGAATGCTCACCTCATCACCGGGCTGGGCGTCCTCGGGAGCGGTCGCGGTGATCAGCCCGGTGTCGGGGTCGATCTCGACGGTCCACCCCTCAGGTGCGTCCTCGGGGTCGATGCTGTAGGTGGTGCCCTCGGGCATCTCGTCGTCGCCGACCTGGGGGAGTTCGACGGTCCCGCCGGGCACTGTGACCGCCGGCTCATAGCCGGGGTCCTGCTGGTCGGAGAAAGGCTCCGGTGGTTCGACCACGACGGTCGCTTCGACGGTCTCGGTGGAGCCGTCCGGGTAGGTGAGCACCACCGGCACGGTGATGATGGTTCCGGGTTCGGCGTCGTCAGGGGCGGTGACGGTGACACTTCCGGTGTCCGGTTCCACCTCGACTTCGTACCCCTCGGGTGGTTCGTAGCCCTCCTCGACGGCGAAGGTGGTGTCCTGGGGGAGTTCGGTCTCCTGGACCTGCTCCACGGTGACGGATTCGCCGGGCTGGACGGTGCCGTTCTCGTAGCCCGGATCGTAGTCATCAGCGTCAGTGGGCACAGGCTCCAAGGGTTCGCAGGTCAGCTCCTCGCCGTAGGTGCCGGTCATCCCGGCCCACATCTGGGTCTGCAGCGGGGCGCTGAGCTCGCTGTCCGGCACGTGGCCGCGCAGCTGCAGGGTCACATTCGACTCCGCCGGCATCGAGCCGGTGATCACCGCGTATTTGTAGTCATCTCCGTCGACGATCTCCAGGTTCAGCGAGGAGGCCGCCAGCTGATAACCCGGGGCGTACCAGTTCCAGGAGTAGAAGTTCTCATGGATGACGATGTTCTCCACGCGAGGGTCCAGCTGGAGCACGACTCGGACATCGTCGACGGCGTGCTCGGTGGCCAGGCGCATGCGCAGGTGCGAGTAGTGATCGCGGATGCCCTGACGGATGAGGCTCGGCGGGATCTGCAGATAAGGGTCGATGGTCAGCGTGGTGAAGCCATCGGAGACCACCTGCACTCGGCCGTTGGCGTCGACTTCCGCCGGGTCGTCGGCGTCGGTGGCTGGGCGGGTCAGTACCGATCCGTCATCGTCAAAGGCCCCGTTGAGGTAGGGGTTGGCCATCGCTGGGGTGACCTGAACGGGACGGGGGCCGGAGGAGGCGGACCACTGAGTGCCGCTCAGGGTCAGGTCGCTGGTGTTGGCGCGCGCGAGCATACGGAGGTCACACTGGCCCTCGGGTCCGGCGGTGACGTTCATGCCGCTGACCGTGGCGGCGCCGTCGGGAACCTCCGGGTAGCTCACACCGTGGTCACTGGTGCCGTAGAGCAGATCCAGCAGGTTCTGATCGCCCTCTTCCCGGATGCGCTCGTTCTCCGCGCGGACTTCGGCTTCCGGGGCATCGCTCCACTGCATCGGCACGATCAGCGACTGCAGCGGGTTGACGGCGGCGGCATTCGGCAGACCCTGCCCCTGTGCTGACTGGCTCTGCACGGCTGTGCCCAGCGACACCGGTGGTGCGGCAGGTTCGGTGACCGCCGGGCTCAAGACCGAGGCTCCTGCGGGAACTGCCGTGCCGACGACGAGCGCGGAGGCGACAGCGGTACCGGTCACGGCGCGACGGAGGTGTCCGAATGACATGGTTGAGAGTCCTCTCGGCTGATCTCGCGAATGATGTCTGCCAGCGGGGTGATACGACAACTCCCTGCCGGCCGACGGTGGCCGAGAAGCCCTGCGATCTCTGCTTCCAGGAGATGAACACACATGTGTGCGCCCCTCGCCCCTGGACACTGACTGATGACAGTCTGACAGATTTTCTCCACGTCGTATATAGAAATAAACCGGTCGTTGGTCAGCATTGTGTTGAGCAGGGGATATGTGTTGTTACTGCTTGGTAAAAGGTGTGGCCCACACTCGTACGGCGGGCGATACGATGGGGGAGACATCATCGGTTCGGCAACCGATGTGCTGTGCACAGGCTCCGCGGAGCTGTTCACACAGCGATTCCGAAGACAGAAGGCAGGTCAAGTCAGTGACATCCGTCAACCTCGGTATGCCCTCCGCGCCGCCGCCCGTCCTCGCGCCGCGCCGCGTGACCCGGCAGTTCCAGGTCGGCTCCGTGGGTGTGGGCAGCGACCACCCCATCTCGGTGCAGTCGATGACGACCACGAAGACCCATGACATCAACGCCACGCTGCAGCAGATCGCTGAGCTCACCGCCTCCGGCTGCGACATCGTCCGTGTGGCCTGTCCTACGGATAAGGACGCCGCCGCGCTGCCGATCATCGCGCAGAAGTCGCAGATTCCGGTGATCGCGGATATCCACTTCCAGCCGAAGTACGTCTTCGCGGCGATCGAGGCCGGCTGCGGGGCGGTGCGGGTCAACCCCGGCAACATCATCAAGTTCGATGACAAGGTCGGCGAGATCGCCCAGGCAGCCAAGGACCACGGGGTCTCCCTGCGCATCGGGGTGAACGCGGGTTCCTTGGACAAGCGCCTGATGGACAAGTACGGCAAGGCCACACCTGAGGCCCTGGTGGAGTCCGCCGTCTGGGAGGCCTCGCTGTTCGAAGAGCACGATTTCCATGACTTCAAGATCTCGGTGAAGCACCATGACCCGGTGGTGATGGTCCAGGCCTATCAGCAGCTGGCAGAACGTGGAGATTGGCCGCTGCACCTCGGGGTGACCGAGGCCGGCCCGGCCTTCCAGGGGACGATCAAATCGGCCACCGCCTTCGGGGCGCTGCTGTCCCAGGGCATCGGTGACACGATCCGCGTCTCCCTCTCAGCGCCGCCGGCTGAAGAGGTCAAGGTCGGCAATCAGCTGCTGGAGTCGTTGAATCTGCGCCCGCGGAAATTGGAGATCGTCTCCTGTCCTTCCTGCGGCCGCGCCCAGGTGGACGTCTACACCCTCGCCGAGGAGGTCACGGCCGGTCTCGAAGGGATGGAGGTCCCGCTGCGCGTGGCGGTCATGGGCTGCGTGGTCAACGGGCCGGGGGAGGCGCGCGACGCCGACCTCGGTGTGGCCTCCGGAAACGGCAAGGGGCAGATCTTCGTCAAGGGTGAGGTCATCAAGACCGTGCCCGAGGATCAGATCGTCGAGACGCTGATCGATGAGGCCAACCGTCTCGCTGAGGAGATGGGCCTGGAAGCAGAGGGAGATGCCGAGACTCAGGGTTCCCCGGTGGTCTCCGTCAGCTGACGGACTCACCGCACGGATTGCCGAGGCCAGCGACGGCGAGGCCCGGGTCCTCCAAGCCCAGGACACTGCCGCCCTGCAGCGGCTGATCCTCCGTGACCCGGCCTCAGCAGCCTCGGTCTCTGCGCTGCTGGCTTCCCGGGGGACTGCCGCACCGGGGCAGGCGAGGAACCCTGCGGTCTTCGTCGGCATCGACGGTGAGGACGGGGAGCTCGCCGCGGCCTGCTGGATCGGCACGAACATCAATCCTCTGGGGGCCGACGCTGAGCAGGCGGAGACCTTCGGGCTCTGCGCGGCACGGCTGCGTCGCCGGGTCTCCTCCATCTACGGCCCGGATCAGGCGGTGCTGTCTCTCTTCGAGGCCACCGGATGGCGTCATGCCCGCGATGTCCGGGAGGTCCAGCCCCTGATGGTCATGGAGGAGCCCTCAGCCGTGGTGCCGCTGGAGGGCGTGCGGCTGGCTGTCCCGGAGGATTTCGACGTCGTCGAACCAGCCTGCGCGGCCATGTTCACCGAGGAGCTGGGGTTCTCGCCCTATACCCACGGGGTGTCACAATACCGCGAGCGTATCCGTGGGCTGATCAGTGCCGGACACTCGCTGGTGCTCACCGAGCCGGGCAGCGGGGAGGTCGTGTTCAAAGCCGAGTTCGGCGCGGTCACCCCGGAGGTCGTACAGGTCCAGGGTGTCTGGGTCCGCCCGCCGGACCGCGGCCGTGGACTGGCGGCCCCCGGTATGGCCGCCGTCGTGCGCCACGGGTTGTCGCTGGCGCCGGTGGTGAGCCTGTATGTCAACAGTTATAACGAGAGCGCCCTGCGCGCCTACCGGCGGGTCGGATTCCGTCAGGTGGGGACCTTCGCCACTGTGCTGTTCTAAGCGGCCTGTGTTGTTCCGGGCGGCGGCCTCGGTTCGGCCTCATACTGACAGGAGCAGCCCGTCACACCACGTCGTGTGAGTCCGCGTCGATCCGTCCAGGAGAATCTTCCGATGTCACCTCGCCGTGCCCCCAGGTCACGTCAGCGCAGGTCAGCGTACTCTGCTCGGCCCGGATGGCTGCGTCTCGGTTCTGTGGGCGTCATCGGGGCCGTCCTTCTGAGCGGCTGTGCGGATGCCCCGGAAGACGTCGATGGGGAGCCCGACGGCGACGTCGCCATCGGAGACCCGGGGGAGGGCATCGAGCGCTCCGCCCCCGAGCCGACCGGGGATCAGTTATCCCAGCAGGAGATGTCGGAGGTGCTCCAGGAGGAGCTGGACAACCCGCAGATCAGGACCACTGATGATCTGCTGGAGTCCTTGCGCGACGTCGAGACCGAGCTGCGCCGCCTCGAAGTGGACCCCATGGAGTGCCAGGCCCAGGTACTGGCATCGGGCACTCCTGTGCCGGACGGTGCGCTGGTCGTCAGCGGCACTGAGGGCCACGCTGAGGAAGACAGCGAGGATGGTAGTGAGGAAGACGGCGAGGAAGGTAGCGAGGAAGAGGAAGCAGGCGACGGCGAGGACGCCGGTGCCGCTGAGCTTCCGGAGCGTTCGCTCACCGCGACGCTCTACTCCTACCAGCAGGTCCCTGGGGCAGAGGGTTATATGCAGGCTGAGCTCTCTGGGCTGGAGAACTGCGAGGAATACACCGTCACGCGCACCATTGACGAGGAAGAGCTCGAGACCGAGGTGGTCTCAGAACTCGTGGAGGTGGAGACCGGCGCCGATGAGGCGCTCGCGCGGACTCTCAGCGCGGAGGACCTACACGGGGAACGGCACTCTCTGGCTGTGATGGTCCGCACAGAGGCGCAGATCATCACGCTCGTCGAGCCGTTGGAGGCCGCCCTCGGCGAGGACGAGGCTGAGGACCGCGCCCAGCAGCTCCAGGATCGCGCCGCCGAGATCCTCGGATCTTTGGTCGATGAAGACCTGGAGACCTCGGAGGATGAGGAGGAGGCCGAGGGCGAGGCCGACACTGACGGTGACACTGATGGTGAGGCCGCCGACGGTGACGGTACTGAGGATGAGGAGGCTGAGGAGGAAACTGCGGAGGACGACTGAGTCTGCGCCGTCGTCGGCTTGTAGACTCATCGCCAGCAGCCAGAACCCTACCGCCAGAACTCCACCAGGAAACGAGTGCTTCCGTGCCCCTAAGACTGTCCCGTCTGTTCTTGCGCACCCTGCGTGACAACCCCGCCGACGCCGAGGTCGCCAGCCACCAGCTGCTGGTCCGCGCCGGCTACATCCGCCGTTCGGCCCCCGGCATCTATTCCTGGCTTCCGCTGGGTGTGAAGGTGCTGCGCCGGGTGGAGGAGATCGTGCGCGAGGAGATGGACGCCATCGGCGCTCAGGAGGTGCACTTCCCGGCGCTGCTGCCGAAGGAGCCCTACGAGGCGACCAACCGGTGGGAGGACTACGGGGACAACATCTTCCGTCTGCAGGACCGCAAGGCGGCCGACTACCTGCTGGCTCCCACGCACGAGGAGGTCTTCACGCTGTTAGTGAAGGACCTGTACACCTCGTATAAGGACCTGCCGCTGTCCATCTACCAGATCCAGACCAAGTACCGCGATGAGGCGCGTCCACGGGCCGGGCTGCTGCGCGGCCGCGAGTTCATCATGAAGGACTCCTACTCCTTCTCCGTGGCTGAGGAGGACCAGCGGGCGGCCTACGAGGCCCATCGCGCCGCGTATCTGCGGGTCTTCGAGCGTCTGGGCCTTCCGGTGGTGCCGGTCGACGCCGTCTCCGGGGCCATGGGAGGTTCGGCCTCCGAAGAGTTCCTCTTCCCCTGCGAGATCGGGGAGGACACCTTCGTCGAATCACCGGGCGGCTATCGCGCCAATGTGGAGGCTGTCACCACTGTTCCTCCGGAAGCCGGTGACATCGATGGTCTGCCTGCAGCCGCAGTGCACCTGACTCCGGGTACCGACACGATCGAGACGCTGGTCGCCGCTGCGCAGGCCGATCATCCACGACCGGATCGGGCCTGGACGGCTGCGGATACGCTGAAGAACGTCGTCATCGCGGTCACGACCGCTGAGGGCGAGCGGCGTGTGGTGGTCATCGGTGTGCCCGGAGACCGCGACGTCGACCTCAAGCGCGTCGAGTCCACGATCGGCGCTCAGCTCGGGCTGGCCGGTGAGGCCACGGTCGAAGCCGCCGGGGAGGAGGACCTGCGCCAGCACCCGGGCCTGGTCCGTGGCTACATCGGCCCCGGGCTGGATCTGGAGCACCCGGTGCTCGGTCAGGACGCCTCCACCGGTATCCCGTACTTCGTCGACCCCAGGGTGGTCACCGGCACCTCGTGGATCACCGGGGCCAATGAGAAGGACCATCACGTCTTCGGTCTCGTGGCCGGGCGGGACTTCACCTGGGACGGTGTCATCGAGTCGGTCGTGGTCGAAGACGGCGATCCCGCCCCTGACGGCTCCGGACCGCTGAGCACCCGCCGCGGCATCGAGCTGGGGCACATCTTCCACCTGGGCGAGCGGTACGCCGAAGCCCTGGGCCTGCGGGTGCTCGACGTCAACGGCAAGCTGACCACGGTCACGATGGGCTCCTACGGCCTCGGCGTGACCCGTGTGCTGGCCGCGGTGGCGGAGGCTCATCATGACGAGCGCGGACTCATCTGGCCCGGTTCAGTCACCCCGGCAGATGCGCACATCGTGGCCACGGGCAAGGAAGCGGAGATCTTCGAGACTGCCGAGAGCCTCGCGGCTGATCTGGAGGCTCGGGGTCTGACAGTGATGCTCGACGATCGGCCGAAGGTCTCTCCCGGGGTCAAGTTCGGTGATGCCGAGCTGGTCGGGGTGCCCACCATCCTGGTGGTCGGCCGCGGCCTGAAGGACGGCGTAGTGGAGCTGAAGGATCGTCGCAGCGGCGAGGCCGAGCAGGTGCCGGTGGACTCTGCCGTGGATGCCGTGGTGGATGCCGTGACGGAACGCATCCGCTCGCTGAGCTGAGCCGCAGCCGCCATGGAGGTTCTGCTCGCAGAGTTCGAGGGCGTCTCGTGGTCGATGATCCTGCTGCTGCTCGCCGTCGGATTCGCCGCCGGATGGGTGGATGCCGTGGTCGGCGGCGGGGGCCTGCTTCAGCTTCCGGCGCTGCTGCTGCTTCCCGGGATGAGCCCGGTCCAGGCGCTGGCGACGAATAAGCTCGGCTCGATCTTCGGCACCACCACCTCGGCGCTGACCTATATCCGCCGGGTGCATCCGAGTCTGCGGACGGCCCTGCCGACGGCTTGCGCTGCGTTCTGCGCGAGCTTCGGCGGAGCGATCGTCGCGGCGGCGCTGCCGGAACAGGTGATCATGCCGATCATCGTGCTCGCGCTGCTGGCGGTGGGGATCTTCACTGCGTCGAAGCCGGATATCGGGCGTCTGGAGCGGCTCCGTCATGCCGGTCTGGGGCATCTGAGCCGTGCGGTGCTCATCGGTGCCGCCGTCGGCTTCTATGACGGAATGCTGGGCCCGGGGACCGGCACATTCCTGATCATCGGCCTGGTGACCATCCTCGGGTACTCCTTCCTCAACGCCTCCGCACACGCCAAGATCGTCAATGCGGCGACGAACCTCGGCGCCCTGGCGTTCTTCGCCCCGGCCGGCCACGTCATGGTGCTCACCGGCCTGGTGCTGGGTGCGGCGAATATGGTCGGCGGCTATACCGGAGCGCGGATGGCGATCGCCAAAGGCTCACGGTTCGTGCGCATCGTGTTCTTAGTGGTGGTCTTCGCCCTCGTGCTCAATCTCGGCTGGGACGTGGTCACCGATTGGATCCCCTGACAGCTTGGGAAGGGTGGCTTGGGAAGGGCGGCTTGGGACGGGTGTCTTGGGAAGGCCGGCGGCTAGACTGGCGGCGGATGAGAGTCGACGTCGTGAAGAGGAGCTCCGATGGCTGTGTCCCGCCGTGCCCGTGATGAGGAGAAGGCGCAGGATTCCCGTGCTGGCCAGCTGCTGCCGGTGATTGAACCTGTGGTCCTCGAACGCGGCCTCGTGCTCGAAGAGGCCGCTGTGCGAAGCTCCGCGGCGGGTACCACGCTGAAAGTCACAGTGGACTATGAGACCGGCACCGAACAGGTCGATCTCGACACCGTCGCCGCCGTTGCTGAGGCACTCTCCGAGGCTCTCGACGAGGCTGATGCGCTCGCCGAGGTCGATCAGTACGAGCTCGAAGTCTCCACACCCGGTGCCACCCGCCCGCTGACCGAGCCGCGGCATTTCGCGCGGAACGTCGGCCGCCTGCTCGAGATCGAACGCCCCGGCCTCCCGCTGCTGGTGGCCCGGCTGCAGGAGGCCTCAGAGACGGCGATCCGTGTGGCTGAGCAGAAGCAGCCGCCGAAGAAGGGCATGCCCGTGCGCTACGCGGACCCGATCGACATCGCCCTGGAGTCCCTCGGCCGGGCGCGAGTCCAGGTAGAGTTCTCTCACACGGAGTAGTCGAGCCGGCCCGAACCGGAACGTGCATACGGGAGGAACAAGTGGATATCGACATGAGCGCGCTGCGGATGCTGGTCCGGGAGCGCGACATCCCCCTGGACAAGCTGATGCCGGCGATCGAGCACGCGCTTGTGCTCGCTTATCACAAGTCTCCGGGCGCGTTGAAGCACGCTCGGGCGGAGATCGACGAGTCTTCCGGTCACGTGACCATCTGGGCCAAGGAGTTCGACGAGGACGGCACCGTGCTCGGGGAGTTCGATGACACTCCGAAGAACTTCGGCCGTGTGGCCGCCTCCACCGCGCGGCAGGTCATCATGCAGCGGATCCGTGACGCCGAGGACGATCAGGTCCTCGGCGAGTTCAAGGGCCGCGAGGGTGAGCTGATCTCCGGGCTCATCCAGCAGGGCCGCAATCCGAATATGGTGCAGGTCGACCTCGGCTCCGTGGAGGCCGTGCTGCCGCCGCAGGAACAGGTCCCCGGTGAGGACTACGCCCACGGCTCGCGGGTGCGTGCGTATGTGGTCGACGTCCACCGCGGCATGAAGGGCCCCTCGATCACGCTGTCCCGTTCGCACCCCAGCCTGGTGAAGAAGCTCTTCGAACACGAAGTCCCGGAGATCGCCGAGGGCACGGTGGAGATCACTGCCGTCGCCCGGGAGGCGGGGCATCGCACGAAGATCTCGGTGCGCAGCCATCAGTCGGGCATCAATCCCAAGGGTGCCTGCATCGGCGCGATGGGCGCCCGTGTGCGTGCGGTGATGACGGAGCTCAACGGCGAGAAGATCGACATCATCGATCATTCCGATGACCCGGCCGAGTTCATCGGCTATGCGCTCTCCCCGGCGAAGGTGACTTCCGTGGAGGTCCTCGACGAGAACACCCGCTCGGCGCGTGTCGTGGTGCCGGACTATCAGCTCTCCCTGGCCATCGGTAAGGAAGGACAGAACGCGCGGCTCGCGGCCAAGCTGACGGGATGGCGCATCGACATCATCTCCGACGCCGCCGAGTCCGACGCGGAGGCCGTCCGCGCCTGAACATGTGATTCCTCGGGCTCTTCTGGCCACGTGCCGGGGGATTCTTCCCAGGAGAAGACATGGAGGTAGACTGTCATGGTCCCTGTGCGCACCTGTGTCGGCTGCCGCCGGCGCGTGGAGCAGGGAGACGTCGTGAGATTCGCGCTCGCGCCGGAGTCTGAACAAGGCGATGGCGGAGCTCTTCCGCGTGTGGTGCCGGATCTGGCCCGTCGGCGTATCGGCCGGGGCGCCTGGCTCCACCCGCAGGAGGAATGTCTCGAGCAAGCGGTGCGTCGGAAGGCTTTCCACAGAGCATTCCGACGTCCGGTCAGCGTGGACGGCCTGGAGATGACCGAAGTCATCAGGCAGGTCGCCGCACGGCGTCCACTGCACGTATCGGATGAAAGCGGGTTCGAAAGTGATGGACACCCGATGAGCATCGACGGATGAGTACCCAGTGATGAACCAGCTGAGTGACTCCGTCTCGGAACTCGACAATGTTGACCGGTCCGTGTAGGTGACCTTCTGACATCAGCCCCGCTGATCTCAGCGGGGTGCCACGCGGGCCAGACAAGGAGCAAAGTGGCCAAGGCCCGCGTACATGAGCTCGCAAAAGAGCTCGGAATCACCTCGAAGGATGCACTCGCCAAGCTGCAGGAGATGGGCGAGTTCGTGAAGTCCCCGTCATCGACGGTGGAGCCCCCTGTGGCGAAGAAGCTCCGTGCAGCCTTCCCCGACTCCTCTGCTGCTGGGGATGCGTCCTCCTCAGCGGAGAAGTCCGCTAAGCCCTCGCCGGGCCGCAAGCCCGGTCCCAAGCCCTCCGCCGCCCGTCCCGGCGGCGGTCCGAAGCCCGGGCCCAAGCCGGCTCCGGGCAAGCAGGACGTCGGCTCCTCCGCGACCGAGGAGAAGCCCGCTCAGAAGCCGCAGCAGCCCGCCGATGACGCTGAGCGGACCTCCACGCCTGCTCAGGCATCGCCGGCTGCCGAGGCCTCCGAGCCCTCGGCGCCGAAGTCTGATGCGCCGAAGGATGCGCCGAAGTCCGGGGCACCGAAGCCCGGTGGTCCGCGGCCTGGCCCGCGTCCCGGCAACAACCCCTTCGCCACACAGCAGGGGATGGGTCAGCAGGAGCGCGGCGGCGGTCCCCGCCCCGGCGGCTCCGGCGGCCCTCGTCCCGGTCCGCGACCGGGCAACAACCCCTTCGCCGCGCAGCAGGGTATGCGCGGTGAGCGTCAGGAGCGTGGCGGCGGTCCCCGCCCCGGCGGTGGACGTGGTCGTCCCGGAGCCGGTCAGGGTGCTCCCGCACCGCGTCCCGGTGGTGGAAACCGTCCTAAGCCTTCGATGATGCCTGGCCAGGCTCCGGCGCCGGCCAATGCTGGCGGCGGCCGCGGGCGCCCGGGCGGCCGTCCCGGCGGTGGACCGGGTGGAGCAGGTGCCCCGGCCGGAGCCGGCGGGCCGAGCGGCGGACCTCCTCGGGGTCGCGGTGGTCGCGGCCGCGGCGGCACTGCAGGTGCCTTCGGCCGTGGTGGCTCCCGATCCAAGGCGCGGAAGTCGAAGCGTGCAAAGCGCCAGGAGATGGAGCAGCGGCAGACTCGCGAGATCGGCGGCGTCCGCGTTCCCAAGGGCGACGGCACCACGGTGCTGCGTCTGCGTCGCGGTGCCGCGCTGGCGGACTTCGCGGAGAAGATCGGCGCTGAGCCCGCAGCCCTGGTCACCGTGCTGATGAAGCTCGGTGAGATGGCCACGGCGAACCAGTCGCTGGACGAGGAGACCTTCCAGCTGCTGGGCGAGGAGCTCGGCTATCAGGTCCAGGTCGTCTCACCGGAGGATGAGGACCGTGAGATCCTCGAGTCCTTCGACATCGACCTTGAGGCTGAGGCCGAGAACGAGGACGCCGAGGCCATGCGGCCCCGCCCCGCGGTGGTCACCGTCATGGGTCACGTCGATCACGGTAAGACCCGGCTGCTCGACGCGGTGCGTAACTCCAACGTCACCGAGGGCGAGGCCGGCGGCATCACCCAGCACATCGGCGCCTACCAGGTCTACGTCGATCACGAGGGAGAAGAGCGCGGCCTGACCTTCATCGACACCCCCGGTCACGAGGCGTTCACCGCCATGCGTGCCCGTGGTGCGAAGGTCACCGACATCGCCGTGCTCGTCGTCGCTGCTGACGACGGCGTGATGCCGCAGACCGTCGAGGCGCTGAACCACGCCAAGGCCGCCGGTGTGCCGATCGTCGTGGCCGTCAACAAGATCGATAAGGAGGGCGCATCCCCGGATAAGATCCGTGGTCAGCTCACCGAGTACGATCTGGTGCCCGAGGAATACGGCGGCGAGACCATGTTCGTCGACGTCTCGGCCCGGCAGCACCAGAACATCGAGCAGCTGCTCGAGGCGGTCCTGCTCACCGCAGACGCCGCCCTGGAGTTGGAGGCAAACCCGGAGAAGGAAGCCCGCGGTGTGGCCATCGAAGCCCACCTGGACAAGGGACGCGGTGCCGTGGCAACAGTGCTGGTGCAGTCCGGTACTCTGCGGGTCGGTGACAACATGGTCGCCGGCAACGGCTTCGGTCGCGTGCGTGCGATGTTCGATGAGAACGGACAAGCGGTGGAGGAGGCCGAGCCCTCACGTCCGGTGCAGGTGCTGGGGCTCTCCACGGTCCCGCGCGCCGGTGACTCCTTCCTCGTCACCACCGAGGACCGCACGGCGCGTCAGATCGCGGAGAAGCGTGAGGCCGCCGAGCGTAACGCCAACCTGGCCAAGCGTCGCAAGCGGATCAGCCTGGAGAACTTCGACCAGGCTGTCGCCGAGGGCAAGATCGACACGCTGAACCTGATCCTCAAGGGCGATGTCTCCGGTGCGGTGGAAGCGCTGGAGGACTCGCTGCTGAAGATCGACGTCGGCGAGGAGGTCCAGCTGCGCGTGATCCACCGCGGCGTCGGCGCCATCACGCAGAACGACGTGAACCTGGCGACGGTCGACGACGCGATCATCATCGGCTTCAATGTCCGTCCGGCCGAGCGGGTCCAAGAGCTCGCCGATGCCGAGGGCGTGGACATGCGCTTCTACTCGGTCATCTATGCCGCCATCGATGACATCGAGAACGCGCTGAAGGGCATGCTGAAGCCGGAGTACGAGGAGGTCTCGCTCGGCTCCGCCGAGATCCGCGAGGTCTTCCGGTCCTCCAAGTTCGGCAACATCGCCGGTTCGATCGTGCGCTCCGGGGTCATCCGGCGCAACGCGAAGGCCCGCCTGGTGCGCGACGGCGCCGTCGTCGCCGACAGCCTGGCCATCGAGTCGCTGCGCCGCTACAAGGACGACGCCACTGAGGTCCGCGATGGCTTCGAATGTGGTATCGGCCTGGGGTCGTTCAACGACATCCAGGAGGGCGACGTCATCGAGACCTGGGAGATGCGCGAGATCCCGCGCGTCTGAGACGACGGCGGTCTGCCCAGTGATGACCTGATGCTGAGACCCCGGGGACCGGGCCGCAGAGAGACACTCACCGAAATCGTGTGAGAGTTCCTGCGGGCCGGTCCCCGGGGTTGTCAGTGCCCGCAGTACGGTGGTCACGTGCCGAGACGATCACCTGTCTCCACGATGAGCACGTGTATAGATGACGTGTATAGAGCACGTGTATAGAGGACTAAGGACGAGAGGGAGGATAAGCGATGGCAGATCCCGCACGCGCGGCCCGGCTGGCCAAGCGCATCCAGGTGATCGTGGCAGAGGCCCTGCGCAGCAGGGTCAAAGACGATCGCGCCGAGCTGATCACGGTCACCGATGCGCGGGTCACCAATGACTTGCAGCATGCCACGGTGTACTACACCGTGATGGGTGATCAGAACGCCCGTGCTGAGGCTGAGGCGCTGATCGAGCGCAGCCGTGGGGTGCTGCGTCATGAGGTGGGCCGCCAGCTCACCATCCGGCTGACCCCCACCTTGGACTTCGTCGCCGATGAGATCCCGGAAAACGCAGCCCACCTGGAGGACCTTCTGCGTCGGGCCCGGGAACAGGATGCGGAGGTCGCAGCCCTGCGGGAAAATGCGGCGCCGGCGGCTGAGGGGGATCCGTACCGTTCCCACGGCGAGCCGGACGATGGCTAAGCGCCAGCGCCCCGAAGAGATCGCCGTCGGTTCCGGGCTGGTCCTGGTCGACAAGCCGGCTGGGTGGACCAGCCACGATGTGGTCGGACGTATCCGCCGGCTGGCTGGCACCCGCAAAGTAGGCCACGCCGGGACTCTGGACCCGATGGCCACCGGCGTGCTCGTGGTCGGGATCAACCGTGCGACCCGTCTGCTCACCTATATCGTCGGCACCTCGAAGACCTATACGGCGACGATCCGTCTGGGGCTGTCCACCAGCACTGATGATGCGGAGGGCGAGGTGATCGAGACTCGTTTCGCCCATGCAGTGGACGCTGCTGCGATCCGGCATGCCGCTCAACGGCTCACCGGCGAGATCATGCAGGTCCCGGCGACGGTCTCAGCGATCAAAGTGGAGGGTCGGCGTGCCTATGAGCGTGCCCGTAGCGGCGAGGACGTCACCCTTCAGGCCCGTCCGGTCACCGTAGAGCGTTTCGATATCGGTGAGATCCGGCGCCTTGAGGGCGGCCGGGTGATCGACGTCGACGTCGAGGTCGAGGTCTCCTCCGGCACCTATGTGCGTGCCCTGGCTCGGGATATGGGTGAGCTGCTGGAGGTCGGCGGGCACCTGACCGCGCTGCGCCGCACCGCGGTGGGTTCCTACCGGATCGAGAACGCGCTGAGCCTGGACCAGCTGGCCGATGACTTCGGTTACATCGGTCTGGCTGAGGCGGCCGCCCTGATCTTCCCCCGGCGGGAGCTCAGTGCCGAGGAGGCGGAGAACCTCGGCCACGGACGGCGGATCACCGCTTCCCCTGCCGTCATGACGGCAGGGGAGCAGGATGCTGAGTCGGATGTGCTCGCTGAGGCGGATGTGTCCGCTGAGCCGGATGCTCCTCCCGAGCCGGAGCAGCTGACCGCGGCCTATGCTCCCGACGGCGAACTCGTCGCCCTGCTGAAGAACGTACCGGCGAAGCGGGAGGCCTCGGCCTCCGGTGACGCCGCTGCGGCTGCCCGGCAGCAGCGCATCCGTTGGCAGGCAAAGCCGGAGCTGGTCTTCCGTACGTCGGAGGAGGGCTCATGACCCTGATGTTCCTCGTCGGCGCCGTCGTCTGCGCGGGGTCGACGGTGATCTGCTGGGTGATGACCGCTCTGCGCAACCACCCGGCAGATTCCTCGATCATCTCCTTGGCGGCCGTGGAGCTCTACCTGCTCTTCTACGGGGTCTATGCTGCTGTTCGGCAGATGGGGTTCGCGGCCTCGATCGCCGGTGAGGGGTGGGAGTTCTGGGGCTATGTGCTCACGGCCCTGCTGCTGCCGGTCGGGGTGTTCGTCTGGGCGATGGTGGACCGGACCCGGTGGTCGAACCTGGTGATGGGCTTCGTCGGGCCGGTGGTGTTCGTCATGGTGTACCGCATGGAGGAGATCTGGTGGGGGAGCGTGCTGTGAAGGACCAGCAGCTGAGGCGCAGCGCCGCGGAGTCGCCGGTGCCGCGCAACCGCGGTGTCGGGATGCTGATCATTACCGCGTACGGGATCTTCGCCGTCTCTGCCACGGCACGTGCCCTATATCAGATGGTGTTCCATTTCGAGGAAGCCCCGGTGGCCTATCTGCTCTCGGCCTTCGCCGCGCTGGTCTACGTCTTCGCCACCCTTGCCTTGTCGCGGACCTCTGTGGCGGGGTGGCGGGCGGCCACAGCGGCCGTGCTGGTGGAGCTGCTCGGAGTGCTGGCGGTGGGGGCATGGACGGCGGCACAGCCTGATCTCTTCGCTGATGACACTGTGTGGTCGAATTTCGGCTCCGGCTACGGCTATGTGCCGCTGGTGCTGCCCTTCATCGGTGTGTTCTGGCTCTGGCGGCATCGCCCGGGCGGACCGCGCCCGGATCGCCGCTGAGCGGGGTAGAGGCGCTGGTACAGTCGGTCTGTATTCGTCTGCAAGGAGTGACGTGCACTATTGGAACGGCCTGGATGAGGTGCCGTCGGACCCGGGTCCGACGGCGGTCACCATCGGCAACTTCGACGGTGTCCACCGTGGCCACCAGGAGGTCCTTCAGCAGCTGGTGACTGCGGCCTCGGCACGTTCGGCGACCTCCGTCGCGCTGTCCTTCGATCCGCATCCGCTGCAGGTCCACCGGCCTCAGGACTGCCCGGAGATGCTCACCGGCGTGACCGAGAAGATCCGTCGGCTGGCTGCCGCCGGTGTGGACGCGATGCTGATGATCCCGTACTCGCTGGAGCTGGCGCGGCTTAGCGCTGAAGAGTTCGTCCGGACGTACCTGGTCGAGGCGCTGCAGGTATCGGTGGTAGTGGTCGGTCATGACGTCCGCTTCGGTCATGAGAACAGCGGATCATTCACCACGATGGTCGAGCTGGGGGAGAAGTACGGCTTCGAGGTGCTGGGAGTCGACGACTTCGGCCAGGACCGTCGGTGTTCCTCGACCTGGGTCCGTGAGGCGCTGGGCATGGGTGATGTCGCCGCTGCCCGTGAGGTGCTGGGGCGTCCGCACGCCGTCATCGGCACCGTGGTCCACGGTGAGGCGCGAGGGCGCGAGCTGGGTTTCCCCACGGCGAATCTCGCGTCTGATTCCGAAGGTATGGTGCCCGCCGACGGCGTCTACGCCGGCTGGCTCATCGATGCGCAGTTCAGGCGGTGGCCCGCGGCGATCTCCATCGGCTCGAATCCCACCTTCGAAGGGCTGACCCAGCGGGTGGTCGAGGCGCATGTGATGGACCGGCCCAAGGAGCGGATCGAGGATTTCGACCTCTACGGCCAGGTGGTGCGGGTGGAGTTCGTGGAGCGGCTGCGCGGCATGGTCGCCTTCGAGGGAATCCCGCTGCTGATCCGGCAGATGGAGATCGACGTGCTGCAGGCTCGTCAAGCGCTGGCCGCCGAGGACATCACGGCCCTGGACTCTCAGAACCGCCGAGCCGTGGAGGGCTGAGCAGTGTGCGCGGCACACGCTCCAGCTCAGCGTCCGAACCGTCCCCGGCCGCGGTCTGAGACCCAGGACATGATCGTTGATGACAGGCGACGCCGTCAGCTCGGTGAGGCCTTCTCTGAGGCCTCGGACATTGCTCAGGCCCGTGACTATGACGCGGTGCGTCCGCGGTATCCGCAGCAGGTGGTCCGCACGCTGCTCGAGCCTCTGACTCCGCAGGCCGCCGGTTCATCGCGGGTCGTCGAGCTCGGCGCCGGTACCGGAATCCTCACTCGTAGCCTGCTGGCCCACGGTGCCGAGGTCCGGGCGGTGGAGCCCAGCGCTCCCATGGTTGAGGTGATGGCCGAGCGCAGCGCCGAGGCCCTTAACGACGGCAGGCTGCGGATCAGCCGGACCAGCGCGGAGTCCACTGAGATCTCCAGTGGATGGGCGGACCTCGTGGTGGCGGCTCAGTCCTGGCATTGGTTCGATCCCGAGGCCGTGCAGCCCGAGCTGGTCAGGATCCTGCGTGCCGGGGGCTTCGCCGCGGTGATCGCCAATCATCTCGACACCTCTGTGCCGTGGGTGCACCGGCTCACACGCATCATGCGTGCCGGTGATGTCCGGCGTCCCGGGTGGCGTCCTGACTTCGGCCGGAGTTTCGGCGAGGTCACTACGCAGGAGCATTCGTGGGAGCGGAGAGTCACTCCTGAGGAGATTCACCGCCTGAGCAGGACGCTGAGCTCCTGGCTCACCGCCGATGAGCAGGAACGTGCGCGCCGTCGTGCGAACCTCGAGTGGTATCTCAGTGACCACCTTGGCCGGGCCTCGGGGGAGAACGTGGTTCTGCCGTACACCACGATGGTCTATGCTGCGCGGCTGCGGCAGAGGGGTGCAGGGTCATGAGTGTACGTGCTGCGGTGCGAAGGCATCGCGGAGAACTCGGGGAGGCCATTGCTGTCTTCCGAGATCGCCCGCCCCTCGGAGTCATACTCCTGGCGGTGACCGTATGGCTGCTGTGCTGTGGCATCTCGCTCATCAACCCGCCCGATACTGCCGTGCAGACGGTCTCACTCTTTGCGGTCTATGCCGTGTTCGTCTTCGGGTTCCTGGGGATGATGTCCGGAGAAGTCCTCATCGTGTGTGCACGCGGTCTCATCATCGGTTCGACGGCGCTGGGGCTGCGTCCCTATGTGGTGCGTTTCGAGCAGATGACCCCGGGAGGTGTGGTGCCGCTGCGCCGAGCACGTCGTCTGCCCCGTCAATTGGGCTTTCAGGGAGTGCGGTCCACCTTCCGTACGAATCCTTGGATAGACAGGGCCGTCTATCTGACCGGGCCCTCGGCTGCCCAAGCGCGGAGGCATCGGGCCCTCATCGCCCCCGTGATCGACGGGGGTGCGTGGACGGCGGATGACAAGCACATGTGGCTCATCGGAGTGAACCGTGCTCCCGAAGAGGCTGTGGCGGCGATCGCCTCTGCAGCCCGAGCCTCGGGACACACGGCGCTGGCCCGTGCCGCAGAGGAGGCCGCGCAGCAACCGGTTCGCACCCTGACAGGCCGGCCTCGCGACGCTGCTGAGCAGATCCCGGGGCTCCACCCCGGCATCGCTGAGGCGCTGCGACGCCGGGATTCATGAGGCGTGAGCATTGCGGAGCATGTGACCACGCTGTTGAGCAGCTTCTTCAGTGGGATGACGCGAGGACATCGATGGCGCGGCGCCCTAGGCTGCGCCTCACGTGGGTGAGCATCCAGCTCTCTGCGGCATCCGGCTCTCCACCGATGACGGCCTCGGCAATCTCCTCATGTTCGCGGTGGACTCGATTCCGGTCGGCGTCGTCGTCGCGGCGCGCCGCGATACCCACCTGACGATAGCGGTCAGCCTTGTCCCATAGGCCTTCCAGAGTGTGGATCAGGAGTGGGTTATGGGACGCTCGGTACACGGCGCGATGGAACTCGCGATGCGAGACCAGGGCGTCGAGGTCTTTCTCGTCCTGCAGGGGACGCATATTCCTCAGTGCCTGTTGGATGGAGACGACGTCGTCCTGCGTGCGTCGCACCGCGGCCAACTTCGAGGCCATCGGGTCGAGCTTCTCCCGCAGCTCGAAGAGGTGAGTCGCCTCCTGCGCTGACAGGGAAGTCACGCGCGCGTTCTTGTGCGTATCGATGACAACGAGACCTTCTGCCTCGAGCCGTCTAAGAGCCTCGCGCATCGGAGTCATGCTGATTCCGAACTCCTCTGCCAGTTGTGTCAGCGGCAGAGGCTGTCCCGCGTGCAGTTCTCCAGTCATGACGCGACGCCGCACCTGCTCATAGGCGTAGCCGGTCTTGGTCCAGCTCGGTGGGGTCACGAGTGATGGTCCTCTCTGCCGGCGCTGCGGCATGTCAATGCTTCCTTCCGTGCACCATACACCGCGGGTTCCCTCGGCGGGATCGTCAGGCAGGAAGCACGACGACCCCGTCTTCGTCGGCGACAAGCTGTCTGCCCGGAGTGAATACAGCGCCGCCGAAGCTGAGTGTCTCGCCGACGTGGCCGACTCCGTCTTTCCGGCTTCGCCGGGGGTTGCTCCCGAGTGCGCGAATTCCGATTGGAAGGTTGGCCAACGCGGTGACATCGCGGACTGCTCCGTTGACGACCACTCCCGCCCAGTCGTTGTCAGCGGCAAGGCGTGCCATATTGTCACCCAGCATGGCGACACGCAGTGAGGCTCCGGAGTCGACGACGATGACGCGGCCTTCCCCCGGTTCGCGGATGAGGTCTTTGAGAAGGAGATTGTCCTCGAAGGATCGCAGGGTCACGATCTTCCCAGTAAATCGGGTGTGAGTGCCGTAGCTGCGAAGTTGCGTGGCACATGTCTCGAGTTGATCTCCGTAGGTGTCGAACAGGTCGGAGGTCCCAGTGAAGATATTCATGGTCTTCCTTTCGTCATGGCGTCATGGTTGGGGGTGATTGAGGTGTGCAGAAGGTGAGGTGTTCATGGTCTGGGTTCCCGTGGATCCGTAATGTCGGTCGGGCCCGTGCTTCCCCGTGAGCTCTCTTCGAGGCCGGAGAGCATGAGCAGGAGCGTGCCCAACCAGATTGCTCCGGAAGCGCCTACTGGGCCTGCCACGGCTCCTGCAGTCAGCGGTATAAGGACCTGACCTAACCGGTTGCCGACCAGACGTAGCGCCAGTGCAGGAGAGCGCCATTCCTCGGGCACGGTACGTGTGATCATCGCCATTGTCAGTGGTTGCCCCAGACCGAGGAAGAACCCTCCGACGAGCATCAGCATCGCTGCTGTCCAGAGTTTGGCGACGGTCAGCGGAAGGATCGCGAAACAGACTGCTGAGACGAGCAGGCAGCAGGTTAGCAGGGTCGAACGGTGATACCGCGCGGCTAGGATGCCGAGAAGGAGCCTGGAGACGAGAGATCCGACTCCCCGGACAGCCAGCAGGACACCGACCGCAGTGGGGGACAGCCCGGCTTCGTGACCGATCAACGGAACGAAGGCCACGAGGATGTCGGTCAATGCCAGAAGCCCTGCTGAGGAGATGATGTAGGAACCTACTCTGGGACGGCGGAGGAGGTGCCGTGCGGTGATACTGTCCTCGGATCCTGTACCGTGTGCCGTCCTTTTCGTTGCAGATGTTTGTGAACTGCGGAGCGCGAGCAGTCCCAGCACGGCTACGCCGGGTGCGACGGCTACTGCACCGGCCCAGATCGCTGGATCGATTCCTGTCCCTGCATCGGAGTGGGGGCCCATGTCGATGATCACACCGGCGAGGAGCGGCCCCAGCATCTGACCGGCGGAGACACCGGCCGTGAACCACCCGAAGTTCGAATCGACGGTGTCTTCGGCAGATGCTCTACTGACAGCGCTCTGTCCCGCGATCGTGAACACTAGCTGACCGAAGCCCAAGAGGGCCGTTCCCCCGATGAGTCCGGACACTGCGGGGGACAGGGCGACTGCAGCGGCGCCGAGCGCCATGACGAGAAGTCCTGCAGCCATCAGCCCGGTCAGAACAGGCAGCCGCTGGATCAGGCGTCCGACGGACATGGCGCAGATCAACGGGATGACCGCATACGTCCCAGCGACGACCCCGACGAGTGTCGCGTCGCCTCCCATGGCGTCGACCTTGTACGTCGTCGCCGGACGCACCATATTGACCGTGAGTTGGGTGAGCAGCGCGCTGAAGGTCAGCACAGCGATCCACCATCGTCGTCCAGCGCCCATCACCCTCCTCCCGTCTGGTCTGCACTGCCAGAACTCTGGCAGTCCGAGTTCATAGGGTGCCTCAGAAAGTGATCACACCGAAGGCGACGGCGACCAGGATGAGTAGGATGCTCATGATCCACAGCGGGAAGAACGAGTAGCGGATGTGCTTGCCCATCTGTGCCCCGGCAAGTCCAACGGCCAACCACGTTCCCGCGGCGAACGGGCTGACGTAAGTGCCGGTCACGTTGCCGATCAGCATGGAGTGGGCGGTGGCGGTGGACTCGACTCCGAATTGACCTGCTGTGGCATCGACGAGGGGAAGCAACGAGAAGTAGTACGCATCTGTACTGGTCAGAAGGTCCAGAGGCACAACGAGGAACCCGACGATGAGGTGTAGGTGCGGTCCGACCGAATCCGGGATGACCAGCAGCGCTGAGGTCGCGATGGATTCCAACATCCCGGTCTCGTTGAGCACGCCCAGGAAGATCGACGCGGCGAAGAGGATCGACGTGGTCATCAGGGCGGCGGGTGCATGTGCTTTGACACGATCCATCTGAGCCCCAGCGGTCCGACAGTTCAGTGGCAGGACGACTGCGAGACCGAGGATGAACGCCAGTGCTGGAGGCACGATGTCAGCCATCATGACGAAGACCACGGTGAGAAGGACAGCGAGATTACCCAGAGTGACCGCCCAGTTGCTGCGCAGGTCCTCGCCAAGTAGCTCGCGCTCCGCTCGGCGAGTGGCTGAGAAATCGTCGGCTACCTCACGGATGGAGATGTCTTCTCGGGCTTCGATCTGGCCTGCTGTGACCAGGCGCTGGATACGGTGCTTTTCGCGGAAGCCAAAGAACACGGCGGCGCCCATGATGAGGAACACCGAAGCGATCTGGACTGCGATCAGCGGCTGGTACAGCTCGATGATTCCGGCGTCGACGACGCTGGCTGCGCGCCCCAGCGGTCCTCCCCAGGGGATCATGTTGAAGATCGAGGCGCTCATGACCACGAGTAGGAGGAGGAGATAGGGGCTCATGTTCAGTGCCTGGTAGAGAGGCAGCAGTGCGGGGATCGTTAGCAGGAAGGTGCTGGCACCTGCACCGTCGACATGAGCCACGATGGCGATCAGGGAGGTGCCCACTGCCACGAGGACGACTTTTCCCCGTGTCGCGAGGATCAGCCCCCGGATCAGCGGATTGAACAGGCCGCTGTCGATGATCACCCCGAAGAACATGATGGCGAAGATCAACATGATGGCTACTTCGATGACCTGTTCCAGTCCGGAGGAGAAGAATTCAGTGACCTGGGCGAAAGAGAACCCGGCGATGAGCGCACCGAGCACGGGGACCACGGCCAGGGGCACGGTCGGGTGGACTTTGCCCCAGATGAGCAGGGCCACTGTGACTCCGATGACGCCGAGCCCGGTGCTCGTGAGAAGGAGGGATGCTTCTTCCATGGGTAGGTTCGCTCCGTTCGTGAAGAAGTGGGTCGCAAGTTTCCGGGGAATCCCGTGAGGATGTGTGATCTGCGACACGGTGCCATAGAATATACAACATACTTTTCGCCGAGATCCACCAGATGGTCATATAGCTGTGGATGCGGGCGCCTGTGGCGTACGGAGAGGCGAAAGCTGCGCCGGAGTACAATATAGAATATATTTTAAGTCTGTTGAGTGAGAGGGGACGATCATATGGACTCCGCTGACGAGGACCTCTTCCATGGTTTTGAGCACGGAGGGCGAGTCTGGCGCGCGGCCAATGTGGCCGCTGCACTGGGTCACGAGTGGCGGCGCTGGCCGATGGTGCTGCGTCTGCTAACCGAGAACATCATCCGTTGTGCAGATCCTGGTGATCGTCGGCGGATGCTCGAAGCGATTCGTCGGTGGCGGGATTCCCGCAGAAGTTCTGCCGAGGTGACGTTTCGCCCGGGGCGTCTCCTCATGCACGACACCACGAGCACTCCAGCGCTGGTCGATATGGCGGCGATGCGTGATCGGGTGGCACGAACCGGAGGTTCTCCAGAGTTTCTCAGCCCGTCGCTCCCGGTGGAAGTCTCAGTCGACCACTCGCTTGCTGTCGAATCCTACGCGCGTCCCGATGCCGCTGCACTCAATATGAAAGAGGAGGTGCGGAGGAACTATGAACGTTACAGATTCCTGAAGTGGGCGGCGTCTCAGATGGACAATTTGCATATCAACCCTCCCAACACCGGGATCATGCATACGATTAACCTCGAGCAGCTGGCCACGGTCGTGGAGACCGATGATGACGCCGTCGGCGGCCCCCTCATCTACCCGGACATGATGCTCGGTACCGACTCTCATACGCCGATGATCAATGGGCTGGGAGTCCTAGGCTGGGGGATTGGAGGGCTGGAGGCCGAAACGGTCATTTTCGGCATGCCCACATCTCTGCAACTGCCCGACGTCGTCGGAGTCCGACTCACCGGACACCTCACAGGTGGTGCCACTGCCACCGACCTCGCCCTCGTCGTCACCCAACGGCTCAGAGCAATCGGAGCCACCGGTGAGTGCGTGGAATTCTTCGGTCCGGGGCTGGCTGGTCTGACTGTCGGTGAGCGTGCAGTAGTGGCGAACATGGCGCCCGAATACGGAGCGACGACCGGCTACTTCCCCGTCGACCCCAACGTAGTCGACTACCTGCGCCAGACGGGGCGTTCTGAAGAGCACCTGGAACTGGTGGAGGCATACACTCGTGCGGCAGGTTTCTGGCATGAACCTGAGGTGGAGCCGGAGTACACCCGGCAGCTCGAGATCGACCTCTCGAGCATCACGGCTAGTGCGGCCGGGCCTCAGCGGCCTCAGGACCTCCTCCCGATCAGTCAGGTTCCGCAGGCGCTGGAGGCGTTCCCGCCCCGATTCGCCCATGACGACGGGCCTGAGCTGAAGAGTTCTGAAGGCTCGCCTGTTCCCCGGCACCCGGTGGCGTTGGCCTCCATCACTAGCTGCACTAATACTACTGACCCTCGGCTACTCATCACCGCTGGCCTCTTGGCGCGCCGTGCCCGGAAGGCCGGCGTGCGGCCGAAGAGCTGGGTCAAGACATCGCTGGCTCCGGGGTCGCCGGCGGCGGTCTCCTATCTCACGCGCGCAGGGCTGACCGATGACCTTGCCGCATTGGGTTTCGATATCGTCGGATTCGGATGTGCCACATGCATCGGAAACTCGGGCCCTCTGTCGGTGGAGATGGAGGAGATCCACCGATCCGAGCGGGTGCGACCTGCTGCTGTCCTCTCCGGGAACCGGAACTTCCCGGGCCGAGTCCACCCTGACCTGGACATCGGGTTCCTCGTCAGCCCACCCATGGTGATCGCATATGCGCTCACCGGAGACGCCGGGACTGACCTCTGGCAGGTATCATTCGGAGAAGGCTCGGCTGCTGTCACGCTGCGTGATCTTTGGCCGAGCCCGGGGGAGGTCGATCAGACTCTGAGTCGCGCTCTCCATCCGGAGGACTTCGGTAGAGACTTCCAGGTCGCCTCCAGGAATCCTCTCTGGGATGCCATCGACGTGCCAGACACTGCGCAGTTCCCTTGGGATGCTGACTCAACGATCCTGCGTCCTCCCCCCTTCGCAGAGGACGTTGTGGAGGACCTCCCGGAGTCGTTGTCCGCGCATCCACTGCTGACCCTCGGTGATGATGTCACCACTGACCATATCTCTCCGGCCAGCGCCATCCCGAAGGACAGCTTCATCGCTGATTTCCTCGTCGAACGAGGAGAGGATCGCGAGGACCTCAATGTCTTTGCCTCGCGTCGTGGCAACTGGGAAGTGATGGCCCGTGGGGCTTTTTTCAACCATTCCTTGGTCAACGGACTTGCTCCGGAAGCTCCTACCGCACACACCAGGCATGCCTCTTCCGGGGAAATTGTCACTCTCTGGGAAGCCGCGGGACGCTACGCACAACAGAATCAGCCCGTCCTCGTGGTGGCAGGGGAACGTTTCGGCATGGGATCGTCACGTGATTGGGCAGCGAAGGCGCAGAAACTCCTGGGCGTCAGAGCAGTTTTGGCGAGTAGTTTTGAGCGGATTCACCGGACCAATCTCATCGGCATGGGAATTCTCCCTTTTATCAGACTCGATCCCCACCACGACGGGCTTGATGAGCTGGTGGCCGCGGACAGAGTCGAGATACCCGTCAGGTCGGTCCTGGAGGCCCGGGACCCGGTGGTCTCTCTGTCGGTTGTCAGTGTCGAGGGTTCCCGACGAGAGATACCTGTGCGGCTGGCGGTGGAGACGGTGGTTGACCGTGAGCTTCTGGTCAGTGGAGGAGTGATCCCGTCCCTCATGCGGTCCTTTGAGTCGGGGAGTACGAGGAGCGACGCAGCACTCTGGTAAGCTGTACCAGTTGTCTTCTTCAGATGACGTATGCCCTGCTGCAGTCCGCGGTGGCGGGCACCTGAACGTACGGGTATGACCCGGGCCGTCCAGGCACTGTTCGCGGTACACGACTCAAGGAGCACTTCCATGGCTTTGGATCCCGCTGTCAAGCAGGAGATCATCAAGGAATACGCGACCGTCGAAGGCGACACTGGCTCGCCCGAGGTCCAGGTCGCGGTCCTGACCCGTCGCATCACCGACCTGACCGAGCACCTCAAGGAGCACAAGCAGGACCACCACACTCGTCGTGGCCTGATGATCCTGGTGGGTCGCCGTCGTCGGCTGCTGAAGTACCTGGAGCGCAAGGACATCGAGCGGTACCGTTCGCTGATCAAGCGCCTGGGTCTGCGTCGCTGACCAGGTCCGCACATAAGAGTCGACGCGGCGTACCCGCCGTTCGTCGACTGTTCACACAGGTGGCTCCATGCACGGTCGTGTCAGACCGTGGGGGCCACCTGTCGTGTATGGGAGACTGTTCCCTGAGGCTCTCGCCGGATGCAGGGAGAGGCGTGGCACCGCACGTGCCCCGGTCCTCGGTAGTGGCCTACGGAAGCCGCGCCGGTCATCAGCAGATCCCCGCGGGGATCGCCGACCGGCATCGTCCGTGGGCTTCGATCGAAGACCGCCATGTGCGTCGATGCCCCTCTCTGACCCGGTGTGCCCGTATGTATATCGAACACCGAACAGAGAGGAGTCCCTGAGAATGCAGGGTCCTGAGGTTCACACTGCCGAGGCTGTCATCGACAACGGCCGCTTCGGCTCCCGCACTATCCATTTCGAGACCGGTCGGCTGGCCAAGCAGGCCGCCGGATCGGCGGTCATCACCCTCGACGGTGAGACCACCATCCTCTCGGCCACCACGGTCGGCAAGCACCCGCGCGAAGGCTTCGACTTCTTCCCGCTGACTGTCGACGTCGAGGAGCGGATGTACGCCGCCGGGCGTATCCCCGGCTCGTTCTTCCGCCGCGAGGGCCGCCCGACCACTGACGCGATCCTGGCCTGCCGCCTGATCGACCGTCCGCTGCGCCCGGCCTTCACCAAGGGCATCCGCAACGAGGTGCAGGTCGTCGAGACCGTGCTCTCCATCGATCCGGATGACCTCTACGACGTCGTCGCGATCAACGGCGCTTCCATGTCCACCCAGCTCTCCGGCCTGCCGTTCTCCGGCCCGATCGGTGGCGTGCGCGTCGCGCTCATCGATGACGGCCAGGGTCCGCAGTGGGTGGCGTTCCCCAAGCACTCCCAGCTCGAGGACGCCGTCTTCGACATGGTCGTGGCCGGGCGCAAGGTCGACGGCGACGTCGCAGTGATGATGGTCGAGGCCGAGGCCACCGACCACGCCTGGAAGCTGGTCAAGGACCAGGGCCGCACCGCCCCGACCGAGGAGATCGTCCACGAGGGTCTGGAGGCTGCCAAGCCGTTCATCGCAGCACTGTGCGACGCGCAGGCTGATCTGGCCCAGCGTGCCGCCAAGCCGGCCGTCGAGGTGCCGATCTTCACCGACTACGAGGACGACGTCTTCCAGGCCGTGCAGGCTGAGGCTGAGCAGCGGCTCACCGAGATCTACCAGATCGCCGATAAGCAGGAGCGCGAGGCGGCCGATGCCGCGCTGAAGGCTGAGCTGGTGGAGAAGTTCGCCGCTGAGGGCCAGCAGTTCGAGGGGCGCGACGCCGAGATCGGCAAGGCTCTGGGCTCGGTGACCAAGCAGGTCATCCGCCAGCGCATCCTGCGTGATCAGGTCCGCATCGACGGCCGCGGCCTGGCTGATATCCGCCAGCTGACCGCCGAGGTCGAGGTGCTGCCGCGAGTGCACGGCTCGGCGATCTTCGAGCGCGGCGAGACCCAGATCATGGGTGTCACCACGCTGAACATGCTGAAGATGGAGCAGACCATCGACAGCCTCTCGCCGGAGACCACCAAGCGCTACATGCACAACTACAACTTCCCGCCCTACTCCACCGGTGAGACCGGCCGGGTGGGAAGCCCGAAGCGCCGCGAGATCGGCCACGGCGCGCTCGCCGAGCGTGCCCTGGTCCCGGTGCTGCCCTCCCGTGAGGAGTTCCCCTACGCGATCCGTCAGGTCTCCGAGGCGCTGGGCTCCAACGGCTCGACGTCGATGGGTTCGGTCTGTGCTTCCACGCTGTCTCTGCTCAACGCCGGTGTGCCGCTGAAGGCGCCGGTGGCGGGCATCGCCATGGGTCTGGTGTCGGACCAGGTCGACGGTGAGACCCGGTACGCCGCGCTGACCGACATCCTCGGTGCCGAGGACGCCTTCGGTGACATGGACTTCAAGGTCGCCGGCACCGGTGAGTTCATCACCGCGATCCAGCTGGACACCAAGCTCGACGGTATTCCGGCCTCTGTGCTCGGTGCCGCGCTGAAGCAGGCCCGTGAGGCCCGTGTCCACATCCTCGAGGTGATCACCGCGGCGATCGACACTCCCGATGAGATGTCCCCGTTCGCTCCGCGCATCATCTCGGTGATGGTTCCGGTGGACAAGATCGGTGAGGTCATCGGCCCGAAGGGCAAGATGATCAACCAGATCCAGGAGGACACCGGTACCGATATTTCCATCGAGGATGACGGCACGGTGCTCATCGGCGCGACCAACGGTGAGGCCGCCGAGGCCGCTCGTTCGGCGATCAACGCCATCGCCAACCCGTCGGTCCCGGAGATAGGCGAGCGCTACCTGGGCACTGTGGTCAAGCTGACCAGCTTCGGAGCCTTCGTCTCGCTCACTCCGGGCAAGGACGGCCTGCTGCACATCTCCGAGCTGCGTAAGCTCAACGACGGCAAGCGCGTCGATGACGTCGAGGACGTCGTCGGTGTGGGCCAGAAGCTGCAGGTGGAGATCACCAAGATCGACGACCGCGGCAAGCTGTCCCTCTCCCCGGTGACCGAGGACGAGGGCTCCGGCGAGGAGAAGCAGTCGGTGAACCAGGTCGTCGACGGTGAGTGAGTCCTGACGACGGCTCGGTGAGCACTCGAGATCGAGCACTCTGAGGCCGGCGGTCGAATCCGGGTATGGATTCGGCCGTCGGCCTCAGCTCGTAGTCCAGAGGTTGATGTGGAGTCAAACGCCTTCGGCCGTTCTGGCCTCTGATTGGGCTTGTGAATTTGAGTTTCCGGTCAGCCATCCCCAAGCCAGCAAGATGGCAGCGAACGTCGCGAACAAGGCTTCGGTAAGCACGACGTTGGGTGGTCGGAAGGTGTGTGCGTGAATTCGAGCTGCCCCCATTCTGATCGTTGTGGCGATAGGTACGAGAAACAGCATCCACATGTTTGGGTGTACCTGTAACAAGAGCGTCAGGCCGAGCAGCTGAGTCGAGGCGGTCCGGCTGACGTAACTGTCTCTGACGGTAAGCGTGCCTAGAGTAAGGAGAGCCCCACCTACGACACTTATCTCGACTGCGGACTCAGTTGACCAGGTGCTCACAGTGACTACCCACTCTGCAGGAATACCGAGATGCTCGAGGGTGAGATGAAACCCTACCAGAGGTTCTCTTCTCGCTATGATGCTCAGCGCGCTGATGATGAATGCGAATGACACGAGTACTCTATACAGGCTGTCGAGGAACTGACCTTTCGACAGGAAGTTCAAGAAGTCTGACATTGGTGGCTCCTTCATTGTTTCGTCGGACCACTTATCAGACTGCACGAACCCTCTGACATAAGATGAGTTTGGCTTGAGGGAGAGCGACTGAGGAAGCAGGTGCTGTGCGTATGTCGGCAACCGGGTACGTCTGGGAGACCACCTACGGCTGGGCGGACCTGGGGACCGGCCCGATGATGCCGGCCCACGCGGCGGCCGGCATCCAGCCGATCACCCACCACGTCGCGCATCCGGATACTAAGCGCCGGATGCATGAGCTCATCTCAGCCACCGGACTCATCGACTCACTGACCCCGGTCCGCGCACGTCCGGCCTCGCGTGAGGACATCCTGCGGGTCCACGAGGAGGAGTATTACGAGCGCATCGCGGCCCAGAGCCTACTGCCCAAAGGCGGAGACGCCGGCGACGGGGAGACCTCCTTCGGCCAGGGCGGCCTGGACATCGCTCTGCTCGCCGCCGGGGGAGCCCTGGCGGCCGTCGACGCCGTAGTCTCGGGGGCGGTGGAGAACTGCTACGCATTGGTGAACCCTCCCGGGCACCATGCCGAGCGCAATATGGGCCGCGGGTACTGTCTCTTCGGCAATGCCGCCGTCGCGGCGGCCTATGCCCGTGAGCAGCTCGGGATCTCCCGCGTGGCGATCGTCGATTGGGACGTCCACCACGGCAACGGCACCCAGGACATCTTCTGGGAACGTGACGACGTGCTGAACATCTCGATCCACCAGAACAGGTGCTTCCCCCCTGATTCCGGCTTCATCGAGGAGCGTGGCGCCGGGACCGGTGAGGGATACACCATCAATGTGCCGCTGCCTCCGGGAGGAGGGATGGGGGCTTATGAGTACGCCTTCGACACTGTGGTGATCCCGGCGCTGCGCCGCTATGCGCCGGAGCTGATCATCGTCGGCAGCGGGTTCGACGCTTCCATCATGGACCCTCTGGCGCGGATGATGCTGCGCGCCGCGGATTACGCCACGTTGACTCGGAAGGTCATGGACCTCGCCGCGGAGGTCTGTGACGGTCGCCTCGTCTGTGTTCAAGAGGGTGGGTATAACCCGTTCTATCTGCCGTTCTGCGGTCTGAAGGTTCTAGAGGAGCTCTCGGGGGTCAGCTCCGGCATCGATGACGCCTTCGCGGAGACCTTGAGCGGCAAGGGCGGTGAGGAGCTGATGGGCCACGAGCGTGAGGCCGTGGACCATGCGGCGCAGCTGGCCGCTCTGTTGAGGTGACTCAGCCGTCCTCGGCCGAGTCCTGCGCGAGCACCATTCCCAGCGACGGGGAGACGTCGGTGAAGCCGTAGTTCGTGTAGAGCCGTTGCCCCGGAGGGTCGCCGATCAGCGTGATGTAGGGGTTCTCGGGTGCCCGCTCGAGGATCTCCCGCACCAGCGCGTCCAGCACCGTCCTACCGATCCCGTGGCCCTGGTGTGCGGGGTCAGTGGCCATATCAGCCAGGTGGAAGTACCAGCCGCCGTCACCGATCACTCGGCCCATCGCGATGACGCGGCCGTCAGCATCGGCCACATGGCGCCAGGCCCAGGAATTCCGCAGCGCCGGCTCGGCCTGTTCGGGTGTCTTCGGCGAGAGGCCGCTGTCGCGGCGCAGGCGCAGATAGTCCTCCCGGGCGGGAGGGGTGCGCTGGCTGGTATACCCTTCAGGCAGTGTCACAGGACCATCCGTTCAGACGGCGGGGGAGTCGAAGTAGGTGATGCGCAGCAGCGCCCGTAACGCGCCGTCGTCCTCACGTCGGTAGTCGATGAAGTCGGCGAATCCCACCTCGACGTCAGTCCCGTCCTTGAGCCGACCGGTGAAGCGGCCACGCACGGCCACACTGCCGCCGCTGTGCTCCGGATCGCTGTGCTCCGCCTCGACGATCAGTGCATCGACTGTATGGCGACCGGACTCGATGACCCGGGTCCCGCTGTAGAAGGCTTCGAGCTCTTCAGTGCCGCGCATCGGGGCGTAGCCGGGCCGCCGGTACTCCGCATCATGGGTGAACCAGTCGAGAATTCCCGTGACATCTCCGGAGTCGACGAGTGAGTAGTACTCCAGAGTGCGTTGGCGCACCTGATCGCCGATATTGTGCTGCGACGTCATGGACCCTCCCGGCGGTGGCGTTCGGTGATGCGGAGTGCTGTAGAACACACTACCGTCCTGCAGTGTACTGGTGCCCTGCTTCGGTGCCGCAGCGGTGCCGGAGAGCCTGCAGCGCCAGGGCTCCGATCACGGTGTTGGCGTTGCGGACCGCGCCGGAGAGGACCGCCTCGACCAACTCGGCGGTCGGCACCCATCGGGTGATGATCTCGGCTTCTTCATGCTCGCGGGGATGACGTGCGTCCTCGGGCACCTCTGTCAGTCCCTCAGCCAGGTAGATGCGTACGGTCTCATCCGTCGAGCCCGGGCTGGGCAGGTGATCGATCAGCTGTGACCATCGTTCAGCCTGCAGATCAGCTTCTTCGTAGAGCTCCCGCTTCGCGGTCTCCAGCAGCGGCTCACCTGCGATGTCGAGCAGCCCGGCGGGAATCTCCCACAGCTGGGCGCCCACCGGATGCCGATATTGGCGCAGCAGCAGGACGCGACCCTGCTCATCCACGGCGACGATCGCCACAGCCCCCGGATGGCGCAGATAAGCCCGAGTCACGGGTTCGCCACCCTCCTGCAGCACCACCTGGTCCTCGACCACGTCGAAGATCGGTGTGGAATGTACCGTCTCAGAGTTGTGAACGGGTCGGGGAGCAGGGTGGTCTTCGATGCTCATGCTTCACGATATCTGCCATGTCAGGAACAGCGGGCACATCAGCTGCGACTGTGTCCGGTTGTCCGCCGTGACCTGCTGTGACAGGTTGGAGGCATGCAGAGGACGGTCACCGCGCACCTGGACATCACGGTGAAAGCCCCTGCCCAGCTGACCTTCATCGTCGCGGCCGCGAAGACGGCGGGCCTGTATCTCGATGAGGCGCTGACCGTGCGCCACGACGGCGCGCCGGTGGCCTTGAGGGAATGGGATGATGCGCACGGCACCCGTATGCATCACCTGCGCACAGACGCGGGCCACCTCACCCTGGACTACACCGCCAGCGCCACCGGTGATCCTGTTCCCGAGCCGGTGTCCCCGGCGGACCTCATCCGCTATATGCGTCCCAGCCGGTACTGCCAGTCCGATGAACTGTGGCCGACCGCGGCGGCAGAGTTCCGCGGTCTCGCCGGACGCGCACTGACCGATGCGGTGACCACCTGGGTCCGTGATCGACTCAGCTACGTGCCGGGTTCCTCAGTACCCACTGATGGTGCCACGGAGACCATGTTGGCTCGCCGTGGCGTCTGCCGTGACTACGCCCATCTGGTCATCGCCCTGCTGCGTGCCCGCGACGTCCCCGCCCGGCTGGCCGCCGTCTACGCGCCCGGACTTTCCCCGATGGACTTCCACGCCATCGCCGAAGCCTACGTCGACGGGGCCTGGCACGCGCTCGATGCCACGGACCTGGCCCCGCGCCAGTCGATGTTGCGCATCTCCACCGGCCGGGACGCCGCCGATACCGCCTTCCTCTCGAACGCCGGGGGAGAAGTGCTCCTCAACCGGATCGCCGTGACCGCAGTGGCTGAGCAACTGCCTTCCGATCAGAGCGAGCAGCTGGTCCGCCTGCCCTGACGCCTACCGGCGATCAGGAGCCGGCGCCGCCGTAGAGCGCAGCCCATTCGGAATCCAGCATCGCCATGACGTGCGCGTCATGCCACTGCTGATCACTCCAGATCGCCTCACGCAACGTCCCCTCATGGACGAAACCGAGTTTCGTGTAGAGATACCGGGCCCGGTGGTTGAAGTCATAGACCTCCAGGTCGATCCGGTGAACAGCCTGCTCCTCGAAGGCGTAGCGTAGCGCGAGCAGGCTAGCCTCCGTTCCCAACCCCTGGTCACGCCTCCGCGAGATCCAGATGCGGAAGCTGCAGGACCGGGAGCGAGAATCCAGGTCGGTGAGAAAAGCCTCACCGACGACCTGTTCTGTCCTGGTATCGATGATGACCCAGACCTGGCGGTGGTCGTCCTCAGCCCACCATTCGTAGATCTCCTCAAGACGGTGCAGCGAGAAGTACTCGAGATCATCCTCGGTCGGTGTCGATGAGTGCACCTTCCCCGTGAGGTACAGCACTTCCGGATCGATCAGCAACGGCCGGATCGTCCGCGCATCCTCCCGCCTGATGGGACGCAGCATCACTCGCTCACCCCTCAGGGTGGGGGTGGTGCCGAACTCGGGTGATCCGACTGCCACAGTGCTGGCCTCCTGGATGGTCCTACATGGTCCTACCGGGACGGTCCCCGGTACTGAGGTGACTGTCTCCTAACTATACGAGTTCTCAGGTCACCGGGCCAGGCTGACCAGGGTTTTCAGGTGCGCAGGGCATCGAGCAGCCGTCGGCGCAGCACAAGATACTCGGGATCGTTCTCGATGGCTTCAGCGCTGCGGGGCCGAGGGAACGGGACGTCGAAACCGTCCTCGATCCGTGCATTGGGCCCCTGAGACAGCGCCAGGATACGGTCCGAGAGCAGCAGGGCCTCATCGACGTCATGGGTGACCATCACCGTGGTCTGACGCCGACGTTCGGTCAGCTCCAACAGCTGCTCCTGCAATGTCCGGCGGGTCAGCGCATCCAGTGCCCCGAGCGGTTCGTCCAAGAGCATCACATCGGAGTCCAGGGCGAAGGCCCGGGCCAGACCGACGCGTTGCTGCATGCCTCCGGAGAGCTCTGCGGGGAATTTCTGTCCGTGGCGGCCCAAATGCACCGCTTCCAGATGCTCGTCGGCCAGGCGCCGCCGCTGCCCCCGGCTCAGACCAAGACCGCCGGCAGCTTCCAGGGCGAAGAGCACATTGCCCCGTGCCGTGAGCCAGGGCAGCAGCACATGCTGCTGGAACACCACCGCGATCTGTCGGCTCGGCCCGGTGACGGGGGCATCATGCAGCAGCACCCGCCCGCCACTGGGCTGGTGCAGCCCCGCCAAGACCTTCAACAGAGTGGATTTTCCAGAACCCGAGGGCCCGATGACGGTGAGGAACTCACCGGCCGGCACGTCGAGGCTCACCCGGTCCAAGACCAGCGAGGGTTGCTCAGAGCCGCCGAAGCCCACGGAGATCTCTTGCGCGCTGAGAATCGGCTGATCCCGGGAGCCCCGGTTCGTCGCTGGGGACGCTGTGGACCCTGTGGCCACCGTTGCCGTGCTCTCGTCAGTGTGCTCTGCCAGGGCCTCTGCCGTGAGCTCGGAGGTGTCTGGCTGCGGCGTCATGTGCTGCGGCGTCATGTGCTGTGGCGTCATGTGCTGTGGTGTCATACGGCGCTCCGAACTCGTGCAGGGGTGACGCGCCGCGTGCTCTTCTGCGGGGAACCGCGGCCTCGGGCCCCGGGGATCAGGCGTCCCACGGCGAGGATGCCGCGGTCCAGCAGCAGCCCGATCACGCCGATGAGAAGAATCGCGACGACGATGCTGTCGGTGTTCATCGCATTCCATTCCGTCCAGACGAAATGACCGATGCCCCGGGAACCGACGATCATCTCTGCGGCGACGATCACCAGCCACGCCGTGCTCAATGCGGTGCGCAGCCCGGTGAGAACGGCGGGCAGCGTGGCAGGCAGCACCACCCGCGTGGTTCGCTGCCACCAGGTGGCCTCCAGAGTGCGGGCAAGATCCAGGTGCAGCGGGTCTATCCGATGCACGCCGTCGATGGTGTTGATCAGCACCAACCACAGCGAGGCCATGAAGATGACGAAGACCGCAGTCGCCTCAGAATCGCGCAGCACCGCCAGCCCCAGAGGCAGCCAGGCCAACGGAGACACCGGCCGCAGCACCTGGATATACGGATCCAACGCGGCCGCCAGAGTGGGCCGCATCCCCAGCACTAGACCCAGCGGCACGGCCAGCAGCACTGCGGCACCGAAACCGGCGAGCACACGCTGCAAGGAGGCCGCAGCATGGAAGGCGATCCCCACCGAATTCGGCCCCTCGACGGTGAAGGCTCCGGAGAGGATCTCCACCAACCGGTTCCAGGTGCCTGTCGGCGTCGGCGCCATGCCGCCGGGATCCACCAGCACGGTCCACAGCTGCCATACGCCCACTGCTGACGCACCGATCAGCAGGCACAGCGTCAGACTCCAGAGCCGGTTGCTGTGGTCAGCGGTTCTTCGCACCGTTGTTCCGCTCATGCCGCCTCCTCAATGTTGCCGTCCAGTGCTGCCACCAGAGGTCGAGAGGTATCGGGATCGAAGACCTCATCGACTGCCAGCTCACGCTGCTGGGCGGTGGCGAAACGGGCACTGCCGGTCAAGCCCCGCTGCTGCAGATGATCGAGGATCCACACGCCGAAGGACTGATGCGGGTATGGCTGGAACCCGATACGGTCCGGATCGCGACGACGGCGGCCCGTGCCGTCCTGGTAGTCCCCGGTGAGCACGGCGTCGAGGACAGGTTGGGGAGTGTTCAGCCGCCCGGCCGGGCTGAGCAGTTCCGCACTGGCGGCGCGGTTGTCTTGGGCGTCAGTCCACAGAGCAGCGTCCACCAGGGCACTGACCAGTGCCGTATACGTCGTAGGGTGTGAGGTGGCGAAGTCCTCAGCCACGCTGAAACAGCAGCAGGGGTGGCCGGCCCAGATCTCTGCCGTGGAGGTGTGGATGACGCCGACCTCTTCGGCGACTGCCCGCTGGCTGAACTGATCCGGCAGGCAGAAGGCGTCGATCTCTCCCACGCTGAGCGCAGAGACCATATCCGCCGGCCGCATGATCCGCAGATCCACATCCGCGGTGGGATCGATGCCAGCGCCGGCGAGGTAGTCGCGGGTCAGCAGATTATGCATGGAGTAGTCGAAGGGTAGGCCCAACCGCAGACCGGCGAAGTCCTGCGGACCGGCGATCTCACCGTGGAGCTCTCGGGAGACGGTGATGCTGTTGCCGTCGGTATTGGTCACCAGCGGCACCCGGGTGTCCCGCTGCCCAGAGGCGAACCCGTAGTGGATGGCCAAAGGCATGGGCGCGAGCATCTGGGTGGCATCCAGCTCCCCGGCGACATACGCGGTCCACAGCTCGGCCCATCCGGTGTACCGCCGCAGCGTGACATCCAACCCGTACTGGGCAAAGACCCCCAACGCGGCGGCATTGACCAGGGGAGCCGCGCAGGTGATCGGGACGAACCCCACGGTCAGCTGCCGGGTCTCCAGAGGAGCGGGGACGTCGAGACGCGCCGTGAATTCCGCCGTCGTCGCCGAACCCACCCCGGGCGGTGAGGTAGGCGCCCCGCAGCCGGCCAGCCCGGCCAGCAGGGCAGCCCCGGCGGTGGAGAACCCCAGCCCCAGGGCCCGACGCCGGGAGAATGGCTGCTCAGCCACGTGCCAGTTCCCAACGCAGCTGTCCTTCAGAGGGCGACTGCACGGGCAGGAACGCAGACTCACGGAAGCGTCGGTTCGCCGCCGACCCATGGACGAACGCGCGTCCACCGGCAGTGCGCAGCTCCAACCCGGCGGCCTGCACGGCGAGCAGGCCCGCGGCATGACGGGTTTGAAGCACCTGGGCCGGTGTCGGCGGTGTGCCGGTGCCGACGGTCGCGGCCACGGCATCGAGCTGCCCACGCACCCGTCCGAGTTCATGCTGAGCCTCAGCCAGGTCGGGCGCGAAGGTGGTGAGGAACGACCCCTCAGCGGCTTTGCCCAGGGATACTTCAGTCTGGGCGAGAGATTCTGCGGCAAGACCCAGGCACAGGGCCGACTGCAGCGCGGCGAAGGTCGGCCGGACCGCCCTGAGCAGACCGGTGAAGTCACGGCTGAGCACCTGTTCGCCAGGAACCCGCACAGCGTTCAGGCGCACTGAGGTCGACCGTGTGCCGCGCAGTGCGAGCAGATCCAACGGAGCTCCGACCTCCACACCCTGCTGATCCAACGTGAAAGCCAGAAGCAGAGGATCACCCTGTTCATCGACGGCGGCACTGACCACCAGAGCCCCGGGGTAGAGGTTCGTGGCCCAGGGCACGGTGCCGTCGATGAGCAGGTCCTCGCCGTCGGCGCGGGCGGTGAGATCGACCTCCCCAGCGCCGACGAAGCGCCGGAACGCTGAGGCCATTCCTGAAACCCCGGGAACGGCCCCAGCTCTGAGCCCGGGCAGCACACGGTGGGCGTACGGGGTGTCCGCGGCGAGGAGATATTCGATCGCCATCCGGTGGCCCCACAGGGCGAACGCCGAGCTGAGCGAACGACGCGCAAGAGCCTCGACGGCACCCACCAGGTCAGGCAGCCCGCCCTGGCCACTCTGCTGTCCCGGCCTGCCTTCTGTGTCTGAGACGGACCCCAGCGTGGTCAGCCCGGCCTCACCGAACGCCACCAGCTGCTCCAGAGTCTCGGCATCCCCACGGTCTACGGCCTCGGCCTCTGCCGTGATGCGCTCCAGCAGCGCGACAGGGACATCAGTGCCTGCCGGGGTGCTGCCGTGCGGTTCTCTCGTCTGGCCGACCACGGGCTCAGGCCACCGTCAGCGAGGCCGTCAGGCCGACCGGGCGGGTGAAGGTGTTAACCACCGGAGACCACGCGATGGCCTGGTCGGTGATCTGCTGCAGCGTCTGCTCATCAGCATCACCTGCGAGGGTGACGTTGACGCGGACATCGGTGATGCCCAGCGCCTTATCCGGGGCCAGGTCGCCCACACCCCAGACCGCACTGATGTCGATGTCGCCTTCGAGCTCGACCTCGATCGTGGTCAGCGTGACACCGCGGTGGGTGGCGTTGGCCAGCAGCCCGACATTGATGCAGGAGCCCAGGGCGCTGAGCGCCATCTCAGTGGGGTTGGGTGCTTCGTCATCGCCGAGCAGCTGATGCGGTTCCGAGACGAGCACCGGCGCGTGAGAGCGCACGTAGTTCTGGTTGCGGAAGCCGCTCTCCCACACGCTGCGCGCCCTGACGACCTTATGGCCGGTGCTGGGGTCGGACTGTGCCGCATCGGCGAGCCGGGTCAGCCCCTGAGCATCGATGCCGCGGTCCTGAGAGGTCTCTGACATGGGTCTGCTCCTCACACTGAGTCAACGGTGAAATGTTCTCTGAACATTACAAGTTCAGGTGGGGCAGCTGTCAGGACACGTCATCGGAGGTCATCTTCACTCCGCATCATCTCTGCTGTCCTGAGTCCTCAGCCGCGCAGGCCCAGAGCGAAGGGCAGCACACTCTGGGCGCCGGCTGCGCGCAGCTGCTGTGCGGCCACTGTCATCGTCCACCGTGAGATGATCTCGTCATCGACGAGCAGCACCGGCAGACCGGCGACGGCCTCGGCCAGCTGATCGGAGACTCCGAGGCGACCCACCAGCCCGGCCAGTCGGTAGGCGCTGTTGGACTCCGGTGACCCGGCAGGCCCACCGGAGACAGGCTCCAGCATCCCGGCATAGGGGAGCCGCCCGATTCCTGCGATGCCGCGGGCCAGGGAGTCCACAAGGAGAGGCCGGCTGCGGGAGGGGACAGCGACGACCACCTCGGGACGGTGCTCCCACTCCCATTCGGCCAAGACCCTGACGACACCGTCGAGAAGCCGCTGGTCCACTGAGGTATCCGGGGCATTCAGCGCGTCATGGACCACGGGCCCCCAGCCCAGGTCGCTGACACGTGCCAGCACACGCCCTTCAGCAGCCTGCTGCTCAGCCGGAATCCTGCCGCGCAGGGACAGTCCGAGGGCTTCGAGCCCGGCAGGCCACTGCCGCCGAGCAGGCACTGCCACGCCGACCCGGTCCAGTCCTGTTGTCGCTTCGGTGAGCACCTGATCGCTGATATGCCGTGGATACCACGCACCAGCGCAGGTGTCACAACGCCCGCAGTCAGCCGCTGCCGGATCGTCGAGGGCCTCAGCGAGGACCCGCATCCGGCACTGGCCGGTGCTGAGCCGTTCATAGTCGAGCATGGCCCCCTGCTCGGCCCGGCGCAGCTGAAGAATCCGCGTGTAGCGTTCGGCGTCGTAGATCCAACCGACCCCGGTGGAGAGCCAGCCGCCCCGCACCCGACGGACCGCACCATCGACCTCGAGCACTTTCAGCAGCAGTTCCAAGGGGCTGCGCCGGACCTCCACCATCGCTTCGATCTTCGCCGTGGAGAGCGGCTCATCACCGACTGCTCGCCGATGCTCGTCAAGCACCTCAAGCACCGATTCCGCCCGCTCCTGGGTAGGCAGAGAGGCCTGTGCGAAATGCTCCCAGATCCGCGCATCCTCCCGGCCGGGAAGCAGCAGCACATCAGCGCTGTCCACCGCGCGGCCGGCACGTCCGATCTGCTGGTAATAGGACACCGGAGACGACGGAGCCCCCAGGTGGATGACGAAACCGAGATCCGGTTTGTCGAACCCCATCCCCAGCGCACTGGTGGCGATCAGCGCCTTGACCCGGTTCTCCTTCAGCGCGGCCTCGAGCTCCTCGCGCTCCTGCGGGTCCGTGCGCCCAGTGTAGGCGGCGACCTCATACCCTTGGTCACCCAGATGCCGCGCCAGATCCTCCGCCTGCGAGATCGTCAGCGTATAGACGATCCCGCTTCCGGTCAGTGAGCCCAGGTGTTCACTCAGCCAGGCGATGCGATGGGCCGCATCCGACAGACTCAGCACACCCAGGCGCAGCGAATCCCGGGCGAGCTCCCCGCGCAGCACCAGGACCTCATCGACTTCGGAGGTCCCGGCGGCCACGCTCCGGGAAGCCGCAGACTCAGACTCCGGGGCCAGCTGCGCGGCGACATCCTCGACGACGCGTGCATTGGCCGTGGCCGTGGTGGCCAGCACCGGCACCTCGGCAGGCAGCGAGCGTACGACTTCTGCGATGCGTCGATAATCCGGGCGGAAGTCATGCCCCCAATCGGAGATGCAGTGAGCCTCATCGATCACCAACATGCCCAGCCGGCCGAGCAGCCGAGGCAGCACCTCGTCGCGGAAGGTGGGATTGGCCAGCCGTTCGGGTGAGATCAGCAGCACATCCAGCTCATCGGCGTGCAGGGCCGCAGAGATCTCCTCCCATTCATGGGCATTGACCGAATGCACCGCCTGGGCGCGGATCCCCGCCTGCCGGGCGGCGGCGATCTGATCACGCATCAGCGCCAGCAGCGGTGAGACGATCAGGCTCACCCCGCGCCCGCGACGCCGCAGCAGGCTGGAGGCGAGGAAGTACACCGCAGATTTGCCCCAGCCGGTGCGCTGGACCACCAGGACTCGCCGGCGCTGTTCCACCAGCGCGGAGATCGCCTCGAACTGGCCCGCGCGGAAGTCCACCTGCCGTCCGGCCAGCGCGCAGAGCTGTTCCCGGGCTTCCGCGCGGAAGCCCGTTTTCGGCAAGTCCTCAATGGTCGGCAAGTCCTCAGTCGCCTCGCTGTGACTGGCCCCGTCGCTGTGATTAGCCCCGTCGCTGTGGCTGGTGTCCGTGCTCAGTGGCTCGCCTCCGTTCTCATCGGTGACCACACTGCCACAGACCTCTGACAACGGGCCGAGTCCGGTGCTGACCCCGGTGCTGACCCCGGTGCTGATCCCGACGCTGACTCCGGTACTGACACAGGTACAGGCACCGGGCTCTGATGCCTCCCGATTGCTCTCCCGATGAACAGCAGCGTGACGGGCCGTTAGGCTGAATCATCGGCGCCGGACCTCATGCGCCACACCGATCTGATGTCCAACCGATACTGACCAGGAGCCCACCGGCACTATGCGCGTGACCATCGAACCCCACACCCATGGCACCCTCAACGCGGATGAGGGCTCCACCGTCCGGCGGACTGTGCTGCCCTCCGGCGTGCGGATCCTCACCGAGGAGATGCCGGGCCAGCGCTCGGTCACCGTCGGATTCTGGATTGCCGTGGGGTCGCGGGACGAGGCGGCCCACCAGCACGGCTCCACCCATTTCCTCGAGCACCTGCTCTTCAAAGGCACCTCTGCGCGCAGTGCGCTGGACATCGCTGCCGCCTTCGACGGCGTCGGCGGAGACTCCAACGCGATGACCGGCAAGGAATCCACCTGCTACTACGCCCGTGTGCTCGATGCCGATCTCCCTCTGGCCGTCGAGGTCCTCACCGATATGATCACCTCGGCGAGCCTCGACCCGCAGGAGATGGAGACCGAACGCGGCGTGATCCTCGAAGAACTCGCCATGGACCTCGACGATCCGGTTGATCTCGCCTACGAACGTTTCGCCGCACAGGTGCTCGACGGCCACCCTCTGGGCCGGCCCATCGGTGGTACCCCGGAGGACATCCGTGCTGCCGCCCGCGACGACGTCCACGCTCACTACACCCGCTGGTACCGCCCCGAGGAGCTGGTGATCACCGCCGCCGGAGGCCTCGACCACGACATGCTCTGTGACCTGGTGCAGCAGTCGCTGGAGCGCTCGCCGTGGCACCTCGCCACCGCCGGTGAACCGGCCCGGCGCCGTGTGGGCGAGGAGCAGGAGATCCCCGTGCGGCAGGGCCGGGAGACCGTGGTGAAACCGGTGGAGCAGGCCCAGATCATTCTCGGTGGTCGAGGGCTCTCCGCCTCGGACCCGGATCGCTTCTCGCTCTCGGTGCTCCACGCCGTCCTCGGCGGAGGAATGTCCTCGCGCCTGTTCCAGCAGGTGCGGGAACGCCGGGGACTGGCCTACTCCACCTATTCGTTCTCCGGGGCCTATACCGATGCCGGGTATTTCGGACTCTACGCCGGATGCCTGCCGGAGAAGGTCGACGCCGTCGTCGAGGTGATGACCGCCGAACTCGAGCGGTTGACAACAGAACCGATCACGCAGGAGGAGCTGATCCGGGCCAAGGGTCAGCTGCGCGGCGGCACGGTGCTGGGCATGGAGGAGACCTCCTCACGGATGTCACGGTTGGGCTCCGCGGAGCTGGTCCGCGGTGAGTTCGTCGACGTCTCAGAGGTCTTAGAAGCCATCGACGCGGTCACTGCGGACGATGTCACCGCGATGGCCCAGCGCCTGGCCGGATCTCCACGGGCGGTCACCGTCGTCGCTCCGTCCTGATCAGCCCGGGTGTTCTCCTCGGTTTTCTCGTCATCGCCGCAGGTCAGTGGTACCTTCACCACTGTGCGACCCGTGCGGAACGGCCGTCTGAGGAGCCTCCAGCAGGGGCGCACGCGATGAGGAGAGGTGAGAGACGATGCCCACGTTCCACTATGAGACCCGGCTGCCGTTCGCCCGTCAGGACGTCTTCACCTGGTACACCCGTCCGGGGGCGCTGACCCGGCTGCACCCTCCCTTCGCCGGTGCTGTGCTCGAGGCCCCCGACGACGGGATCGGCGTCGGCGCCTCCTCGACCATCGGGATCAACCCGCCCGGGATCATGGGCACGGCGCTGGCCGCTGCCGTGGGATTCGCCGACGGGATGCTGCCGGTGCGGCTGCGCCCCTGGGTGCGATGGGTCTCCGCGCACACGGAGTACGAGCCGGACCGTCGCTTCACCGACGAGATGATCTCCGGTGCGGCCTCCTCGTGGCGGCATGAGCGGGTCTTCGAAGACACCGACGACGGCGGCACCGTCATCTCCGAGACCGTCGACTACCGCCTGCCGGCCACCTCCCGGCTTCCCGGTGCCGTCCACGAGGCGGTGTCCCGGCGTTTTGAATCCGAGCTGCGGCGCCTGTTCATCCACCGGCAGAGGCAGATGGCGGAGGACCTGGCCTTCCACCACGATCACGGCCCCCTGGCCTCCCAGCAGCAGAACCAGCCAGGGATGATCGTCGCGGTCACCGGGGCCACCGGGATGATCGGCGAGCAGGTCTGCGCGCTGCTGGGTGGCGCCGGAGCTGAGGTGCGGCGGCTGACCCGCTCCGCACCCGTCGCCGCCGATCAGATCCGATGGGACCCGGAGAACGGCGAACTGGACCCAGAGGCGCTGCGGGAGGTCGACGCCGTGGTCCACCTGGCCGGCCACCCGCTGGCGGCACGGTTCACCGAGTCCCATAAGCAGAATGTCCTCGACTCCCGAGTCCGTGGCACCCGGCTCATCGCCGAGACGCTGGCGGCGCTCGAGCGCGAGGATCACCGCGGCCGGGCGCTGATCAGCGGCTCGGCGGTGGGCTACTACGGGGCGACCCCGCAGCACAGACCGGCGGAGGTTCCGGAGCTCCTGACGGAGGACGTCGCTGTCGGTGAGGATTTCCTCGCCCGAGTCTGCCGGGAATGGGAGGCGGCGACCGCCCCGGCCGAGGACGCTGGAGTGCGAGTGGCCATGATCCGCACCGGCATCGTCCAGAGTCCCTCCGGCGGTGTGCTGCAGCAGATGCTGCCGCTCTTCGCCGTCGGTGCCGGGGGTCCGCTCGGCCGTGACCAGTGGCAGCCCTGGATCAGCCTCGATGACATCGCCGGCCTCATCGTCCATATGGTCCTGGACTCAGGTGTGTCCGGTCCGGTCAACGGTGTGGCGCCGCAGCCGGTGCGTGCCCGGGAGTACGCCAAGACCCTGGGCCGGGTGATGCGCCGGCCGGCGGTGCTGCCCGTGCCGTCCTTCGGCCCGCAGCTGCTGCTGGGCGCCGAAGGCGCCGAGGCGCTCGCCGAGGCGGATCAGCGGGTCAGCGCGGCCCGAGCGGAGAGCCTGGGGTACAGGTTCCGGCACCCTGACCTGACCACGGCGCTGCGGCACGTACTGGGCAGGGATGGTCGGCGCCGATGACCGAGGTATTGGTGTCCCGGGCTGAGCTGGGCCCGGGGCAGCGGCCGATCGTGCTGCTCTCCGCCGAGCTCGACGCCCCACGGCCTCCCCGGACGTCCGGAACCGCCCTGCCGTGAGATCTGCACCTGTAAGCTGAAGACGTGGATCACCAGCAGCAGGAGCACCGCGCAGAGACAGCATCGACAGAAGAACCCCCGGCTGAGTACACGCAGGCCCGCGAGGCCGAGCGGATCATCGCCCCCGTCATCGTCTCCACCCGCGCGGCCACCGGACAGCGCGAGGACATGAGTGCCCCGATCATCGCCGAGTTCGCCGAGCAGCTCGGCTTCGGCTGCCGCCCGCCGGTCATCATCCCTGACGGAGAAGGCGTGCTCGCCGCCCTGTCCGAGCTGCTCAGCGCTGTGGCACCCGCCGTCATCATCACCTCCGGCGGTACCGGGCTGACCCCGGACGATCTCACCCCGGAGTTCACCGAACCGCTGCTGGACAAGCAGATTCCCGGAGTGATGGAGGCCGTGCGCGCCCACGCCCGGCAGACCCGTCCCATGGCCGCGATCAACCGAGGCATGGCCGGAGTGGCGGAGGGCACGGTGATCATCAACCTTCCCGGCGCACCGCAGGCGGTTCGAGAGGGGATGGAAGTGCTCGTCGATCTCTTGCCGGGTCTCTGCGATCAGGTCGCCGATCTGCGTCCGCCTCATGAATGGGGCGAGCTTCAGGACCGTCCCTCAGCCTCCGGGCCGTAGGCACCGTCCGGCGCCACCCGTTCCATGCGGATGGCCCGACGCATCATCGCACGGCCCCGACGCCGGTCGGAGGCGATGTCATAGGCGATGGCCAGCCGGAACCAGCTCCGCCAGTCCTCGGGAGCCTGCTCCGCCTCGGCGGCGTAGCGGGCGAACTGCTCATCGGCCTGGCCCTTATCCGGACGTCCTGCCGGAGAGCGTTCCACGGTGTCCTCGGGCAGGCCACCCTCAGCCTCAAGGATCCGCCCTAGGCGTTCCGAGCGGAAGGCCAGGGACAGCTCACGGTAGAGGTACCAGATGCCCACCCCAACGATCACCAGCACCGCCAGGCCGATCACCCGGGCGATGGGGTCATCGATGCGCAGGAAGCGCCAAGCCGAGGTGACCGCCCCGCCGAGGAAGATGACCAGCACGCCGACGAACAGCCAGACCCAGATCTTCGAACGCATGCCCTCAGAGCCCGAGATCCAGATAGCCGTCGAGCCCGTGGGTCAGCCCGGGACGCTGGGCCACAGTGCGCAGCCCCAGCAGCACGCCGGGCATGAAGCTGGCACGGTCGAAGGAGTCGTGGCGCAGTGTGAGCTGTTCCCCGGCCGAGCCGAGAAGAACCTCCTGGTGGGCCACCAGTCCGCGCAGCCGCACCGAGTGAACAGGGATGTCCTCGACGACGGCGCCGCGGGCACCTTCCAGGCAGGTGGTCGTGGCATCGGGGGAGGGGGCGAGGCCGGCCTCGCGGCGAGCCGCGCCCATCAGCTCAGCGGTCCGCACCGCCGTGCCCGAGGGTGCGTCGACCTTCTGTGGATGGTGGAGCTCGATGATCTCCGCCGACTCGAAGAACTGTGCGGCCTTCGCGGCGAACGCCGTCGCCAAGACGGAGCCCAGGGCGAAGTTCGGGGCGATGAGAACCCCGACCTCCGGATGGTCGGCGAGCAGTTCCTGAAGCCGCTCCAGCCTCTCCGTATCCCACCCGGTGGCCCCGACGACGGCATGCACACCGTGCTCCACAGCGAAACGGACATTGTCCTGAGTCGCCTCGGGGACCGAGAGGTCGACGATATGGGTCGCCCCGGCGTCGAGGATCTGGGTCAGCGAGTCCTGGCGTCCGATGCGGGCCACCAGCTGCATGCCCTCGGCCTGATCGACCGCGCGCACCGCCTCAGAGCCCATCCGCCCGGAGGCGCCGAGAACGGCCACGCGGATGTTGTGTTCAGTCATGGGACCAGGGTATCGGCCCGCTGCTGCTGTGATTGAATAGCGCATGATGAAGATCCTGGTCACCGGTGGCGCCGGGTATATCGGCAGCGTCGTCGTCGCGCGTCTGCTGGAGCAGCGCCATCACGTCGAGGTTCTCGACGATCTCTCCACCGGACATCATGACGCCGTGGCCGGTGAGGCCGTGTGGCATCGCCGTCCGCTGCGGTCTGCCGGGGAGGTGCTCGACGGCTCCTTCGACGCCGTGGTGCATCTGGCCGCGCGCTCCCTGGTCGGTGAGTCGATGCAGCATCCGGAACGGTACTGGCACGGCAACATCGTCGAGACCTTAGCCCTGCTCGATGCGATGCGTCACCATTCAGTGCCGCGCCTGGTGTTCTCCTCGACTGCCGCCGTCTACGGTGATGCCGGCTCAGACCCGATCACCGAGATGACTGCCACCCAACCGACTAACCCGTACGGGGCGAGCAAGCTGGCGATCGATCACATGCTCACTGCCGAAGCGACAGCGCACGGTCTGGGCGCGGTGAGCCTGCGGTACTTCAACGTGGCCGGGGCCTACGGGGCGCTGGGGGAGCACCACGACCCCGAGACCCATCTCATCCCGAACCTGCTGACCGCCGCCGAGCACCACCGGGACGGCCGTGACTACGCCCCGGCGCAGATCTTCGGCACGGACTATCCCACACGGGACGGTACCGCTGTGCGGGACTACATCCACATCACTGAGCTGGCTGACGCCCATGTGCTGGCCCTGGAGCACGCGACTCCCGGAACCCACGAGATCCTGAACCTGGGCACCGGGGTGGGCACCTCAGTGCGTGAGGTCGTCGACGCCGTCCGGCAGGTGACCGGTGTGCCGATCCAGGTGCGAGAGGCCGACCGCCGCCCGGGGGATCCTCCCGTGCTCGTGGCCTCCGGTGCCCAGGCCCGGCGGCTGCTGGGCTGGGTACCGGAGGCCCGGGTCACCGCGATGATCCAGGATGCGTGGACTGCCCGCTCGCAGCATGCACCAGGGCCTCCAGTGGTCCGCGACGCCCCAACGCCTGCTGGAGGGCACCTGCGGCCAGGCAGCCGATCACCAGAGCTGCCGCCATCGTCGTCGAGCTGAGGCCATAGAGCGGCCACCCCTCCACATGCCAGGCGTGCAGCACACCGAGGTGCCCCACGTAGAGGGTCAGCGGCATGGCTCCGGCGCCGATCAGCGGGCTCAGGCACCTGCCCAGCACAGAGGGTGAGTGGGAGGCGATCAGCAGGCATGCTCCCAGGATGAGCAGGCTGGTGCCGACGGTATGCACCAGATCAGCGGTGGAGCCCGAGTGCGGCGTCGCCAGCAGGAACCAGCGCGGGTCTGCCTCCACCGGCAGCAGTGTGCCGGTCAGCAGCTCCCCGCGCACGGCCAGATCACCCTCACCGTAGTAGTCCAAGGTGGAGGTGAGGTCGGTGCCCAGCAGCACCGTCCAGCTCACTGCCGCACTGAGCATCGCCAACCCGGCTCCCAGACCCAGAAGACGCCAGGCGGTGGCCCGGCGGTGGAGCCGACTGCGCCCCACCGCCATGCCCACCAGCAGGTACGCCGGCCAGATCAGCAGCGGATAGTAGCCGGTCACCGTGAGGTCCCAGGCCGTGAGCCCGGGGGTGTCGATGACATCGGTGAATCCGGGGGAGTGCCACAACCGCATCTCAGACGGGTAGCTCGGATCACCCATCAGCGCGACGATCATCTGCTGGAACATCACCGGAGCGGCCAGCACCCATACCGCGGCGAGCACACTGAGCGCACGGGCACTCCAGCGCAGCAGCGGCAGCGCGAGCAGGAACAGCACTCCGTAGTGGACCAAGATGATCGCCACCTGGGACTCCCAGGAGGCCACGAGAAGCCCGATCACGATCACCAGCAGGGCGCGTACAGTGATGCTGCGCCGGTGCCTGCTGACGCGCTCGGCGTCCCGGTGCGGCTGCGCGCCGCCTGTCATCAGGGCCAGGCCGACCCCGGCCAGCAGCGCGAACAGTGCGGAAGGGCGCCCAGTGGCCACCAGCCCCAACGCCGTCGCCTCACCGGTGGAGGGATCGGTGGTCGGCAGCACATGGACCAGCATCATGCCGATCAGTGCCAGGGCGCGTGCGATATCGACCCCGACGACTCGTGCCGCGGGGCCGGTGCTGACGGTGCTGCTGCGGTCCACAACCGGTAGGCTACGACGTATGACCACCGAGAACGAGCACACCCGCGACTTCGACCCGTACTTGGCCGAGGGCGAGGTCAAGCATCCGGACCAGACGGATCCGCAGTTCGGACATCTGATCACGGCGATGGTCACGCCCTTCACCGATGATGACCGGGTGGACTACAAGGCCTTCGAAGCCCTGGCGCATAAGCTCGTCGAGGAGGGCAACGACTCCCTCGTGGTCTCCGGCACCACCGGTGAGACCTCCACTCTGGAGGACCACGAGAAAGAAGGTCTGGTCCGTGCGGCGAAGTCCGCGGTGGGGGATCGGGCGAAGGTCATCGCCGGCACCTCCACCAACCACACCTCCCATGACCTGGAGATGGCACGCCGGGCCGAACGCGCCGGCGCCGACGGCCAGCTCGTCGTCACCCCTTACTACAACAAGCCCAGCCAGGACGGCGTGCTCGCCCACTTCACCGCAGTGGCCGATGCGATCGATCTGCCGCTGATGGTCTATGACATCCCCGGTCGCTCCGGCATCTCGATCAGCACGGAGACCATGCTCCGTTTGGCCGAGCACCCGCGCATCCAGTGCCTGAAGGACGCGAAGAACGACATCACCGCGACCACCGAGGTGCTGACCAAGACAGATCTGGAGATCTACTCCGGAGACGATCAGAACGTCTTGGCCTGGATGGCGATGGGGGCCTCCGGCGTCGTCTCCGTCACCTCGCATGTGGCCTCCGGGCACTTCCGGCGCATGATCGATGCCGTGCTGAACTATGACCTGCGTGAGGCGCGTATCTATCACTCGGAGCTGGGGCCGGTGATCCGCGCGATGATGACCCGCATCCAGGGCGCGGTGTCCTCGAAGCTGGTGCTCAACTGGCTGGAGTTCCCGATCCGCACCGATGTGCGTCTGCCCCTGGTCCAGGCGAATGAGACGGAGAAGGAACTGGTGCTCGGCGATCTCCGCGAGGCCGGCTGGAACCTCTGACCTCTGACGCTTTCCCACAACCTGACTCTGTCTGAATGCCCACTTAATGCCCCGCGTGTCACCGTGTCACTGCCGGTGAGGCGCACCGACGAGACGATCACATCACCCACCGCTGAGGAGAACCTGTGGCAGCTCACCGACTGATGACCCCGCCGAAGCTGAAGGACGGCACCCTGCGTGTCGTCCCCCTCGGTGGGCTGGGTGAGGTGGGCCGCAACATGGCGGTCTTCGAGATCGGCGGCAAGATCCTCATCGTCGACTGCGGTGTGCTCTTCCCCGAGGAGGAGCAGCCCGGGGTCGACCTCATCCTGCCGGACTTCAGCTATATCGAGGACCGCCTCGACGACGTCGTCGGCCTGGTGCTCACCCACGGCCACGAGGACCACATCGGCGCCGTGCCGTATCTGCTGCGCCGCAAGCCGGACATCCCGCTCATCGGATCTCAGCTGACCCTGGCGCTGATCGAGGCGAAGCTCAGCGAGCACCGGATCACCCCGTACACGCTCTCGGTGACAGAGGGCGATGTCGAGCAGTTCGGCCCCTTCGAGTGCGAGTTCGTCGCGGTCAACCACTCCATCCCCGATGCCCTGGCCGTGCATATCCGCACTGAGGCCGGGTCCGTGCTGCACACCGGGGACTTCAAGATGGACCAGCTGCCGCTGGACGGCCGGATCACGGACCTGCGTCATTTCGCCAAGCTGGGCGAAGAGGGCGTGGACCTGTTCATGACCGACTCCACCAACGCCGACGTCCCCGGGTTCACCACCCCGGAGAAGGAGATCGGCCCGGTCATCGATCAGTACTTCGGCCGTTCCCGGCGCCGGATCATCGTCGCCTCCTTCTCCTCCCACATCCACCGTGTCCAGCAGGTCCTCGACGCCGCCGAAGCCCATGGGCGTCGGGTGGCCTTCGTGGGCCGATCGATGGTGCGCAATATGTCCATTGCCGCGAAGCTCGGCTACCTCGATGTCCCCGAGGGCATTCTGGTGGACATGAAGAAGGTCGATGACCTGCCCGATCACGAGATCGTGCTGATGTCCACCGGCTCTCAGGGCGAACCGATGGCCGCTCTGTCTCGGATGGCCAACGGTGACCACCCGATCCAGGTCGGCGAGGAGGACACGGTGATCCTCGCCTCCTCACTGATCCCGGGCAACGAGAACTCGGTCTTCCGAGTGATCAACGGGCTGCTCAAGCTCGGCTGCGAGGTCATCCATAAGGGCAACGCGAAGGTCCACGTCTCCGGTCACGCCTCCGCCGGTGAGCTGCTCTACTGCTACAACATCATCCGGCCGAAGAACGTCATGCCCGTCCACGGGGAGACTCGCCACCTGATCGCCAACGGGCGGCTGGCTGTCGAGACCGGTGTGGATCCCGACCGGGTGCTCCAGTGCGAGGACGGCACCGTGGTCGATCTGCGCGACGGCGTGGCGGAGATCACCGGGCAGATCGAATGCGGCTATGTCTACGTCGACGGCTCCTCCGTCGGCGAGGTCACCGACGCGGACCTGAAGGACCGTCGGGTCCTCGGTGAGGAGGGCTTCATCTCGGTGATCACAGTGGTCAACCGGCAGACCGGGCAGATCGTCTCCGGCCCTGACATCCACGCCCGAGGTGTGGCGGAAGAGGATCAGGTCTTCAAGGACATCAAGCCGAAGATCGCCCGCGCGCTGACTGACGCCATCCAGGACAATAAGGAGCACACCACTCATCAGCTCCAGCAGATCGTCCGGCGCACCATCGGCACCTGGGTCAACCGCCGACTGCGGCGCAAGCCGATGATCGTCCCCGTCGTCGTCGAGACCTGAGGCCTGCAGGTGTGGCCCTGACCGGGTTCTGCGGTGATCCGCGGTAGGTTGGAGACCATGGCGACACGTACTTCCCCCTCGCGCGCCGCCTCCGCCGACGGATCCACCAAGGCTTCGTCCAAGAGTTCCGGCGGCCGCGCGAAGACGTCCACACGCGGCTCCACAGCGGCTGAGCCGCCGCAGAGTCCTCGCGGAAACCTCCTGCTCACTGCCCTGCGAGGTATGTGGATGGCGGTGGCGACCCCGGTGGCCACCGCCGTGCGGTCCGTGGGCCGGCGTCAGGAGATCCCCGTGGCGGAGCGCCGTGACGGCGCCGCCCTGGTGTTCATCGTGCTGGCTGCGGTGATCGCCGTCGTCGAGTGGTGGGGTGCGCGGCAGGTGGACCACGTCGCCGTGGACCTCGTGCATGCGGCGGCTGCGGGCACCTTCGGCTGGGCGGCTGTGCTGCTGCCGGTGGCGCTGAGCATCACCGCGATCCGTTATATCCGTCACCCCCTGGACCACGACGCCAACGGCCGCATCGCCATCGGCCAGGGGCTCATCCTGCTCTCCGCCGCGGCCATCGCCCATCTGTCCTACGGCCTGCCCACGCTGCACTCCGCATTCGAGGAGATGCTCACCTCCGGGGGCATCGTCGGCTACCTGATGACAGTGCCACTGGCTTCTCTGATCACCGCCTATCCGCTGTGGCCGCTCTTCGCCCTGCTGCTGCTCGCCGGAATTCTCGTGCTCACCGATACTCCGCTGCGCAGCATCCCGGACCGTCTGCGCGTGGCTCAGGACTATGTGGTGGGAGAGAAGCGCGAACCCGCTCTGCGCCAGGATCCGCCCGCGTCCGCAGCCGCTGCGAAGCGACCGTCCGCGGCACCTCGTGCGGAGGAGCCCGGCGCTGAGACGCTCGGTGCCGGTGAAGCTCGTGCCGGTGAAGCCCGTGCCGAGGAGGCAGGGCCGCAGAAGCGCCGCGGGGGAGTGTTCTCCCGGATGTTCGGCGGCCGGCCGGAGGACGCCCAAGATCATCAGGATCAGGAGTCCGGCGAAGAAGAGGCCTTCGGCTCTGGTGAGTCCCAGCAGGCCGCTCGCGCCCAGGCCGGAGCCTTCGATGAGGTGTTGGAATCGGAGGGTGACACCGCCGCCGGGGCAGAGCCGAGACCCCCGCACGCCCGCGACGTCCCTCCCGGTGTGAAACGGCCCACCGCTCAGGAGGCGGCTATCCGCCGCGCTCGTGAGCGCGCCCAGCCTCAGCCCGGCGCCGATGACTCCGGTTCGGCCGAGACCGCCGCCACTGAGGTGGTGGCGGCCGGTGCTCCAGCCACGGCGGCGCACACTGCGGCCCGGCCTGCGGCCACTGCCGCGCCGGAGCGCCCCGCACCGGCGGCTGATATGCCGGTACGCTCCGAGCAGCTCGAGCTTGCCGGTGAGGTCACCTACACTCTGCCGGATCAGTCCATGCTGCCGGCCGGTCCGCCGCCCAAGGAGCACACCAGTGCCAACGACGACGTCGTCGCCTCGCTGAACCACACCCTGCAGCAGTTCGGGGTCGATGCTGAGGTCACAGGTTTCTCCCGGGGGCCGACGGTGACCCGCTATGAGATCGAGGTCGCGGCGGGTACCCGCGTAGAGAAGGTCACCAAGCTGGAGAAGAACATCGCTTATGCGGTGGCCTCCACCGACGTCCGCATCCTGTCACCGATCCCCGGTAAGTCCGCGATCGGTGTGGAGATCCCGAACTCGGACAAGGAAGTGGTCGCACTCGGTGATGTGCTGCGCTCCAATGCGGCACGCAAGACCGAACACCCCATGGTCATGGGGGTGGGCAAGGACGTCGAGGGCGGCTACGTCGTCGCCAACCTCGCCAAGATGCCGCACCTGCTCGTCGCCGGTGCCACCGGCGCCGGTAAGTCCGCCTTTGTCAACTCGATGGTCACCTCAGTGCTGATGCGTGCGACGCCGGATGAGGTGCGCATGGTCATGGTCGATCCCAAACGTGTGGAGCTCACCGCCTATGAGGGTGTGCCGCATCTGGTGACCCCCATCATCACCGATCCGAAGAAGGCTGCCGAGGCGCTGCAGTGGGTCGTCAAGGAGATGGATAACCGCTACGACGATCTGGCCCACTTCGGGTACAAGCACGTCGACGACTTCAATAAGGCGGTGCGCGCCGGGAAGATCCAGCTGCCGCCGGATTCACAGCGGGAGCTGCGGCCCTACCCGTATCTGTTGGTGATCGTCGACGAGCTGGCCGATCTGATGATGGTCGCCCCCCGGGACGTCGAAGACTCCATCGTTCGGATCACCCAGCTGGCGCGTGCCGCCGGCATCCACCTGGTGCTGGCTACTCAGCGTCCTTCGGTGAACGTGGTCACCGGTCTGATCAAGGCCAACGTGCCCTCGCGGATGGCCTTCGCGGTCTCCTCGGTCACCGACTCTCGGGTCGTGTTGGACTCGGCCGGCGCGGATAAGCTGCTCGGCCAGGGTGACGCCCTCTTCCTGCCCATGGGCATGGCCAAACCGATGCGTGTGCAGGGTGCCTGGGTCAATGAGTCGGAGATCCACTCAGTGGTCGAGCACGTGAAGTCGCAGCTGAAGGCGCAGTACCGCGATGACGTCATCCCGGAGAAGGCGAAGAAGGAGATCGACGAGGACATCGGCGATGACCTCGACCTGCTGCTGCAGGCCACCGAGCTGGTCGTCACCACCCAGTTCGGTTCCACCTCGATGCTGCAGCGTAAGCTGCGCGTGGGTTTCGCCAAGGCCGGCCGGCTGATGGATCTCATGGAGTCCCGCGGCGTGGTCGGGCCCTCCGAGGGGTCCAAGGCGCGTGACGTGCTGGTCACCGTGGAGGAGCTGCCGGGCGTGCTGGCCACCATCCAGGGTGAGGACCCTCCTTCGGCGGCACCGTCTGAGGATGCGCCGGAGGCCTATGAGCAGGACGTGGTCAAGACCTCCGGTGAGGAGAGCGGTGAGATTCCTGCCACGGTGCCGCGTGCCGATGCGCCGGCACCGCAGGGAGGCTCCACCGTCTCGGGGCTCTCAAGCGCTGACCTCATCGCCCGGGACGTGGCCGAGCGTACCCAGGCACTGCCTGAAGTGGACAGCTACTATGACGGTCATGACAGTTCCCCGACCGGGGACTACGACGCCTGGCAGCTGACCGGCCGCTGAGCCGCTGAGAGGACCGATCCGTGAGCACGCCGACGCCGGAACATCACGTTCCGCTGTTCAATATCGCCAATGTGCTCACCATGGTGCGCATCATCATGGTGCCGCTCTTCGTGGCGCTGCTGCTTCTTGATGCCGAGAGCACTGGTCCGGGCGGCCTGGAGGCACAGAACGGCGGCTGGCGCTGGGCTGCTGCGGGTGTCTTCGCCGCGGCGATGATCACTGACAAGATCGACGGTGATCTGGCGCGTTCGCGGAACCTCATCACCGACTTCGGCAAGATCGCCGATCCGATCGCCGATAAGCTGCTCATCGGCTCAGGGCTTGTCATGCTCTCAGTGCTCCAGGAGCTGCCGTGGTGGGTGACCATCCTCATCCTGGTTCGAGAGCTGGGGATCACCGTGCTGCGGATGGTGGTGATCCGCTACGGCGTGATGCCGGCCTCGCGTGGTGGCAAGCTCAAGACGGTGCTGCAGAGCGCCGGGCTGCAGCTGATGCTGCTGCCGCTGGTGGTCATCGCTGACTGGTTGGCCGCTGTCGCGTTCTGGATCATGATCGCGGCGTTGGTGGTCACCCTGATCACCGGTGTCGATTATGTGGTCCAGGCGGCGCGGCTGCGCAGCAGCGCGCGGGTGTCAGAGCAGCGGGACACAGCCTCCGGGGATGCGGCACCGGGGGACGCAGCGCCGGGCAGTGGGGCATCACGGCGAGCTGATGCTGCTGATCTCCGCGGTCCCACCGATGCCGCTGGCCCCGACGAAGAACCTCCTCGATGACCTCGCATCCGGTCGATGACGCGGCATTGGTGGCTCGCTGTGAGGCGCTCGGCCTCACCGTCGCCACGGCCGAATCTCTGACTGCGGGGGGCCTCTGCTCACGGTTCGCCGAGGTTCCCGGGGTCTCCTCGGTGCTGCGTGGGGCGGTGGTCTCCTATACCAATGAGGTCAAGGCCGAACTGCTCGGCGTGGATGCTGAGGTACTCGGCACCTCAGGTGCGGTGGACCCCGAGGTCGCCCGGCAGATGGCCTGCGGAGCGGTGTCCAGACTGCGTGCCGATGTGGGTCTCTCCACCACCGGCGTCGCCGGCCCCGAGCCGCACCAGGGCAAGCCGGTGGGCACAGTGTGGATCGGCGCAGCGCTCCGCCGGGAGAGCGCAGACGGTCACAGCAGGCTGTCTCTCCCATCTGATACGCCGGCCGGGGCCACCTGGCAGTCGCGGCGCCTCTCGGTCCCGCCGGCTCCCGGCCAGGGCCTGCACGGGACGTCACAGCACCTGTCGGTGCAGTACATAGCGGTGCAGTACATAGCGGTGCAGTGCATAGCGGTGCCCTGTCATCTCAGCGGTGACCGCGCGGAGATCCGGGCTGGCGCCGTCGAGGCCGCCCTGAGGCTCTTCAGAGATCTCCTAGGTGGCATCGCGGCAGAGACCAGCACTGTTCAGTAGGGTGGGAACAAATCCGCCGCCCGCTCGGTTGTTCTGCCCAGCACGGCGGAGTCGGCTCCCGTCTTCAGGTGCATGAGAAACCCCTCATCCTCCACGAAAGTGAGTGTTCATGGTGAGACAGCCAGTGACCATCAACGGCGTGACGCGGTGGAAGGACGTCGCCGAGGACGCCGTCTCCGGTGTGGAATCTCCGGAGGCCAAAGGCGTGGTGCTGCGCCAGGAGATCGGCGATGTGCTGCGCAGCATCCGTCAGGCCGAAGGCCGGACTCTGCGTGATGTCTCGCACGGGGCCCGCGTCTCCCTCGGGTACCTCTCCGAGGTCGAGCGTGGCCAGAAGGAAGCCTCTTCGGAGCTTCTGGCCTCCATCTGCGTCGCCCTGGACGTACCGTTGTCGGCCATGCTCGGTCAGGTGGCCGAGCGCATCGCACTGGCAGAAGGCGTGCCGGACACGGTGCCCACCGAGCTGCAGCGCGAATTCGGCCAGGCCGTGGTGCCCGATGGTGTTCCGGATGAGCTCACCCAGGCGGAGTTCGCTCGCAGCAGCTGAGCCTGATCCTCGCGCCCGGCGCTGACGCCGGCGCCCGGTACGTGTTGACAGGGGTGCGATCGGCTCTGCGCCGGTAGCACCACCGATGTCGAAGGCCCCGGTCGTGTTGACGCTCCGGGGCCTTCGTATGTCTGGGAGCTACGACGATGCCCGGGGAACGCTCTGGGTCCGCCGAACGGCGCAGCTCGGCAGCGGGTGTCTTGATCCGAGGAGGGCCGCGGGAGGACTACGATGAGAACTATGGGCAGTGACGCCAGACGCCAGACAGTCAGTGCATTGGAATACGAGTTCAATCGGCTGTTCATCCGCCGCCGATCCAACGCGCTGCAGCTGACCCGCGCCATCGATCCGGAGATCGAGCCGGCGTCCTACACGTTGCTGGCGACTCTGCAGCATCAGGGCCCGATGCGGATGACGTCATTGTCCCGCCACTTAGGCGTCGGCAAGCCTACGTTGTCTCGTCAGCTCAGCGTGCTGACCGCACGCGGTTGGGCGAACAAGACTGCAGATCCCGATGACGGCCGGGCCCAGCAGCTGGATCTCTCGGCTGAGGGCCGGCGTCGTCTGGAGAGTGCTCAGGCGGAACGGACCGAGCAGTACTTGGCGATGCTCGAGACCTGGGATGACAGGGAGATCGCTGAGCTCCGTGCGCTGGTGGAGCGGCTGAACGACACCTACGTCGCCTTCGATGCCGACCAGCAGGCTTCCCGTGGCGCCGCGGCGGATACAGCATAGGGCGGCTACGGCATAGGACGGCTGATCGGATGCGACTGAGTCATTTCTGGTGGCTCATGGAGGGAGAGTTCGGCGCCTCCTACGCCCATGTGCTGGCGGACACTCTCGTGCTGAGCGCCCACCAGCTCACCGTCACCCAGGCCCTGGACGCCGGAATACCGGCCCGGGAGGTGTGGGAGTCCGTCTGCGATCAGCAGGACGTCCCGGCCGAGCGCCGTTTGGGCAAGGACGTTCCGCCGCGCCGTTGAGGCGCCACGGTGCAGATGCTGTGCAGACACGCCGTCGATCCTTCGAAGCTATGTTCGACTGCCTCGGGTAGGCTCTTCCACAGGTCACTTGCGGACAGGGTCTGTCAGCGAGTTCTCCACAGAAGCAGCTCCGAGTGCTCCCGATGTCAGAGGTTCCCCGTAGTCTCGGGAGCGGAAGGAAGCAGAGTCCTCTGTCGCAGTCTGGTCACCAGACCGGTTCGTGGTGCGATGCGGGGATGCTTCGGCAGATAACGACGTCATGTGAGGTGTGAAGATGGCAGTGAGCCAGGACCGGCAGAAGGCGCTGGAAGCAGCGCTGGCCCAGATCGATAAGCAGTATGGCAAGGGCTCGGTGATGCGCCTGGGCGATGAGACCCGCGCACCTATCGAGACCATCTCGACCTCCTCCATCGCCATGGACGGTGCTCTGGGCATCGGCGGGTTCCCGCGCGGCCGAGTCGTAGAGATCTACGGCCCGGAGTCCTCGGGTAAGACGACGGTGGCTCTGCACGCTGTGGCCAATGCGCAGAAGAACGGCGGGATCGCCGCGTTCATCGACGCTGAGCATGCCCTGGACCCGATCTACGCGGCGAAGCTGGGCGTGGACACCGATTCCCTGCTGGTCTCCCAGCCGGACACCGGTGAGCAGGCCCTGGAGATCATGGACATGCTGGTCTCCTCGGGCTCCTTGGACATCGTGGTCATCGACTCCGTCGCCGCGCTGGTGCCCCGCGCTGAGATCGAGGGAGAGATGGGGGACAGCCACGTCGGCCTTCAGGCGCGGCTGATGTCCCAGGCTCTGCGGAAGATCACCGGACGGTTGGCACAGTCCAAGACCACGGCGATCTTCATCAACCAGCTCCGGGAGAAGGTCGGTGTGTTCTTCGGTTCCCCGGAGACCACCTCCGGCGGTAAGGCGCTGAAGTTCTACTCCTCGGTCCGTGTGGACGTGCGGCGCATCGAGACGCTGAAGGAAGGCGCCAACGCGGTGGGTAACCGCACCCGGGCCAAGATCGTGAAGAATAAGATGGCCCCGCCGTTCAAGCAGGCCGAGTTCGACATCCTCTACGGCGAGGGCATCTCGCGTGAGGGAGGGCTCATCGACGTCGGAGTCGAAGAAGGCCTGGTCAAGAAGTCCGGGGCCTGGTTCACCTACGACGGTGACCAGCTCGGTCAGGGCAAGGAGAAGGCCCGGCATTTCCTCAAAGACAATCCGGACCTCGCCGATGAGATCGAACGGCGCATCAAAGAGAAGATGGGGATCCTTCAGCCGGCCGAATCGCAGGATGAGGCACCTGAGCTCCACGCCGTCGACGGCACTGCCTGAGCTCTGTGATGGCACAGGAGAGCCACCACGCGCCAGAGCCTGCCCAACAGGGGACGATCTCCGCGCTGCGGGAGGCGATGGCCCGTATCGAGGCCGAACCGGCAGAAGGTCATCACTCGCTCTCCGGGAGTTCTTCACCGTCGGAGGCGACGGACGTGGTCGGCGCAGAGAGCAGCCGTGCCTCGGACTACGACGCCGCACGTCAGGTTGTGCTGCGCAAGCTCACCGGCTCGGCGAAGAGCCGTCATCAGCTGGCTGAAGCTCTGCGTGAGAAGGAGTTCGATGAGGCGACCTCGTCCGCGGTCCTGGACCGGATGGAAGAGGTCGGCCTCATCGACGACGCCGAATTCGCGCGGGTCTGGGTCCGCACTCGTCACCAGACTAAGGGCCTCGGTGCCACCGCACTGCGGCATGAGCTGGCGGGCCGGGGAGTCGCCGAGCCGCTCATCGAAGAGGCTGTGGCCCAGCTCAGCGCTGAGGATGAGGAGGCCGTGGCACGAGAGTTGCTGGAGAAGAAGCTCGGAGACACGGTGATTCCGGCCGGACACAACCCTGAGGATCGCCGCGAGAGAGAGCGGCAGTCTCGGCGGCTGGTCTCGATGCTCGGCCGCAGGGGTCATTCCCCCTCCACGGCGCTGCGCCTGGTCCGTGAGGTGATGGAGGAGCGGACGGCCTGACAGCACCTGAGCCTGAGCCCTGTGCAGAAGGCGCGTACAATCGACTGCGCAGATGACGCATTTCCACGCACCCGCAGGCAGATCAGCGAGTATCCCGATGACTGAAACCCGTGACCGCACCTACCAGGTGCGCACTTTCGGCTGCCAGATGAACGTCCACGATTCCGAGCGGATCTCCGGTCTTCTGGAGGAGGCCGGATACCGGCCACACCCGGATGAGTCCACGACGCCGAACCTCATCGTCTTCAACACCTGCGCAGTGCGGGAGAACGCGGACAACCGGCTGTACGGACATCTCGGTCAACTGCGCCCGGTCAAGGACGCCCACGAGGATCTGCAGATCGCCGTCGGCGGGTGTTTGGCGCAGAAGGATCAGCGCACCGTCCAGGAACGGGCGCCCTGGGTGGACGTGGTCTTCGGCACGCACAACATCGGTGCACTGCCCACGCTGCTGGAACGTTCTCGGCACAATGAGGCCGCCGAGATCGAGATCCTGGAATCGCTGGAGACCTTTCCCTCGACCTTGCCCACCAAACGCGATGCGGTCTATTCCGGGTGGGTGTCGATCTCTGTCGGCTGTAACAACACCTGCACCTTCTGCATCGTGCCCTCCCTGCGCGGTAAGGAGCGCGACCGCCGTCCGGGGGAGATCCTGGCCGAGGTCCAGGCACTGGTCGACGACGGCGCCGTCGAAGTCACACTGCTGGGGCAGAACGTCAACACCTACGGCGTCGAGTTCGGCGACCGCGGCGCCTTTGCGAAACTGCTGCGGGCCTGCGGTGAGATCGAAGGGCTCGAACGTGTGCGGTTCACCAGTCCACATCCTGCCTCGTTCACCGATGACGTCATCGAAGCCATGGCAGAGACTCCGAACGTGATGCCGCAGCTGCATATGCCTCTGCAGTCCGGATCGGACACGGTGCTGAAGGCCATGCGCCGGTCCTATCGTTCCCGCCGGTTCCTCGGCATCTTGGAGAAGGTCCGTGACCGGATCCCGGAGGCGGCGGTCACCACGGACATCATCGTCGGCTTCCCGGGTGAGACCGAGGAGGACTTCGAGCAGACCATGCGTGTCGTGGAAGCCTCCCGGTTCTCCTCCGCGTTCACCTTCCAGTACTCGCCACGGCCCGGCACCCCGGCAGCCGAGATGACCGAGCAGATTCCCAAAGACGTGGTGCAGCGGCGCTTCGAACGCCTGGTGGCCTTGCAGGACCGGATCACGGCCGAGGAAAACGCCGCCCGCATCGGCAGTGTCCAGGAGCTGCTGGTGACCGCGGACTCCGGTACCAAGGGCGGGCAGACCGGTCGGCTCAGCGGTCGGGCCCCCGATCACCGGTTGGTGCATTTCTCGGTGCCGGACGGTGCACCGGTGCCCCGGCCCGGGGACTTCGTCACCGTGCCGATCACCGAGGCGGCCGGCTTCTACCTGCTGGCGGATCCCGCACCGGAGCAGTACACGCTGCGACGCTCCCGGGCAGGTGAGGCCTGGGACCGGTCACAGGCGGAGTCCTGCGCAGTGGGCACCACCCAGGTCGGCGGAGGTGCGCCGGGGGCGGTCTCCCTGGGCATGCCCAGTCTGCGTCCCGCCGTCTGAGGCTCTCAGGTGACGTCGCAGCCGCCGATGGTCGTCGTGGTGGGTCCCACGGCCTCGGGGAAGTCCGCCCTCGGGATCGCGCTGGCTCAGCGGTTCGACGGCGAGGTGATCAGCGCCGACTCCATGCAGCTCTACCGGGGCATGGACATCGGCACAGCCAAGGTGACCTCCGCCGAGGCTCAGGGCGTGCCCCACCACCTCATCGATGTGCTCGAGGTGCGTGAAGAAGCCTCCGTCGCGGACTATCAGCGCCGTGCCCGCCAGCTCGTCCACCAGATCCGCGGCCGCGGCCGAACCCCGATCATGGTCGGCGGGTCGGGACTCTACGTACGAGCTGCCCTGGACGAGATCGACTTCCCACCCACCGATCCCGATCTGCGTGCCCAGCTGAGCCGTCGCTGCGCCGAGGAAGGCCCCGACGTGCTGCGCGCCGAGCTGGCCCGCCTCGATCCCGACTCCGCACAGACCGTGCGCGATGATCGTCGCCTGATCCGGGCACTGGAAGTGGTCACCCTCACCGGACGCAGCTTCGCCTCGTTCATGCCCCGGCGCGTTCATCATGAGTCGATGACACCGGTGGTCCAACTGGGGCTGCGCCTGCCACGCGAACTGCTGCACTCCAGGATCGCCCATCGCGTGGAAGCCATGCAGGCGCAGGGCCTCGAGGCCGAAGTCTCCCGCCTGGTGGAGCAGGGCCTGCGGGAGGGGAAGACGGCCTCGGAGGCCATCGGCTATCAACAGTTCCTCGCAGTCCTCGACGGCGAGCTGAGCCGTGACGAGGCACGTGAACAGACCGTCATCGCCACCCGGCGTCTCGCTCGCCGCCAAGAGACCTGGTTCCGCGCGGATCCGCGCATCACCTGGATCGACGTCGATGACCACCGTACTGCGGAACAGATCACCCAGGCTGCGCTGTTGCACCTTGAAGGCGCACTGCCCTGAGGGTTGTGCCCTGATGACCACTGGCCTGAAGACCACCGCCCTGAAGACCTCCGTTGCTCCCGAGGAGACTCTGTGACTGACCCTGTGGCCGCGTCCCAGCCCCACCACCAGCAGGCTTTGGATGCGCTGACCGGACTGCGTGCGGTCAAAGCCCACGCGACCGGCAATGACTTCGTGATGTTCGTCGACCCCGACGGTCAGCGCCCCCTGAACCCTGAGCAGGTCTCGGCCCTGTGCGATCGGCACTTAGGCATCGGAGGCGACGGCGCGATCCGTGCCGTACCGGCCGATCAGGACGCCGACGGGCGTGAGCTGCTCAGCCGCTGGGAATCGGAGATCGCTGACTCTCCGGCCCATGAGCCCGGGGAGCGGATCTGGTTCATGGACTACCACAACGGTGACGGGTCCATCGCTGAGATGTGCGGCAACGGGGTGCGTGCCTTCGCCCATCTGCTGGTGACCCAGGGATGGGTGGAGCTGGAGCAGGGCGAGGAGCTGCTCATCCTCACCCGGGCCGGGGTGCGTACCATGCGCAAGGTGCCGGAGGGCTACGCCGTCGGTATGGGAGTCTGGTCCTTCATCGATCCCGAGCTCGCCCGTACCGAGGCCTCAGATGCTCTGGTCATGGCGGCGGGTCTGGAGGACCCGCGTCCGGGGCTGTCCATCTCGCTGGGTAACCCCCATACCGTCGTCGCCCTGCCGGATGATCGCGCCCTGGAGCAGCTGGACCTGGCTCAGGCCCCCACCGTCGACCCGGCTCCCGGCAACGGGACCAATGTCGAGTTCGTGGTGCCTTCGGAGCCGCTGGTGGACCAGGGCATCGGCGCAGTGCGGATGCGTGTCCATGAGCGCGGGGTGGGGGAGACGATGTCCTGCGGCAGCGGTGCCTGCGCCGCCGCGGCCGCCGTGCGTGTCTGGGCCGCCGGCGACGGCGTCGACACCTGGGACGTCGGTGTGCCCGGCGGAGTGGTGCGGGTGAGTTTCTTGGCCCGTCCTGACGGGGCAGAGAACGTGGAGCTCTCCGGTCCGGCGGAGATCGTCGCGCATCTCACCCTGGCCTGAGACCTCTGCTGCGGCTCAGCCCCTGGACTGTCTGCTGACCCGCAGCAGACGGTACCCCTTGTCCGTTTCGGGCCGGTCAGCGGTGAAATCCTCGCCCACTGAAGCGAGCATCGACCGGACCCAGGTCAGCAGCGAGTCGGCGCCGAGGTTCTTCTGGACCACCAGCCAGGCTTCGGCGTCATCGGCAAGCCGGGGAAGCCACAGCTGCAACAGATCGTGGAGCACCTGCTTGCCCACACGTATCGGCGGATTGGACCAGATCGTCTCGAACCGTACCCCTGAGGGCACCTGCTCCGGTGCCATGACCTCGATGTTGTCCAGGCCCAGCCGCGCCGCGTTCTCCGCGCAGAGCAGCCTTGCCCGTTCATTGACGTCCACCGCCCAGACGGTGGCCTCCGGGGAGCGCAGCGCCAGAGTCAGAGCGATCGGCCCCCACCCACAGCCGATGTCCAGCAGGTGTCCCGCAGCAGCGGGATCTGGAGCGTGACGCAGCAGCACCTGCGTGCCGCGGTCGATCCCCTCCGGGGAGAAGATGCCTCCGGCGGTCACCACGGTGCGTCGGTGTCCTTCGAGGACGACGTCGATATCACGCCGTCGCATCGCAGAATCAGGAGAAGCGGAGAAATAGTGCTCGGAGCTCACGATGTGATCGTATCGGCTACGATGAGGTGCATGTGGCTGCACTGGATCTGAGACCCCCGCAACGGTCCCGCCTCGCGGAGTGAGGCCTCGGGGCCGGCGTCGACCCTGTCCGTGACGATCAGCAGCCTCTTCCACAGCCTTCCCGTACTCCACAGAGACCTCAGCATGCGCTGATGACGCCCGGGCCGGCTCGTAGAATGGAGCGACGCCCTGCTCAAGGGCCCGCTGCCTCGGCGAGAGGCCCCCAAGGAGACTATGACCGAGAACCACCACACCCCAGAACCGGCAGATACCCCGGACTTCACGGAGAGTACGGATCCACCTGCCGCTGGTGACTCCGCCGCCGGTGCTGATCAACCAGCGGATACTGCCCACTCCGCTGATGATGCTCAGCCTGCTGAGACGGGGCAGCCTGCCGATGCGGTGCAGTCCGACGATGCGGGGCAGTCCGACGACGCGGTGGACGCGGTGATCGAGCGGATCCTCGCCGCTGAGGGCAGCCGACGCTCCGGCCCCCTCGATACCCAGGCCCGGGAACTGCAGCAGGAGCACACCGGCTTCACCGAAGACGACGAGCAGCTCGACCTCTTCGAACGTCGCTCGCTGCGCCGCGTCGAGGGGCTCTCCACCGAGCTTGAGGACATCACCGAGGTCGAGTACCGCCAGCTGCGCCTGGAGCGGGTCGTTCTGGCGGGACTGTGGATGGCCGGCCCGGTGGAGGAGGCTGAGCATTCCCTGCGGGAGCTCTCCGCGCTGGCCGAGACGGCGGGCTCGACGGTCCTCGAAGGGTTCATCCAGAAACGAAGCCTGCCCGATCCGGGGACCTACTTCGGCTCCGGTAAGGCTGAGCAGATACGTCATGCGGTGGCTGAGCTTGGCGCTGACACCGTCATCGTCGACTCAGAGCTGGCACCGTCCCAGCGGCGTGCGCTGGAGGACATCGTCAAGGTCAAAGTCATCGACCGCACCGGCCTGATCCTCGATATCTTCGCCCAGCACGCCAAGTCCCGCGAGGGCAAAGCACAGGTGGAGCTGGCCCAGATGGAATACATGCTGCCCCGGCTGCGCGGTTGGGGTGGCTCGCTGTCCCGTCAGGCCGGTGGTCAGGTCGGTGCCGCGGGCGGTGGAATCGGCTCCCGCGGGCCCGGTGAGACGCAGATCGAGCTGGACCGGCGTCGCATCCACAAGCGCATGGCCAAGCTGCGGCGCGACATCGCGGCGATGAAACCTGCCCGGGAGGCTAAGCGCGCCAACCGGCGGCGCCACGCGGTGCCCTCTGTGGCCATCGCGGGCTACACCAACGCGGGGAAGTCCTCGCTGCTCAATCGGCTCACAGACGCCGGTGTCCTGGTGGAGAACGCCCTGTTCGCCACACTGGACCCGACCGTCCGGCGGGCGAGCACTCCTGACGGCATCGGGTACACCCTCTCCGACACCGTCGGGTTCGTCCGTCAGCTGCCCACTCAGCTGGTGGAGGCCTTCCGTTCGACTCTCGAGGAGGTCGCGGAGTCGGACCTGATCCTCCACGTCGTCGACGCCTCCCACCCTGAGCCGGAGGCGCAGATCCGTGCGGTGCGCGAGGTGCTCACCGAGGTCGAGGCCCATCTGGTCGATGAGATCATCGTGCTCAACAAGGCTGATATGGCCGAGGACCACGTCATCGAGCGGATCCGCCGCCGCGAGCCTCACACGGTTCTGGTCTCGGCCCGGACTGGTGAGGGCATCGATGAGCTGCGTCAGCTGATCAGCAGCTCCATCCCGCGGCCGAATGTGGCGATGGAACTGCTGGTGCCCTACGCCGACGGCGATGTCGTCTCGCGTCTGCACGGTGAGGACGCGGAGATCTTATCCTCCCAGTACCTGGCCGAGGGGACACGGCTGAGTGTGCGGGTCCGTCCGGAGCTGGCCGCTGAGATCGAGAAGTACCGCGTCGCCGTCCCCGCTGATGAGTCCGCCACCAGGGGCGACGTTGCCGTCAGCGATGCGTCTGCCCAGCGTGATGAGGAGCGTCGCTGATATGCCGGCCACAGCCTCCACTGCTCATCTGCGCTCTGCTGAGCTCTTGAATCACGCAGTGGCCGCGATGGGTGGAGTGACACGCCCCGGACAGCAGAAGATGACCGCTGAGGTGGCGACGTCGCTGCGTCAGCAGCGGCACCTGCTCGTCCAGGCGGGCACGGGGACGGGCAAATCACTGGCCTATCTGGTCCCGGCGGTGGTCCATGCACTGGAGTCTGAGAAGCCGGTGCTGATCTCCACGGCGACTCTGGCGCTGCAGGCTCAGATCATGGGCCGCGATCTTCCACGGCTTCTGGGCAGCATCGGCGATCAGCTCGACCGCACAGTGGAGGTCGCGCTGGTGAAGGGCCGTGCCAACTATCTGTGTCGGCATAAGCTCGACGGCGGATTCCCTGAGGAAGACGATCACACCCTCTTCGCCTTCGGCACCGAGCCGGGGGAGCCGGCCGCAGCGGCAGGACCGGGGACGGCATTGGGCCGTGCGGTCACCCGGCTGCGCGAGTGGGCTGAGGAGACGGAGACCGGGGACCGCGACGATCTCGAGGAGGGTGTCTCTGACCGTGCCTGGCGGCAGGTATCGGTCAGCGCAGTGGACTGCCTCGGTGCGCGGAAGTGCCCGTTGGCCGCCGAGTGCTTCTCCGAATTGGCCCGAGAGCGAGCCCAGGACGCCGACGTCGTGGTGACCAATCATGCGATGCTCGCGATCGACGCCTTCGAAGGTCTTGCCGTCCTGCCGGAGCATGATGCGGTCATCGTCGACGAGGCTCACGAGCTGGCCGAACGAGTGACCTCGGCGGTCACCGAACAGCTCTCCGGGCAGGCCATCCGCGCGGCCGCGACCTCTGTGCGCCGCCATACCGACGCCCAACCCGATGATCTCGTCTCGGCTGCGGCGGTCCTCGATGCCGCTTTCCATGGACGTCAGTCCGGGCTTCTGACGCGTGGCCTGGACCTGCAGCAGCGCCAGGCCTTGGAGCTGACGCGTAACGCCTCCCGGACGCTGCTCTCAGACACTCGGCAGTCGAGCGAGTCAGAGGCCGATGCCGGTCGGACCACTGCGCGGTCGCGGTTGCAGGCCGTGCATGACACTGCCGCACGGATGGTGGAGGCTGAGGACACCCCGGACGTGATCTGGCTGAGCCGACCGGGTCGGTTCACCCCGGGGATCGGCTACCGGGAGTCTGATCCTGAGGAGCCGCCCATCATCTACGTCGCTCCGACCACAGTGGCCGGCCGGCTGCGCGAGGGGCTGTTCAACGATCGCACTGTGGTGCTGACCTCGGCGACTCTGACTGTGGGGGAGAGCTTCGATCCGGTGGCAGGCTCGCTGGGCCTCTTGGGGGAGAAGGCCCCGCGGTGGCAAGGCGTCGACGTCGGCAGTCCCTTCGACTATCCCCGGCAGGGCATGCTCTACGTGGCCTCCCACCTACCGGCCCCCTCAATGACCACGGCCTCGCAGCAGCGGGAGGAGCTGGCAGAGCTCATCGAGGCCTCTGGTGGTGCGGCGCTGGCCCTGTTCTCCTCGCGCCGGGCTGCAGAGGAGGCTGCGCAGGAGCTGCGCGAGCGCCTGGATGTGCCCATTCTTTGTCAGGGGGAGGGGACGATGTCGGCGCTGGTGCGTCAGTTCGCCGAGGAGGAGAAGACCTGCCTGTTCGGCACGCTCAGCCTCTGGCAGGGTGTCGATGTGCCCGGACGAGCCTGCCGTCTGGTCGCCATCGACAGGATTCCCTTCCCGCGGCCGGACGATCCGCTGATGAGCGCTCGGACCCAGGAGGTCTCGCGGGCCGGCGGCAACGGGTTCATGCAGGTCTCGGCCACTCACGCGGCCACCCGTCTGGCCCAGGGCGCGGGCCGACTCATCCGTACCGCGGAGGATCGCGGCGTCCTGGCCGTGCTGGATTCCCGCCTGGCCACCGCCCGTTACGGTGGGTTCCTGCGCCGTTCCATGCCGGATTTCTGGTCCACGACGGACCGCGACGTCGTGACCGGGGCGCTGCGTCGGCTGTCTCAGGTGCAGTGAAGCTGTGGACCGCAGGTGAGGCAGGGCGCAGCCTCTGACGAGTAGTTCTCCTCAGAGGCTGCGCAGCACAGTGACGACCTTTCCCATGATGAGAGCCTCATCACCGAGGATGGGTTCATAGGCACGGTTCTGCGGCAGCAGCCACTGGTGTCCGTCCCGACGGCGCAGGGTCTTGACCGTGGCCTCCTCCTCCAGGAGCGCAGCGACGATGTCGCCGTTCTCGGCGCTCTGCTGACGCCGCACCACCACCCAGTCGTCTTCGAAGATGCCGGCCTCGATCATCGAGTCTCCGCGGACCTGCAGCATGAACAGCTCACCTTCACCGGTGAGCTGTCGTGGCAGCGGCATGATGTCCTCAACATGCTGCTCGGCGAGGATCGGCCCACCGGCGGCGATGCGCCCGACCACCGGAATCTCCGACAGTCGGGAATCTGCCTGCTCGCGGTAGGGATCGAGGTCCACCACGGTGGTGTCCTCAGCGGCCGCGCGGGTCCGGCCATAGCCGCCGGAGCGGTTCTCGCTGCGCTCCTCGTTCTCTCCCTGAACGTCCTCCTGGGCGAGCAGGCGGCCCGAGGAATCCCGGATGACCTCCATGGCCCGCGGGCGCCCGGGCACACGACGCAGATAGCCCAACTCCTGCAGGCGGGCCAGCTGGTGGGTCACCGAAGACAGTGAAGCCAGACCGCAGGCGTCACCGATCTCTCGCATCGACGGGGGATAGCTGCGTTCAGCCAGGGACGTCTGAATGATGTCCACGATGCTGCGCTGCCGCTCGGTCAGCGGCTTGCCTGTCGTCTCCTGCGGCTCTGCCGACGCCATCTTCAGTACCTCTCCTCCGGGTGGGGCAGAACTGATGGACGAAGGCTGTGGCCGAAGAGATGTCAGAGGTCCCTGGTGGAGTGGTCCTCGGGATGCGGAGCCAGTCTCAAGGGGCTGGTGTTCGCCGACCCGGTGGATCCGCACCTGTTCGGTCACAGCATCCGAACATCGGTTCGAATGATGCCCTCAGGCTACGGGAGATTCCGGGCATGAGACAGCAGATTCGAACGTGTGTCTGGATATCCATCGAATATATGTGCTAGAAATAGAACACAACTTCGAACTTCGGGTCGGTCTGCCGGCCCATGAGAGAGGTGCTTCCCCATGCGTCATTCGCATTCCTCCGCAACGACGGCGGCGACGGCCGTGATGCCCGCACGCCTCACCCTGACCCGGCGGGGTCGTCTGCTGTTGATCGGCATGCCGATCCTGCTCACCGCCGTTCTGGGGCTGATCGCTCTAGGTCTGGTGGCAGGTGCCGCGGCGAATCAGGTGCAGGCCTCCGAAGGCGCTCCAGTAGGCGTCGAGGCCGAGGTTGTCGACGTCTCTCACGGCGATACGCTCTGGAGCGTGGCATCACGGGTGGATTCTGAGGAGGATGTTCAGACGTTGATCACCCAGATCGCTGAGCTCAATGATCTCGACTCCTCAGAACTGCAGCCGGGTCAGCAGCTCTACATCCCCGTTCAGCCGTGATCTGTGTGAGGCGTCCCACCGTGATGGCCTCATCCGCCTAGGTCCTCGCTAGGATGAGGCCGTGACCTCTCCATCTCGCGACGACCTGAACCCGCCCGTTGACGTGCCAGCAGCTGAGGATTCCTCTGAGCAGCGGTGGCAGGCGCTTCCGCTGCGGGACGAACTGCGCGGCCAGCATCCCTACGGTGCCCCGCAGCTGAGTGTTCCGGTGATGCTCAACGTCAACGAGACCACCTACCCCATGCCGCAGGAAGTGGTCGAGGCGGTCACCGCCGGTGTTCGTAAGGCCGCAGCTGGCCTCAACCGCTATCCGGACCGGGAGTTCACCAGTCTGCGCGAGAAGCTCGCTGGCTTCCTCGGCCACGGCCTGAGTGCAGAGAACATCTGGGCCGCCAACGGTTCCAACGAGATTATGCAGCACATCCTGCAGGCCTTCGCAGGCCCGGGGCGCTCAGTGCTGGCCTTCCCCCCGACGTACTCGATGTACCCGCTCTATGCGCGCGGTACATACAGTCAGTACATCGCCGGCATCAGGGGCGAAGATTTCGTTCAGACACCGGAGAATGTGGCCGACCAGATCCGAGAGCACCGGCCCCAGGTGGTGATCCTCTGCTCCCCGAATAATCCCACCGGCACGGCTGTGGGTCTCGACGTCGTCGAGGCGGCCTATGAGGCCGGGGACGACTCCGCCACCATGATCGTCGTCGACGAGGCCTACGGCGAGTTCCGCCAGGCCGAGACCCCCTCGGCTCTGGAACTGCTTCCCGGACGGCCCCGGCTGATCGTCTCGCGGACGATGAGCAAGGCCTTCGCCCTAGCGGGGGGACGGCTGGGATATCTCGCCGCCGCCCCCGAGGTCGCCGACGCTCTGCGTCTGGTGCGCTTGCCCTATCACCTCTCTGCGCTGACTCAGGCGACGGCGGAGGCGGCGCTGGATCACGCATCGGCGCTGATGGCCAATGTGGAGCGCATCAAGGCTCAGCGTGACCGCATCGTCACCGAACTGCAGCAGATGGGGCTGACTCCGGCCCCGTCGGATGCGAACTTCGTCTTCTTCGGTGGGCTGGATGATGCCCACGCCGCCTGGCGGCACCTGCTCGATGACGGCATCCTCGTCCGCGAGATCGGCATCGATGGTCACCTGCGGGTCACCGCCGGGACGCAGGGCGAGACCACAGCCTTCCTGGAGTCCCTGCGCCGATATCTCAGCTGAGCACTGAGCCCGCGGAGACCGCGTAGAATCGTCTGCGCATATCCGACACCCTGAGGACATCACCGCACCCCGCATGAGCAGGAGCCATGGCAGCAGAACTCATCTCCGACCGCATCGCTCGGATGGAGCGTGTCACCAGCGAATCCTCCGTGGCGGTCCGCATGGATCTCGACGGCAGCGGCCGTTCGGAGATCTCCACCACAGTGCCCTTCTACGACCACATGCTCACTGCGCTGTCCAAGCACTCCCTGATCGACCTGCAGGTCGAGGCCACAGGAGACACTGACATCGATGTCCACCACACTGTGGAGGACACCGCGATCGTCATCGGTGAGGTGCTACGCACGGCCCTGGGGAACAAGGCCGGCATCCGGCGCTTCGGGCAAGCCAGTGTCCCCCTGGACGAGGCCCTGGCCGAAGCAGTCGTCGACGTCTCCGGACGGCCGTACCTGGTGCATTCTGGAGAGCCCGAAGGCCAGCAGTACCACCTGATCGGTGGCCACTTCACCGGATCCCTGACACGTCACGTCTTCGAATCCATGACCTACCACGCCGGCATCTGCCTGCACATGCGGGTGTTGGCCGGACGCGACCCGCACCACATCGTCGAAGCGCAGTTCAAAGCCTTCGCCCGGGCGCTGCGTCAGGCTGTGGAGCCTGATCCGCGTACGGACGCGATTCCCTCGACCAAGGGAGCGCTGTGATGGCGCAGCCTGAGGTTGTCGTCCTCGACTACGGATCGGGCAATGTGCATTCGGCGCTGCGTGCGTTGGAGCACTCCGGTGCCTCCGTCTCGCTGACCCGGGACACCGATGCCGTTCTCGCCGCTGATGGTCTGGTGGTGCCCGGTGTGGGTGCCTTCGGTGCGGTGATCGAGGCCTTGCGCGCGATCGATGCGCCCCGGTGGATCGGCCGCCGGATCGCCGGTGGGCGGCCGGTGCTCGGCATCTGCGTGGGCCATCAGGTGCTCTTCGACCGCGGAGTAGAGCATGGAGAGACAGCCGAGGGTATGGGGGAGTGGCCCGGTGAGGTCACCGCACTGCCTGATGACGTGGTCGTCCCTCATATGGGGTGGAACACGGTGCGGCCCCCGCAGGGCACGGTGCTCTTCGACGGGATCGAGGACGAGCGTTTCTACTTCGTCCACTCCTATGCCGTGCAGTCCTGGGATTTCGATCAGCAGTCCACGGCGATGCGCGCACCTGCGGTCACCTGGGCCCATCACGGCGCAGATTTCATCGCTGCTGTGGAGAACGGTCCGCTCAGCGCCACACAGTTCCACCCCGAGAAGTCCGGTGAGGCCGGCCTGCGGCTGCTGCGCAATTGGATCAGCACACTCTGAGGGCAGCCTCGCACGAGCCTCTGAATACTTGTGTCTGTGTACCTGTGTCTGAGCACCTGTGATGGAGCCAATCCGCGGTATTGCACAGAACCTGAGAACAAAGATCTTGAGAACACAGAGCTTGAGATTATAGACCCCGAGACCACACAGCCTGAGCCGCCCCGGCTCGTGAACGTCCCCCGTCAGCCTATTCCGTCCTCCACCCCGCAAGGAGTCCCCGTCCATGTCTGATAGCGCTACTGGTTCTGCCCCTGAGCCGCGCCCGGAATCTGCCGCTGTGCCGGCCCTGGAGCTGCTGCCCGCCGTCGACGTCGCCGGTGGCCAGGCGGTGCGCCTGGTGCAGGGCGAGTCCGGTTCTGAGACCGGCTACGGAGATCCTCTCGAGGCGGCCCTGACCTGGCAGGAACAGGGGGCAGAGTGGATCCATCTGGTAGACCTCGACGCAGCCTTCGGCCGCGGTGACAACCGTGCGGTGATGAACCGGGTGGTCCGTGACCTGGACATTCGTATCGAGCTCTCCGGGGGGATCCGCGACGACGAGTCGCTGGAGCGCGCCCTTGAGCTCGGGGCGAGCCGGGTCAACCTCGGCACAGCGGCCTTGGAGGATCCCGAGTGGACCGCGCGGGCGATTGAGCGTCACGGCGAGGCCATCGCCGTGGGCCTCGACGTCCGTGGAGAGACCTTGGCCGCCCGCGGCTGGACACGGGAGGGTGGCAATCTGTGGGAGGTGCTCGAGCGTCTCGAGGACGCCGGGTGCCCGCGCTATGTGGTCACCGACGTGACCAAGGACGGCACGCTGCGCGGCCCCAACACCGAACTGCTGGCGCAGGTCTGCCGACGCACGGCGAAACCGGTGGTCGCCTCGGGCGGGATATCCTCCCTCGAGGATGTCGCCGCGCTGGCTCAGCTGGTCTCGACCGGTGTCGAGGGTGCGATCATGGGCAAGGCGCTCTATGCAGGACGGTTCGACCTGCGGCAGGCGCTGCGCGTGGCCGCCGATTCCGCCTGAAGCAGATGCCGGAGGAGCAACACGAGGAAGTGGCAGGAGCCGGGCAGCAACGCGAGCTGCCCGGCCATATCGCCGCTCTGCTGGCTCGCTCCGCGAAGGACGAGCACGGCCGCCCCGCTGATTCTGCCGGGGTCGCCTGGGCTGGCCGGGATCTCTCCGGAGCCGGGAATCCGCTGCACACCTTCGACGGCGACGACGGTCTCATGACCGCACAGATCGCTCAGGCCCGGGAGCTGCTTCTTGGGGGCGCGCTGACCGAGGCGGGGTTCGTCGAAGCTCTGCGCGGACAGCGGCTGTTCGTCCCGGTGATCGCCACCCGCGCCGAGGAAGGGCAGCGGCTGGACGGCCCAGAGGCGCCCGTGGGCGATAAGCAGGCCGATATCGCGCTGATCTCACTCACCTCCTCCTCCGGACGCAGGACGATGCCCATCTTCACCAGTGTGCAGGCACTGACCCAGTGGCACCCCGAGGCGCGGCCCGTGGCCGCGGAGACCGAACGGGTCATGCTCGCCGCCTTGGACGAGGGCGCTGAACTGGTCGTACTGGACCCGGGCAGTGAGGTCGACTTCGTCATCCGGCGTCCAGCCATGACGGACCTGGCACAGGGTGTCTGCTGGACCCCCTCCTACGACGACCCCGAGATCGCCGCGGAACTGGAGGGGATCCTCGACTACTGCCCGGGAGTGCAGCGCCTGATCGTGACCGCGGGGACCGGGGTCGGTACGGTCAGTGCGGCAGGCACCGCGATCGCCGGGGGAGGAGCCGGCCCCGAGCTGCGGATCGTCGTCGTGACCGAACCGGGCCTGGACGAGGTCGACGTGCGGATGGCGGTGGCCAGTGTCCGGGCAAGTCTGACCGAGCTGGAGCTTCTGCGCGAACGCGCCGATTCGGTGGAGCTGACGGCAGGATCAGCCTGAGCTGAGCGAGGCGTTGCGCTGGATCTTTAGACAGATCCTCTGGAGCTCTTCGGCCTCCTGCTCATCGACTACGGCGTGGAAGAGCTCCTTGATATGAGCCGCATGGACGTGAGCGGCGCGGCGGAACGTGTCACGGCCCTGGTCAGTCAGCCGGGCCATCATCCCACGCCGATCGTGGGTGTCAGGGCAACGGGTGATCAGGCCACGGGCCTCGAGCACCTTGGCCTGATAGGAGAGCCGTGACGGTGAGAAGACCATCCGCTCGGCAAGATCTCCCATGCGCAGACAGCCGTCCTCGGCCTCTGCCAAGAGCAGCAAGAAGTTGTAGTCGGAGAGCTTCAGCCCGGTGTGGGACTGCAGGTGCCGTTCCAGGTTGCTGCTCACCACAGCCGAGGTCTCCAGGAAAGTCCTCCAGGCGCGGGCGCGAGGTGAGACGCCGGTGCGATCATGCGGACCTCGGTGCTGCCAGGGGTTCTCGCCAGCGCCGTCCGCAGTGTTCTCGGCGCTCTGCACGCCCTCGGCGGCGGTCACAGCGCCTCACCTCGCTTCTCATCGACTGCGTGGTCTTATCAGCGGTGGCCGGTCTCAGCCGGTACCCATGATCTTGACCGGTACCATGATACCGCTGAGGGGAGGAGTCAGTCGGTCTCCTCAGCGACGACCTCGCCGGAGGCTACGTCGAGATCGATCTCCGTGCCGTCGGCCAGTTCGATCTGCCAGACGATCGTGCCGCCCTCGGTGTCGAGCTGGACCTCGTCGACAAAGGCCCCCGAGGGGTCTCCGGCGCGGTCCTCGACAGTGCGCAGCGCCTCCTCCAAAGTGACCTCGATGGCGTCGATCTCGGACTGGTCCTCGGCGTCGGGGGCCTCGTCCTGGGAGGTCTGCACGATCTCCAGCGACTGCTTGTCCACATCGACCTGCTGCACCGCTCCGTCGACGTAGACGTCCCATTCGTAGCTGGAGTCGTTGTCCTCGACCTCGAAGACCACGCCCTCGGGGTACTCGGCCTCTACGGCGGCGAGACCGCCATAGACCGGGTGGTTCTCCACATCCTCCTCGGTGCTGGCGTCCTCGGAGCTCTCTGAGCCCTCGCTCGCCTCATCGTCGGCGTCGTCAGTGGTGTCCGGCTCTGCCTCCTGGTCTGTCTCCTGACCTGCCTCCGGGCTCGCCTCTGCGCTCTCGCCCCCTCCGGAGTCCTCGCCGCCGGACTCTTCGCTGCCGGAGTCCTCCGCACCGACGGTCACATTGGACTCGGGCTCATTGTCCTCACCGGCGTCCAGAGCCTCATCGGCTGAGTCGCAGGCGGTCAGGGTCAGCGCGGTGATCGCCGCGAGGGACAGGGCAGCGGCTCCGCGGCGGCGGATGGTGGTCTCCATAGGGGCCTCCTCAGTCGGGGTGCCCGAGCCCGTGTGCTCGGGTCAACAGCACCTTCAGTCTCAAGCAGGCGGATGAGAGCTCGATGAGAGTGTCCCCGATCAGCCGTCAGTGTCCGGGTCACCGCCGATGTTCTGTTCCTCGACGGGGTTCTCACCCTCCGGGACCACCGCACCATTGCGCGCGTCGATGATCACCGTGTTCTCTGTATCCGGGCCCTGCATGGTGACATGCCAGACGATCAGGTCACCGTCGCGGTCCTCCAGCTGGGCCTCGACGACCTGCCCGGCGGAGTCTCCCCGGGCGATGTCCATAGCCCGCAGCATCGGCACCTCGACCTCGGGTGCCAGCTCACGGACGGTCTCCTCCGCCTCACCCTCTTCGAGGGTCTCCACCACGGAGGTGCCGTCCTGGCTGGTGACCACCACATGCAGATCGGTCTCGTCGACGAGGATCCCGGTATGCATGCCGGCCTCATCGCCGCCGTCCTTGTCGAAGGAGACGGCCATCCCCTCCTCGGCCTCCACGGCGGTCTGCACCCCGCGCAGCGCCACGTCGAGCGTGGTGTCCACCCCGTCGATGGAGGTGACGTTCTCGGCAGTGGGCTCGTTGGAGGGGACGGCCTCTTCGGTGGCCTCCTCGGAATCGCCGGAGACGATGCCGTCCTGAGGGTTGCAGGCGGTGACTAGTCCGGCGGAGAGCAGGATGGCAGCCACAGTGGCGGAGGGTCGGGACCATGAGTTCATGACATTCATTCCTACCGGTCTGACCTTCATCTCAGCTGGACATTCGCTCGGTGTGGCGCAGTTCCGCTCGCGGAGTCGGCATCAGACGGTCCAGCCCGGCCAGCAGCAGGCCGATGAGGTAGTAGGCGCCGAGGATGGAGATCACATAGACCACGATGCCGTCGTAACCCAGCCGGGGGACGTCGAGGATCGTATAGGGATACCAGTCCATGAGCATCCCGCGGGCCAGGGTGAAGGCCAGCCAGCACAGCGGAATGAAGGAGGAGATGAACACCAGAGCGGGCGTGGCCTGGCCGCGCGGGCCGAAGATCAGCCACAGCACCGGAGCGAGGACGGGCAGCGCGATGTGCTGCAAGACGTCATTGGCGTGCTCCACCGGGGGCAGGGGGACGTCCTCGCGCAGCAGCACGTTGAACACGATGCCGGTGATCATCATGGACACCACCCCGGCCAGCCGCACGGCACGGAAGATCTCGGAGCGCCGATGCAGCCGCACGGCGAGCATCAGGGATGTCACCGCCACCATGGCCGTGGAGAGGAAGGTGAAGAACGCCGGTTGGTTGAGCAGGTTCGGCCAGCCGGCGGAGAACACGTGCCGATAGCCAGCGTCGAACGGGAGCTCGGAGTCCTTGTTCCAGCCGATGACGAAGGAGGTGATGACACCGGCGCTCGCGGCCAGCCCCAGCAGCAGGAAGCTGATCCGTGCGGCCTTCTCGAAGGTGGTCTGTGATGTGGCCTTCATGGTCTCCATCATGCCTCAGGGGCTCGTGCCCACTGGATCATCTCCGGGCCGGTGGTGCGCAGGTGGACCCCCCGGCCCGGGACCGGACGGTCCAGCAGCGGCACCGGAGTGGCGAAGACGTCCGAGTGGCTGCGCTGGGTCGGGCTCAGCAGCAGATGCTCCCCGGAGGTCCGTGCGTGGTGTGACCACGGTAGGCGGCTCCACAGCGCCGGAGTCGGGGCGGCCGTGGCGACGACGGCGGCGCCGGCTCCGATGCACTGCTCGATCAGCCGGTGATGCTCCGGTGCGCACTGATCGGCGTCGTCGACGAGCACCAGCGTCGGTGCGGCGTCCAGGCTGCTCGGCACCGGCGTCGTCGGCGTCACCCAGAGTGCATCCGAGCGCTGGTGGCCGATCAGATGCAGCGCATTGCTCTTGCCAGTGCCTGCTGTGCCCAGGACGAGCAGGATCCCATGCAGCGTGGCAGTGGCGGTGGTGAGACTGAACTGGCGGACTCCGAGCAGGATCTCGTGTCCTGCGCTGACGTGCGAGGCCGCGCCGGGCATCGCGTCCCAAGAGAGGTTCTCGGGCAGGGGTCTGACCGTCAGCGCCGGTCCGTGATGCGCGGCGGCGCAGGTCTCATCCGGGGCCTCGGCCGGTGCGGTGGTCAGCTGGATCTCGCTGCCGGTGGCCGGTTCTTCCGGGCTCAGGTGGATTCCCCGGCCGGGCGCGGCATCGATCTGGCGCATCTTCGGCCACAGGAAACGGGTGTCCTGGGAGACGCCGAAGGGCAGGTAGATGCGCCGCGGCAGCCGTGCTCCGAGCTTGCCGGAGGCCAGTTCCCGTCCGCCGGAGATGATCACCGTGATTCCTGCCTCGTGTCCCTCGGCGATGAGTGTGCCCAAGAGATGATCCATGCTCGAGGCGCCGAAGGAGGTGCTCAGCGCGTGCCACTGGGCATGTCCGCTCATCAGCACCACCAGGGGAATGTGCGGGCCGGGGTGGCTGCGTCGACGGGTGAGTTCGTCTTTCAGTCTCAGCAGGAGGTGATCGACTTCAGCGAGGTGCTCTTCGCCCAGCAGCGCGCCGATGCGTCGATGCCCGGCGAAGCGGGTGAAGGAGTCGTCGCCGTCGAGCAGGTAGAGATGACAGGGCGCCGGAGAGGACAGCAGCTGGTGGGCGATCGCTACGACGGCTTCACGTCCACCCGAGGAGCCTTCGCCGATCAGTCCGAGGCTGGTGCTGGTAGTGGGATCGAAGAGGAGGTCCTGCTGCTCCTGACGGCTGGGTCGGTCGACGCGCCCGATGACCGCGCCGGGGATCTGGGGCCGCTCATCGGCGAAGAGCTCGGCCGGCAAAGGCGGCAGCACCGGCGTGTGGCTGCGCGTCACGGTGCTCTGTGCGATCTCCTCGATCAGCTGGTCGTAGGCCGCTGTCGAAGCCGTCCGCACCTGGTCCGGCGCCGTTGCCCCGCCCGCTGTGTCCGCTTCCTCCGGGACCACGGAGGCAGCCGTGGCTGCTCCTGGCCGCCGGTGTGCGCCCTCGCGCAGGGTGGTCACAGCGAGCTCCTGACGGGAAGGGGCCGGCAGCGCACTCTGGAAGAGCACCGGTGGTTCGCCGGGCCTGGCAAGCACGGCGCGTCCGGGCAGATGCCGGGAGATCTCACCGGCTGTGGGAGCCCCCACCAGTTCTTGGGACTCATCGGTGCTGCGCAGTCGCAGCGCCACCACGGCGCCGATGTTCGCGCGGATGTCGGCGGTGACCACACCCTGAGGACGCTGGGTGGAGAGCACCAGGTGCAGACCCAAAGAGCGGCCGAGGGTGGCCAGACGCATCAGCTCATCCATCGTCTCGGGCAGCTCGTGGGAGAAGATGCGGAACTCATCGATCACCACCAGGATGCGGGGGAGGGCCAGTTCGGGGTGCTTCCGACGGTAGTCGGAGTAGTCATCGGCTCCGGCGTCGAAGAAGAGCCGTTCCCGTCGGGTCAGCTCAGAGCGGATCCCCTCCAGCGTGCGTTCGGCCTGGGCCTGCGAGAGATCGGTGACCAGACCCAGAGAGTGTTCCAAGGCGGCGAGCTGTCGGAAGGTCGATCCGCCCTTGAAGTCGAAGAGCATGAAATTCAGCTCATCGGGTGGATAACGGGCGGCCCACCCCAGCAGCAGGCCCTTGAGCAGCTCGGACTTACCGGAGCCGGAGGTGCCGGCGATGAGGATATGAGGGCCGTCGTCGACGAGATTCAGCTGCTCCGGCCCCGCTGCCGAGGTGCCCAGCGGTGTTTCCAGCGCAGTGGTGGCACAGCCGGTCATCAGCCGTTCCGGAAGAGGCTCCTGGACCTGCGCAGGAATACCGCCGGAGCCGCGGAGATCAGTGCAGGACGGCAGGGAACGGCGCAGCATCTGCGCGGCGGTGGAGGAGCTGATGCCGTCTGCGGCGACCTCCTCGGCATCAGTGATCCAGGTGCCACTGGCGTCACGCACCTGGCGAGTATCGCCGCTGAGGTCGATCCGCACCGACGCGTTATAGCTAGGAAAAGAGCCTATGCTGCCGTCCGGGGCCAGGATGAGCACATGCCACCCTCGTGCCAGGGCGTGCTGGGTGTGCCGGCCCAGTGCTGAGGCCGTGATGTCACCTTCTGGGAGATCATCGAGACTGAGGACGAGTACGGGTGTGACAGTATCGTCTGAAGATACGTCGATGTCGTCTGCGATGACGGCGCGGTGAAGTTCGGCGAAGTCCCTGAGCTCAGCTTCGACCAAGGACGCCGCGTGAGCTCCGGCGAGCAGCACAGTGGCGCGCTCCTCGGCGGGGCGGATGAGAAGCTGTGTGAGGATCCACCGGGCTGTGCGCATCACCGCCCGCCGTGGACCGCCGATCTCGGTGACAGCCTCTGGCCCCGTCCCCAGGATGATCGGCGCGCGGACCACAGTGTCCCGCGGCATCTCCACCCCAGAAGACAGGGCGAGTTCCGGGGTGATCACTCCGGTTCCGCAGCGCACGGCGCGGAACGGGGCTTCGTCACTGCGCCGTCCCGGTGCCCCGGCGCCGAGTCCGCTCGGCCGCCCGCGGGCCTGCTGGGCGGCGAGGCCGAGCTGACCGGGCGTGGCTGCGGCCTGTTCGAGCCGTTGGGACCACTGGGCTGCGGCTGCAGCGATCGCCGCAGAGAACGCCCGACGTCGCCGCCGGGCGTCGATGACTGTGGCCAGAGCCACGAGCCCGGAGACCGCGCTGAAGAGCAGGAAGAACCACATACCGGTGACCGTGACCAAGACGATCCCGATGACCAGAGGCACCAGGGCCATCAGCAGCATCATCCGATGCCGGCCCTCCGGTGGCTTCTCGCTGACAGGCTCGGCCGTCACCGGCCATGGGGTCCGCGGGGGCACTGGGGCAGGGCCGTTGAACAGTCGCAGCGTGGAGCTGCCGACTCTCAGAGGATCTTGTGCTGACCAGGGGCGGCTGGTGCGGCGGGCTTTACCGCGTGTGTTCTGGTGGATCTGCACCGCGCGTGCGCCGACGTCGAGGCTGAGGTGATGCCGTGCCAGGGCGGGATCGGTGATGCGTAGCCGTGGTGCCGCGCGGCCGAGTTCGTGGATACCGCGAGGCAGGGGGAACACTGCTCCGGCGTCCGGTCCCTGGTCCACGCAGAGGCGAAGTCCCAGAGGCCCGGCGGACGACGCTGATGTGGTGGTCGATTTCGGGGTCAGCAGCACCACCATGCCGTGGTGTATCTGTGCTGATCCTGAGGGGATCTCTGCCAGCTGAGCCTCGGCGACACGCAGGTCCAGAGGCCCCGGTGGGGTGTCTGCGAGGGTGTTGCGGATCCATCGACTGAGGGCTTGGGCCAATTCGGCGCCGGAGGGACTGTGCCCGCCGTCGAGGATCAGGCGCAGTTCATGGTCGTGGTCTCCCGGTGCCTGGTGCCGAAGGCGCTGCCAGAGCCTCTGCGGGAGGGCGTCAGGCCGGTGGACGACGGTGACGGACAGAGCCAAGGGAACCTCCGGGTAACGGGCCTGCGCGTAAATGATCAGGTGCTGCGCAGCACAGCGTAGAGGTGTGATTGCTGCTCACGCTGCGGGAGCGGGGAAACCTGTGGATAACTCGGTGTTGTTGGCCTCGAACAATGAGTTCTCCACAGGCTGAGGAGGGCGTTTTGCGACCGAGGGTTCTCCCATGGTTTTCTAGCGGTCGCCGTCGGAGGCCTCGGCCCTGCCGATTCTGGTGGTCCGGCGGGTTGTTGTGTCACTGACACCACCGATGAGAGCAGCTGAGAAGTAGATCGTTATAGGAGTTGCAGGAGGGGAGAGGGCCCGGTGGAAGCTCTGGCCATCGTCGAGGGAGAGGTCCGCGATCAGATTCGTCGGCGCGGACTTGACCCGCAGGATCATCACGCGGATCTCCAAGAGCTCGTCGAATCAGCAGTCGTGGAGTACGACCGTCGGTCGATGACGACGTCGCTGCCGCTCATCGGTGAGGTGGAGCGCGCGATCAAGCACATCCTCGACTCCGTGGCCGGATTCGGTGAGCTGCAGCCGCTGCTCGACGACGAGACGGTTGAGGAGATCTGGATCAACGGGCCGCAGGAGATCTTCGTCGCTCGACACGGTCGGTCTGAGCTGACCTCCATCACGCTTTCAGAGGAGCGGATCCGTGACCTGGTGGAGCGGATGCTCAAGACCTCCGGGCGTCGGCTGGACCTGTCTTCCCCGTTCGTCGATGCGGCGTTGCCAGACGGTTCTCGGCTGCATGTGGTCATCCCCGACATCACGCGACGCCACTGGGCGGTGAACATTCGCAAGTTCATCAGCCGGGCCACCGGGCTGCAGGACCTGGTGCGCCGGGGGTCGCTGAGCGACCAGGCGGCGGCTGTGCTCGAGGCCTGCGTGGCCTCCGGATTCAATGTTTTGGTGTCGGGTGCGACACAGGCCGGGAAGACCACGATGCTCAACTGCCTCGGCGCCGCGGTGGGTCCGCGCGAACGGGTCATCACCGTGGAGGAGATCTTCGAGCTCCAGCTGCCGCTGCGTGATGTGGTGGGGATGCAGTGCCGCCAGCCCAATCTAGAGCAGGAAGGTGAGATTCCGCTGCGCCGCCTGGTCAAGGAAGCGCTGCGGATGCGTCCGGACCGGCTCATCGTCGGTGAGGTGCGTGAGGCCGAGAGCCTGGACATGCTGATCGCGCTGAACAGCGGCCTGGGCGGGATGGCCTCAGTGCACGCGAACAGTGCGCAGGATGCGCTGACCAAGATCTGGGTTGTTCTCGGAACTGAAAACGAGCCGCTGACTGGGGACGATGTGCGTCTGAACTGAGGTCTCCCAACGGCCTTCCCAACTTTCTGCTGGCATTCTCCCAAAACCTCTGCCGTCATCTACCTACGCCGGTTGCGATCAGCAGCAACAGTGATGAGCACGGCTCGGCTTGATCGTGGGGGAGATGCCCCTTGGCCGAGAGGAAGTGTGAAGCAGAGCGAGGCACGTGATGTCTGATTTCAAGACCACGGGTGAAACAACAGTTGCGTTGACGACTGAGCACACCGGGCGGTGGTTGGTCACCACAGACCATTCCCGGCATCTCTGGGATCTCGACGAGATGACCTACATCCGGCTCCCCGAATACCCTGATGCCCAGCCTCACGAGCACGATGGGGCAGTGGTGGAGATCGAGCGGGTCGTTCGATGGCCCGAGGTTGGGACCAGGCCGCTCCTGTGGTTCTACGAGCCAGGGTTGCCGAGGCATTTCAAGGACTGTCGTATGAACACCGCTGTGGTGAAGATTGAGCGCCTGGCCGATGAGGATGGTGATCAGGCATGATCGCTCGCGCCCTCACCGAGCATGAATGCACCACCGTCCAGCAGGGCCTGGAGTACCTGAGCCACTACTCGGCCGATGGCGAGGTCCGCCACACTGCTCGGCTGCTGATCGGCCTGTTCTCCCAACCGGACAGGATTCGGTTCCGCACCGCTGGGTCTGAGGAGTTTGACCCTGCCCCTCGTGTCAATGAGATCCGAGATCTGCTGGCCTCAATTGGCCGAGAGTTCGATGCCGGCTGGGAGCACTTCCGCCAGGACTACCACGTGGGCGTGCTGGCCAATATGGCTCACATCTCGGAGCTGGCGTTCCCAGTCATCGACCAGTTGGAAATGAACTTCAGCCACATCCCGTGGGGAAAGATCGACCAGTTTGCAGTCAGGTACACCTACGCAACACCTGAGGGCCGCCCCAGCGCCGAAGAGGTCTGGGAGATGCTGAGCGGCATGGACTTCTCCGGTGACCCGCTGAAGGCTCCTGATGTGTGAGCTTCAGTGCCCACAGTGGTGCGCCTCCCTGCATGATGAGGCGCTGGTAGAAGACCGGCGTCACGAGTCCGAGATCCGCCCGGTCGCTGTGATCACACGAGTCACCAACGATGCCCCTGCGGCGGAGGAGATCCATGCGGCTCTCTTCCAGTTCCTGAATGAAGACGAGACATGGGTCGGTATCGAACACCTCCAGATCAGCCCAGAGTCTGCACGCCGACTCATCCGAGCGCTCACCGCCCTACTCGCCAAGGAAGGAGAAGCCGATGACAGCCACACTGAGTGGGATTGCCCTGCCGGAACTGGTTGAGAAGCTGCCTTGCGAATGTGTCTCTCCTGATCACGGGGAAGGAGGTTGTGACGGTGAGGCGTGGTTCTCTGTGGTGTTCCCCTGTGGGCACTTCCACGAGCTGCTGTGCCGATCCTGCACGGACCTCTACCTCGAAAGCATCGAAGCCGGATGTGAGAACTGCGACCTCTTCGCCGACCTCGACGGTCTCCACGTCATCGCCGTGGAACGCCCACCCACTGCCGGGCTGCTGCGCGTGGTCGTCGAGTCAGCAGCAGAACCGGCGGGCTGTCCGGACTGCGGAGTCATCGCCACCAGTGCTGGCCGCAAGAGCGTCGAGCTCATCGATGCTCCGGTCTATGGCCTCCCGGCGAGGCTTGGCTGGCGTAAGCGCCGATGGCGCTGCGCCGACCCCGACTGCGACCGCGGCGTCTTCACCGAGCAGAACCCGGCGGTGGCCGCCCCGAGGGCGCTTTTGACCCGCCGGTGCATCAGCTGGAGCATCGCCCAGATGCGCCGAGAGAACGTCTCGGTGGCGGGCCTGGCCCGTCAGCTGGGGGTGGACTGGCACACCGTCTGGAACGCGATCGCCCCAGTGTTGGAGGCCGCTGCTGACGATGAGCGCCGGTTCGCCGGGGTGGTCACCCTGGGCGTTGATGAGCATCTCTGGCACCACGTCAGCCCTGTCCGGCGGGGTCCGAAGGAGCTGACCGGGATGGTCGACCTCACCAGAGACCGCCACCGGCGGGTGCAGGCGCGGCTGCTGGATCTGGTGCCCGGCCGCTCCGACACCGTCTACGCCGACTGGCTGAAAACCCGCAGCCACGACTTCCGCACCGGGATCCGGATCGCCCCGCTGGATCCCTTCGCCGGGTACAAGAACGCCATCGATGCCCACCTCGACGAGGCCACCGCGGTGCTCGACGCGTTCCACGTGGTCAAGCTCGGCACCGCCGCCGTCGACGAGGTCCGCCGCCGGGTCCAGCAAGAGACTCTGGGCCACCGAGGCCGTAAGGGCGATCCGCTCTATGGGATCCGGCGGCTGCTGCAGACCGGGATCGAGCACCTCAGTCAGAACCAGTGCCGGCGGATCGAGAAGGTCATCACCGCTGACCCCCGCCATGAACAGGTCTTCATCGCCTTCCAGTGCGCCCAAGAACTCCGCTCGGCCTATCAGCACCATGACCTGCGCGCCGGACGGCGCATCGCACTCAAGGTCCTCGAGTCGTTCCGGTCCTGTCCGGTGGCCGAGATCGCGAAGCTGGGCCGGACCCTGCGCCGGTGGCGCAGAGAGTTCTTGGCCTACTTCACCACCGACCGGTCGAACAACGGAGGCACCGAGGCGGTCAACGGGCTCATCGAGCTGGCTCGCAGGATCGCTCGTGGGTTCCGGAACCGAGGCAACTACCGGCTACGGATGCTGCTGATCGGCGGAGGCCTGGATGGGCACCTCCCCACCTGAACTCCGAAGAGCCAGATTTTTCTTCCTAGCACCGAGTTCCTCGATGGACTGACCATGGGGCTGAGTGTCGGGGCCATTGTCATCTTCGGCTATTACTTCACCCTCCTCGTTCGGGATGCCCACACACGCCCGAGTCGGCAGTCCGCAGGCCGGTAACCCCTGCCCTTCCGAGGTCACCCCTAGGCTCACCTCAGCCCCAGTTGACCCGCTGTTCATCTCACCGGTCCACGCTGGGCGGCATGGTCACCATCGGCACATGGAATCTCGAGAACCTTTTCCGCCCCGGCGAGGACTCCGGCCGCCAGACTGATGCCGAGTACGACACCAAGCTTGACGCGCTGGCCGCCACGGTCGCTGAGCACTCGCCTGATGTGCTCGCCGTCCAGGAGGTCGGCGACCCTGAGGCACTCGAGGATCTGACGTCCCGGCTCGACGGCAGCTGGAACACCGCGCTGGCCGACCCCGACGGCCGCGGCATCCGGGTGGGCTTCCTCGCCCAGTCCGCGCTGACCAAGGTCGATCAGATCACCGAGTTCCCCGAGCAGCTGGGCCCAGTCCAGGTCGACGACGAAGGCAGCACCATCACCGCGATGGGCCGGCCGGCGCTGACGGCACGCATCCGCAAGGCCGGCACCACCATCGACCTGGTCTCGGCGCACCTGAAGTCGAAGCTTCTGACCTATCCGGGCGGCCGGTTCTCCCCGCGCGACGAAGGAGAGCGTGCACGCTATGCGGTCTATGCGCTGCACCGGCGCGCGGCTGAGGCCGCCGCCGTCCGCGCCGGGGTAGATGACCTGCTCGACGGCGACGGGCGAGAGAACGCTGTGATCGTCGCCGGCGATCTCAACGACGAGCCGCAGGCGGCGACCACCCAGATCCTGTTGGGCCCCGGCGGCTCCGAGTTCGGCACCGGCGGCTATGAGCGCGAGGACCAGGGCGATGCCGCACGGATGTGGAACCTCGCCCCGCTGATCGACGAGGAACAGCGCTTCACTCGTGTCTACCGGGGTCGCGGCGAGCTCATCGACCATCTGATGGTCAGCCACGCGCTCACCGAGGCGGTCGAGTCGGTCACCACCGGTGGCGTCGACGTCAGCTCGGTCGCCGACTCACCCGGCGGGCGCGACAACAGCGAGGCCTCGGACCACCGGCCAGTGGTCGCGACGTTCGCGCTCTGACAGCTGCGGACGGGAGCTGCCTGCCCTGCTTCCCGACACGAGTGGGCGGGGCGAATGTCAAGACGGTTCACCAGTTGCGATGCGCGACGGGGGTACGGAGGAACGTCGAGAGCCAAGCGCTAGGGCATGTCTGAAAAATATATAGCGCCCGTCCTGCGAGACTGGCCAGATGTC